>NZ_JAVIIY010000012.1:0-201378 GCF_033977345.1 Mesorhizobium dulcispinae
CCAGCATCTTGAATCACAAATCCGACAAATCAGGAATCCCCTCCGATTCCGTCAAATCTTGAACCGCTCTAGCCGAAACGCCGGTCCCGTCGTCATCCACGGGCGGAGCAAGGAGCGAAGCGACGCGCGCAGACCCGAGGATCCATGCCGTGACTTCGAAGCGTTGCTACGGTGCAGAATTCTGCCCTGCTGGACTCCTCGCGCGAGGTAACGGAATGGATCCTCGGGTCTACGCGTCCGCTTCGCTCCCGCTCCGCCCGTGGATGACGAAGTTCAGATGCCCTCGCCAACCTCGAATGCTGGCGATGATAGAGCTACGCTTTCTCGCCGGCTTTCGGCCAGTACGTGCCGAACGACCAGACATTGCCCTCCGGGTCGAGACAGATGAATTCGCGGCTGCCATAGTCGCGGTCGACCAGTTCCTGGATGATCCTGGCGCCGGCCTTTTTCGCCTTGGCATAGGCGGCGTCGGCGTCACTGACCGCAATGTAGATCGACTTGCCGCCGCTACCGCCCGGCTCGCCGACCATCTTGCCGTAATCGTCGTCGCGGGCGGTGCCCAGCATGATCATCGAGGAACCGAAGGTCAGCTCGGCGTGATGGACGATGTCGCCTTCGCCATAGTGGGCGCGCACCTCGAAGCCGAAGGCGTGGCATAGCCAGTCGATCATCTTGGCCGCGTTCCTGCAGCGTAGGGCTGGATAGATGCGAGGTGCTTCCGTTGTCGTGGGCATGACAAACTCCCTGGTGATTTGATGGAAGCCAGCCTCGGGCAAAAGCGTTCCGGCGTCTTGAAGAATTGTAACCTGGCCGCAGCCAGCAGCCTAAGCCAGCGCTGCGAGCGCCGTAGGCGTTTCGCCGGCGAGCTGACGAAACTCGCGCACCAGATGCGCCTGGTCGGCATAGCCGCAATCGGCGGCGATGCCGGCCCAGTCGTCCTTTTGCCGCTTCGATAGCGAGAGCGCGCGGTTGAAGCGCACGATGCGCGACAATGTCTTCGGCCCGATGCCGATCGCATCGGAAAATTTTGCCGCGAGATGCTTGCGGCTCCAGCCGATCTCTCCGGCCAGCGCCGATATCCGGGTGCGGCCGCCCGATGCGATGAGCGTCTTGTAGGCCCAAGCGACTTCGGGCGACAGCGCATTCGCCTCGGCAAGCCGGTTGGTGATGAAGCCCTCGGCAATGGCAAAGCGCGCGTCCCAACCCCGCGCTTCGCCCAGCCGTTCGCGCAAGGCGATGCCTTCGAAGCCCAGCGCATCGTCCAGGCCGACCATGCGGTCTCGCAGTTCGCTCATCGGCAGGCCGAAGAACTGCCTGGCGCCGAGCGGCGTGAAATTGACCTGGACGCAGCAGGAGGCGCCGAAGGATTCGATCACGACAGGACCGGCATAGAGGCCAGCGGCGAAGCTGGCGAAACGATCGTTGTCGCCGGGGTTGCGGCCGAGCCCGATGGCGAAGGCTTCGGCGAAGCTGATCACCAGCGGCACGGTCAGCGAGGCATATTCGATGACGCGGAAATGGCCGGGCCATGTCTCGCGGTAGCCGCAGATATCGGTGACGATGCCGGCGAGCGAGGCGGCGGGCTTGCGCCGGACCATCTCGAAATGGAGGGCCGGGGACCGATTTTCTTGTCTATCGCGCTCTGTCTCGTCGGACATGGCTCAAGCCTAGCAGACCAAAGCGTGTCGCGCTGAACTGAATTCAGGCGACGCGCTTTTACGTCTTTGTTTTGATGCATGCATTGGGCCGCCAAATCAAAAGCGCCCGGCGGGGCCGGGCGCTTCGAGTTGCCAGAGATCTGCTATTGCCGTCTACGCAATTCCGGACGGAAAACCGCTGCGCACTTTTCCTGGAATTGCGTCTATGCGCCGCGCATCAGGCAGCCGGCGGCGAGCACGATATACGCGATGAGCATGATCCAAACGGACGCGAGAGGAATGAACGCAAGAAGGCCAAGAGCGGCGAGAAGGCCGATGATGGCGATGACCAACGAAATAATGAACACGATCTGGGTGGGTGCACTGAGATTCATGTCTGTCCCTCCAACATGATTCGCAACACCTCAATTCTACCAGCAGGGGCGTCACACACCAATTAGCTGGCGAAGGGGATTGGCCGGGTCGGCAAGCAACTTCACCGCCAGCGCCACGCACACGATCACCAGCAGCGGCTTGATCAGTTTCGCGCCGATCTTGATGGCGAGGCTGGCGCCCAGACGGGCGCCGAGGAACTGCGCCACGCCCATCATCAAACCGATCTTCCAGTCGACGACGCCGACGGCGGCGAAGACGATGAAGCCGCCGATGTTGGAGGCGAAGTTGAGCAGCTTGGTGTGCGCGGTCGCCTTGAGCAATCCGTAGCCGGCAAGGGTGACGAAGGCGAGCATGAGAAACGAGCCCGTGCCCGGGCCGAACAGACCGTCGTACAAGCCGATGGCAGGCACAACCGTGACGCCAAACAGGAGCGGCGACAGGCGTTCGGCGCGGTCGACGTCATTCATGTTGGGTTTGAAGGCGAAGTAGAGTGCGATCGCGATCAGCAGTACCGGCAAGAGCGCGCGCAGGAGATCGCCGGGCACGACCGTCGCCAGCAGGGCGCCGATGGCGCCGCCGACAAGCGCCAGCAGCGCGGAAGGCAGTTGCCGACGCAGGTCGACCTGGCCATTCGCGGCATAGTGGATCGTTGCCGAGCCGGAGCCGAACATGCCCTGCAGCTTGTTGGTGCCGAGTGCTGCGACCGGCGAGAAGCCCGCCAGAAGCAGCGCCGGGATGGTGATCAGGCCGCCGCCGCCAGCGATCGAATCTACGAAGCCGGCCGCGAAAGCGGCGGCAGTGAGTATCACGACAGTCTGCAGGGTAAGGTCGATCATCGGGCTGTGGATCAAGGCGAGGGGAGCCGCAGCTTCCATCACGCCCGCCCAGTTTGCGCAAGACCGATTCCACGCTAACAATCAGGCTGGAATCGCAAATGGGAGGCTGATGGCGATGGCGCTGCTCGACCAGATACGCTCGATCTTCGACGGCGACCCGGGCGTTCGCAAAGTGGCGGACGATCCGGTGCTGTCGGCGGAACTTTTGATGCTGTTCCGCATGATCTTGGCCGACGGCTCGGTCTCGGAGAGCGAGATGGTCGCCTTCCGGCGCATCTGCAAGGAAGCCTTCGGTATTCCCGAAGCCTCGATCGACAGCGTCATCGAATATCTCAACGACTACGGCTACGAGACCAACGGCTCGCAAGCGATCGCGCTGTTCCGCGATCTCGATGTCGAGCGGCGCAAGTTGCTTGCGCGCCATATGGCGGAGATCGCCAAGGCGGATTCAAAGTTGGCCGAAAGCGAAGTGAAGCTGCTGCGTCGCACGCTCGACCTGCTCGATATCAGCCCCGTCGATGTCGTCAAGCCGGAAGGGTAGCTCGGCTGCGGCCGCCGGCTGGGCCCCCCGCTGCTTCGCAACGTCCCGGGCGTTCGCTGTCGGCGCTTCGCGAACCGGCCGCTCACCCCTGTTCCCGCATGCGCCGCGCGATCGCGCGGTGAAGGTCGGGCGCAGCCGCGACCAGCGCCTGCGCGGCTTCCGAGCGCGGATGGTCGAGCACCTCGGCCGTCCTGCCGCGCTCGACGATCTTGCCTTCATGCATGACCAGCACCTCGTCCGACATGGCGCGGGCTACCGTCAGGTCGTGAGTGATGAAGAGATAGGCGATGCCGAGCTTCTGGTTGAGCTCGGCGAAAAGGTCCAGGATCTGGGCACGGATCGAGACATCCAGCGCCGAGACCGGCTCGTCGGCCACCACCAGCTTCGGGCGCGTGATGATGGCGCGGGCGATCGACAGGCGCTGGCGCTGGCCGCCCGAGAATTCATGCGGGTATTTGTCCAAGTCGCGCGGACCGAGCCCGACTTCGTTGAGCGCATGCGCGACCATCTCGCGGCGTTCGGATCGGGCCGGCTGCTTCTCCAGAAGATGCAGCGGCTCGGCCACCAGTCTCTCGACCTTCTGGCGCGGGTCGAAGGAGCCGTAGGGATCCTGAAACACCACCTGCATGTCGCGCCGGGCCGGCTTTAGCTCTGCCTCCGCCTTGCCAGTGATGGTCTCGCCGCGAAAGCGGATCGCGCCGGCCGTCGGCTTGTCCAGCGCCAGGATCATGCGGGCAAGGGTGGACTTGCCGCAGCCGGAACGGCCGACGAGGGCCACCGATTGGGCCGGCTCGATGGTCAGCGAGACGTCGTCGACGGCGCGGATCGGCTCTGCCGGCCGGAACAGGGATTTGCGCCGACCCGGATAATCCCGGCTGACGCCTTCGACCTCGAGCAAGGGCTCTGCCGAACCGCCAAGGTGGGTTTTGGGGCGCGCCGGCACATGCATGGAAGCCAGCGCCAGCTCACGCGTGTAGGGATGCGACTGCCCTGACAGCGTGCGTGCGGTGTCGCCGGCCTCCATCACTTCGCCGCGGCGCAGGATGGTCAGGCGGTCGGCCATCTCGGTCACCACCGCGAGATCGTGCGAGATGAGCAGCAGACCCATGCGATTTTCGCTGACGAGGTCGCGCAGCAGGTCGAGGATCTGCGCCTGCAGCACCACGTCGAGCGCCGTCGTCGGCTCGTCGGCGATAAGGAGCTTCGGCTTCAGCGCGCAGGCAATCGCAATGACGACGCGCTGGCGCTGGCCGCCGGACAGCTCATGCGGGTAGCGCGACAGCGGGAATCTTGCTTCCGGCAGCCCGACGCGGTCGAGCATTTTTCGCGCGCGCTCGTCGGCTTCGGCGCGGCCTGCCTTTGTGTGCCAGCGAATGCCCTCGGCCACTTGCTCGCCGATCGTCTTGACCGGATTGAGCGCCGTCATCGGTTCCTGAAAAACCATGCCGATGTCGTCGCCGCGCAGCGCACACATCTGATCCTCGTTCGCTGCGAGGATGTCGATGCCGTCAAAGGCGACGCGCCCGTTGGCTTGAGCCAGATGCGGCAGAAGCCGCATGACGGTCAGCGCCGTCATCGACTTGCCGGAGCCGGATTCGCCGACCAGGCCGACCACTTCGCCGGGCGCAATCGCGAGGTCGACGTCTTTGAGGATCGGCGTCTCGCCGATCACAAGCGACAGGTTCTCGATCTCGAGCAGGCTCATCGCTGCCGCCGCGATTTAGGATCGAGGATGTCGGCGATGCCGTCGCCGAGCAGGTTGAGCCCAAGCACGGTGATGACGATCGCCATGCCGGGAAAGATCGCCATCCAGGGCGCCGTCACCATGCGGGTCTGGGCGTCGAACAGCATGCGGCCCCAGCTCGGCATAGGCGGCTGCGCGCCGAGGCCGACATAGGACAGCCCGGCTTCGGCGAGGATGCCAAGCGCGAACTGGATCGTGCCCTGGACCAGCAGCAGCGTGGCGATGTTAGGCAGGATGTGCTCGACGGTGATCTCACTCATGCCCTTGCCGGCGGCGCGGGCGGCAAGGATGAACTCGCGTGGCCAGATCGCCAGCGCGCCGGCGCGGGCGACACGGGCGAAGACCGGGATGTTGAAGATGCCGATGGCGATGATGGCGTTGACGGCGCCCGGGCCGAAGATGGCGGTGATCATGATCGCCGAAAGAAGCGCCGGGAAGGCGAAGACGAGATCGTTGACGCGCATCAGCGCCTCGTCGGCCATGCCGCCGCGCGCCGCGGCGAAGGCGCCGAGCGGCACGCCGACGCCCATGCCGATGCCGACCGCGACCAGCGCCACGGCGATGGAGTTGCGCGCGCCGACCATGATCATCGACAGGATGTCGCGGCCGAAATGGTCGGTGCCGAACCAATGCGTCCACGAGGGCGCCTGCGTCTTGTCGGCGATCACCAGCTTGGTGACGTCGTAGGGCGTCCAGATGAAGGAAAGCAGCGCAATCGTGGCCACGAGCAGCGTGATGGCGAAGCCGATCAGGAACGAGCGGTTGCCAAAAGCCTTGGCCAGGACCCCGGCAAGCGTTTCCTCGGGCAGGTCGACGCGCATCGTCATTGCCGGCCCCTGAGCCGCGGATCGACGACCGCATAGGAGAAGTCGACCAGCAAGTTGACGGCGATCACGGCGGCGACAAGGAGCATCACGACGCTTTCGACAACGATCAGGTCGCGCTGGGTGATGGCCTGGAACACCAGCCGGCCGAGGCCGGGCAGATAGAAGACATTCTCGATGATGATGGTGCCGGCAAGCAGGAAGGCGAACTGCAGGCCGAGGATGGTGAGCACCGGAATCATGGCGTTGCGCAATGCATGACGCCAGAGCACGGCGCGGTGGGGCAGGCCCTTGGCGCGGGCGGTGCGGATATAGTCCTCGTGGAGCACCTCGATCAGCGCCGAGCGGGCGACGCGCGCCAGGATCGCGGCCTGCGGCAGCGCCAGCGCGACGGCAGGCAGCAGCAGCGACTTCACCGCCGGCCAGGCTCCGGCGCCCCAGCCGGGAAAGCCGCCGGCCGGCACCAGCCGCAGCCAGACGGCGAAGAGGTAGATCAGCATCAGCGCGAACCAGAAGTTCGGCACGGCGACGCCGAGCTGGGCGGCGCCCATGGCCAGCGCGTCGCCGGCACGGCCTTGGCGGCTGGCGGAGAAAAGGCCGACCGGGATGGCGATGACGGTCGAGAGCGCCAGCGCGATCAGCGCCAGCGGCAGGGAAACGACGACACGTTCACGCACGAGGTCGATGACGGGAACCGAATAGGTGTAGGAGCGACCGAAATCGAGACTGAGCAGCCCACCAGCCCAATGCAGATAGCGCAGGGGAAGCGGCGCGTTCAACCCCATCTGGTTGCGCAGCAGTTCGACCTGGTCGACGCTGGCGTTGAAGCCGAGCATCAGGCGCGCCGGGTCGCCGGGCAGGATCTCCATCACAGCGAAAACCACCATCGAGGCCAGCACCAGCGTGACGGCCGCGATGATCAGGCGCTTGAGGAGGTAGGCGGTCATGGGAGGCGATCGGGCGATCGCGCCGCCGTCAGTCCGTCCACTTCACTTTGGTGAGATCATTGGCCTGGATGGGCGCGTTCTCCCACAGGCCCTGCAGCTTCGCGTCCCAGACCCCGACCTTTGGCAGTTCGTAGAGGAAACCAACGACGGCGTCGTCTGCAAGGATCTTCTGCGCTTCGCCGAGCAGTTGCTTGCGCTTGGCCTCGTCCGAGGTGAGGTTGAGTTCGGCGATGATCTTGTCGAAGGTCGGGTTGTCGTAATTGAAGTAATAATCCTTGCGCGAATAGATATCGATGTCGTTGGGCTCGGTGTGGGAGACGATGGTGAGATCGTAGTCTTTCTTGGTGAAGACCTGATCCAGCCATTGCGCCCATTCCACGGGCACGATCTCCAGGTCGATGCCGACTTCGCGCAGTTCGGACGCGATGATCTCGCCGCCAAGGCGCGCGTAGGACGGCGGCGGCAGCTTCAGCGTCGCCTTGAAGTCTTTTTCGAGACCAGCCTCCTTCAGCAGTTCCTTGGCCTTGTCGACATTGTGCGGATAGAGACCCGTTAGGTCGACGTAGTCCTTGTTGGCGGGCGACATATGCGAGCCGATCGGCACGCCGAGGCCCGCCGAGGCGCCGTCTATGATCGCCTTGCGGTCGAGCGCGAAGGAAATCGCCTGCCTGACCTGCAGCTTGTCGAAGGGCGGCTTCTTGTTGTTGATCGCCAGGATGGTCTCGCCCTCGGTCGAGCCGATCACCACATGAAAGCGCGGATCGTCCTTGACCTGGGAGACGCTGTCGGGATCGAAGAAGGGGAAGGCCTGAATGTCGCCGGAAAGCAGCGCCGGCACGGCGGCCGCGGCATCAGGCACGATGCGGAACTCGACCTTGTCGAGGGACACAGGCGCGCCCCAGTAATTGTCCGCTTTTACCAAGCTGATCGACGAACCCTTGGCCCAGCTCTGGAATTTGAAGGGACCGGTGCCGATCGGCTTTTCCTTGTTGGTATCGGCCGATTTCGGCGACACGATCACCGCGTCGCCCCAGCCCATATTGTAGAGGAAGGAGCCTTGCGGGTTCTTCAGCGTGACCTTCACGGTCGCCGGATCGACGACGTCGACCTCGTCGATCTGCGCGAACAGACCCTTTTGCGCGTTGACCGAATTGTCGGCGCGGGCGCGGTCGAGCGAGAATTTCACGTCGTCGGCGCTGAAGTCGCTGCCGTCGTGGAATTTCACGCCGGCATGCAGCTTGAAGGTGTAGGTCTTGCCGTCATCGGAGATGGCCCAGCTTTCGGCAAGGTCGGGCTGCACCTCGCCGTTCGGGCCGATGCGGGTGAGACCTTCGAAGACGTTGGCATAGAGCACCTCGTCGATGGCGGCGGCGGCGCCCGCGGTCGGATCGAGATGAGGGGGTTCGAGCGGAATGCCGATAACGAGGTCGGTGCGCGCCGCAAACGCCGACGTGGCGGCGGCGAATGTCAGCACGGCCGCGGCAAAAATGGTCTTCCACAATTTCATCGCTGAACTCCCATTGCTCAAAGCATGCTCAAGCCAGCGGATAGAAGCGTGATTTGGCCTGTGAGTAAATTGCGTTTCGTGCTGCCGGGCAGCGCCAGGGGAAATGTTTTTCCGGATCAGCCGGCCGTGCCGCGCAGCAGCACATTGAGGCCGATCGCCATCACCTTGGCCGATTCCACCATGTCGGCGATGCCCACCCATTCGTCCGGCCGATGGGCGAGGTCGAGGATGCCGGGGCCGTAGGCGATGCAGTCGTAGATATGGCCGATGCGGGCAACGTGCTTCTGATCGTAGGTGCCGGGCGAGATCACATAGTCCGGTTCGCGGTCGAAGACCTCCATGATGCCCTTCGCGACCGCTTTCACGACGGGCGCGTCGCGCTCGGTCATCAGCGGCAGCACCTCCATGAGGTCGCGGATCTCGTAGTCGAACTTCTTTCGCTCGCGCTTCAGCCGGTCGAGAATGCCGGTGACTTCGCCCTTGACGGTGGCGAGGTCCTCCTCGAGCAGGAAGCGGCGGTCGATGGTCAGCCGGCAAGAGTCGGGCACGTTGGGCGAGGGCAGTCCGGGACGGAAATCCTCGGTCTGGCCGCCATGGATGGAATTGATGTTCATGGTAGAACGCCGGGCGCCCTCGGGCACCACCGGCATGCGCGTCACCTTGCGGTCGAGCGCCGGGAACAGCTCGTCCTCGAAGGCCTGCAAGACGGCGCCCATATGGCGCACCGCATTGTCGCCGAGGAACGGCATCGAGCCATGCGCGATCTCGCCCTTGGTCTCGATCTCCGCCCACCAGACGCCGCGATGGCCGAGGCAGATGCGGTCCTTGTTGAGCGGTTCCGGGATGATGACGTGGTCGACCTTCGGTTTCGAGAAATAGCCGAGCTTCGCCAGATGGGCGACGCCGCCGAACCCGCCGGACTCCTCGTCGACCGTGCCCGATATCTCGATGGCGCCGGGAAAGTCGGGATAGACCTCCATGAAGGCTTCCGCGGCGATGACCGAGGCGGCGAGCCCGCCCTTCATGTCGCAGGCGCCGCGACCGTAAACCCGGCCGTCCTTCACCAGGCCGGCGAAGGGATCGACGGTCCAGCCGTCGCCGGCCTCGACCACGTCGATATGCGAGTTGAAATGCACCGAGGCGCCGGGCGAGCGGCCGGCGAAGCGGGCGACGACATTGACGCGCGGATAGCGGTCGGTGTCGCCGGGCGTGCCTTCGGCGCGAATGAACTCGGTCTCGAAGCCGAGCTTTTCGAGGCGCGCGCCGAGATATTCGGCGCATGGCCGGTAGGCCTCGCCGGGCGGGTTGACGGTCGGAAAGCGGATCAGGTCGGCGGTCAGCGCGACCAGGTCGTCGACCCGGTCGTCGACGGCCCGAAGCAGTCGTTCATTCATCCCGTGGATTGAAAAAGCAACGCGGTGGTTTTGCAAGCCGCCTTTCGCCGGTTGCCGGACAATGATCGGGGCAGGCTCTCAGGTTAAACCGTCGAGAGTGCGTGGCGCGCCGGCAACTATGGCGGGAAATCGTTCAAATTCGCCGCGTCGGATTGGCGGTTTCGTCAACGAGTGTGTGGTATTTAACGCACCTGCCGGCAAAATGATGGAAAAAACCACGTGATGGCAGGGGCAATCGAAGGGGTTTGATCGCATGAAAAAGTCCGTTCTCATGGCAGCCGTGCTGGCAACCGCGTTGCTCGGCACGTCGATCGCAAGTCGGGCGGCCACGCTGGTCGCCAATATTAACGTGTCGTCGCAGACGATGACCGTCAGCAAGTACGGCCAGGTGCTTTACCGCTGGAGCGTGTCGACGGCGCGTAGGGGCTACTTCACGCCACGCGGCAGCTACCGGCCGCAATGGACCGCGCGGATGTGGTACTCGCGCAAGTACGACAATTCGCCGATGCCGTATTCGGTGTTCTTCCGCGGCGGCTACGCCATCCATGGTACCGGCGCCGTGAAGTATCTCGGGCGCCCGGCCTCGCATGGCTGCGTGCGCCTGCATACGGCCAATGCCGCGACCTTCTATTCGATGGTGAAGGAAGCCGGCTACGGCAACACGCGGATCGTCGTCACCGACTGAAAACGGGCCGGGAGGGGTGCGGAAGTCACCGGTGGCGGATTATTGCCGGCACACCGTGCCCCCGTCGAAAACGTTGCAACAATGCCTCACATGCTCCGAAAAGCAACGACTTACGCTGCCCTCAATAGTTGCGAAAGCTGGTCCGTGTCATGGGGCGGTGGTAAATGCGAGGCGTTAATTCTGACTGCTTGGGGACTATGATGTATCGATTTCTTTTGAGCGCTGCGATCGCGGCAACGGCAACTTCGGCTTTCGCTGCGGACGCACCGGTTGTTCTGGACCAGGAACTCGCCCAGCCGCATATATCAGGTTATGGCGAAGTGTATCTTGGCGGTCTCTATTTCGCGACTCCGGGGGACGACGCAGACGGCACGACCGCCGGTGGCGCCGCTCGTATCAATTTCCCGATCGACGCTCGCTGGAACATCCAGACCGACGCGGTGATCGATTCGCTCTGGATCGAAGGCACGAACCTCTACAGCTATGGCGGCGCCATCCACGGCTACTGGCGCGATCCGAGTTCCTATGCGCTCGGCGGTTTTGCCACGATCACCGGATATGGCGGCGATGAGGGCCTCGGTGACGCAGACCTTTACACTTTCACCGTCGGTCCCGAGGCACAGGCCTATTTCGGCAACGTGACGGTTTACGGGCAGGTCTATTATGGCCAGCTGCGGGCCAGCGGCGAGTCCGAACATTTCGACAATTGGGGCGGCCGTGGCGTCGTGCGGTATTTCGCGCAGGACGATTTGCGCTTCGACGGTGAACTCGGCTTCTCGCGGCTGTCGGGTTTTGGTGCGCACTTCGATACGGTCTCGGCGGCATTGCAGGCAACCTACCGGTTTTCCGGCACGCCTTGGTCCGTGTTCGGGCGCTACCAGCTGGATCACCTGACTTTTTCCGAAGCTTCGGGCAGCGTGAACGTTCACAAGTATGTAATTGGCCTGCGGGCAAGCTTCGGTTCGGATACGCTGCTCTCCGAAGACCGCAACGGCGCTACGATGGATACGTATCGACCCAACTTTACGGTGCCGTTCCTCTAGGATTGCTCGACCAGTTCTGGTCGCCTGAAATCAGAGCCGCGAAGAGCGATCTTCGCGGCTTTTCCTTGCGCAGGCACTTGCGCTCGGGCTGAGTTGATCGAGCCGGAGAACGGCGCTGGGCGATTTTGAGATACGGCCCCGAAGGCTCAGCCGGCCTCTTTGGCCTGCTCACGCCGCTTGCGCCGGCGGCCGCTCATCTCCCAGCGCTTGTGGAACCACATCCACTGTCCAGGATCCTCGCGCACCCAGCGCTCGACGACGTCGGCGAGCAACTGGGTGGTGGCGTGAACATCGACGCTGCCGCTTTCGGCGCGCGGCAGGGTCAGCTTGTCTTCGATATCGAGGCGGAACCGGTTTCCCGGCAGCCTGACGCAGCGGGCCGGATAGACATCGCAGTCATAGTGGCGGGCAAGCATGCCCAGCACCGGGTTGCTCTGGCAGGGGCGGCCGAAGAAGGTCGTCTCGACGCCGTTCGTGAATTTCTGATCGACCAGCACGCCGATGTTGCCGCCATTTTCGAGGATGGCGGCGAGCGCGAATGACGCGCCGGTGGAAGACGGCAGCAAGCCGCCCATCGACGAACGGCGTGTCGAGTGGATGTAATCGGCGAGATAGGGGTTGTTGGGCGGGCGGAACAGCGCCGTGATGTTCATGCCGAAGGTGGCGGCGGCGACCGGCAGCAGCTCGAAATTGCCGAGATGGCCGGTGAACAGGATATGCGGCTTCTTCTCGCCGGCGATCTCGACGAAATGCTCGACGCCGCGGACCTCGACCCGGCCTGGCTTGGCGGCATTCGGGTCGAAGTCGAAGAGGGCATCAAGGAAAATGTATTCAGCGGCAAGCCGGGCCATGTTGCCCCACATGTCGGACGCGATGGCCTCGATCTCGGCATCGCTCTTTTCCGGATAGGCGAGGCGCAGATTGTTGACCGCCACCCTGTGCCGCCCGACCATAGGCCCGATGCGGCGGGCGACGCGGTCGGCGAAGTTCAGCGCGCTGTCCGGCGGCAAAAGGCGCAGCAGGCCGATCACCGCCATGGCGAGCCGCGCGACCAGCCAGTGTTCCATCTGGCGCAGCCGCCGGCCGTATCGGAACATGAAGTCCCGGCGGGCTTTCTTGAGCACCTTGGCGACCATCTTGCCTTAGGAAACGCGCAGGATGATCTTGCCGAAGACGTCGCGGCCTTCCATGCGCTTCAGCGCCGCGTCGATGTCGTCGAAGCCGACCTCGGTATCGATCACGGGCGCGACGAGACCGGCCGCCATCTTCTGCATGGCGTCGGCCATGTTCTCCATGCGGCAGCCGAAGGAGCCGAGCAGCTTCAATTGCTGCTGGAAAAGCTGCATCAGGTTGACCTGCGTCGAGACGCCGGAGGTCGAGCCGCAGGTGACGAGACGGCCGCCGCGTTTCAAGGACAGCATCGAGCCTGCAAAGGTGTCGGCGCCGACATGCTCGAACACGACATCGACGCCCTTCTTCTTGGTCAGCTTGCGCACGACGCCTTCGAAACGGTCCTCGCGGTAGTTGATGACATGGTCGGCGCCAAGCGCCTTCGCCTTGTCGATCTTGTCGTTCGAGCCGACCGTGGTGATGACGGTGCAGCCCATCTTCTTGGCCAACTGGATCGCGGCGGTGCCGATGCCGGAGCCGCCGGCATGGACGAGGATGGTCTCGCCGGGTTCCAGCTTCGCGTTGTCGAACAGCATGTGCTCGACCGTGCCGAAGGTGACGGGCGCGACAGCGGCGCCGATTTCGGAGACGCCGGGCGGCGCGGGCACCAGCAGGCGGGCCGGCAGGTTGATCTTTTCCTGGGCGAAGCCGTCGAGATGGAAGCCGTGGACGCCGGACACATGTTCGCAGAGATTATCGCGGCCTTCGCGGCAGGCGCGGCAAAGCCCGCAGGTGCGCGCGCCGTAGATCGACACCAGCTGGCCCGGCAGGAGATTGGAGACGCCAGGCCCGACCGCCTCGACCTCGCCGGAGGCTTCGGCGCCGACGACCAGCGGCAGCTTGCGCTTGGCGAAGGCCATGCCGCGCCAGCCCCAGACGTCGATATGGTTGAGCGCCACCGCCCTGATGCGGAGCGTCACTTCGCCCTGCGAAGGCGGCGGGGGAGGCGGCAGGTCCACCGTTTCAAGACGGCGGTCCTCGATAAGTTGCAATGCGCGCATTTGGCCTGTCGGTACTGTGGAAGCGGGAAAACGTCCGCTTAGACCGGTTCCCGCGCCATGACAAGGCAGGTGTTCTGGCCGCCGAAGCCAAAGGAATTCGACAAAACCGTGCCGACTTCGGCGCTGCGCTTCTTGTTCGGCACCACGTCGAGCACGATCGCCGGATCGGGATTGTCGTAATTGATCGTCGGCGGGATGACGCTTTCGCGCATCGTCATCAGCGAGAACGCGGCCTCGACCGCGCCGGCGGCCGACAGCGTGTGGCCGATCATCGACTTGTTCGAAGAGATCGGCATCGAGCCGACCCGCTCGCCGAACACCGTCGACAGCGACAGGTGCTCCATCTTATCGTTTTCCGGCGTCGAGGTGCCGTGCGCGTTGACGTAGTCGATTTCGTCCTCGCTCAAGCCGGCATCGGCAAGGGCGGCGCGCACCGTGGCGATCGCCGGCGAAGCATCGGGCTTGGAGCGGGTGCGGTGGAAGTCGTCGGCGCGCTCGCCGCAGCCGCGCATGATGCCGAGGATGGTCGCGCCGCGGGCAAGGGCGGCCTCCAGCGATTCCAGCACCAGCGCACCGGAACCTTCGGCCAGGACAAAACCGTCGCGGTCCTTGGAGAAGGGCTTTGAGGCCTTCTCGGGAATGTCGTTATGGGTGGAGAGCGCCGAAAGCAGCGAGAAGCGGATCAGCGCCTCCGCTGTCGCAGAGCCGTCGGCGCCGATCGACAACGCCTTGTCGCACTCGCCGCGGCGGATCGCCTCGACACCGAGCTGGATGGCGGTGGCGCCGGAGGCGCAGGCGGTGGACAAAGTGATCGGCAAGCCGCGCGTGCCGAAGCGGTCGGCCAGCCGGTCGGCGATCGAGCCGAACTGCGTGGTCTCGAAGATATCGAGCTCCTTCAGCCCGCGCGCTACCCGCAGCAGCCTTTCGGAACCGCTTTCCTTCTTGTCGGAATTGTAGAGCGAGAAGCGGTCGGCCCAGTCGAGCTCGACCGGCGGCGAGGCGAGAAACAGCGGTCCGCTGAAATCGCCGGAATCGAGGCCTGCCTCCGATACCGCTTCCTGGGCGGCTGTCTCGGCCAGCTCATAGGTGAGGGGGCTCGCCCCCTTGGAGCTCGACGGCAGGAAATCGACCATTCCGGAGATGCGGGTGTTGAGGTGATCGACGGGAAAGCGGGTGATCGGATGGATACCGGATTTGCCCGAGGTCAGCGCTGCCCAGTTGTCGGCCTTGCCGACGCCGAGCGAGGTCACGACGCCGATGCCGGTCACGGCGACGATCGGCCTGCCCATGTGATCGCGGAAATTGGCCATGTTCTGTCTGCCTCGGTCCAGAGCAATTCCAGGAAAAGCATGTCGCGGTTTTCCATCCGGAATTGCATAAAAACAAATCTAAGCGGCCTTGATCAGCCCCAGCCCCTCGAATTGGTGATAGCCGATCGCGGTTGCAAGGACGGTCGCGGGGGCACCCTCGAATGGCCGCTCCACTGTTGCATCGAAGACAGGGTAAGAAGCCTTACGATCGACGGCGAGCGCCGCGAGCGCCACGGCAAAGGGAAACTGCGCTTCCTTCATGTGGCCGGTGAGCGTCGAGAAGGCGCGCACCGCCAAGGCGGGACTTGCGTCGAGTGCTGCCTTTTCCGCTGCCGTGGCGGCATGGGCGCCCGAAGCGCCGGAAATCGTCAGCAATTCGCCGGCTGGCAGCGCCGTCTGCTTCAACAGCGCGGCGATTTCCGAATTCAACTCGCCGCGCCTGCGCCGGGCACGGCCGGAAACCACAGAACCGAGCTCCGCATAGATCCTGCGACCGCGGCTCACTGCGTGCTCGCGCTGTTCGAGCACCAGGAAGGCGCCGCCCGAACCCGTCACGACGCCACCTCCTTCGGCGCCCTGCCGCTGCCAGACAGGCCGCCAGGGGCCGCGATGCAGATAGCCGGCAAGCTCGTAGCTCAGCAGCATGTCGGAATGTTCGGTCTGGAACGCGCCGCCAACCAGCACATGGGTCGACTGGCCGGAGCGGATGCGCGCGGCCGCCGTCTCGACGGCCGAGACGCCGGCGCCTTCCTCGCCCATGAAGGTGCGGGACGAGCCGGTGACCTTGTGCACGATCGAGATATTGCCGGCGAGCAGGTTGGAAAGCTGGGCGAGGAACAGCGTCGGCCGCAATTCCGTGGTCAGCTTCTCGTTGAGCAGCACGTCGCGGTCGTTGCGGCTCTCGGAAGCCGCCAAGATCGCGCTGTCGACCGCCTCGTCACGCTCGCCGCCGCCGGCCGCCACCACCATGTCCATGGTCGCGCAGAGCTCGTCATTGCCCTTGATGCCGGCGTCGTCCAGCGCCAGGCCGGCGACATAAGTGCCGAGCCGCTGCCAGGTTTCCATCTGGCGCTGGTCGCCACGCTTGGCGATCTGCAGGTTCCAATCGATCTCGGGCAGGGGATGGATGGTGTAGGGCGCGAAGCGCGTCGCATCGAGCACCGGCTCGAGGCCCGGCCGGGTCAGCTTCTGCCAATGCGCGTCCGGTCCTTCTCCCAGCGAAGAGACAAGGCCGATGCCGGTGATGACGACGTCGCGCGGGGTGCTCATGAGCGGCTTTGTTGGTCAGGCTGGAGGCGGGTCAAGATCGTGCTCGTCAGGCGACCTTGGCCGCGACCAGCGCATCGATCTTGGCGCACAGGTTCTTCATGACGAAGTAGTCGTCGGTCGAGGCCTTGCCGTCATTGACCTCCTGCGTCCACTTCTCCAGCGGCACCTTGATGCCGAATTCCTTGTCGATGGCAAAGACGATGTCGAGGAAATCGAGGCTGTCGATACCGAGATCGTCGATGGTGTGGCTTTCGGGCGTGATGGTGTCGATATCGATCTCGCTGGTGTCGGCAATGATCTTGGCGACTTTCTCGAACGTGGTGGACAAGGGCTCTTCCTTCGGGTTGCGGGCGGAATCTGTCCGCATCTTGTTTGGGCGCTGTCTAATCGGTTTTTCCGGGCAGGAAAAGACCTGACCCGCCGGGCGCAGATGGGATGCCGGCTTTCTGAACGCAAGAAGGGCCGCTGAATGACCAGCGGCCCTTCCCGTTAACCTTAAGTCAGCTCAGCTCTCGCGGAGCTTGACCAGGTCGTTGAGCAGCCCGCCCGTACCGTTGTGAACGGTCAGGCGCTCGACCTTGCCGGCGATGGCTTCGAGAGCCTCGAGCTCCTTCAGCCGCAGCATCACCGGGTTCTCGGCCATTACCTTGGCCGTGTTGAGCAGCGAACGCGTGGCGTTCGTCTCCTCGCGGCGGCGGATGACGTTGGCCTCGGCCTGCTTCTCGGCCGAAACCACCTGGTTGAGGATCTCGCGCATCTCGCCCGGCAGGATGACATCCTTGAGCGCGATATCGCTGACCTCGAGGCCGATCGCGGCCATGTCGGCACGCACCTTGGCCGCCGCCTCCTCGTCGACCGTGACCTTCTTGTCGAGGATCTGGTCGAGCGTGAGCGCGCCAAGCGTCTTGCGGAAGGCGTACTGCAGGGCGCGGTAGAGGGCTTCCGCGAAGTCCTTCACCGTGCTCACCGCCGTCACCGGATCGACGACCCGGTATTCGGCGGCGATGTTGACGCGGATCGTCACGCGATCCTTGGTCAACATTTCCTGCCCGGCGACATCGAGCGACTGACGCTTGAGGTCGACGACCTTCACCTGGACCATGCGGCCGACGTTCCAGAAGGCGTGCACGCCCGCGGCAAGCGTGCGGGTGTAGACGCCGTCCACGAAGAGCAGCCCGACCTGGCCGTCCACGACCGGATGCAGGAACATGTGTTCCGTCTTCCGGGCCTGGCCGATCCGGCGCATCAAGGCCGGATCGACGGCGAGATCCGCCGCCGTGTCGACGGACGTCACCTTCCACGGGCCGGCATCCGTCCACAGCACGAGCTTGCGATCCGGAGTGAGAACGCCATGGAGGGCGCCATCGCGCTCGATGACGGCAATGTCGGTGCGCCCGGTGCGAACGACGGTGAAATGACGCGCGGCCACATCCGGGAGCTTGTCGAACAACGCCTTCTCGTAAGCCGAAACGAATTCCGGGTTCTTCAGGTCGTGCCTGGAGATTTCCAGGTTACCGCGCCGGTTTGCAAGCCAATGCTCGCCCGGCATCAGGATCGCCTGGATCTCGCCCTTGTAGAGGGCGACGGCACGTTCATTTTCCTTCACGAGGACGCGCTGGCGTCCAAGAAGCTTTTCGAGAATGGTCTTCATTGTCTTACTCCTGTCGGGCATGGCCCCATGCGAGGCGTCACGTCATGCGTCGATCGTCCTTTCGTTGCTCGTTTCACGTCGTCTCTTTTCAATTCCGGGCACGAATGATCCGGAGACCGGTGGCGTCGCCACGCAGCGGGCCTTCGGGAGCGGATCGCGGGGCGGCAAAGCGGGCGCTGGAGCCCGAAGGCTCCGTTGCCGGCACTGTCGCGCCTTGATCGTCACCGCGGGCCTGGCCGCGAGCCGATGGCGCAGGACATCGCGGGCCGGTGGGGCCGAAACCCTGCCGTACTTGAAATCCTCGCATTCCGGTCCCCGGACCGTTTTGGATAACACCACCCAAGGTGTCGGCTTAACAGGCCGTTGGAGAAGGAATCGAACCTTCGACAGTCAGATGCAAATCTGATGCTCTAACCAAACTGAGCTATCCGTGTCGTGGGTGTGGGAATTGAACCCTGCCTCCGGACCCAAATCCGGCGCTCTCCATGAGCTACACCCGCAAGTCCCAACACTCCGAGACGGCTCCGTACACAGTGCGGCAAAGCCGCCTGCGCGGGCGGAGACGAAAGCTCCAACCGTTGTGCTCGCTTCGGTTTTCGTGACCGGGAGCGCGCCTATAGACCCTGCGACGGGTTGTCGCAAGCGGCATTGTCGCGGCAGATTTGCGGCTTCCTTCGGCTGTGGCATTTCAGCAACAGCGCTGAATCCCGCGGGCCGGCGCCCTCAGAAGGTGACGCGGCCGAGCACCTTGAGGCCGTCGCCTTCCGGCGCGACGACCACGGCTTCGCCCTCGCGCGGCGCGATGCCGGTGAGCGCCTCGATGTTCTCCAGATGCGTGACCAGCACCAGGTTGTCGGAGCCGGAATAGCCGCGAATCTCCTTCATGATCGCCTCCATCTGGGCGGTCTTCTGCTCTGGGTCGGTCTTGAGCAGGTCGAGCGGCGCAAACGGTTCCGGCTCGGCCTCGAAAGCGATGCGGGCGGTGTCGAGGCAGCGGCAGTAGCGGCTGGAGAGCACCCGCCCTATTGGCGCCGCGCGCGCCGCGAACAAAGCGCCGATGCGGCTTGACTGCTGCTTGCCTCGCTCGGACAGGTTGAGCTGGGTGGCGCAATTGGCGATGTCGAAATTCGCCGGATCGGTCGCCCCGGTGACGAAGGCGTGGCGAAGCAAGACGATATGGCCGCCGTCGCGCAGCAGCGCCCAGCCCGCGTCTGTCGCGTGGGCGAGGGTCGGGACGGCAAACAGGAAAAGCGCCAGGGCAAGTCGCAGCATGAAGAGTCCCTATGGCAGCCGAGAGGCCGGAGCCATGACGGCATATAGGGACAGCAAAGCCGGTCGAAAGACAAGCAGAGGGACCGGCGGGCAGGCGGCGAGCGGTTCGTCCGGCTGATTGCGCGGTACTCGGGGCTCGCCTATCACGGGAAAGATGTCGCCGCTCGTCGAAACCGTCCTCTTCGTCTTCAGCCTCGTTGCGCTCGGCTATCTTGCCGGGTTCACCGGCTATCTGAAGCCGGCAAGCGGGGAAGGCATATCCGAATTCGCGGTCAACGTGGCGATGCCGCTGCTTTTGTTCCAGACCATGGTGAAGTCCGATTTTCACGGCGTGGCGCCGTGGTCGCTGTGGGGCGCCTATTTCGCGGCGGTCGCCGTCACCTGGGCCGCCGGCCATCTGGTCACGACGCGTATCTTCGGCCGGGATGCCCGAGCAGGCATCGTCGGTGGCGTTTCCTCGGCCTATTCCAATGTCGTGCTGCTCGGGGTGCCTTTCATCCTCGGCATTTTCGGTCCGAACGGCTTCGAGGTCCTGTCGCTGCTCGTCTCCATCCACCTGCCGGTGATGATGATGGCTTCGATCGTGCTGTTCGAGATGTTCGGCCGTGGCGGCGGCGAGCAGGTGCATCCGCTGCGCGTCATCAGGAATTTTCTCAGGCGGTTGTTCGTCAATCCGCTGATTATCGGCATTGTGGCGGGGCTTGCCTGGCGCTTTACCGGCGCGCCGCTGCCGGCGCTGATCGGGCGGCTGGTCGACGCCCTGGCGAACACGGCCGGACCGGTGGCGCTGTTTGCCATGGGGCTCAGCCTGCGCCGCTTCGGTATCTCGGGCAACGTCCGGCCAGCGCTCGCGCTGTCGGCGCTGAAACTCTTCCTGATGCCGGCGCTGGTGCTTCTCCTGGTCTGGCTGCTCGGCCTGCCGCCGCTGACGGCAAAGGTGGCCGTGGTGGCGGCGGCGCTGCCTTCCGGGATCAATTCCTATCTCATCGCCGTCCAGTTCAACACCGGCCAGGCGCTGGCGTCGAACCAGATGACGATCGCCACGGCAAGCGCGGTGCTGACTACGTCGTTCTGGCTGACGGTGGTCGTCAACGTGTTCGGCTAGCGCCAATTGGCCTGCCTGGCGCTCGCTTTTGCTGGCCCAACCCCTATATGCCATCTTGTGATTGCTTGCGGGGCTTTCCCTAGGTAAGAGCAATGCGCCAGCGTGCGCCCCTGCACGCCTATCGAATATCCAGAAAAACGGCCGATCAGCGCGCCGAACGGAGGCCAGACCATGCTTCAGAAAACCAGTCATTTCATGCGCCAGGCCAATCTCATCAACGGCGAATGGGTGCAGGCCGACAGCGGCCAGACCGTCGACGTCAACAATCCGGCCACGGGCCTCAAGATCGGCACCGTGCCGAAGGCCGGCAAGGCCGAAACCCGCCGCGCCATCGAGGCCGCGGAGGAAGCCTTCAAGAGCTGGCGAAAGACCACCGCGCTCGAGCGTTCGAAGCTCTTGCGCAAGCTGCACGACGCGATGATGGACAATCAGGACGTGCTGGCCGAGCTGCTCACCATCGAGCAGGGCAAGTCGCTGTTCGAATCCAAGGGCGAGATCGGCTCGGCCGCGAGCTATATCCTGTGGTTCGCCGAGGAGGGTCGCCGCACCTACGGCGACATCGTGCCGTCGCCCTGGGGCGACCGCCGTATCCTGGTGACCAAGGAACCGGTCGGCGTCATCGCCGCCATCACGCCGTGGAATTTCCCGTCCTCGATGCTCGCTCGCAAGCTCGGACCGGCGCTGGCCGCCGGCTGCACGGCCGTCGTCAAGCCGGCTTCGCAGACGCCTTACTCCGGCCTCGCCTGGGGCGCGCTCGCCGAGGAGGCCGGCTTCCCCAGGGGTGTCATCAACATCCTGACCGGCTCGGCCGGCGAGATCGGCGACGAGATCTGCGCCAATCCGCTGGTCAAGAAGATCACCTTCACCGGCTCGACCGAGGTCGGCAAGATCCTGATCCAGAAGTCGTCGACGACGGTCAAGAAAGTGTCGATGGAACTCGGCGGCAACGCGCCGTTCCTGGTTTTCGACGATGCCGACATCGATCGCGCCGTCACCGGCGCCATCACCGCGAAGTACCGCAATTCCGGCCAGACTTGCGTCTGCACCAACCGCTTCCTCGTGCAGGCGGGTGTCTATGACAGGTTCGTCGAGAAGCTGGCCGCCGCCAGCAACAACCTCAAGGTCGGTTCCGGCCTGGAGGAAGGCGTGCAGCAGGGGCCGCTCATCGACGAGAAGGCGGTCGAGAAGGTCGAGGAACTGATCGCCGATGCCACGTCGAAGGGCGGCAAGGTCGTCGCCGGCGGCAAGCGCCATGCGCTTGGCGGCTCGTTCTTCCAGCCGACGGTCATCGCCGATGCGACGCCGAAGATGCGCTTCATGAAGGAAGAGATTTTTGGGCCGGTCGCGCCGGTGTTCAAGTTCGAGACCGAGGAAGAAGCGATCGCTTTGGCCAACGACACCGAGTTCGGCCTCGCCTGCTATTTCTACACCGGCGATCTCGGTCGCGCCTTCCGTGTCATGGAAGGGCTGAAATACGGCATGGTCGGCGTCAACGAGGGCCTGATCACCACGCCAGAGGCGCCGTTCGGCGGCGTCAAGGAATCCGGCCTCGGCAAGGAAGGCGGACATCAGGGCATCGAGGATTATCTCGACACCAAATATGTCTGCATCGGCGGGCTCGGCCTCTGACAGCCATCCATGGGGCAGGCACTTGGCCTGCCCCTGGGAAACAGCCGGCGTAGTCCGCGGATCAATGAACTGACGTTTTCGGGCACAGCGATGAAGGACGGCGAGGTCTTCGGCACGACGCAGGCGGGCGAGCCGGTTCGCCGTTTCACCATCCGCGGCGGCGGGCTGACCGCCAACATCATCGGGCTCGGCGCAATCATCCAGGATCTTAGGCTCACCGGCCACGACGCGCCGCTGGTGCTGGGCTACGACCGGTTTGAACCTTATGAGAGCGATCGCGCCTATTTCGGCGCCGTCGTCGGCCGCTTCGCCAACCGCATTCGCGACGGGCGCTTCACCATCGCCGGCACGCGCTACCAGACGGAGCGCAACTTCCTCGACAAGCACACGCTGCACGGCGGCTCGGAGGGCTATTTCCACCGGCCCTGGACCGTCTCGCTGCACGGACGCGATTTCGTGACGCTGACGCTGCACGATCCGGACGGCACGATGGGCTTTCCGGGCGCGCTGGACGTCACCTGCACCTACCGGCTGAAGATCCCCGGCACGCTCAGCATGGAATTGACCGCGACCTGCGAGGAGCCGACGCTCTGCAACCTGGCGCAACACTCCTACTTCAATCTCGATGATGGCGGCGCCGGCGATATCCTCGACCACCGGCTGATGCTCAATGCCGGCGCCTATACGCCCGTCGATGGCGAGATGATCCCGACCGGGGCGGTGAAGCCGGTCGACGGCACGCCGTACGACTTCCGCCAGGCGAGGCCGCTGCGCATGGAAACGGAAGGCGAGCAGCTTCCCTACGACGTGAATTTCTGCCTGGCCTCGAGCCGTGGACCGCTGCACCAGGCGGCCTGGGTGCAAGGCGCCAATTCCGGCGTCGAGATGGAAGTCTGGACCACCGAGCCCGGCCTGCAGCTCTATATCGGCCAGTATGTGGCGCCGGCGTCGCCCGGGCTCGACGGCCGCCGCTACAAGGCCTTTTCAGGCTTCTGTCTCGAAGCGCAGACCTGGCCCGACGCGCCGAACCGGCCCTACTTTCCGCAGGCCACGCTGTGGCCGGGGCAGATCTATCGCCAGGTGACGGAATACAGGTTCCGTTTGCCCTAAGGTTCGGCAATATTGAAGTGAGTTGCGTCCAAGCTTCGATGGCGCCTAACTGTCGAAGGCTGTCCTCAACGTTTCGAACGGGGCGAGCGCGCCGCGCACCTGCACAACGGCGGCGGCCACCTGATGCGCACGGCGAGCCGCTTCGGCGGGCGCATGGCCGGCAAGGCGCGCTGCGAGATAGCCGCCATTGAAGGAGTCGCCGGCGCCGGTGGTGTCGACCGGCGCGGCGACGTGCACGGCCGGAACCGGCTGAATGGTGCCGTCAAGCGCAACCAGCGCAGCGTCCTCGCCGTTCTTGACGACGACCTCGCCGGCCAGCTTCCCAAGCCGCGCCGCGGTCGATTGCGGCGCCTCGTCGCCAAACAGCATCTGCTCGTCAGGGAAGGTGGGCAGCGCGATGTCGGCGACGGCGAGCGCTTCCAGGATCGCAGCCTGCGCGGCCTCGCGGCTCTGCCAAAGTCTGGGGCGGTAGTTCGGGTCGAAGGCGACGAGCGAGCCCGCGCGACGAGCCGTCGCAACGGCTGAAAGCAGGGTCTTGCGCGCCGCATCGTCCAGAATTGCCAGGGTGATTCCGGAAAAGTAGACAAGCGCCTGGTTTTCAAGGCTTTTCGCCAGCGCGGCCGGATCGGATGCGAGCCGGCGCGCCGCCGCATCGCTTCGCCAGTAGGTGAAGGCGCGCTCGGCTCCGGTGAGCGTGATGGCATAGAGGCCGGGTCTAGCGCCGGCGATGACCGGGCTGTAGCCGATACCGATGCCGTTCTGGGCGAAGAATGCAATCTGATCGCGCGAGAACGGATCGTCGCCGAAGGCCGAGACATAGGTCGCCGTCCGGTCCGGGCTCAGCGCATGCAGCGCCCATAGCGTGTTGAAAGTGTCGCCGGCAAAGCCCATGCGCCAATTTGGACCGCTCTGGCCCGACAGTTCCAGCATGCACTCGCCGATCGACGCGACACCATTGGCTTCCATGCGGTGCTTTCCTCCTAAAACTTTGTTGCTGTAGCTTTTTGCGGTCGGCGGCGCCATGCTTGGCTAAGGCCGATTTTTGCGCCAGAAGCGATTTCCCACAGGCGGGACGGGATGCTGCAGCGAGCCCGTGACGTTATCAGCCGAAGAGGAACCGGTTTGGCATCGATATGGCGTTACATTCTCGCGGGTCTCGGTCTGGCTGCCCTGCTGGTCGGCATCCTGGCAGTCGTCTATCTGACGGCGCCGCATTCGGCGTCCGGTCCCGATACCTCGCGCTCGAAGAAGACAGCCAACGGCCTGTTCGTTGCGAGCTTCGAGCCGGAGCGCGGAGTGATCCGGCAGGGCGAGTTGCAGTCCTGGCTGCTGACGCTGAAGACCGCTGCTGGCTCCCCGGTCGAGGGCGCTGCGATCACCGTTTCCGGCGGCATGCCGCAGCACAATCACGGCCTGCCGACCAGCCCGCAGGCGACCGACTATCTGGGCGAGGGGCGCTACCGGATCGACGGCGTGAAATTCACCATGAGCGGCTGGTGGCAGATGCGCTTCGCCATCTCGGCGGCGGCGGGTTCCGATTCCGTCGTCTTCAACATCGTGTTGTGAGTGGCCGATGAAGCGTCTTGCCCGCGTCGCAGGCCTCGCCGCTCTGGCCGCGCTCGCTCTGCTTGGCGGCTGCGACAAGCCCGAGTTCAGCGACGCCGAGAAGAAGACCATCGCCTCGCTGGCGCTGAACACGCTGCCGGCGCTTAAAGCCGATACCACGAACCAATACGCTGACGTGCCGGCCGCAGCGGCGCTCGGCTCGACGCTGTTCTTCGACGTCGGCATGAGCCGCGACGGCACGGTCTCCTGCTCGACCTGCCACAAGATCGACCGTCAGTTCCAGGACGACCTGCCGCAGGCGGTCGGCGTCGGCCGCACCAACCGGCGCACCATGCCTTTGGCCGGCGTGGGGCGCGACCCGTGGTTCTTCTGGGACGGACGGCGCGACAGCCTATGGGCGCAAGCGCTGACGCCGCTCGAAAATCCGCTCGAACAGGCCGGCAACCGCGCCGCCTTCGCGCATTACATCAAGAACCGGTTCGGCGAGCGCTATGAGCGCATCTTCGGGCCGCTTCCCGACCTGTCCGCCGTTCCGGCCAATGCCAGCCCGCTCGGCACCGATGCCGAAAAGGCGGCCTGGAACGCCATGCCGGCCAGCGAGCAAGACGACGTCAACCGCGTCTTTGCCAATATCGGCAAGGCGATTGCCGCCTTCGAGCGGTCGATCGAGCCTCCGCAGACGCGCTTCGACCGCTTCGCCATCGACCTAGCGACCGGCAGCAAGCCGCAAGGCGACGCGGCATTCTCGCCGGAAGAGATCCTCGGGCTGAAGCTGTTCATCGGCAAGGCCAGTTGCGTGACCTGCCACAACGGGCCGCGCTTCACCGACATTTCTTTCCACAACACCGGCGTGCCGCCGGTTAAGGACCTGCCGCCGGATCGCGGCCGGGTCGACGCCGTGACGCAAGTCGAGGCCGATCCGTTCAACTGCTTCGGCAAATTCCGCGACGGGGACGCCAGCGCCTGCCGCGAATTGCGCTTCATGGTGAAGGACGGGCAGCAACTGGTGCGCGCCTACAAGACGCCTTCGCTGCGAGGAGCGGCCACGCGTGCGCCTTATATGCACGCCGGGCAGTTTTCCTCGCTCGACGAGGTGGTGGCGCATTATTCGAAGGCACCGGCTGCCGTCGAGGGCGTTTCGGACGTGCATCCGCTCGATCTGTCAGGCCGCGAGCGCGCCGCTTTGGTGGCCTTCCTCAAGACGCTGTCAGAGTAGCTAGCGGTCCTTCACCGTTTCCATCGCCACAAAGGTAGACGTCTGCGCCACGTGCGGCAGGGCCGAGATGCGCTCGCCGAGCACGCGGCGATAGGCGGCGATGTCGGTGGTGCGGACCTTCAGCAGATAGTCGAAGCTCGACGCCATCATGTGGCATTGCTCGATCTCCGGCACGCCTTGCACCGCGCGGTTGAAGGCATCGAGCGCGGCCGAGCGCGTGTCGGAAAGCTTCACCTGCACGAAGGCGACATGGCCTTCGCCCATGCGTTCGCGGTCGATGATCGCGCGATAGCCCCTTATATAGCCGTCCTTCTCCAGCCGCTTCACCCGCGCCTGCACCGGCGTCTTCGACAGGCCGACCTTCGCGGCCAGTTCAGACATCGAAAGCCTGCCATCACGCCCGAGCGTGGACAGGATGTTACGATCTATGCGGTCCAATTGGTCTTCGGTCATCGAAATGGCGGTCGAAATGACGAGATTTTGGCCTATATGATAGATCGATCAGACTATCTTGTCGATTTCTTTGGACCGACCGAAATTCGCAGTTGTGCTAGCTTGCGCCAATCGGTCCGGTGACCGCCAGACCGCTCCCCAACGCTTGCTTTCATGGATCCGACATGCCGCTCGATGCCATCCGCCAGCAGATCCGCGCCAACTACCTGCCCGACGAAGACGAGGCGGTGAAGCGACTGTCCGAGGCGGCCGGGCTTTCCACGGCAGAGCGCAAGGCGATCTCGGCGCGGGCGGCCGATCTGGTGCGCGCGGTGCGCGGATCGACCGACCCTCGACTGATGGAGGTCTTTCTCTCGGCCTACGGCCTCTCGACCAAGGAAGGCGTGGCGCTGATGTGCCTCGCCGAGGCCCTGCTGCGCGTGCCGGATGCCGAGACGATGGACGATCTCATCGCCGACAAGATCGCGCCGCACGACTGGTCGGCCCATTCGGGCAGCTCGAGCTCCATCTTCGTCAACGCCTCGACCTGGGCGCTGATGCTGACCGGCCGCGTGCTCGACGAAGGCGAGGGCGGCATCGAAGGCACGCTGCGCGCCATGGTGCGAAGGCTGGGCGAGCCGGTCATCCGCAAGGCGGTGGCAGCGGCGATGCGCGAGATGGGCGAGCAGTTCGTGCTCGGCCGCACCATCGCCGAGGCGGTCAAGCGCGGCCGGCCGATGACACAGAAGGGCTATCTCTATTCCTTCGACATGCTGGGCGAAGCGGCCCGCACCGAGGCCGATGCGCTGCGCTATCACAAGGCCTATGCCGACGCGATCTCTTCGCTCGACGCCGGCTCGAATGGTCCCGACATCCGCTACAATCACGGCATCTCGGTCAAACTCTCCGCGCTTCATCCGCGCTACGAGGTAGCGCAGAAGGAGAAGATGCTGCCGGTGATGTCGGAGCGGCTGTTGTCGCTGGCGCTTGCCGCGCGGCATTCGCGCATGGGCCTCAACATCGATGCCGAGGAGGCAGACCGGCTCGATCTGTCGCTCGACGTCATCGAACGCGTGCTGGCCGAGCCGGAGCTTGCCGGCTGGGACGGTTTTGGCGTCGTCGTCCAGGCCTATGGCCCGCGCGCGGCCTTCGTCGTCGACTGGCTCTATGCGCTGGCGAAAAAATACGACCGCAACATCATGGTGCGGCTGGTGAAGGGCGCCTATTGGGACACCGAGATCAAGCGGGCGCAGACGCTTGGGTTAACCGGCTATCCGGTCTTCACCCGCAAGACCAACACCGACGTCTCCTATCTCGCCTGCGCGCGAAAACTGCTGTCGATGACCGACCGCATCTATCCGCAATTTGCCACGCATAACGCGCACACGGTGGCAGCCATCCTGTCGATGGCGAAGGATCGCGATTCCTTCGAGTTCCAGCGCCTGCATGGCATGGGCGAATCCCTGCACGAGACGGTGCGCAAGTCTGAACGCACGCGCTGCCGCATCTACGCGCCGGTCGGCGCGCATTCCGACCTGCTCGCCTATCTGGTGCGGCGGCTCTTGGAAAACGGCGCCAACTCCTCCTTCGTTCATCAGTTGACCGACGAGGAGGTCGAGCCCGAAGAAATCGCCCGCGACCCGCTGGAGACGGTGGAAAACCAAGGCCCCGCCGCCAATCCGGCGATCGCACGCCCGGCCGCGATCTTCGGCGCCAACCGGCGCAACTCCAGGGGATTCGACATCAGCGACCCGGTGACGCTCGCGACCATCGACAGAGCGCGGGCGGAGTTTGCCGGAGCCGACCGCTGGCATGCCAAGCCGATCACGCGCGCCGCCGGCTACGGCAAGCAGCGCCAGATCGTCAATCCGGCCAAGCCCGACGAAATCGTGGGCACGGTGCATGAGGCGGCGGCCAAGCAGGTGGCGACCGCCGTGCGCATCGCCGTCGATGCGCAGCCGGCCTGGGCGAAGCGCCCGGTCGCCGAGCGCGCCGCCATACTCAACCGCGCCGCCGACGTCTACGAGGCCAATGCCGCCGAGTTCTTCGCTTTGGCCACCCGCGAGGCCGGCAAGTCGCTGGCCGACGGCGTCGCCGAAGTGCGCGAGGCGGTCGACTTCCTGCGCTATTACGCTGCCGAGGCGGCGAATGCCGAGGCGGGCACTGAAGCGCGCGGCGCGATCGTCTGCATCTCGCCGTGGAATTTCCCGCTGGCGATCTTCACCGGCCAGGTCGTGGCGGCGCTCGTCACCGGCAATTCGGTGATCGCCAAGCCCGCCGAACAAACCCCGCTAATCGCCTTCCGCGCCGTCGAGATGCTGCGCGAGGCCGGCGTGCCGGAGGATGTCATCCAGCTTCTGCCGGGCGACGGTCCCTCGGTCGGCGCGCCGCTCACCGCCGATCCACGCATCGCCGGCGTGTGCTTCACCGGCTCGACCGAGGTGGCCAAGCTGATCGAGAAACAGTTGGCCGAGACCGCGGCGCCGGACGCCATGCTGATCGCGGAGACCGGCGGGCTCAATGCCATGATCGTCGATTCCACCGCGCTGCCCGAGCAGGCGGTGCGCGATATCCTCGCTTCCGCCTTCCAGAGCGCCGGACAGCGCTGCTCGGCGCTGCGGGTCCTCTATGTCCAGAAGGACGTCGAGAAGAAGATGCTGGAGATGCTGAAGGGCGCGATGGAGGCGCTCAATGTCGGCGATCCGTGGGCGATCTCGACCGATGTCGGCCCGGTCATCGACGACGAGGCGCAAGGCTCGATCGGCGACTACTGCACAAAGAAGGGGCTGGAAGGCCGGCTGATCGCCAAGCTGGAAACGCCGAAGCACGGCCGCTTCGTCGCGCCGCATGTCTTCCGCGTCAAAGGCATCGAGGAGATGGAACGCGAGGTGTTCGGCCCGGTGTTGCACGTCGCCAGCTTCGACGCCGACGACATCGATGCGGTGATTGCCGCCATCAACCGCAAAGGCTACGGCCTGACCTTCGGACTGCACACCCGCATCGAGGGCCGCGTCCAGCATTTCGTTGACGGCATCCATGCCGGCAACATCTACGTCAACCGCAACCAGATCGGCGCCGTCGTCGGCTCGCAGCCTTTCGGCGGCGAGGGGCTGTCGGGCACCGGACCGAAGGCCGGCGGGCCGCATTATCTGCGCCGCTTCCGCAAGGGCCCGGAGGCAGGTGCGGAGGTCGGCGAAGGCCACAAGGTCACCGCCACCGAGCTTGCCGACAATCTGCCCGATCCGACGCTGGGTGGGTGGTCGACGCGGCCGGATCGCGTAGCGATCCTCAGAAAGCATCTGCGCGGCAAGGGGGCGGCGGCAATCGCCGCGGCGGCTAGCCTCGATTTCGGCCAGGTCGATTTGCCCGGACCGACCGGCGAGGCGAACACGCTGTCGCTCGCACCGCGCGGCCGCGTGCTCTGCCTCGGGCCGGACGCCGACACGCTGCTTGCGCAGACGATCCAGGCTTTAGCCGCAGGCAATGCGGTGCTTGCGGTGGCGCCGGGAGCGCCGGCGGCGCTGTCGGCGCTGACCGGCAAGGGCCTGCCGCTCGCGGCGATCGACGGCCGGCCGGATCCGGTCGAGGCGCGTTCACTAAAGGTCGACGTCGTCGCTTTCTCCGGAACGCCGGAGGCGGCGCGCGTCGTGCGCAAGGTGATCGCCGAGCGCGCCGGGCCGATCGTGCCGCTGGTCAGCGAAGTGCTCAACCCGGCGGCCTACGCGCATGAGCGCGCGGTCTGCGTCGACACCACCGCCGCGGGCGGTAACGCCAGCCTGCTGGCGGCGGCTTAGGCAGCGAGAACATTGATGACCGCCGCGCGTTAGCGGCGGTCAGGCGCCCTCGACGACCGAGAAACCCTCGAACTGGGGATGCCCGAGATAGTGTACCTTCGAGGTGCCGGCATTGCGATGGGCGGCGCGGAAGTTCTCCGACTTCGTCCAGGCGATGAAATCGTCCTGGCTTGCCCAGACCGTGTGCGAGGCGAACAGCGTATAGCCCTCGGTCTCGTTGACCGGGCCGCGCAGCAGGTGGAATTCCTTGAAGCCTTTCATGTCCGAGAGGCTGGAATCGCGGTTTTTCCAGACTTGCTCGAAGGCTTCTTCCGAGCCGTTCTGGACCTTGAAGCGGTTCATGGCGATATACATCGGTTCCTTTCAAAATGGAATTCTGACGTTGAAGATGCCGAGGGCTTAAAAAGGACCGATCCGCGCCTTGAACACCCAAGTTGATTTTCCGGTCTCGGGTGGAATGGGAGGGAACGGGGCCTGCTTGCGCACCAGCGTCAAAGCGAATTGATCAAGCTCGGCTGACCCTGAGCTTTCGGCGAGCTGCAGGTCGCTGATGCTGCCGTCGGCAGCGACGACGAAAACCACCCTGGCATTGTTGCGAGCCTTGGCCTGGACCGATTTCGAAACGCGACGGTTGGCACGGGCAAGCTTCTTCTGGATTTCACCGCTGTAGCGGGATTCCAGGGCATTACCGGCGGCGGCCTTTATCTTGCCCTTGCTGGCGATGACCGGCGCATCGCGCGCATCGCCATCCGCTGTGCCGCGCGGTTCAATGGTTTCGCTTGATCCGGCTGGCGCGCTCGACATCGCGCTCGCGGCCGGTGCATGCTCGGGCTCGGCAGGGGGCGCTTCGGCGCTTTGCGGCTCGACCGCGGGCGTCGGCTTGCTTTCCGTGGGAACACTCTGATCGTCCTGGCGCGGTGTGGCGGCGGCCAGGATATCAGGCGTGGGAGCCGGCTCCTTGATGGGTTCGGGCTGGGGCTGAGGCTGAGGCGTCAGCGGCTCGCTTGCCGCCGGTTGCGGCGCCTCGGCTGGCGGAGTGGGCTGCGCGGCCTGGCGTTTCGCCGGCTGCGGATCAGGCACCAAGGTAACATCCACCGCTCCAGCCGCTTGGTCTTCCAAGGCGCTGCCGATCACATTGGCGCCGGACTGGTCGGCGCCTTCGGCCTGGATCGCATCCATGGCGTCGAATGTTCCGGCGGGCGCGAGCAGAAACGCCGCTGCCGCGGCGCCATGGAGCACGCCGGAGGCGATGATCGCCACCGGCCATCTGCGATGCGGGGCCGATTGCGGCGGCTGCACGAGCGACTCGGCCGGCGTGATCGCCAGTTCGCTGCCTGCATCGGAGGGGTGATTGATGTCCTGCATGTCTGGCGGGGAGACCTGCCGCGCGCGATAGGGACTTGTCAAATCAAGATCGGTTGCCGCCCATGGCGGCAGACCGGTGGCAGGCCACGCCATGGCGTCTCGCGGGAAGGCCGGATGCGATCCCACCTCTATATGCCGAAAGCGATGCCGGTCTTGGTCGAGGTCTTCAGGCCGCGCATGCACATTGCCGGCTCGACGCCGGTGCCGGCGCATTCCGTCGCGCTGTTGATCAGCACGCGGCTGAGCTTGCCGCAATCGGCACCGGCAAGGTCGAAGCGCGTGACTTTGGTCTTGCCGGCCGGCAGGTTGTTGAAGTCGAGCACGGTCAGGCGGTCGACGACGCCGGCCTGGTTGAACAGCGCGATCTCGAAAGCCGCTTTCGACAGGTCGGCGCCGAGCGCGTTGTTGACGACGAAGGTCAGTCGGCAACCCTTGTCGGAGGGCTGCGCGGCGTTGAGCTCGAGGGTCAATGCTGGTACTGGGGCCGGAGCCGGCGCGGATTGAGTCCACGCCGGCGCCGGGCCAAGCGACATCGCCAGCGCCGAGGTCAAGAGACGAAGCGATGTCTTTGAACGTGGCATGTCCGGTCAGCCTCCGAAGCGCATGGTCGCCGCCAGCTTCAGCGTGATCCCGGGTTCATAGAGAACGGCTGTCGTGCTTCCGTTGAGCGGGTTGGTGTATTTGACGTCGAACAGGTTGTCGGCGCGGAAGTCGACCTTGAAATTGTCCGTCGCCTGGTAACTGGCAAAGGCGTTGACCAGCGTGTAGTCCTTGGCCACCGGATTGCCCTTGGGCTTGCCGTTGTACTGCACTTCGCCGCCGACGGTCAGCTTGTCCTCAAGGAAGCGGAGGCCGAGCTGCGCCGTCACCTGCGAGGAGGGGATGGTGGCGAGATCGGCCCGCTCGCCTTCGTACGAAATGGTATGGCCGTTGATGATGGAAGCCGAGAGGCCGGCATAACCCCAGCCGGCGTCGTAGACGCTTTCCAGCTCGAAGCCGTTGATCTTGGCCTTGGCGAAGTTCTGGTACTGGAAGCAGATTGGGATGCCGAGACCGAACGGGCAGCCGCTGGTCGGGTCGAAGGCCGAGAGCGTGACGCCGTCGATATAGTCTTCGACATTGTTGTTGAAATAGGCGGCCTTGAGCCGCAGTGCGTCGCCGGCTTCGATGATGTCGTTCTGCTTGTAGTTGACGCCGAATTCGACGGTCTTGCCGGTTTCGGGCTTGAGATTGGGGTTGGGCAGGAACGGGAAGGTGACGCCTGCGGGGTGATTGCCACTGATCAGCGTCTCCGTCAGCGAAGGTGAGCGGTAGCCTTCCGCATAGGTGCCGTAGAATTGCAGGCCCGCCAGGCCGGCGCTTTCGAAAGGTGAGACGCCGACGGTGATGCGCGGCGACAGCCTGTCGCCGGACGTTTCGTGCTCGGAGTCCTTCAGGCTGTAGTTGTCGTAGCGCAGGCCGGTGATGACCTCGAGCCATTCCCAGGTCAGCTTGTCCTGGACATAGGCGCCCGAAACGTTGCGCTTGCCCGACGGCGTGTAGAAGCTGTCGCCGCCGGCTGTGCCGCCGGTCTCGACGTCGTCGCCGACCCAGTCGCCGCCATAGGTCAGCTCATGCGCGATGCCGGCGGTCTCGAAGCGCGAGGTGTTCCAGATGTCGATGCCGGTCGTCCCGACATCGAAGGTCGACAGCGAGCCGGCGGGCAGAACCACGGGGAAGGCCCGTGCTCGGATCGAAACGGTTCTGCGCGGTAAGCGTGGTCAGGTCGAGGTTGGTCTTGTTGTAGGAGGCGTTGATGTGGAGATCGAGCCAGCTTTTGGCGTCGTCGGTGATGTTGTAGCGGGCGGTGAAGGCGTTCGACTTGAGGTCGACATCGTTGGCCGGCACGCCGCCGCTCGTCTCCGTCCATCCGTCGCTGGAGCCGACCCAGCCGAGCTTCAGCTCGCTGTTCTCGGTCGGGCGGACGGTGGTCTTGAGCAGCCCGCTCAGCACGTCGAAGCCGGTGCCGGCGACAGTATCGCCGACGCCGTTCTTGTAGTCGCCGTAGTCGCGGTAGACGATGTTGCCCAGCGCGTCCCAGTTCTCGTTGAAGCGGTAGGCGCCGCTGGCGCTGGTGGTCCAACCCTTGCCGTTGCTTTCATAGCGCCCGGTCAGTGAGCCGGCCCAGGTCTCTTCCGGCTTGAGGAAATCCTCGGCGTCCTTGGTGTCGAAGAAGACGACGCCCCCGATGGCGCCGGAGCCGTAAGTGTTGGCGACCGGGCCGCGGATCACGTCGACGGACTTGATGAGCTCGGGATCGACATAGAAGGTCGACTGCGTGCCGTGGTCGGAGCGCTGGAAATCCTGCCTGGCGCCGTCGACGATCACAGCGACGCGGCCGAAATCCTGCAAGCCGCGGATGTTGATGCTGGAGCTGACGCGCCGCGCGTCGGCCTGCACGGTCACTCCGGGAACGCCGAGCAGCATCTCGTTCGGCGTCGTCGCCATGCGGCGGTCGAGCTGTTTCCGGTCAACGTGGCTGGCCGAGGCCAGCGACTGGATCGCCGTCTCGCCGGTGCGGCTGATGACCAGGATCTTGTCGAGCAGCGTCGAATCGCCCGCGGGCTTCTCCTCGGTCTTCTTTGCTTGATCCGTCTGCTGGTCAGCCGCCGGCTGCGCGGCCTGCTGCGCTTTGGCCGCCGGCATACACAGCGCGATTGTCGCCGCGCCAGCGAGTAGCGCGGCCATTCCCTTCGCCATCGGCCGATCTGTTAGATCCGGCCGTCCCCAATTCACCAACCCCATGCCCCAACTCCAGATTTTCAGGCTCGATGCTGGCTGGCGCGGGGCTCGCTCGCGTTTTTGATCACGTCCGGCGTCTTAAATGTTGACTCATTTAGTCCGGTAATGCACGACTAGTAAACATGATTAATCGAGTCAAGAATTGAATCGGCAATTTACGGGCACCCGGCCAGACGGCCGGCACAGCAGAAGGACCGACCCGATGAACACGCATAATCCCAACGACTTCCGCTATCGCGTCCGCCGTTCGGACGACACGCAAATGCGCTACGACCGGGTGCCGATGGCGGTACGCACGCTCTCCAGCAACACGTTGTTCCAGGGTGAGCATGAGATCGGCATCGAGCATCACGGCGCGCTCTATCGGCTGAAGATCACCCGCCAGGGCAAGCTGATCCTCAACAAGTAAGCGCGGCCGGCGGGCGGCCAAATAGAGCAGACAGAAAGTGGGCAGGTGGACGACATGGACCAGCGCGTGAAGCCGTCGCCGGACGAGATCCGGCGGGCGCGGGAAGACAATGCGAAGATGCGCGAGCGCGACCTCGCGGCACAACTCGGCATTTCGGAAGCAGAGCTGGTCGCGGCGCAATGCGGCCATGGCGCCGTGCGCGTCGAGCCGCGCGTCAACGATCTGCTGACCGGCCTCGAAGCGGTCGGCGAGGTGATGGCGCTGACCCGCAACGAAAGCGCCGTGCACGAGAAGATCGGCGTCTACGACAAGGTCGTCACCGGCAACCACAACGCCATGGTGCTCGGTGAGAACATCGACCTGCGCATTTTCCCGAAAGTCTGGGCGCATGGTTTCGCCGTCGAGAAGCGGGACGGTGGCGAGATCCGCCGCAGCCTGCAGTTCTTCGACGCGGCCGGCGAGGCGGTGCACAAGGTGCATCTGCGGCCGGCCTCGAACCTCTATGCCTACCAGAAACTGGTGACGAGCCTCGAATCGTTGAACCAGGAACCGACCGTCGCGATCCTCCCAAGCGCCGCGGACGGAGAGGGCGAGGCTCAAGGGTCGGTTGCCTCGATCGACGACCTGCGAGACCGCTGGAGCCGGCTGACCGACGTGCATCAGTTCTTCGGCATGCTGAAGACGCTGAAACTCAGCCGCCGCGAGGCGGTGCGCATGGTTGGCCAGGACTATGCCTGGCTGCTCGACAACGATGCCGTCAGCGCCATGTTCCACCACGCGGCGGAAGGCGAAATGCCGATCATGTGCTTCGTCGGAAACCGCGGCTGCATCCAGATCCATTCTGGCCCGATCAAGTCGGTCAAGCCGATGGGGCCGTGGATCAATGTGCTGGACGAGACCTTCCACCTGCATCTGAGGACCGATCACGTCCATGAAGTCTGGGCGGTGCGCAAGCCGACCAAGGGCGGTCATGTCACGTCGCTCGAGGCTTATGACGTGAACGGCGGCATGATCATCCAATTCTTCGGCAAGCGCCACGAAGGCGAGGGCGAGCGCGAAGACTGGCGCTTCCTGGCCGAGAACCTGCCCCGCATTCCCAGCCCGACCGCTGCATGAGGCGAGACCCAATGCGTTTTGTTTTCAGTTTCCGCTCGGCGCTTGCGCCGATGCTTGGCGTTCTGCTGATGGTCGCTGCTCCACCTGCTCGGGCCAGCGAAAATGCGGCCGTCTTCTCCGACACCTCGCGGATCGCCCCCATCGGCGGCTCGATCACAGAGATCGTCTATGCGCTCGGCGAGGAAAGCCATCTCGTCGCCCGCGATTCGACCAGCTCTTTCCCGCAAGCTGCGCAGAAACTGCCCGATGTTGGCTATATGCGCGCGCTGTCGCCGGAGGGCGTGCTGTCGGTCAACCCGTCAGGCATCCTCGCCCTGCATGGCAGCGGCCCCAAGGAAGCGGTCGACGTGCTGAAGAAGTCGAGCGTGCCCTTCATCGAAGTGCCCGAGCACTACAGCCATGAAGGCATCCTCGAAAAGATCCGCATCGTCGGCAAGGCGCTCGGCGTCGACGCCAAGGCCGAGAAACTGGCGGCCGAGATGGATGCGAAGCTGAAGTCGGCCGAGAAGCAGACGGCTTCGATCAAAGAACGCAAGCGCATCCTGTTCGTGCTGTCGACGCAAGGCGGCAAGATCCTTGCCGCCGGCAGCGACACCGCCGGCGACGGCATCATCAAGCTTGCCGGCGCGGTCAACGCGGTCGAGGGTTTTTCCGGCTACAAGTCGATGTCCGACGAGGCGATCGTCACCGCCAGGCCGGACGTGATCCTGACCATGAAGAACGCCGGTCCGCCGATTTCGGAAGATGAGCTGTTCGCCAATCCGTCGATCGCCTCGACGCCCGCGGGCGCCGCCCGCAAGGTGATCAGCATGGACGGCGGCTATCTGCTGGGCTTCGGGCCACGCACGGCCGAAGCCATCCACGATCTTGCCGTCTCGCTCTACGGCAGCCGGGTCACGGACTGAGCGGCGATGGCCGAACAGTCGATTGCCGGTTCGACGGGCATGGCAGCCGATGGCGACCGCTCGGCGCGGGCAAGGGCCGTCATCGCGCTTTTGTGCCTGGCGCTCGCGCTCTGCGTGTTCCTGTCGCTGACCTCCGGCGCTTCGGACGCGTCCGCCGTCCGCGTCATCCGCGACTGGCTTAGCGGAGCTGTGCCGGCCGATGCGACGCTTGCCGCGCGCGACCAGCTGATCGTCTATGACATCCGCATGCCGCGCGTCCTGCTTGGCGTGCTGATCGGCGCGGCACTCTCGGTTTCCGGCGCGGTGATGCAGGGCCTGTTCCGCAATCCGCTTGCCGATCCCGGCCTGATCGGCGTCTCGGCCGGTTCGAGCCTTGGCGCGGTGGCGATCATCGTGCTCGGCACGACCTGGCTTGCGCCTGTCACCCTGGTTCTCGGCACGCTCGCCTTGCCGCTCGCGGCCTTCTTCGGTGGCTTGGCGGTGACCTTCCTGCTCTACGCCATCGCCACGCGCCAAGGGCGGACATCGGTCGCCACGATGCTGCTCTCCGGCCTGGCGCTCGCCGCCCTTGCCATGGCGCTCACCGGCATCCTGATCTTCATGGCCGACGACCGGCAATTGCGCGACCTGACCTTCTGGCAGCTCGGCTCGCTCGCCGGCGCGACATGGCCAAAGATCGGCACAGTCGGACCGGCGATCGTGCTGGCGCTGGCCGCGATGCCATTCCTGTCGCGTGGCCTCAACGCGCTGGCGCTTGGCGAGGCGACCGCCGGCCATCTGGGCATCCCGGTGCAGCGGCTGAAATACACGGCCATCGTCGGGGTGTCGGCGGCGGTCGGCGCGTCCGTCGCCGTCAGCGGCGGCATCGGCTTCATCGGCATCGTCGTGCCGCATCTCCTGCGCCTCGCGATCGGTCCGGACAACCGCTACCTGCTGCCTGCCTCTGCCTTGCTCGGTGCTGCCCTGCTTCTGCTCGCCGACGCGGTCGCCCGCACCATCGTCGCTCCAGCCGAGCTGCCGATCGGTATCGTCACGGCAGTCGCCGGCGCGCCGTTCTTCCTGTGGATCCTGTTGCGCAAGCGCGGCATCGTCGATTTATGAGCGGCCGATGATCGAAGCACGTGACATCTCGGTGGCGATCGGCGGCAAGCGCATCGTCTCGCATGTCGACTTCGCGGCGCGGGCGGGCGAGGTGACGGCAATCGTCGGGCCGAACGGGTCGGGCAAGACGACGCTGCTCAGGGCGCTGACGGGCGAGCTTTCCTATACCGGCACGGTCGCCCTCAACGGCCGCGACCTGTCCGCCATGAAGCCGGTCGAGGCAGCAACGCTTCGCGCGGTGCTGTCGCAATCCACGACACTCTCCTTCCCCTTCACCGTGCGAGAGATCGTGCGCCTCGGCCTGATCGGCGGCCGTTCCGGCGTGCTACCCGGTGAGGATGCGCGCCTGCCAGAGCGGGCGCTGGCGCGCGTCGATCTCGACGGTTTTGCCGGGCGTTTCTACCAGGAGCTTTCCGGCGGTGAGCAGCAGCGCGTGCAGCTTGCCCGCGTTCTGTGCCAGGTCTGGGCACCGGTGCTGGAGGGCAGGCCGCGTTATCTGTTCCTCGACGAGCCGGTCTCAAGCCTGGACGTCAAGCACCAGCTCATCATCATGAACATCGCCCGCGACTTCGCACGGCGCGGCGGCGGTGTCGTGGCGATCCTGCACGACCTCAACCTGACCGCCATGTATGCCGACCGCATTTTCGTGCTGCATCGCGGCCAGCTTGCCGCTGCCGGCTCGCCGCAAGACGTGCTCAACGACGAATTGATCGAGAAGGTGTTCGATTGCCGCCTCAGGGTCGGCGCGCTGCCTGCGGCGAGCGTACCTTTCGTGTTGCCGCAATCCGCAGCCTAGCTTAGGCCGCTGGCGCGCGCTGCTCCAGGAGGTCGATGCCCAGCAGGTGGCGCACGTTCGGGCGCGCTGCGACGAGGTCGGCGATCGTGTAGCGGGAAAGCACGGCGAAGAAGGCGTTGAGCGCCTCGCGCAGCGCCGAATTCAACGCGCAGCTGTCGACCAGCGGGCATTCGGCCGCGTCGTTCTCGAAGCACTCGGCCATGGCGAAGCTTTCTTCGGTGACGCGCACGACATCGAACAGGCTGATCTGCTCGGCCGGACGGCCGAGCCTTACGCCGCCGTTGCGGCCGCGCACCGTCTCGACCAGGCCGGCCTCGACCAGCGGCTGCAGGATCTTGAACAGGAACAGCTCCGAAACCGAATAGGCGGCGGCGATCTCAGGGATGCGGCTCAGCCTGTCGGTATTCGCGGCGCAATACATCAGTATGCGCATCGCATAGTTGGTCTGGCGCGTGAGCCGCATGGTATCCTCGCGAAAACATTAGTTTGGGCCGAATATGGCCCATATTTTGGAACAATTCCAGACTGGACCGCCACATAGCTGAATAATCGTGTCAACTTTTTGTGCATGCCGGCGCGTATGGGAGGCCCGATATCGCCCACACGCTTTGGGCGAGCGTTTCGTCGGCACAGGTCCTAGATAAGTGCGGTACAATAGGAGCGCCTTTCCATGTCACAATCAGCTCCGGCCCTTGCGTCGGTCCGATTCGACACCGATGCGCAAACCAAGCTCTCGGCATTGCGGCGGACCAAGTTCATCGCCGCCGCGGCGCTTGGCCTCTGCATCCTTGTTTTCGCGCTCGCCAAATCCTTCCAGGCCAGCCATCCATGGCTCGGCTTCGTCGCCGCCTTCGCCGAGGCGGCGACCATCGGCGGGCTCGCCGACTGGTATGCCGTCGTCGCGCTGTTCCGGCGGCCGCTTGGGCTGCCGATCCCGCATACCGCCATCATTCCGGAGAACCAGCACCGCATCGCCGACAATCTCGGCCGCTTCATCGAAGCCAATTTCCTGGCGCCGGAGCCGGTGCGGGAAAAGCTCGCCGAGGTCGACTTTGCCGCTCTCGTCGCCGACTGGCTGGCCGATGCCGAGCGCGCGGCGGGACTGTCGCGATTCGTCGTCCGGCTGGTGCCGCAGACGCTTAAGGCCGTGGAGCAGTCCGGCCTGCGCGACTTCGTCACCAGCCGCATGCTGGAGCAGATCGAGAAAGTGCCGCTGGCGCCTTTAGCCGCGGAGTTGCTGTCGGCGCTTACCGACGATCGCCGCCATCAAAAACTGTTCGACGAGTTCACCAGGGTGGTCGGGCGTTTCCTGAACGACGAGAAGGCGCTGGCGACGATGCGCGAGAAGATCCGCGAGGAACTGCCGTCGCTCTTCAACCTGTTTCGCGCCGACGCCTATCTGTTGAAGAAGATCGTCGCTTCCGCCGGGTCGCTGCTGGAGGAGGTGCGGGCCGATCCCGATCATCCGATGCGCGCCGAGTTCGACCGCTTCGCGCTTGGGTTCGTCGAGCGGCTCAGGACGTCGAAACAATATGCAAGGCGCGCCGAGAAGCTGAAGCGCGATTTCCTGAGCCGTCCGGAAGTCAGGGCGCTGGCCGGCGACACGTGGGGGAGCATGCGCCTGTTCATCGAGCAGGACGCCATCGCGCCCAATTCGATGATCCGCGAGCATCTTGCAAACATGTTCGTCGAGGTCGGCCGGCATCTGGCTGACGATGCCCAGATCAGGGCCGATATGAATCAGGGTTTTGTCGTGGCGCTCGCCTCCTTCGTCGAAAGCCAGAAGAGCGGCGTGTCGAAATTCATCGCCGACCAGGTCAAGCGCTGGGACCTGGCTCAACTGACGCGGCTGATCGAGATCAACATCGGCAAGGACCTGCAATATATCCGCTTCAACGGCATGGTGATCGGCGGCCTGGCCGGTTTGGCGCTCTATACGGCGGAGCGGCTGTTTCTCCTCAATTGACGCGGACCGGGCGCGCACTATTCTCCCTAACGGGCGCCGCAAAAGCGGCAGATCGGGAGGCGATGACATGGCGAGACGACCGGAATCCGACTCTTTCCTGGATATCTTCAGCAGGTTCGGCCGCGACCTGAAGCTGCCGAAGGTCGACGTTCAGGCCATCCTCGACCACCACCGCAAGAATCTCGAGGCTCTGGAGAAGTCGGCGAGGGCCAGTGCCGCCGGCGCGTCGTCCGTTCTGTCGAGGCAGCACGAAATGGTGCAGGAGGCGCTCGGCGAAATCACGCGGATGGCACAGAACTACCAGGCCCCGGGCAGTCCGCAGGAACTGATGTCGAGGCAGGTGGATTTCGCCAGGAAGTCCTTCGAGACGACGCTGAAGAATGCCGGCGAGGTCGCCGACCTGGTCCGGAAATCCGGCACCGAATCGATCGAAATCCTGCGCGACAGGATCAAGGACGCGATGGCGGAAATCCGGGCCGGCTACGACGGGAAGTGAACCAGCGGCGTGTGGCCGCGCGTTCCCAGCCTGCAGCGAACCGTCAACTCTAAGAGCGAAATCGCGCGCCCGCGAATTGACAGGAGCCGCCGGTTCATGGTCGGGAGATTGGCAGAAGCCACCGGGAAAGCAGGAATGACGGAAAATCGGCCGAGAACGCCGCCGACCTTCGAACAGTTGCGGACAATGGCCGGCCAGGAGGTCGGTGTGTCGGATTGGACGACGGTCGACCAGCAGCGCATCGACCAGTTCGCCGAATGCACGGGTGACCATCAGTGGATCCATGTCGATCCCGAGCGCGCGAAGCGTCAAAGTCCGTTCCGCACTACGATCGCGCATGGCTATCTGACGCTGTCGATCATCGGCGCGCTGGCGCTGGAGATGGGCATCGTGCCGGAAAATACGCAGGCCGCCTTCAACTACGGCTTCGACAAAGTGCGCTTCCTGGCGCCGGTGAAGTCCGGCGCGCGCATCAGGCTGCGCACGACGCTGCTCTCCATGGAGGATCGCGGCCCCGGCCAGTACCTGATGAAGGCTGCGAACACCGTCGAGATCGAAGGCGAGCAGAAGCCGGCGCTGACCGCCGAGACGCTGGTGATGATGTATGAGCGCCGCAAGCGGGCAGGCGCTTAGGCACCGCTGACGTTCAGATGAGGTCGGCCTGCAAACGGACTGACCTGAATCTCAGCAGTTCACTGAAGCGGCGGACATCGGGTCCGGTTCGGTAGTTCTCCTATCACTGCGATGCGTTTTTTGGCGGGAAGCCGCCATCGCTTTTTCGAGCACCCTGAAGATACGTTCATCTCCGCATTGGGCGACATTGAAGCGCATGAAGCGGCCGGCAGTATGCGACAGGCTGAAGGCATTGCCGGGCGCCAGCACGACATTATCCGAGAGCGCATGGCGGGCGACATCGGCGGCGTCGATGTTGTCGGGGAGGCGGCACCACAGGAACATGCCGGCGGCCTGGTCGATCCAGGGCGCGATGCCCATCGCTTTCAGCCTGCCGGCGGTCTCGGTCATGGCGCGCGCCAGCCGGGCGCGCAGCTGCTCGACATGCTTGCGGTAACTGCCGTCCTTCAACAGGGTCAGCACCAGTTCGGAGGAGAGCCGTCCGCCGCCGAAACTCGTTGCGATCTTGAGGTCGATAAGCCCTTCCATCCAGTCGCGGGGCGTGGCGATGAAGCCGCAGCGCACCGAGGCCGACAGCGTCTTGGAGAAGGAGCCGATCTGGACGACGCGGCCGAGGCCGTCGAACGCCGCCAGCCTCGGTGCCGGCGTGTGCTCGAAATCGGCGAAGATGTCGTCCTCGACGATGGCGAGGTCGGAATGATCGGCAAGCTTGAGCAAGCGGTGGGCGACGACCGGCGAGAGCACCGCGCCGGTGGGGTTGTGGAGCGCCGAATTGGTGATGTAGAGGCGCGGCCGATGCTCGGCGAGCGCCTGCGCGAACAGGTCGATATCGGGTCCGGTCGGCGTCATGGGGATGCCGACGACCTTCGCCCGATGGGCGCGCAAAAGCGCGTGGAAGTTGAAGTAGCAGGGATCGTCGACCAGCACGGTATCGCCGGGCTCGAGCAGGAAGCGGCACAGGAGGTCAATCGCCTGCGTTCCGGATTCGGTGAGCATGATCTGGTCCGGCGAAGCCTCGACGCCATGCGCCGACAGGCGGCGGGCCAGGAGCTGCCGCAGCGCCGGCAAGCCAAGCGGCGTGCCGTAGTCGACAAGCGTCGCGTCGTCGGCGCGCGCCGCTCCCCGCAAGGCGCGGCGCAAGGCGGCCTGCGGCATCCATGAAGCCGGCAGCCAGCCGCAACCCGGCTTCAGCATGTCGCTGCTTGCGTCCAGCGACTGCCGCGAGACCCAGAGCGGATCGACGGCGCGGTCGAGCCGCGGCCCGATCTCGGCCAGCGACAGCGGCGCCAACGGACCGGAGGCGTAGAAGCCCGAACCGGGTCGGGAGCGGATCGTGCCTTCCGCCGCAAGCCGCTCGTAGGCTTCGACCACCGTCGACTTCGACACCTGCATGGTGCCGGCGAAGGCGCGGATCGAAGGCAGGCGGGCGCCCGGCGTCAGGATGCGCGCGGCGATCCGCTGCCGGATCGCCGCCATGACGGCTTCGACGAGCGTTCCGGCATTGTCGGCATTCGGGTCGAGCGTGTCCATCTGTACTTCCCTGAAGACCATTACAGTTTTGCAGAATTGTACTCCATTGTCTCTGGCTACGCCATGCGCTGCGCCGGTACGAAAGCGCAAACGGAGCAGATGATGGACAAGAGTTTCAACGGCTGGCTCAACGGCTTCATAGGCGTGCTGATCTTCAGCGGCTCGCTGCCGGCGACGCGCGTGGCGGTGGTGGATTTCGACCCGACCTTCCTGACCTCGGCCCGTGCGGCGATCGCAGGCCTGCTCGGCATTGCGATGCTGCTCCTGTTCCGCGAGAAGCGCCCGGGGCGAGGCGATCTGGTATCGCTGCTTGTCGTTGCGCTGGGCGTCGTGGTCGGCTTTCCCCTGCTGACGGCGCTGGCGCTCAAGCATGTCACCGCGGCGCACTCCATCATCTTCGTCGGCCTGCTGCCGCTCGCAACCGCGATTTTCGGCGTGCTGCGCGGCGGCGACCGTCCGCGCCCGGCCTTCTGGCTGTTCTCGTGCCTGGGCAGCGCGCTTGTTGCGGGTTTTGCACTGGTGCAAGGCGTCACTGCATCCCTGGTCGGCGACGGCTTGATGCTCGCCGCCATCATCGCCTGCGGCCTGGGCTATGCCGAAGGGGCGGCACTTTCGCGCAGGCTTGGCGGCTGGCAGGTCATCTGTTGGGCGCTGGCGCTGTCGCTGCCGGTCATGCTGGTGCTGACCTTCGTCACGCTGCCGCCGTCCTTCGCCGGTGTCGGCTCCGGCGCCTGGATCGGCCTCGCCTATGTCTCGCTGTTCAGCATGCTGATCGGCTTCGTGTTCTGGTATCGCGGCCTGGCGCAGGGCGGTATCGCGGCCGTCGGGCAATTGCAGTTGCTGCAGCCCTTCTTTGGCCTGGCGCTGGCGGCGAGCCTGCTGCACGAGCAGGTCAGCCCGCTGATGGTGGTCGTCACGCTGGGCGTGGTGGCCTGCGTGTTCGGGGCGAAGAAGTTTGCAAAGCCCGGTCCGACATTGCGCCCGGTCGAGCAATGACAGCGTTGTTCCTTACTGGAACTTCGTCACCACCCCGATGCCGATGCCCTCGAAACCGCCCATCGCCATCAGTGCTGCCGGCGCCTCTTCGAGGCTGATCCTTTTGCCGACCAGCAATTCCGGTTTCAGCTTGCCTGTACGGATCATCTCCATCATCGCGGAATAGCGGTAGGCCTGCATGCCGTGGCTGCCTAGGATTTCGAGCTCGAAGGCGATCACCTTGTCCATCGGCACCTGCGGGCGGGCATGCTCGGCCAGCATCAGCCCGACCTGAACATGGCGGCCGCGCCGGCGCAGATTGGCGATCGAGTTGAAGCATGTCGTGGGATGGCCGAGCGCATCCATCGACATATGCGCGCCGCCATTGGTGATCTGCTTGACCGCCTTGACCACATTGGACGTCGTCGAGGCGTTGATCGTCGCCACCGCGCCGATCTTTTTCGCGAACTCCAGCTTCTCGTCCGTCAGGTCGATGGCGATGACATTGGCGCCCATGGCGCTGGCGATCATGATCGCCGAGAGGCCGACGCCACCGCAGCCATGCACCGCCACCCATTCGCCGGGCGTCACCCGGCCCTGGTCGACGATGGCGCGGAAGGAGGTGACGAAACGGCAGCCGAGGCTGGCGGCTGTGGCGAATTCCATCTCCTCGGGCAGGCGCACGAGATTGGTGTCGGCATGCTCGATGCCGACATATTCGGCGAACGAACCCCAGCCGGTGAAGCCCGGCTGCGTCTGGTGCTCGCAGACCTGGTGGTTGCCGGAGTTGCATTCGAAGCAGCGTCCACAGCCGACCGCGAACGGCACGGTGACCCGGTCGCCCGCCTTCCAGCGGCTCACCTGCTTGCCGGCGGCGACGACGACGCCCGCCAGTTCGTGACCGGGCACATGCGGCAGGGTGATGCCGTCATCATGGCCCATCCAGCCATGCCAGTCGCTGCGGCACAGTCCCGTCGCCTCGACCTTGATGACAACGCCATCCGCCGCCGGTTTCGGGTCGGGCACGGTCTGGATCGTCGGCGCTTCGCCGAATTTCTCGAAGACGACAGCTTTCATGGGGATGCTTCCAGATGTTTCAGTTCAAACGGCCATGCGGAGTCTTAAGCTAAATTGGCTATGGTGGTTGGTCGAGCAGCGGTTGCCGCCTGCGAAACCACTCGTCGGCTTCGGCATCCCAAGGCCAGATGCCGGAGGTTGTCGGAAACACGAGTTGCATAACCCGAAAATCCGGGCCGTCGTAGAACCAGATATCCCAACCGAAATATTCGGGATAGTGGTCCGGGTGGACTGTGCCAAACTGACAATCGAAGCCACCTCCAAGAAAACCCGACGCTCGCTCTCCGACGTTGAACCTCTCACCGCTGCGCACTCGTCGGCAATACTCGTTGATGATGGTCAGCGAAAGGTCCGGCTTCAGCCCGACTACAACCAATTCAGGGACTTTGAAGTTGTGCTCTATCCCCACTGAGTAAGCGAACGGCGGATGCTCGTCCTCCTCCAGCACATAGAGGATATGGCAGCCATACTCTTCGATATCGGCGAGTGCCTTGGCCTCGTCCGGGTCCCTGGCTTCTCTATTCGGCATCGATCTGGTTCTGGGGCGCGGCTTTCTGGAAAGCCGGCAGCGCCATGCAGGCGGCGTGGATGCGCGAGATCACCGGATAGGGCGCCATGTCGACGCCGAAGCGCGCGTTGTTGGTGACCTGGGCGGCGAGACAGATGTCAGCCAGCCCGGGCGCATCGCCATGGCAGAAGGTGCCGGTCTCAGGCGACGAGGCCAGAATCTTTTCAAGCGGCTGAAAACCTTCGTTCACCCAGTGCCGGAACCAGTTGACGACATCCTCGTCGCCGGCACCGAACACGTTGCGCAGCGAGGTGAGCACGCGCAGATTGTTCACCGGGTGGATGTCACAGGCGATCATCTGCGCCAGCATCCTGACGCGGGCGCGGCCCAGCGCATCCTTGGGCAGCAGCGGCGGCTCGGGCGCGATCTCGTCGAGATATTCGATGATCGCCAGCGACTGCGTCAGCAGCGTGCCGTCGTCGAGCACCAGCGCCGGCACCAAGCCTTGCGGGTTGACCGCGAGATAGGCGGGCTCGAGATGCTCGCCGTGGCGCAAATGATGCGGCACATAGGTGTAGCTCAGCCCCTTCATCTCCAGCGCGATCCGCACCCGGTATGAGGTGGAGGAGCGGTAGTAGTTATGGAGGACGAGGTCGCTCATGGCTTCGGCTGCCCAATGTTGACCTCGATCGTTCCGATGCCGTCGACGCCGCCGGTGATCCTGTCGCCCGCCTTAACCGCGCCGACGCCCGCCGGCGTGCCGGTGAAGATCAGGTCACCGGGCCGGAGCTCGACGGCCTCGCTGCAGATCGCAACGACGTCGGCGACCGGCCAGATCAGCTCGGCGAGATCGCCGTCCTGCCTGACTTCGCCATTGACGGCGAGCCAGATGCGGCCGTTGTCGGGGTGGCCTGACCTCGCGACCGGGAGCAGCGGGCCGCAAGGCGCGGACTGGTCGAACGCTTTCGACCAGTCCCAGGGGCGGGCCGCTTTCTTGGCCTGGTCCTGCAGGTCGCGGCGGGTCAAATCGACACCGACGCCGTAGCCCCAGACATGGGCGAGCGCCTCGGCACGTGGAATGCGGAAGCCGGCCTTGCCGATCGCCACGACCAGCTCGATCTCGTGGTGGAGATTGGCGGTCAAAGGCGGGTAGGGGATCTCGGCGCCGCTGTCGACCACAGCGTCGGCCGGCTTGGTGAAGAAGAACGGCGGGTCGCGCTCGTCATTGCCAAGCTCGCGGGCATGCGCTGCGAAGTTGCGACCGACGCAGAAGATGCGGCGCACGGCAAACCGTTCCGCCGAACCGGCGACGGCGACCGAAGCAATCGCGGGCGGCGGAAGGACGAAGTCTGGCATGGGCGGTCTCTGCGTTGAGTATGAATCCATCCGCACATTCGGCCGATTTCGGCAGGCGGGCAAGGCATTAGCCCATGAAAACATTGGCCCTGTCGTTTTGCCGACAAGCGACTTTCAGGCGATGTACTATTTGGCAATAATCTGACCATGGTCACGGGACTATCCTGTGCCCGACGAAACCGAACCGATGCCCGAACCGATGCAATGACCGCCGTCAACGATCGCGCCCGCTTCCTGATCATCGACGACCACCCGCTGTTTCGCGAGGCGCTGCACAGCGCCGTGCAGATGGCCTATCCGGATGTCGACACGGTCGAGGCACGCTCGATCGCCGAGGCGATCGAGCTTCTGGCCGATGCAAAGCCGTTCGACCTCGCGCTGCTCGACTTGAGCATGCCCGACGTGCACGGCTTCGAAGGGTTATTGCAGCTCAGGACCCGCTATCCGCGGCTGCCGGTGGTGATCGTATCGGGCTACGAGGAGCCGAAGATCATCTCCGAGGCGCTGTCTTATGGCGCCGCCGGCTTCATCCCGAAGTCGGCGAGGAAAAGCGATCTCGCCGCCGCCATCCGCTCTGTGATGGACGGCGCCGTCTACGTGCCGGAAAACTACGAGGGACAGCCGCCGGACCCCGACAGCACCGATCGCGCCGACATGGTGCAGCGCCTGGCCAGGCTGACGCCGCAGCAGCTCAGGGTTTTGCAGATGCTGCGCCAGGGCATGCTCAACAAGCAGATCGCCTATGAGCTGCAGGTGGGTGAAACCACGGTCAAGGCGCATGTCTCGGAGATTTTGCGCAAGCTCAACGTCTACAGCCGCACGCAGGCGGTGATCGAGGTGTCGAAGCTCGACAACGCGGAGTTGTTCAGGGATCAGGCCGGGTTTTGATGCAGCATGGATCCATTTAGTTTGATCGCTTGAACGTGCCTGGCACCATGTCGGTGCGCATAAGTGTTATCCTTCGTATCCTATCCGCATAGGGCTGATACTCGATATGAATCGAATAGCGCTCTTCATCATATCGATCCCAGGGACCGTATTCACCTAGAATGGGGTCGGTATGGGGCTTGCCGCTCTTTGAAGGCAGGCCAAGGATGCTTTGCACTTCCCAGCGTTTTGTTGAAAAGGGAATTTCAATAAGCGATTTGTCAAAATCATCAGATTCTACAAATATAGTATTTATCGTTTCATCGCTGTCGCAGGTGAATGAAAATCCATGGCGGCCGGCTTCATAGTTTACTGTTTGCTCTGGAAGGTAGTCATCAACTGATCGTTCAAAATTCCAACGCTTAAACGGGTCCGACGTCAAAGGTGCGATGCTGGCTTTCCAAGAAAATCAAGAAGACGCATAGCTCGACGCTAAGCCAGCAAATGCGCCAGCAGCGCGCGCAGTTGCGCCGGTTTCAGCGGCTTGCGCATCAGTTCTATGCCGGCGGCTCGGGCGGCTTTGGCGATGAGCTCTGAGCCGTCGGCGGTGACGATCAGCGCCGGCACCGGGCGGCCGAGATAGTCGCGCACTTCGGCTATGGTTGCGGTGCCCAGGTCGCCGCCGTCGAGATGCTGGTCGGCGATGATGATGTCGGGCATCCAGGCGGTATCGCCGAGCAGATCGAGCGCGTCGTCGGTCGAGGTGGCGGCGCGTACCAGGCATTGCCAGCGCTCGAGCAGCGAGGTCATGGCGCTCAGCACGTCGGCGTCGTTCTCGACCAGGAGCACCTTGGTGCCGAACAGGCCGTAGCCGCGCGGCCTTTCCATATCGGCGCTGCCGGCCGCCGGCTCAGCCGCGGCGTTCATGCCGACCGGCACGTCGATATGGAAGATCGTTCCGCGTCCCACTTTTGAGGAAAAAGTCACTGGATGGCCAAGTGCGGCCGCCATGCGGCGGACGATGGCCAGACCCAGACCCAGCCCTCCCGTCAGTCCGCCATCGGCGAGCGTGGAGATGCCGCGATGGAATTCCTCGAATACCGCCTCGCGCTGGTCGTCGGGGATGCCGCAGCCGGTGTCGGCGACGTCGATGCGGATGGTGTCGCCGCGATGCCTGGTGCCGACCAGCACGCCGCCGGAGCGGGTGTAGCGCAGCGCGTTGGAGAGGATGTTCTGCAGGATGCGGCGTAAGAGCGTGCGGTCCGAGCGCACGACGACACTGACCGGCCGGAATTTTAGCGAGAGACCCTTCTTTTCCGCCTCGGGCAGGAAATCCGAGCGCAGCGAGGAAAACAACGTCTCCAGGCTGACGTCGCCGATCTCCGGCTGCACCACGCCGGCATCGAGCTTGGAGATGTCGAGCAGCGTGCGCAGCAGGTCTTCCATCGTCTCCAGCGAGCGCTCGACCTGGCGGACAAGCTTTTTGCCCTCCTCGCTGGTCTGGACTTCCGCAAGCGCGGAGACCGACAGATGCGCGGCGTTGAGCGGCTGCAGCACGTCGTGGCTGGCGGCGGCGAGGAACCTGGTCTTGGAGAGGTTCGCCAGCTCCGCCGTTTCCTTGGCGGCGACGAGCTCGACATTCGACTGCTCGAGCCGGCGCAGCGTCGCGTGCAATTCCTCGGTGCGGGTGCGCACCCGGTTTTCCAGCGAAATCGCTGTCTGGAACAGCGAGAAGGCGTTACCCTGCTGATCCATCGAGCGCTCGACGCGGCTGACGAGCGCGGCGTTGATCTTCTTCAGCTTTTCGAGGTCGTCTATGTCGCGGAGCGGCATGGCTGCACTACTCGGCCGCCTGACGTTCGCCGAAGGCGATGCCGGTAAAAGTCTGGTTCAAATGCATCGAGCGGTACTGCTCGCCATAGGTGCCGAAACCGATGACGTTGTTGGTCCGGTAGAGCTCGGAAATGTCGCGGAAGACCTGGCGGTTGCGCGCGTCGAGCCTGCGCAGCACGCAGTCGAAACCGAGGATCATGTCGATGCCGCCGAGCTTGTGCTCGACGTCCTGCAACGCCGCGCGCGTCGCTTCTACCATGTTCTTGGGCTGGGCGATGGACAGGACGACGCCGTCGTCGATGGCGCAGAAGAACGACAGCGAGCCGTCGGTATGCATGCGCTGGATCGAGCGGCAATAGTATTCTCCGCCCACCTTCACCACGACAGGGTGCGAGGCAAAGCTCAAGGGCGTCAGCGTTTGCGGAACGATGCCGACGGAGGCGGCGTATTCCTCCGCCGCGTTGGTGGCGTTGAACTCGCGCACGATGCGATGGTCGGGGTCGGAGGCCGTCACCACCAGCTTCTCGTCGGTGGGAATGAAATTGTCGGTCTTGAAGACGTGGAACGGGATCTCGGTCGCGATCAGCACGACGATGGCGCTGTCGGAGGCGACCTTGCCGTTGGAGATCAGCCGGGTGGTCTCGAATTTCAGGTCGTCGCCCGCTGAGCCGCCGATCAGCGGAATGTCGTCCAGTCCCCAGTGGATGGCGGAGGTCACCGCCTCCTCGGCGTAGGACAGTCCGTCGATAAAGCAGAGCGCGAACACGCTTTTCGCCCGCTCATGGCCGGCGCGGCCGCGCAGCAGCCGCCGCAGCGCCGCGACCTCGCCGGTGATCCTGTCCATGCCGGAGGAGGAGAGGTTTTCAACCATCGTGCTGACGGTCGAAAATGATGCCGACGGCAAAAGCAGGGCAAGCACATGGCCTTCCTCAAGCCCTTGCGGCGTGATCTCGCCGGCGGTCGAGCATCCGGCATAGGCAAGTGCCGGCGCATGCTGCTCCAGCGCATGGGTCAGTGCCGATGCGTCGATAAGGCTTTGGGAGAAGAAGAGCAGCGCGAAACCGGCGTCGACGGCCGCGGCTTCGGCCGCGATTGCCCGGGCAAAGGCGTTTGGATCGGGCTCATCGGTGGTGAGCGCCGAGAAGCCGCATGCGTAGCGCGTGCTCGAACTGGCCAGCTTGCCTTCTCCCGCAATTCCTCCAACGCTGTTTTTATGCGTGTCCTTGTGCGTATTCGGCACGCGTGCGTCGAGGGCATCTTTGCCTTCAATCCCTGTTTTGGCAATGGGCCGGGCACCGTACCGCACAGCGCCCTGGCCATGACCGAAAGTACAATTGGCGGAATGCCGGCCGCGCTGTTTCTTACCCATTGTGCGGTATGAGGATAACGCACTGCCGAAGCAGCTGCGCGGCATCGGCAACGTGATGACCAAGGTTATACCCAGGGGAGGTTGCATGTCGGACGTGTCGTTGACTGTGAATGGCAGACGGGTCAGCGGGAACGCCGAGGACCGAACGCTGCTGGTGCATTTCCTGAGGGAACAGCTCGGACTCACCGGCACCCATGTCGGCTGCGATACCTCGCAGTGCGGCGCCTGCGTCGTGCATGTCGACGGCAGGGCGGTGAAATCCTGCACGATGCTCGCCGTTCAGGCGTCGGGGTCGACGATCGTCACCATCGAAGGACTGGCGAACGGCGCCGACCTGCATCCGGTGCAGGCGGCGTTCAAGGAACATCACGGGCTGCAATGCGGCTTCTGCACGCCGGGCATGATCATGGCGGCGACCGACATGATCTCCCGCCACCCGCAGGGTCTCGACGAAGCGACCGTGCGCGCCGAGCTCGACGGCAACATCTGCCGCTGCACCGGCTACCACAACATCGTCAAGGCGATCCTCGCCGCGTCGCAAGCGATGGCGAAGGGATCGAAGGGCAAGGCGAAGCAGGCAGCTTAGGGGAGTAAGGGAATAGGGGAGTAAGGGAGTAGGCCACCTGGCGCCTTAGTCCCTACTCCCTTGCTCACCTACTGACCTACTCCCCTAAATTCCGGAGGAATTTCTAATGGGTATCGAAGGTGTCGGCGCTCGCGTGGCGCGCAAGGAAGACAAGAGGTTCATCACCGGCGGCGGCCGCTATGTCGACGACATGGTGGTTCCCGGCATGAAGCACGCCGTGTTCGTGCGAAGCCCGCATGCGCATGCAGAGATCAAGAAGATCGATGTGAAGAAGGCTCAGGCGATGCCCGGTGTCGTCGGCGTGCTGACCGGCAAGCAGCTCAAGGCCGATGGTATAGGCAATCTGATCTGTGGCTGGATGATCCACTCCAAGGACGGCACGCCGATGAAAATGGGCGCCTGGTCGCCGCTCGCCGTCGACAAGGTGCGTTACGTCGGCGATGCCGTCGTCATCGTTGTCGCCGACACCAAGGGCCAGGCGCGCGACGCGGCTGAAGCGGTCGAGATCACCTACAAGGAACTGAAGGCGGTGGTCGGGGCGACCAAGGCGCTCGAAAAGGGCGCGCCGCAGATCCATGCCGAGGCCGAGAACAACCTGATCTTCGACTGGGAGATCGGCGACGGCAAGGCGACCGATGCTGCAATCAAGTCGGCAGCCCATGTCACGCGCATGAAGATCGTCAACAACCGGCTGGTGCCGAACGCCATGGAGCCGAGGGCAGCGCTTGGCCATTACGACAAGGCCGAGGACCACTACACCTGCTGGACGACATCGCAGAACCCGCATCTCGCGCGTCTGGTGATGAGCGCCTTCTACAATGTCGCGCCGGAAAACAAGCTGAGGGTGATCGCGCCCGACGTCGGCGGCGGCTTCGGCTCCAAGATTTACATCTATCCGGAAGAGATCGTCTGCCTGTGGGCGTCGAAGAAAACCGGCGTTCCAGTCAAATGGGTCGCCGACCGGACCGAGAGCTTCCTCTCCGACGCTCATGGCCGCGATCATGTCTCGACGGTGGAGATGGCCTTCGACAAGGACAACCGGATCACCGGCCTCAAGGTCGATACAATCGCCAATCTCGGTGCCTATATGTCGCTGTTCTCGTCCTGCGTGCCGACCTATCTCTACGCCACGCTGCTGTCGGGCCAGTACGACATCCCGGCCATCCACGCCAATGTGCGAACCGTCTACACCAACACCGCGCCCGTCGACGCCTACCGCGGAGCAGGGCGGCCGGAAGCCACCTACCTTCTCGAGCGCACGATGGAGACGGCCGCGCGCGAGCTTGGCGTGACGCCTGCCGAGTTGAGGCGGAAGAACTTCATCACCTCCTACCCGCACCAGACGCCGGTGATCCTGAGCTATGACGCGGGCGACTATAACGCCTCGCTCGACGCTGCGATGAAGGCCGCCGACTATGCAGGCTTCACGAAACGCAAGGCGGATGCCGCCAAGCAAGGGAAGCTGCGCGGCATCGGCATGAGCTGCTACATCGAGGCTTGCGGTCTCGCGCCGTCGGCGGCGGTCGGTTCGCTCGGCGCCGGCGTTGGTCTCTGGGAATCGGCGGAAGTGCGCGTCAATGCGGTCGGCACGATCGAGGTGCTGACCGGCTCGCACAGCCATGGCCAGGGCCACGAGACGACCTTCGCGCAACTGGTCAGTCAGCGCTTCGGCGTGCCGCTCGACTCGGTTTCGATCGTCCATGGCGACACCGACAAGGTGCAGATGGGCATGGGCAGCTACGGCTCGCGCTCGGGCGCCGTCGGCATGTCGGCCGTCGCCAAGGCGCTCGACAAGGTCGAAGCCAAGGCCAAGAAGATCGCGGCGCACCTGCTCGAAGCGGATGAAGGCGACATCGTCATCGAGAACGGCGAGGTCAAGGTCGCCGGCACCGACAAGAGCCTGCCCTGGTTCCAGGTGGCCCTCGCCTCCTATACCGCCCACAACTTGCCCGCCGGCATGGAGCCGGGCCTGAAGGAGACGGCCTTCTACGATCCGTCCAACTTCACCTTCCCGGCCGGCTGCTACATCTGCGAGGTCGAGATCGATCCGGAAACCGGCCTGACGGAAATCATCCAGTTCGTCGCGGCCGACGATTTCGGCAACATCATCAATCCGATGATCGTCGAGGGTCAGGTGCATGGCGGCATCGCGCAAGGCGTCGGCCAGGCGCTGCTCGAAGGTGCGCACTATGACGCCAGCGGCCAGCTTTTGACGGCAAGCTACATGGACTACACCATGCCGCGTGCCGACGACCTGCCGTCGTTCAAGGTCTCGACCTCGAACACGCCATGCCCGGGCAATCCGCTCGGGGTGAAAGGCTGCGGCGAGGCCGGCGCGATCGGCTCGCCGCCGGCGGTGATCAACGCCATCACCGACGCGCTGGGCGTCGTCGACATCGCCATGCCGGCGTCGCCGTCGACCGTGTGGTCGGCGATCCACGCCAAGAAGCACTGAGGAGGAGCAAAGATGTACTCGGTCAACTATCATCGCGCCGCCTCGGTCTCAGACGCCGCCAAGCTCCTGAAGAATGGCGATGCAAAGCTGCTCTCCGGCGGCATGACGCTGATCCCCGCCATGAAGACGCGGCTTGCAGCCCCTTCCGATCTGGTCGACGTGTCGCGGCTGAAGGAATTGCAGGGCATCAAGGTGTCCGGCAAGACGGTCATCATAGGTGCAGCGACGACGCATTACGACGTCTCCGCCGACGAGAAGCTGAGGAAGGCCTGTCCGGCGCTTGCGCATATGGCATCGCTGATCGGCGACCCGGCGGTGCGTTACAAGGGCACGATCGGCGGCTCGATCGCCAACAACGACCCGGCGGCCGACTATCCTGCGGCGCTGCTGGCATTGGGCGCGACGATCGTCACCAACAAGCGCGAAATCGCCGCCGACAAGTTCTTCAAGGGGCTGTTCGAAACGGCGCTGAAGGATGGCGAGATCATCACGGCGGTGACCTTCACCGCGCCCGCCAAGGCCGCCTACCAGAAGTTCCGCAACCCGGCCTCGCGTTATGCGATCGTCGGGGTGTTCGTGACCAAGGGCAAGGATGGGGTGCGGGCAGCGGTGACCGGCGCCGGCGACGACGGCGTCTTCCGCTCCAAGGAGATCGAGGCGGCACTGGCAAAGAACTTCGACACCTCGGCGCTCGATGGCCTCAAAGTCTCCGCCAAAGGCCTGATGAGCGACATCCATGCCTCGGCCGACTACCGCGCGAACCTGATCGCGGTGATGGCGAAGCGCGCAGTGGCCGCGGCCAACGCCTGAACTCTGATGGTTCGGGGAGAAAACGGGGCTGTCGCGGCCCCTTTTTCTTTTGCCGTGGCAACGGTTTGGGCGTTAGGCCCCGCCAAAATCAAAGCTTCGCACTTGCACAAAGTTATCCCGCACTGCAAAATAAACTGGGCGGAATACGAGGTGGGTCCGAGCGCGTGGCGGTTGCCGCGTTCGGGCCTCGAGTTGCGAAGGGACGGGCATGACCGACATCTCCGCGACGGCCGGTGTCCTGCCAAGGGCCACAGCCGACAAAGCGGCACGGACAAGGCTGGCCTATCTCGACGGTTGGCGCGGCCTGTCGATCGCGCTCGTGCTGATCGGCCACTTCTTTCCGGTTCCCGGTATCAATCTCGGCGTGCTCGGCGTCGAATTCTTCTTCGTGCTCAGCGGCCGGCTGATGGGCGAGATCCTGTTCATCGAGCGCTTTCCGCTGAAGAAATTCTTCAAGCGCCGCTTCTCGCGCATCTATCCGGCGCTGCTGGTGTTCGTGATCGCGTCCATGATCGGGCTGTCCGGCACCTTTATCGCCTTCAAATGGAAGGCGGCGCTTACCGCACTGACGTTCACCTACAACTATGCAGGCATTCTCATCAATCGCGCCGGCGCGCTCGACCATATCTGGTCGCTCGCCATCGAGGAGCATTCTTATGTCATCCTGGCGCTGATCAGCGTGGTGGTGTCAGGGCGCGCGAATGTCGTGCGGCTGCTTGTGGCACTCTCCGTGCTGGCCATGGCCAACGGCGCCATCTCCTACTGGGTTCTCGGCATGGATTACGAGACCAGCTATTGGCGAACCGATGTGCATATCGCCTCGATCCTGCTTTCGGTGTCGATCTGCCTGCTCAAGGCCGACGGACGGTTGCCGGCATTCCTCAGGAATCAGCATGTGGCGCTGGCGGCGGCAGCGTGTGCGGTCATGCTGTTCCTCGATCCGGTGCCGACGCCCGCGCATTATCTCCTGGGCGTGCCGCTGCTGGCGCTCGCCGTCAACACGCTCGATTTCGCCGGCGGCTACCTGACCGGATTGCTGTCGTCGCGGCCGATGGTGATGCTAGGGTTGTGGTCCTATTCGCTCTATCTCTGGCAGCAGCCCTTCTACAAATTCGTCTACGATCGCGACGTCGCGCCGATCCCGATGCTGGCAGCAGTCTTCGCCTGCGCGCTGGCGAGCTACTACATCGTTGAGAAACCGGCACGCGGCTGGCTCAACCGCAATTGGTGAGTTTCAGGCCTTGTCGCTCTTCCGCGCGGCGAGGTAGCGCCGAAGCCCAGCTTCGCCGCGCGGCGTGGTCCAGCGGTGGTTCCAGGCAAAGGCCGGCCTGAGCAGGGGCGCCAGGAGCTTGAGGATCGGCCTTTCCACGATGACCTGCCAGGTGAGTTTCACATGCGTGCCGGCCCCGGACGGCGACAATTCGGCCCGCCACAGGCCGTCGAAATCGCCGAAGGTCTTCACCACCACCAGCCGGCCCGGATCGAGCTCGGCGGCCTCGATGATGAAGTTCAGCTCGTAGGGCAGGGCGCCTCGCGCCCTGGCTCTCGCCCGCGAACCGACGACACCCTTGCCCTTTTTGTCGAGCGGCTCGACTTCCTTATAGGCATCGCCCCACCAGAGCGGCAGCAGCTTGGCGTCGGACAGAACGTCCCACACTTCCTGCGGCGTCCCTTCCGGAATGTCCCAGCTCTCGTCGAAACGGAAGACGTTGCTTGGCATGATGTCGCGCCCCTCAAGCCAGCGGAGTGCTTACATTAGCCCGGGCTTGTTTGCGTTGCCAGCGGCTGCTCAGCCCACGATCGGCTTGGCGTAGTAACGCACCGACTTCTTGCCGCCGTGGATCACGGCATCGCCAACTTCGGCAAAGCCGAGCGCGGCATGGAAGGCATCCGAGGCAGGGTTCGGCGGATCGGCATTGACCTCGCAGGTGACGATCGTGTGGCCGGCGCGCTGGGCATGCTCGAACAGATCCTCGTAGAGGCGGCGGGCATGGCCACGGCCGCGCGCCTCGGCTGCGACCACCACGCGGTCGACATAGACGAAGCGCGGATGGCGCTCGCGGAACCACACAAAATTCGGGCTGTCGTAGCGGGCGTCCTGATCGAAGCACATGATGAAGGCTTCGAGCGTCCCGATGCGGCGTGTGTAGAATGCCTGCCCGATCAGGAACGACAGCCGCTCCGGCTCCAGCCAGGACAATTCGGCGGCATGCTCGTTGTTGAGAACGAGGATGGCGGCCTCGTCGGCCGGCGAAACACGTTCGATCGGCAGCCGATCCTTCGACATCGTCAGTTCCGGCATCAGGCCCTCGCGGCCGCGATCGTTGCCGCCACCAGGGCCTCATCGGTCACCGTGTTGCGGTATTCGCGATCGAGGTCGTTGCCGCCCATGCCGACATGCGGGTTGCGGTAGCGCATGGCGCTCGGCACGTCGGCAAGCGCAGCGAAATGCATCTCGCTCAGCCCGGTTCGCCTCAGCACTTCGCCGATATTGTCGGGCGCCAGCCCACCGCAACCGAGAATGATGATGCGTTCGCCTGCCTGGCGAATGAGCTCGGCAAGCAGGTCGACGCCTTCCAGCGCGGTGTCGCGCTGGCCGCTGGTCAGCACGCGGCCGACCTTGCAGCGGATCAGCGCTTCGAGCGCCTCGGCCGGATCACGCGTCATGTCGAAGGCGCGGTGACAGGTGACGGCGAGAGGGCCGGCGGCGCGCACCAGTTCGCTCATGCGCGCATCGTCGATGGCGCCGTCGGCGGTCAGGCAACCGACGACGACGCCGGCCACGCCGAGATCGCGCAGTGTGCCGACATCGGCGAGCATCGATTGGTATTCCGCCTCGCTATAGAGAAAATCGCCGCCGCGCGGACGCACGATGACATGGAACGGGATGGCCGCGCGCTCAAGTGCTGCGCGCACCGTGCCGAGGCTTGGCGTGATGCCGCCTTCGACGAGGCTGGCGCAGAGCTCAACCCGGTCGGCGCCGGCGGCTTGCGCGGCAAGCAGCCCGTCTATGCCTTCGACGCAGATTTCGATCAGAGGTTTTTGGGCGTCGGTCACCAGCGTCCATCCATGTTGAAGAGAAGGCGCAGCCCTAGCATCGGGGCGATTGCGGCGAAAGCCGCATCGATCGGTCCAGCAACGAAGGCGCTCGCTTTCCGCTTCCGGATTTGCCCGATCTCGGTTGACAACTCATAACTGCAAAGTTATATGTCGATTCATAACTTTATAGTTATTGATCGAGCCGGAGCCGCCGATGGCGGACAGAAGCACGGCATCGGCTGCGAGAACCAAAGGAGACAGATCATGGAAGCCAGATTGAAGAACCCGGTGATGCTCATTCCAGGCGCCCTGCAAGCGCTGCTGGCGCTGGACAAGTCGACCGAAGCCGCCGAGGTGCCTTATGTGACGCGCAAGCTCATCCACCTGCGCGCCAGCCAGATCAACGCCTGCAGCGTCTGCGTCGACATGCATGCGCGCGAGCTGAAGAAGGCGGGCGAGAAGGACGAGCGCATCTTCGCCGTGTCCGCCTGGCGGGAAACGCCTTACTTCACCGGTGCGGAACGGGCCGCGCTTGCGCTGACGGAAGCCGCGACGCGATTGGCCGACCGCTCCGACGCGGTGCCCGACGACGTCTGGGACGAGGCGGCCCGGCATTACGACGACAAGGCGCTTGCCGCGCTGCTCATCCAGATCGCGCTGATCAACGCCTTCAACCGCCTGAACGCGCCGACCAGGCAGCCTGTGGGTGCCTGGGGCTGACATGGATATGGGGTGCCCGCCTTGGAGCGGGCGCCTCATTGGCCGAGCGGCGTTGCTGCCGGCTACTGCTTCAAGATCGTGTTCTTGGCGCCTTGCTCGACCTGGTCGATCACCAGGAGCTTCACCGGATCGGTGCCGATATTGGCGGCCTGATGCCATTGCCCGATCATCTCGACGATGAAATCGCCGGTCTTGTAGGTGTTGCTGTTGCCGGTCTCGACATTGGTGACCTTGAGCGTGCCGGCCTCGACATAGGCATAGCGCGGGAAGGGATGCTTGTGCACCGGCAGCGTCGCGCCCGGCGCGATCTGGTAGGCCGAGACCTGGACCTCGACATTCTTCTGCGGCAGCGTGATCGGCCGGCCGGAAGCCGTCGTCGTCTTCGACGCCAGCGGCGTCACGACAACAGGCGTGCCGGAGCTGTCCAGAGCGTTGGCGGTGCTTGAAGAAAGCGCTGCTGCCAGCAGCGCCGATGCCAGGATTTTTCGCACGACTTCCTCCCAAAACGGTGGGCAAGATCGCGCAGGCGCTGTCCGCGCGCAAGGATGGTTTGCTGGAAACCCAAAGCTGATGTTGAAGCGCGCACTAAGACGTAACCCCTGCTGTCCCGTCTGTAATCGTCATAAGCGCGCTGCCGCACTGGAGATCCGCCTTCAGGGGAGCGGCCAGGCCGGTCTCGGCTTCAGTCGACTATGATCTTCCCCTCGGCGTCGTCGTCGATGCTCATCGTGCTCAGCCGACGATGCCAGAAATTGCAATAGGCCGAGTGGTGAACAAATGTACCATGGTCATCTCGCGACTCGTACTCAATGGTTGCATGCCAAGTCTTGAAGTCTTCTTCGGCATGCAGGAGCCGGTAGTCGCGAGGGAAGCCGACCATTCTCACCGCCCATTCGCAGGCGGGGATCATGCTCCGGCGCTCGCCATTTGCGTGGGCGTCGCCACGTGGCGAAACCGCCAGCAGTGCTGCTATGCAGAGCCGTATCATCGCCTTCGCCCGGTGCCAGCCTGCCGCCCGCGCTTCGGCCCCTCAGACCGGTGACGGGTTGACGCCCGCGGCCCTCAGCTTCGCGGCAAGTTTCTCGCGAGTGGCGCATCCTTCTTTGTCGCCAGCGGAGCACTTCTTGTTTGCGTCGGACCAGTCCAGCAGCGCTGTGTTAATCCAACTGCCCGGGGCACGGGCTATCCCATAGGGGGTCGGTGATGCACCGGCAGCGACGGCTGCGGCCGCTGCAGTGCCCTGGCCATGCGGCGCGCGCTTCCAGCCGTTGATAATGAGGCAGTTCTTCATGTACTGATCTTCGGCGATGGCATTGCCGAGAGCATTGCCGATCCCAGCCCCAGCTACAAAAGCGGGGGACCCGATGGCAATATAGCCTTGGTCTGCCGACCCCTTTTGCATTTCGCACTGCGCATGCGCGACGTCGAAACTGGGCCCATAACCGATTTGTATGTAGTCTGCTTGATTGCTCGTCTGACAGCCGCATAGTGCGGCACTGGCACCTAGTGCCAACAACGCCTTTACTCTCATACCCCCGGCCCTCCCACGGCTTAGGGTTAAGCATCCTTTAAAGTGAATATTTGTGCAAGAGGGGCGATTATTTTGGGTAAGCGCCGTTCCGCCGGATCCGATAAGGCATTCGACTAGATATAGGCGGTTATTACTGGGACCGACTTCAAATGCGCTTATATGCCTTGTCAGCGAGCGGTCACTAGTTGGCGGTGACGGGAACGCCGAGATTCACCGTGACCAAATCGCCGTCGATATGCCAGCATCGACACGCATCGCGTCCTTGATACACCGGACTCATCCCCTAGTTAATTGCGCAGTCGCGAGTGGGGCAGCGGCGGTTGCACCGTTCCGACTGCATGCCGCGGATGGACGGCCGGGCCGACGCACCGTTGGAGGCCGCCGTGCGTCAATCCCATCGATCCAGCCTGGTATGTTTCACATTCGCTTGCTCGATAGCGGTGGCTTGCGCGGGCGCTGCAGCCGGCGACGAGCACGGCGGAGGTCATGACGCCGGCAGCCATCAAGGTGAGGGCGCAGGGCATGGCGCCGGCGGCCAGCAAGGTGAGGATGGAGGCCATGACGCCGGTGGCCAGCAAAATCACAATGGCAGCCCGCACAAAGGACTTGGCGTCGATCCCGGCGACTCCAGCGATCCCGGCGACCCCAGCAGCAGTCCATCATCCGACGATGCCCAGACCGACCCAACGACGGCAGTGCCATCGACCTCGGCCGCCAAAGCGGCCGCTGTCGTCCCGTCCTCGGACGGCGGACGGTCGCTTGACCTTCCGCCTGCCCTACAGCCGTCCGAAGACAGCGCTGTTCCACCGGCGGTCCATCCACTTGCAGCGCTGCCGGGCGTCCCGGACGACGTCGTTCGCGCCTGCCGTGACGCAATCGAGCAGGCCGCGGCCCAGTTTGGGGCGACCGGTGTGCGCGTCAGCAGCGCCGGTTCGATACAGCGGCTGAGCCGGCAGCGGATCTCGGCCCCCGTTCAGGTCAGCATCGACTATGGACATCAAGCCAGCGTCGAGACGCGCCAGGCGCCGGTCAGCTGCGAATTGAACGCGGAAGGCAGCGTGATCGGGCTGACATAGGGGTACGGCGCCGAACGTCTCGCCGTCGAATTCATCCCGCCCTGCGCAATCGTCGAGACTCAATCGAGCGTCGAATGTCTTGGCCGCAGGGAATAGGGGAGCGTGATAGAACGCACGCGGATCACCCGAGACGGGTTGCGGACCTTGCTGCGCGTGGTCTTCTGGCTGACAACCTTCACCTTGTCCGTGCCGGCCGATGCGAGGCCAGAGCGCGGCTTCGCGGGCTGCTCAATCTGTGCGTCGCGGCGCTCGGCCCTGAGCTTGTCGTTATCCGCGCGTACCGCGGCCAGCTCGCGGGCGAGAGAAACAGTCGCTTCACGTTGCTTGTCCAGCGCCTCCTTGAGCCTGATGGCGGCCTGCCCCAAAAGGTCTCGGGCTGCGTCGCGCTCGAGGCGGGCCTTGTTGAGGTTTTCCTGGGCCGAGACGGCCAAAGCGCGTTCTCGCTGCAGGGCCTGCGCCGTCGCGGTTGCAGTCTGCTCGGCCTGCTCTCTGGCCGAGACAGCCTTGGCGCGCTCCTGTTCAGCCGCGTCGCGCTCGAGGCGCGCTTTGTCGAGGTCCTCTTGGGCCGAGGCGGCTGCAGCGCGTTCTCGTTCCAGGGCCTGGGTCGTCTCCGTTGCAGTCTGCTCGGCGCGCTCTTTGGCTGCGATAGCCTTGGCGCGCTCCTGTTCAGCCGCATCGCGCTCTAGGCGGGCTTTGTCGAGATCCTGTCGGGTAGAGATGGCCGAAGCGCGTTCTCGTTCCAGGGCCTGCGTCGTCTCCGTTGCAGTCTGCTCGGCGCGCTCTTTGGCTGCGATAGCCTTGGCTCGCTCCTGTTCAGCCGCGTCGCGTTCTAGGCGGGCTTTATTGAGGTCCTCCTGGGCCGAGACGGCTGAAGCCTGTTCCCGTGCCAGGGCCTGCGCCGTCGCGGTCGCGGTCTGCTCAACCCGTTCCCGCGCTGTGGCCGCACCGGTCCGTTCCTGCTCGGCCGTGGCCGCGATCGCGGCCTTGGACAGCTCCATGTCGGCGATGTCGCCACGAAGGTCCTTCGACTTCCGCCGCTCCTCGGCAAGGATTCCGCTCGCTTGCGTCAGCGAAGCCTCGGCCCTGGTGCGATCCTCGGCGGCTTTGGCCTCAAGCTGTAGAATTTGCGCTCGCGCTTGCGACAGGTCGCGCGCCATCCGTTTGGTTCGCTGACGTTCAAGGCGAGCAGCGGGCATCTCTACAAAGACATAGTTGATGGTTTCGCCGAGCAACGCTCGGACGTCTTGCGCAATCCACTGCAATGCGTCGAGTGCGCGGGTTGCCGCGAGTTCGTTGCGCAAACGCTCCTCGCCGGCCTTGCCGGCGGCCGCCATGCTTGTCTTCAGCGCGTCGATCTGCTTGCGCGACTCAAAGAGCGCGCTCTGCAGGGAGGCGCTCCTGGCGCGCTCCCCCTCCATCGCTCGGTGCTCCTGGCCGGCCAATTCCCTGGCAGCGGCCGCCTGAGCGAGAGCTGCCCGGACTTGTGCTTTCGCAGTCGGGCTAGGCAATTCGACACTCGTGGGTCCCTGGGTTGATCCAGGCGTATCCGATGCAGTACTCGCCGGAACCTCGACGGCGCGTGAAAGATCAGGATGGGACTGGCTATCGGCCTGCGAAATGGCGGGGGCGCTTTCGACCGAGCTTTGTCTCGTCACCGCATAACCGAGCGGCACGGCCAGACAGATTGCGGCGACGCTCAGGCGTAACGCGAGACTCGTCGGCCGGTGAACGCGGGGAGGTGAGGCCATGGCGAAGAGGGTCGCCGAAGCATTGGTCGGGCTCCCGGGCGAGCTCTCGTCAGCTTCGGACGTCGTGTCGAAATATTCGTTTCGCACCCCGGACTGCCGGTTGTTGAGATCCTGAGGTCGGACGTCCGGGACCGGGGGCACGGCAACCTGGGAAGAAGCGGGCTCGGTCGTAGGGTCGCTTGGGCGGTCCCAGGCCCAGGAAGCCTCATCGAGGGGAACAGACCTGCTTTCGCTCAGGTAGCCATTTGGTGGCAGGTGACGCCGTTGCGCCGCGACAAAGATACGCCGGAGCAAAAGACAAACGCCTATCAATACAAATATCGTCATCCCGCCCAGGAGAGCGAGATCTGTGTTGTCTGCGTAAAATCCGGCAAGATGGTTGGACATCGCCGTGCCTGTGCGGTCTTCGGTGCAATTTTCAAGCTCGTGAAGCGGTGTGTGGATACTCGCCCTGGTTGGCTAAAGCTTCCGCCCGCTCTCGAGGCTGTCACTGTTTCGGGGCCCCTCCAGTGCCGTGCGAATTTGTCATTGCATGGCGGAGCGCCTGTCGTGCGCTGACAGATGTGCCGGCGCAGACGATTCTTGCCTGAAACGAAACCTGAAGATGTCGTGGCCGCGGATTGTCGGCCGTCAAGAACGCGCAGGGCTCCGAAAAACCCGGTCGCACCTCTCCATCCTCAACGTCTCGAGAGTTCTCCCACGGTGCGTGCCATGCTGCCATTTCGGAGTCTGGACGGTCCATCGTCGGTTTTAAGCTAGGTCACAGACCTCCGTGGTCAACCATCTGAGCCGCACTTCGGCCAAAACTGCCGTTGAGTGGTACCCACGAAGCGAAAAATCGCTGCACGTCGGATGCCGACAATCCTGTCCAGCATCTCAATCAAGGCGTCGCTGAGCATTTTTGAGCGACGCTATCGGCCGATTCCCATGATTCTCCCGGTGAGATCTGACCGCCTCCAGCAGTTCGCACTCGTTGGTATGAGCATTTCGAAAAATGGCCACAACCATCACCGCCAAAATCTCGGCGTCCGGGTCCAAAGGATCGAGCTGTTCATCCGCGCAGACCTGATTGAACACGCGTTCGCAAACATCCAGATCGAGAGGGCTAAGACAGGTGCGATTAAAACGCCGACGCAGCATTTGAGCGGACCTTTCAGGGCCCGCCGCCCCTTGCTTTGCGGCGGGCTTTTCTCACTGAGGTTTGAGCGATAGTATCGTTCATACTATTGTGGTGATATGCCCGAATATCACGGCTGTGCTGTCAATATTCCCAAGATCTGCGCGCACTCGCGAGATCTATATTGCCCGGACGTCATCAGTTGGTAATAATCTTGGCGCTTGTCTTCCGGTATTCGAAAGCCTCGCCGAAAATCCGCCGCCTCTTTGGGGGTTCTGGTGCAACCGAGTTTGCTGGCGCTGACTTTCAAGCTTGCCAGTGAGCATCCGAGCTTTGCCGCAATATCTTTCAATGGTTCGTTATTAACGTATCCATCGAGAATTATCTTGCGGCGAGTTTCTCCTTTGAGCTTTTCATTCATTTCATGGTCTCCTCAACATCGCTTTCACGATGTCGGATTCTATACGCACCAGTCCGAAGAGTGTCGTTATCGTCACATCCAGAAACTTATCTCGGGATGCATTTCTTTTTGTAATCCAGCGTGATCGCCGGTGAGGTCGACAGGCTTGCCAGATGCCCTGGATACACCACATGATTGCGTGGGCATGGGCATACCGGAATCGGATATGACACCACGCGCGATGGACGCTAAGGGGCAAGATGAGGCGCATGCGGGGCAAGCGCCGGAGCGCGAGCGACGTCGTTGGCCGCGCGACGTTCAACCTCACAATGAGGCCGCTCTACCACTCGCGCCGGTGCTAGAACCTTTGTCCTTTTCAACGCTCGAATTGGCACCAGAGGATCAATTCACCGCTTGGCAAGCGCATGTGGCACCGCTTGTTGAAGTCAAGTTGCCGGATAACAAATCGCGGGACGACGGCTTCCCTGCCGATCACACGGCTTGGAATCTTGGTGGCATGCTGATCGTTGAGCAGCGCGCGCCGGCACACAGTTATATGCGTTCCGCAGCGAAGCTTCGGTCCAGCTCGATCGATCACTGGTATGTCGTCTTGCCACATACTGGTCGTTCATGGACGGAGGTCGATCGCCGCGTCGCAGAGGGGCAGCCTGGCAAATTGGAGATCAGATCACTTGGCTACCCGTTTCGCGGGAGGACAACGGAATCCGAAAGTCTCTTTCTCTATTTGCCGCGTGATTTGTTCGCCGATGCGGCGGGGACCCTCGACGCAAACAACAATTCAATTCTGTCCGGCAACTTTGCCAATCTTTTGATCGACTACGTCAACAGCGTCGTAACAAGACTGCGCAATCTAACGGCGGAAGATCTGCCCCGCATCGTACATGCAACACGCAGCATGATCATTGCCTGCCTTGCGCCTCCGGCGGAACATGCCGCGGCGGCCGAACAACTGGCGAGTGTCGCGCTAATGGAGCGAGCGCGTCGATACGTGCAAAACAATCTGGACGCGGCTCGTCTGACACCGGATTCAATGTGCCGGGCGCTCGGCGTTTCGCGATCCCGTCTCTATCAGTTATTCGAACCGAGCGGTGGCGTTCTCCATTACATTCAAAGTCGCCGACTTTTGGCAGCCCATCTTGCGCTTAGCGATGCAGCGGATAATCGACGCATTGTTGAAATTGCGGAAGCCTTCGGGTTCAGCTCAGCGGCAAACTTCAGCCGGGCGTTCAGCAAGGAATTCGGCTACAGCCCTCGTGAAGCCCGTGGGACGATGGTGTTGCCGCGCCCCACCCACTCTGTTTCGCCTGGCGAGCAGGAGAAGGCATCTTCCTTTGAAGGTTGGCTCAAGGCGCTTGGAAGCTGAGCAGGGCGGCGGCGGTCGACATCGGCGACACTTCCAGTTCTGTAAGAACGCCGCTTGGAACGCTGTTGGCTGCCAGACGGCAATGCCGCAATTGGGCGAGGGATCTCGTGGGCTGACGGCAACCCAAAATAGCATGAGCCCTCGGAGACGGCGTAAAGGTCTGCCGCGCCGAAATCGAGATATGTACGCCCGGATAAGTATTTGGATGTGCCGCTAACGACAACGCGACCTTATTCGTAGATGTTCGCGATGACTTTAGCGGGGGGCTCGGCACAGGCGGCAGGTTTCCAAGTTGGGGGGAATATCGCACCGCCTGTGCCGACCGCGCCGCCGCTATCCGTCAAAGGTGGTGGCGTAATTGAGTTAGCGTGCCAAGGCCGGAGGCGGCCGGCTGGTGTTCGTTCCGCCGCAAAATGGGTTCGTGGGGGGCTCGGCGGCTTAGTGGGGGCTCGGCACAGGCGGCAGGTTTCCAAGTTGGGGGACATCGGCTCGCCTGTGCCGCTCGCGCCACCGCTGTCCGTCAAGGTGGTGGCGTAATTGAGTAAGCGTGCCAATGGCCGAGGGCGGTCGGCCGGTGTTCAATCCGTCGCAGAATGGCTTAGTGGGGGCTCGGCACAGGCGGCAGGTGTCCAAGTTGGGGGATACCGGATCGCCTGTGCCGCTCGCGCCACCGCTATCCATCAAAGATGGTGGCGTAGTTGGGTAAGCGTGACAAGGTGGACGGCAAACGGCTGGAGTTCATTCCGCCGCAGATGCCAACTCTTGTCGAGCAGCCGCCCGAAGATGAGGGGTGGGTTCACGAGGCCAAGCTCGATGGCTACCGGACGCAGATCATCATCGATAAGGGCGGCGTGCGTCTCTACAGCAAGAACGGCCGCGACTGGACGGCAAAATACTGGCCCATCGCGCTGGCGGTCGAACTGCCATGCCGGGCAGCCATTCTCGATGGCGAGGTGATTGTCTCAGGCGAGCGTGGCACGCCCGATTCCCCTGCGCTGGAAGCCGCGATCTGGAACGAGCCGAGCCGGCTGGTGTTCGTCGCGTTCGACATCCTCCATCTCGACGGTCGCAATCTCGCCCCCTTACCCTTGCTGCAGCGGAAGCAAGCGCTGCGGCAATTGGTTGAGCCCGGCCTCGGCAAGATCCAATACAGCGAGCATTTTGAGGGCGACGCGCTGGCGATCTTTCGCGCCATCGAGAAACCCGGGCTTGATGGCGTCATTTCGAAACGCGCCGATAGCCGCTACAGGAGCGGACGGTCTAAAACATGGCTGATGGCCAAATATTAGACACCCAGTTTTTGAATTGCCAGGTGCGTGATCCCGCCCGAGCACCCAACCCGCTCAAGGCCAAATCGTAAGCAGAATATTAGCTATGTTGCAGATAAGACGAGAGAATCCGCGATGGGCAATAGATCCTTGATCTTGATCACCCTGTGGGAAGCAGATATCGTAGAATTGCTCGCGGATAGACTGAATGCACGCAAGAAATATTGGTCGGCATAGGTGCGATCCGTGCCGAAAGGCGATTGTCGTTGGCGAGCCGAAGGAGCAACGATGGGAGCTGATGCCCCGCATGCATCGGCAATGGTGAATGCTCCGCAGGCGCGGCGCTCGATGCCGTTCCTGTGGGTCCTTGCGCCACCAGCGTTTTTGATCGTTACCGCAGCGATTATCCGATTGAGCCTTGGACCAGCCTTGGAGAGGCTGCCGGCTGACTATACCGCCAGCATCATTCTCGAATCGGATAGCCGCTTTCGGCAGACGCCGGATGCGGCCTTTGCCGCGTTCCACCAGGAGGGCCGTCGTGTCGACCAAGTGCTGAGCGCCACCGGCGACGTTGCCATCGTTCAGAGCCATATCGACTGGACGACTGACACTGGTCAGGTCAATTATCAAACCACCGGCCTTTATGGCGTCGATCGCAAGACCCGCCAGAATGTGGCCGGTTACGGCGATCTTAGCCGCAGCGGGCAATTCATGTTCCCGCCGCAGCTGAGGGGCGTTGCTGATGAGGTCTGGGACCCTTATTACGGCGGTCCACGGCACTTAGCTTTCGATCGCAATGAGGTGGTCGATGGTCTGACGCTCGCAGTGTACCGCTTCACGATTGCGGACCTCGACGAGACAAAGACCTATGATTACCTTCCAGATGTACCCGAGCGCTTCGGGGTCGGGACGGACGGCGAAGGCTTTCTGTGGGTCGAGCCCGTCTCAGGTACCCTCGTCGACATGACGGATAATGGCCACAGCTTTTTCGTCGATCCGGCCACGGGGAAGTCGATAGGAGACTTTAGTGTCTGGCAGGCCAGGTATTCCGCGCGGTCCAAAGCCGACCTGTTCGGCATGGCGACTTCGGTCCGACTGCGCATATTGGCGGCGAAAATCTGGCTGCCCGTTGCCCTGCTAGCGTTGGCTCTCGCCTGGTTGGGGATCGGCTTGCTGCAGCTTCGCCGCGGCGCGCGGCCGAGAGCGGAATGAGCACGCGATCGCATGTAGATCCGCAAGAGGCCTTGCCGCTCTTGCGGCTTGGGATTTCACAAAAGCTTACCCTGCTTTTTGCGCTCTTCGCTGCAATTCTTCTCGGCGCGACCGGATGGCTGGCCTTCAACCAGGGCAGGGCGGCGCTCGAGAGCAGCGTTGTTGCCGAGGTCCAATCGCGAGCTTTGGAAAAACAGGCCGCGATCGGGTCCTGGCTCGACGGGCAGCTGAGCGAGCTGCGCGGGCTTAGCCAATCGCCCCACATTGTCGACGATTTCACCAAGCTTGCCGATCTTCCCGCGGATGCGACGCCCGACGATTGGGTTGACTTGCGCGACGATCTTGCGGCGCGCACCGGAGGGGGCGAGGATTTTGTCGCCCTTTTCGTCATGGAACCGAAATCGGGCCGAGTCCTGACGGCGACGGATCCTACCGATCGTGGCCGACAGGGCGTGGGCGAGCCTTATTTCACCAATGGCAAGATCCGTGCTGGCCTCTACCTGGTGCCGGACCGTTCAAGGAATCTCACCCTGTTGTCGCCGTTCTTATCCACGCCGCTTCGTGCCCGCAACGGTGCATTTGTTGCCGTTCTGGTCGCCCGTCTCGGAACAGAGAGTTTGGCTAGCACTGTCGATCGACGAGCGGGGCTGCGCGCGACCGACGAAGCATACTTGATTGACACGCACAGGCAGTTTGTCAACAGACCGCGCCTGCTGACCGACGCCGAGGCGAGCATCCTTACCTCGGACCGAAGCGCCGCGGCCCGGCTCTGCCTTGAACACAATGATGGGCTGGATCTCTCGAATGATTACCGCGGCGTTCCGGCGATCACCGTTTATCGCTGGATGCCGAAGTTTGGTTTGTGTCTCATCACAAAGCTCGACAAGGAAGAAGCCTTTGCCCCTGTTTATCAACTCGGCCAGAGCCTTGCGATCGCTGGTGGACTGCTTTTGCTCGTTGCATCGGCAGCGTCGGGATTGTTGTCGCGAACCATTACCAACCCTATTCGGCGCATCGAGGCGGGCGCCAGACGAGTCGAGGCGGGCGAGCGGGATGTGGTGCTGCCTGAGTCCTCGAGCGACGAGCTTGGTCGTTTGGCGCGTGCCTTCAATCGAATGACGACCGCGCTCAAAAGCCGGGAATCCGAGCTGCAAGCGCATGCTGCCACCCTGGAGCAGCGTGTCGCGGAAAAGACGCGCGAGCTTGACCTGAGGGCAAGCGAGTTGGCCCGATCAAACATAGAGCTGGAGCGCTTCGCCTCTGTCGCCTCGCATGACTTGCAGGAGCCGCTGCGAATGGTGGCGAGTTATACCCAGCTGCTTGGCAGACGTTACAAAGGACGGTTGGATGCCGATGCCGACGAGTTCATCCATTTTGCTGTGGATGGCGCTGCGCGGATGCAGGCATTGATCAACGACCTGCTGGTCTACTCACGTGTCAGCACGCAGGGCAGCGCGTTCGAGGCGATCGATTGCAACCTTGTGGTCGAGCGCGCTTTGGCGAACCTCAAAGCGGCGCGGATCGAGAGCGGCGCAATCATCCGAAAGTCCGAGCTGCCGAAAATCGATGCCGATCGATTCCAGCTGATTCAACTGTTCCAAAACCTGATCGGCAACGCCATCAAGTTCCGAGGCGAGCGCGTTCCGGAAATTGAGATCGCAGCGCGGCGAGACGGCGGGGAATGGCTATTCTCGATCGCGGACAATGGCATCGGGATTGATGCCAAATACATCGAGCAGCTTTTCACCGTTTTCAAGCGCTTGCACACACGGGCCGAATATCCGGGGACCGGCATCGGTCTCGCGATTTGCAAGAAAGTTGTCGAACGCCACGGCGGTCGAATTTGGGTCGAGTCCGAAGTCAACCGTGGCTCCACCTTCTTCTTCACGCTTCCCTGTCGGGATATAGAGGACACCGACCAAGCACGGAAGTTGACTCCAACATCTTCGGCACCTCAAATGGATCCGGTATGAACATCAGCTCGACTGAACGCGCCATCAACATCCTCCTCGTCGAAGACAATCCCGGCGACGCTCGGCTCACGATCGAGGCGTTGCGAGACGCAAAGGTGCGCAATGAACTCAACGTCGTGCAGGACGGCGTCGAGGCCATGTCGTTGCTGCGGCGAGAAGGGCGCTACGCCGATGCGCCACGCCCTGACCTGATTCTGCTCGATCTCAATCTGCCCCGAATGGACGGCCGTCAGGTTCTCGCCGAAATCAAGGCGGACGAAAACTTGCGACGGATCCCGGTTGCGGTGCTGACCACGTCGCAGGCCGAGAAAGATATCCTGACCAGCTACAACCTTCATGCCAACTGTTACATCACCAAGCCGGTCGACCTGGATGAATTCGTACGCGTAGTGCGGGGGATCGAGAACTTCTGGCTCTCGATTGTAAAACTGCCACCGGAGTAGCGCGAGTTGACCGAAAGCGCGTTAAACATCCTCCTCGTTGAAGACAATCCCGGTGATGCCAGACTGATCCGGGAACTGCTCACAGACGGCAGCGCCAAGCCTTTCATGATCTCGACAGCGGATCGGCTGGCCCATGGCCTCGAGCAATTCGCCGATCAGAGCTTCGACCTCGTATTGCTCGACTTGTTTCTCCCCGACAGCACGGGTTTGGATACGCTTCGGCGGTTTCAGGCGACAGCCCCCGACGTCCCGGTCATAGTGCTGACCGGCCTCAACGACGAGGAGTCTGCGATTCAAGCGGTTCGCGACGGCGCACAAGATTATCTTGTCAAAGGGCAAATCGACGGGCAGCAAATTGTTCGCGCAATCCGCTATGCCCGCGAACGTCATAGAATGGTGCTGCAGATAAGGGACCTGTCGCTCGTCGACGAGCTTACCGGCCTTCACAACCGTCGCGGCTTCGCAGTGCTCGCCAGAGAATTGATGAAGCGCGCCGTCAGGACCGGAACTGGGTTGGTGGTGGCCTTCGTCGATCTGGACGGCATGAAGCGCATCAATGATCGTTTTGGCCACGAAGTCGGTGACCGGGCGTTGATCAGGACCGCGGGGGTTCTGCGTTCCATTTTTCGGGTATCCGATGTGATCGCCAGAATCGGCGGCGACGAGTTTATCGCGATGACAGATGGCGTCGACGGCACAGCTGTCGAACTTCTGCGTCGCCGCCTCGCGCGCGCTGTGGACGATCACAATCGCGAATCTGCGGGGGAGCCGGAACTGGCCCTCAGTTTGGGCTTCGCCCACCACAATCCAACGACGGACACGTTGAAATCTATCGACGATTTAATAGCAGAAGCGGACGAGGCGATGTACGTGGACAAAGATAGCCGTCGGACCAAGGCGGTCCAACGATAGGTCCCCATTCCTTATGCTCGGGTCGTTCGTTCTCCCCTTCTGCGGTTGAATCAAGTTTCCTGATCCTATCGAGCCAGGTTCGGGACTTCCTACGAGGTGCGCCCTGAGAGGCTGCGTGCCCCGGCTTCAGCGACGAGCGGGAGATTGGGAGTGACAATCGCAAGAGCGAACATTATCGCCCGATTCCAGAATCAGGAGAATGATTGACGTTGCCTGAAGGGAGGCTACGCAATGTGAGAAGGTCAACGAGTCTTCGGAATTGTTGGCTCCCCGGGCCGGATTCGAACCAGCGACCAACCGGTTAACAGCCGGTTGCTCTACCACTGAGCTACCGGGGAACGGAGGCTCTGATGTGAGTGGCGCAGCCTATAGCAAACACCTTTCGGCTTTGCAAAGAAGCAATTCGCATTTTTTCTCCAGTTTTTCGTGCGGCCATTTGTGGCATCGTTTCGGGGTGCCCACATATGAACGGTTTCACACCGGTACGGAACAAAGCGGCCGGTTCTTGCCTTTGGTAGCGATGGCTTTAGCCATCGCAGATGGGATCTGGTTTGAATGACGGCAACTGACGACGATAACGGCCCGGCGCGGAAGATCACGATCTTCGGCCGCGAGTTCGCGATGCCGCGCTCGCGGGGATTGCGGATCGCGATCGGCGTGCTGCTTACCATCGGCGGGATTCTGGGCTTTCTGCCGATTCTCGGTTTCTGGATGATTCCGCTGGGCCTGCTGGTGCTGTCCTACGAATTCGCGTTGGTGCGTCGCCACAGGCGGCGCTTCGTCGTCTGGTGGGAACGTCGCCGCCGGCCCGATTGAGAGCTTGCCGAAAGGCGGCCGGCGAGCTGCGGCAGCACCGTCGGAACCGGCCGCAAGCGATTGGCAACCACTGTCTTCGGATGACGTATGGAAAGCGCCGGGAATGACTTGCCGGTGCTTGACGACCTTTCACCGCCAACATAATGAGTTCGCTCGGAACGCCGGGAGCATGGAAGGCCTCGTGGCGGAGTGGTTACGCAGAGGACTGCAAATCCTTGCACCCCGGTTCGATTCCGGGCGAGGCCTCCAATGCCCGGACTCCGGCGCTGTCGCGCCGGAGTGTCAGGTTCCAGTCGAATTGGCCCGCGGACTTTGCCTGGGAATTGCATTGGGCGCGGGCAGCGAATTGGGTGCGGAAAGCGGGTTGGTTGGAACATGAACGCTGATTTCTCCGAACGCCGCGTGAAGATGGTCGATGGCCAGATCCGCACCACCGATGTGACCAGCGCGCCGCTGATCGAAGCTATGCTTTCCGTGCCGCGCGAGGTTTTTGTCGGCGCCGGGCAGCAGGACCTTGCCTATATCGACGAGGACATCCGTGTTTCCGCTGGCGTCAATGGCGGCGGTGCCCGCTACCTGATGGAACCGTCGCCGCTCGCCAAGCTTTTGCAACTGGCTGAAATCGGCGACAGGGATTCGGTGCTCGATGTCGGTTGCGGCACCGGCTATTCAGCCGCTCTGCTCTCCCGAATCGCAAAATCGGTGGTTGCGCTGGAAAGCGACCCGGCGCTGGCCGAAGCCGCGAAGTCGACGCTGTCGGCACTGGATTGCCAGAACGTGACAGTGGTGACCGGGCCGTTGCCGCAAGGTCATGCCGCGAAGGCGCCCTATGACGTCATCTTCATTGGTGGCAGCGTCGAGGAGGTGCCGGCGGCACTGCTCGACCAGCTCGCCGAGGACGGACGACTGGTTGTGGTCGAAGGGCAGGGCAACTCTGGCGTGGCCCGGCTATTTTTCAAGGCCGGGGGGGTTGTAACCGGGAGACGGGCATTTAATGCGGCAATTAAGCCACTACCGGGCTTCGAACGTGTCCATGCGTTCGAATTTTAAGCGGTTTTGCCTTGCAGCGAAGGCGCGGTCATGATCGCTTGCGCTTGAACAATCGTTGCTGATTTGCTTTTCCGGGGTTTTCGGGGGCAGTCAGCGGGGGAACGAGAAATAGCGCGGCGCGGGCCGATCCTAAAGGGTGGGCTGGCGTGGCGTGGTTCCCATGCAAAACGAATGAGGGATAATACGTGCCGCCCCTACACAAGACTTTTCTAGTAGCTACGCTTGTTTCGGCGACCGCGCTTTCGCCGCTGGCCGCATCCGCCGAAACCATTACCGGCGCGCTCGCCAAGGCCTATCAATACAACTCGCAGCTGAACTCCGCCCGCGCCGGCACTCGTGTCACCGACGAGGGTGTGGCCATCGCCAAGTCGGGTTACCGCCCGACGATCAAGGGATCGGCAAGCATCGACTACACGAGCAGCCACTCCAACGGCCTGGGTAAGACCTTAAACATAACCACAGGCAACTTTGGGGTTGAGATTGACCAGATGCTGTTCGACGGTTTCCAGACCAAGAACAATGTCGCCGCCGCCGAGGCGCAGGTCAGTGCCTCGCAGGAAAGTTTGCGCAACACCGAGGAGAACATCCTGTTCAACGCGGCAAGCGCCTATATGGACGTGATCCGCGACCGCCAGATCGCGGTGCTGACCGAGCAGAACCTGCAGTTCCTGACCGAGCAGGCTCGCGCCGCGCGGTCGCGCTTCGAGGTCGGCGAGGGTACCCGAACCGACGTCGCGCAGGCCGATGCCTCGCGCGCCACGGCGGTGGCTCAGCTTAGCGCCGCTCGCGCGACGGCGCTGGCCAGTGCAGCCACCTACCACCAGATCGTCGGCGACGAACCCGGCAAGCTCAAGGCAGCCGCGCCGGTTGGGAAGCTGTTGCCGGCGAGCCTTGACGGCGCCTTCACCATTGCCGCCGCCGAGCATCCGGCCATCCTTGCCACCGAGCATCTCGTCGACGCCGCGGCGTTTTCGGTGAAGTCGGCTGAAGGGGCGCTTCTGCCGCAGCTTACCGCCAGCGCCGGGATTTCGAGCCAGTACCGCAACACCTCGCCCGGCTCTCTTGCGTCGTCCGCGTCCGAAGGGACGACGAATTCGGCCAATATCGGCGCAACGCTCACCGTGCCGATCTATTCGGGCGGCCGCACCTCGGCGCTGGTTCGCCAATCGAAGGAATCGCTCAGCCAGGCCCGTATCGAGGTCGACGTGAATCGCGACAAGGTGCGCCAGGCTGTCGCTTCGGCATGGACGCAATACACCGCGGCGCGCGAAAGCGTGGATGCCAACCGGCAGGTGATCGCCGCCGCGCAGCTGGCGCTCAACGGCGTCATCGAGGAGCGCAATGTCGGCCAGCGGACCACGCTCGACGTGCTCAACGCCCAGAACGCCGTCATCACCGCCAAGATCAACCAGGCCAGCTCCGAGCGCGACGTCGTCGTGGCGAGCTACGCCATCCTGTCGGCGATTGGCCGCTTGTCGGCCGAGCGCCTTGCCCTGAATGTGACGAAGTACAGGCCGGAAGAGCACTACAACGCCGTCAAGGACAAGTGGATCGGGCTGCGCACGCCGGACGGCCGCTGATCCTTTTGCAACTCCGCAAGCGCCGCGTATCCAATGGATGCGCGGCGCTTTTGCATTTGAAAGCCAACCGGCCGGCAGCTGGCGGCGGCGGCTAATCTGTTGAAATCCAACGTCTCCCCAGATTGGGGATTCTCGGATGACGATCGGTCGGTTACGCTGTTGCCATTGATTCGAATTCCGGCCCGGCCGGAATGAAAATCTGCAATGGGTCACAAGGGCGGCGGATGTGACGATGGCGACGGCAAGCAGCGCACAGCGCGAACCTTCGATGGAAGAGATACTTGCTTCCATCCGAAGGATCATCGAGGACAGCGATACCGGCCGCAAGCAGCCTGCGGCCGACAATGTTGACCTGCGGCAGGATCTCCAGCCGGCGGCGGCGCCGACGGTCGAAGTGGACACCTTCCGGTCGGAGCTCAACGCGGAATCCGCCCCCAGGAAGCCGGTGAGTCTGGCGGAGATACAGGCCCAACTCGCGGCGTCCGATCCGGCGGTCGCGCGCGCCGAGGCGCGCCCTGAACCCGTGAAGCCCGCGCCCACCACCCTGGCGGAAGTCGGGGCCAGGGTCGCCGCCGAGCCCGACGCGCCGGCAGTTGCGGGGGCCGCGGCAAGCGCACCGCAAAGCGCCGATAGCATTGTCGCCGACTGGCGGCGCGAGATCGCCGCCGTTGGCGGAAGCTCCGTCAAGGCGAAAGTGACAACGCGCCAGCCGGAGGTCGCACCCGAGGTCGAGATCGACGAGGAGGATCTTGCCGTGCCGCCTGTCAAAACCGCGGCGCCCGTCACGGGCACGGGTTCAGGGCCATCCTCGGCCGACGTCCCGCCGGCGCGTCCGGCGATCCTGTCCGAGCATGCGGGCCGTCAGGTCGCGGCGGCGTTCGGCGAACTTTCGGACGCTTTCGCCAGCCGCAGCAAGAAGACCTTCGACGAGATGGCCGAGGAGATGCTGCGGCCGATGCTGCAGGACTGGCTCGACAACAACCTGCCGACGCTGGTCGAACGGCTGGTGCGCGAGGAAATCGAGCGCGTGGCGCGCGGCGCGCAATGATTCCGCCGAATCGTTGAAGATAAAAGCCGCCGCCACCCGGCGGCGCTTTTGTTTCCGGGAAATACGGCCGTTGGATCGTTTTGCGACGAGGGATGGGATTGCCGCCGATCGCGCCAAGCCTATCTGGGCGAGGTGGGCCTATCCTTCTCGCGGTTGACTCGGCCAAGAGCTTCCGATTTACACCGGACGCTTGTTCCCGACAGTTCGGACTTCCTCCATGCTTGATAAAACCTACGACGCCAAGACCGTCGAGCCGAAGATCGCCAAAATCTGGGAAGAGGCCGACGCTTTTCGCGCCGGCGCCGGCGCGGAGGAAGGAGCGGAAGCCTTCACCATCGTCATCCCGCCGCCGAACGTCACCGGCTCGCTGCATATGGGCCATGCGCTCAACAACACGCTGCAGGACATACTGGTGCGCTTCGAGCGCATGCGCGGCAAGAATGTGCTGTGGCAGCCCGGCATGGATCATGCCGGCATCGCCACGCAGATGGTGGTCGAGCGCCGGCTCATGGAAAGGCAGATCCACCGCCGCGACCTGGCGCGCGAGGAGTTCATCGAAAAGGTCTGGGAATGGAAGGCCGAATCCGGCGGCGCGATCTTCAACCAGCTGAAGCGGCTCGGCGCCTCGGCCGACTGGAGCCGGGAGCGCTTCACCATGGACGAGGGCCTGTCTAGGGCGGTGCTCGAGGTCTTCGTGACCCTCTACAAGGAAGGCCTGATCTACAAGGACAAGCGCCTTGTGAACTGGGATCCGAAGCTGTTGACGGCCATTTCCGATCTCGAGGTCGAGCAGCACGAGGTCAACGGCAATCTCTGGCACTTCCGCTATCCGCTCGAGGGAGCCGCGTTCGACCCAGAGAATCCGAAGACGTTCATCACCGTCGCCACGACGCGCCCCGAAACCATGCTCGGCGACACCGCAGTAGCCGTGCATCCCGACGATGAGCGGTTTCGCAACCTGGTCGGCAAGAATGTCATCCTGCCGATCGTCGGCCGCCGGATTCCTATTGTCGCCGACGAATATTCGGACCCGGAAAAGGGCTCGGGCGCGGTCAAGATCACGCCGGCGCATGATTTCAACGACTTCGAGGTCGGCAAGCGCCACAAGCTGCCGGCGATCAACATCCTGACGGTCGAAGCCAACGTCAAGCTCAAGGACAATGAGGACTTCCTCGCCGGTCTCGAGGTGACACCGGAGCGCCAGGCCGTCTGGGACGAGCTCGACGGGCTGGACCGCTTCGCGGCGCGCAAGAAGGTCGTCGAGCTGATGGAAGCCGGCGGCTTCCTGGAAAAGGTCGAGCCGCATCGCCACACGGTGCCGCATGGCGATCGCGGCGGTGTGCCGATCGAACCGTTCCTCACCGACCAGTGGTACGTCAACGCGGCCGAGCTCGCCAAGCCGGCGATCGCCTCGGTGCGCGAGGGGCGTACCAACTTCGTGCCGAAGAACTGGGAGAAGACCTATTTCGACTGGATGGAGAACATCCAGCCCTGGTGCATCTCGCGGCAGCTGTGGTGGGGTCACCAGATTCCGGCGTGGTACGGGCCGGACGGACGCGTCTTCGTCGAGAAGACCGAGGAAGAGGCTTTAGCCGCGGCGATCGAATACTATCTGGCGCTGGAAGGCCCGTGGAAGGCCTGGGTCGAGGACAAGCTGGAGAACTTCCAGCCGGGCGAGATCCTGACCCGCGACGAGGACGTTCTCGACACCTGGTTCTCCTCGGCGCTGTGGCCGTTCTCGACGCTCGGCTGGCCCGACCGGACGCCGGAGCTGAAGACCTATTACCAGACCGATGTGCTGGTGACCGGCTTCGACATCATTTTCTTCTGGGTCGCCCGCATGATGATGATGGGCCTGCATTTCATGGACGAGGAGCCGTTCCATACCGTCTATGTTCATGCGCTGGTCCGCGACAAGAACGGGCAGAAGATGTCGAAGTCGAAAGGCAACGTCATCGACCCGCTCGACCTGATCGACGAGTACGGTGCGGATGCGCTGCGCTTCACCTTGACCGTGATGGCGGCGCAGGGGCGCGACGTGAAGCTCGACCCGGCGCGCATCGCCGGCTACCGCAATTTCGGCACCAAGCTCTGGAACGCGACGCGCTTTGCCGAAATGAACGAGGTCGCGCGCAACGACGATTTCTGGCTGAACGACGCCAAGCTCGCGGTCAACCGCTGGATCCTGACGGAACTGACGCGGGCGGCGCGCGCTATCACAGAGGGCATCACTTCATACCGCTTCAACGAGGCGGCGAGCGCCGCCTACCGCTTCGTTTGGAACCTGTTCTGTGACTGGTATCTGGAACTGCTGAAGCCGGTGTTCATGGGCACGGACGAGGCAGCCAAGGCGGAAAGCCGGGCCTGCGTCGCCTTCGTGCTCGACGAGATCTACAAGCTGCTCCATCCGATGATGCCCTTCATGACCGAGGAGCTCTGGGCGCAGACGGCGGGCGAGGGCAAGGAACGCGAGTCGCTGCTTTGCCACGCCGCCTGGCCGTCGCCCGATTTCGAGGACGACGACGCGGCCGCCGACATCAACTGGCTGGTCGATCTCGTTTCCGGCATCCGCTCGGTGCGCTCGGAAATGAACGTGCCGCCGGCGGCGATCGCGCCGCTGGCGGTGATCGGCGCCAATGCTGCGACGCGCGAGCGGCTCGAACGCCACGACCAGGCGATCAAACGCCTGGCGCGCGTCGGCGATATCTCGCTGGCGGAAACGCCGCCCAAGGGCTCGGCCCAGATCGTCCTCAATGAGGCTACGATCTGCCTGCCGCTCGGCAGCCTGATCGACCTTGCGGCGGAAGCCGCGCGGCTGCAGAAGGAACTGGCCAAGGTGACCGAGGAGATCGCCCGCCTGCACAAGAAGCTTTCGAACGAGAAGTTCGTCGCCAATGCGCCGGAAGAGGTCGTCGAGGCCGAGCGCGAGAAGCTCGCCGAATATCGCGAGGCGCAGGAGAAGCTTTCGCTCGCTTTGACCAGGGTTCGCGACGCCGGCTAAGGGCAAGATTCGCCGCCGCTGGAAGGCTGCTTTCCCGAACGGAATGCACCTTGAGAGCAGGCATGCCGTTGCGTTATTTTGACGTAAACGGAAACTTCGCGCCCCATTGTTGCCATAATGTAACAATGGGGCCTTTTTCGCCCAAAATGGCCTGTTTTGGGGCCATATTGAAAGGTTTTTGCAGCTTTTTCCTGCCATTCGATGGCTGTTAAGCCGCGATTTGGCTCGGTTTCGCGGCCGGGCAGGATGGCGAAAATGCGAGTTGTCAAGGGTGTACATGTACGACCCTGAATTCGTTGTTGCGCCATTAACCCGAATTGGCTCTAGCTTGATCCCGCGTATTTTCGGGGAGGGATTTCCATGAACATTTTGCGTCTTAAAGCACTGCTGGGGGCAGGGTGCTTTTCGATAGCCTTGGTCGGAGCGGCGATGCATCCGGCGCATGCCGGCGGCCTGGAGCGCGGCGGCTACGACATCGACCTTCTGTTCGATCCGGCGCCTTTTGCGACGGAAGCGGAAGCGACCTATGTGATGCCGAACCGTAAGCTCAAGAACGCGGTCGACACCAGCGGTGCCGGCCTCACAGTCAGCAGCACGGCAAACGACAGCGAGGATTACTGGGTGCCGCGCATCGGCGTGAAGGCTCAGGTCGTCCAAGGCGTCGATTGCATGGTCGACTATTCGCAGCCTTGGGGCGCGCATACTGCGCCTGGCATCTGGAACGGCTCTTATTCAAACATAGAAACTGACATTAAGAGCAATAACTACGCCGCGACCTGCTCCTATAAAATGGATGCCGGCAAGGGCCAGCTTCGCTTTATCGGCGGCGTCTTCTACCAGGAAGTCTACGGCTTCAAGGAAAGCTATGCGAGCCCACTGTTTGGCACCATAATGGGTCGAGTTGATCTGGATAGCAGCGGCTGGGGCTGGCGGGCCGGCATTGCTTACGAAATCCCTGATATCGCTCTGCGCGCCAGCCTCGTCTACAACTCTCAGGTAAAGCTGGACAACATCGACGGCACGCTGAATGTCGGTGGCGCGGTTACTGATATCTATGCCCCAACCCAGTCCATGCCGGACTCGCTGGAACTGAAACTGCAGTCTGGCATCGCGCCCGGTTGGCTCGCTTTCGGCTCGATAAAATGGGTGAATTGGAGCGTTCTGCAGATTGTTCCGATTTGTACGGATGCCTCGAAGGCGTTCGGCTTTGCTTGTAACAGCGGAGTGACGAATCCATTGATCAGGCCAACATCGCTTGACTTGATGTATCGCGACGGCTGGACCGTTTCGGGTGGCATCGGTCACAAGTTCAATGATCAGTGGAGCGCCGCCGGCCAGTTGACGTGGGATCGCGGCACCTCTCATGGCTACGGTTCGCAGACCGATACTTGGACGCTGGGTGGTGGTGTTGCCTATACGCCGAAGCCGAATATTGAAGTTCGTCTGGCCGGTGCGATCGGCGTCATGACCAGCGGCCATTCCGGTACGCTGACCGACGAGAACGGGTACACCGCCGGCACCGATGTCAGCTACGACTTCGGCAACGATCTGGTCACCGCAATTTCGGGCGGCATCAAGATCAAGTTCTAAACGTCCGCAATTCCGCAAAAAAGGCCGGGCACCGCCCGGCCTTTTTCATTGCGCAATCAACAGGCTGGCCGGATTGGCCGATCCTCTGTTGCAAATTCGCGTCACAATCGGCGCCCTTCACGATTGTGACGTTTTGGCAACAGTTTATGAACAACCCCTGCGCTAGAAGTCTTGCCGAGGGAACTGCCCATTTCCCGCCATAAACCCGGAGCAACCCGGAGAGGTCTCGGGATGCGTGCCAGTATGGCCCGGCGATGGGGCAGGCCGCGTGAGGCGCGGCAAGGACGAGTATGGACGCCAAGGTGATCTCCAAGGCCAAGCTGCCCAGCCGCCACGTGACCGTTGGCCCGGCGCGCGCGCCTCATCGCTCGTACCTCTATGCCATGGGATTGTCGGCGGCCGAGATCGCGCAGCCGCTGGTCGGCGTCGCCAGCTGCTGGAACGAGGCGGCACCCTGCAACATCTCGCTGATGCGCCAGGCGCAGGTGGTGAAGAAGGGCGTGGCGGCCGCCAACGGCACGCCGCGCGAGTTCTGCACCATCACCGTCACCGACGGCATCGCCATGGGCCACCAGGGCATGAAGTCGTCGCTGGTGTCGCGCGAGGTCATCGCCGATTCGGTCGAGCTCACCATGCGCGGCCATTGCTACGACGCGCTGGTCGGGCTTGCCGGCTGCGACAAGTCGCTGCCCGGCATGATGATGGCGATGGTGCGGCTCAACGTGCCGTCGATCTTCATCTATGGCGGCTCGATCCTGCCCGGCAGCTACCGCGGCCGCCAGATCACCGTGCAGGACGTGTTCGAGGCGGTCGGCCAGCATTCGGTCGGCACGATCAGCGATGACGAGCTGCTCGAGATCGAGCAGGCGGCCTGTCCGTCGGCGGGTTCCTGCGGCGCCCAGTTCACCGCCAACACCATGGCGACCGTCGCCGAGGCGATCGGCCTGGCTCTGCCCTATTCCTGCGGCGCGCCGGCGCCCTACGAGATGCGCGACCGCTTCAACTTCGCTTCCGGCGAAAAGGTCATGGAGCTGATCGCCAAAAACATCCGGCCGCGCGACATCGTCACGCGCAAGGCGCTGGAAAATGCCGCGACCGTCGTGTCGGCCACCGGCGGCTCGACCAACGCGGCGCTGCACCTGCCGGCGATCGCGCATGAGGCCGGAATCAAGTTCGACCTCTTCGACGTGGCGGCGATCTTCGAGAAGACGCCTTATATCGCCGACCTCAAGCCGGGCGGCAAATATGTCGCCAAGGACATGTTCGAGGCAGGCGGCATTCCGCTCCTGATGAAGACGCTGCTCGACCATGGCTACCTGCACGGCGACTGCATGACCGTCACTGGCCGCACTTTGGCCGAAAACATGGAGCACGTTTCCTGGAATGACAGCCAGGATGTTGTGCGTCCCGCCAATCGGCCAATCACCAAGACGGGCGGCGTTGTGGGCTTGAAGGGCAACCTTGCCCCCGAAGGTGCGATCGTGAAGGTCGCCGGCATGTCGGAGCTGAAATTCTCAGGCCCGGCGCGCTGCTTCGATTCGGAAGAGGAGTGCTTCGAAGCGGTCACGCAGCGCAATTACCGGGAAGGCGAGGTTCTCGTCATCCGCTACGAGGGGCCGCGCGGCGGTCCGGGTATGCGCGAGATGCTGTCGACGACGGCGGCACTCTACGGCCAGGGCATGGGCGGCAAGGTGGCGTTGATCACGGACGGGCGTTTTTCCGGTGCTACACGTGGCTTCTGCATCGGCCATGTCGGGCCGGAGGCGGCGGTCGGCGGTCCGATCGGGCTTATCAAGAATGGCGACGTCATCTCGATCGACGCCGTGAAAGGCACGATCGAGGTGGCGCTGTCGGATGCCGAGCTGGCAGCGCGGGCAAAGAGTTGGAAGGCGCGCAAGACCGACTATCAGTCCGGCGCGATCTGGAAATATGCGCAGACCGTAGGGTCGGCTCGCGACGGCGCGGTCACCCATCCGGGCGGTGCGAAAGAAACACACTGCTATGCGGACATTTGAGGTGTTGAGGTCGTCTGTCTTTTCGGCACTGGTCGCGGTTGCGACCTTGGGCGCCGTCGGGCAGGCTATGGCCTTCGACGACAAGGTGTTCGATGACAAGACCGGCGTGAAGCCGCAGTCGAGCCCGTGGGCGGTGTTCCAGTTCGGCTTCTCCGCCTACAAGAACGGCCACAAGGACCAGGCGGTCGAGGCCTATAAATATGCCGCCGAGAACGGCCAGATCGGCGCCACCTGGAAGCTCGCGCGCATGTATGCCGAAGGCGACGGCGTGGCGCGCGACGATTATGCGGCCTTCAAGTTCTTCTCGGAGATCGTCGACCAGGACGTCGAGCCCGGCTCGCCGGAGGAAAGCTACGTCTCTGACGCGCTCGTTGCGCTCGGCGACTATCTGCGCAAAGGCATCCCGGGCAGCCCGGTCGAGGAAAACGAGGTCGCGGCGCAGGAATACTACATGCGCGCGGCCGCCAACTACCGTAACCCGAACGCCCAGTTCGAGATCGGCCAGATGTTTTTGAAGGGCGAGGGCGGCGTGAAGGCCAGCGTCAAGCAGGCCGGGCGCTGGCTGCAGCTTGCGGCAGAGAAGGGCCATGCCGGCGCGCAGGCGACGCTCGGCAATCTCCTGTTCCAGAGCGGTAAGGTCGTGCGCGGCCTGGCGATGATGACGGCGGCGCTGGAGCGTGCTCCGCCGGCCGACCAGCCCTGGATCCGCAGCATGCAGGAAGAAGCCTTCGCTGCCGCCGGCGAAGCCGACCGCCGCACGGCGATTTCGCTGGCCGACGACATCCTGACCAAGGGCAACAACGGCGACCAGTAAGCGGCGCGCCGCTTTTGCTTATTCCCTCTATTCGATACCTATAGTGGAAGCCGCCATTGGGAAAATCAGTTCTCGGTCGGCTCCGTCGGCACCATGCTTGGCGCCGGCGTCGAGATCGACGTCGGATGCAGTTTCGGCGGCTGGTTCTCGCCCGGGCAGTCGTCCTTGACCTTCGTCCAGGACGTATTGTTGAGAACCATGTCGCAGCGGGCGAGGTGACTTTCGCCGGCTACGGTCAGACAGGCCGTCTCACCGACCTTGAAGGATTTGCCGTTGGCAAGGCACTCCGGGACCGCGAGCGCGGGCGTGGCAAACGCCAGCGCGAAGCCGATAGGGCAAAGAACAAATCGGACAGCCATCGAACCCCCGCAACAATTCGCATCAAACGCGCGATTTGTGGCGATATCAGGGTCTTACGAAAGCCGCCGAGCGCGCGCTCTCAGGCCGGCCGCAGGTCGAGATCGATCGCCACCGGCACGTGGTCGGAGGGTTTTTCCCAGGCGCGCACATGCTTCTCGACCGAGGCCGAGGAAAAGCGGTTGGCGGCTTCGGGCGAAAGCAACAGGTGGTCGATGCGGATGCCGTTGTTCTTCTGCCAGGCACCGGCCTGATAGTCCCAGAAAGTATAGACATCGGGCGAATCGGTGACGGCGCGAACGGCCTCGGTGAAGCCGAGGTTCTTCAGTCGGCGGAAGGCTTGCCTTGTCTGCGGCTGGAACAGCGCGTCCCCGAGCCAGTTCTCGGGGAACCTGGCGTCGGCGCGCTCGGGGATGACATTGTAGTCGCCGGCCAACACCAGCGCTTCCTCGAGCCTCAGCCTTTCTTGCGCCCAGCGCTCGAGCCTGGCCATCCACGACAGCTTGTAGGAAAACTTCCGCTCGTCGTCGATCGGATTGCCGTTCGGCAGATAGAGCGAGGCGACCCGCAAGGCGCCCTTGTCGGTCGAGAAGACGCCTTCGATGAAGCGTGCGTGGTCGTCGGCATCGTCGCCCGGCAAGCCGCGATTGACTTCGTCGAAAGGCAGCTTCGACAGGAGGGCTACGCCGTTGAAGCTCTTCTGGCCGTTGGTCTCGACATTGTAGCCCAGCGCCTCGATCTCGGCGCGCGGGAACTGGTCGTCGAGGGTTTTGATCTCCTGCAGGCAGACGATGTCCGGCGCGCTCTCGGTCAGCCAGTGGGTGAGGTTGCCGATGCGGGCGCGGACGCCGTTGATGTTCCAGGTGACGATCTTCATGGGGACCTCAATGCTCTTCCGGCGCAAGGCGCTCGACGAGGCCGATCGTATTGCCTGCCGGATCCTTTAGAAAGGCCATCCATTCGCTTTCCCCCGCCGGACCGAACCGGCCCTCGGTGTCGCGATGGACGAGCGTCGGCGGCGCTGTGAAGGGAACGCCGGTAGCTTTCGCCTCGGCATGGAAGGCCTCGAGGCCAGCAATATCGAGATAGACGGTGCCGGGCGGCACGCCGTCGGTGAAGAGGAGCCGCACGCCGCCCGCCATGATGAAGGCAATGCCCGGCGGATCGTAGCGCGCGTGCACGCTCATGCCGAGCACGCCCAGCCAGAAGGCCAGCGTCGCATCGAGATCGCGCCCGGCCGACAGCGCGACCTGGCGGACCGCGCCGATCGCAGGCATCCCGGCTCGCTAGATGGAGAAACTGGTGCCGCAGCCGCAGGAGGCGACGGCATTCGGGTTCCTGATCTGGAAGGACTGGCCCATCAGGTCGTCGACGAAGTCGATCACCGAGCCGCCCATATAGACCAGCGAGAGGTCGTCGATCAGGATCGTCGCGCCATCCTTCTCGATGGCGACGTCGTCGTCGTTGCGATTGTCGACCAGATCGAACTTGTAGGAAAAGCCGGAGCAGCCGCCGCCTTCGACGGAAACGCGCAGCGCCGTCTTGCCCGGTTCGCCGGACAGGATCCTGGCGATCCGCTTCGCGGCCGCTTCGGTCATCTCGACCTTCATGGCAGTCTTGGCATCTGCGCCCATCGGCGTCACCTTGCTTTCGGTTTCCCATGATAGGTATGAAGCGGGCGGGGGCAAGTCAACTGGTGGGCGAATGGGCAAGGATGCTCTCGGCGATATCGGATTCGGCTACCGGCCGCGCGCCGTCTATGCGAGCGACCCGGCGCAGTCGCGCGGCCGGTTGTTCGATGAGCCGGAAAGCCCGACCCGCACGCCGTTCCAGCGCGACCGCGACCGCATCATCCATTCAACCGCCTTTCGCCGGCTGAAACACAAGACGCAGGTGTTCGTCGCACATGAGGGCGACCACTATCGCACCAGGCTGACGCATTCGATCGAGGTGGCGCAGATCGCGCGTGCGCTGGCGCGGGCGCTGCGCGGCGACGAGGATCTCGCCGAAGCCGTCGCCCTGGTCCACGATTTCGGCCACACGCCCTTCGGCCATACCGGCGAGGAGGCGCTGAACGAGAAGATGGCCGGCTGGGGCGGGTTCGACCACAACGCGCAATCGCTGCGCGTCGTCACGCGCCTCGAGCGGCGCTATGCCGAATTCGACGGGTTGAACCTCACCTGGGAGACGCTGGAAGGGCTGGTCAAGCACAATGGGCCGCTGACCGGCGGCAGTGGAATGGGCTTGAAGGGCCCGGTGCCGCAGGCGATCCGCGACTATTCGGAACTGCACGACCTCGAGCTCGACCGCTTCGCCGGCATCGAGGCGCAGTGCGCGGCAATCGCCGACGACATCGCCTACAACACCCATGACATAGACGACGGCCTGCGCGCCGGCTTCCTGACGCTGGATATGCTCGAGGAGGTCGGCCTGCCGGGTTCGATCCTGAAGGGCGTGCGCGCCCGCTATCCGCAGCTCGACGACGTACGCACCGGCCACGAGCTGATGCGCCGGCAGATCACGCTGATGGTGGAGGACGTCATTGCCTCGGCCAAGGCCAATATCGAGCGCCTGAAGCCGGACAGCGCCGATGCGGTGAGGGCGGCGGGCGAGACGATGGTGACCTTCTCCGCAGGCATGGCCGCGGCAGAGAAGGAACTGAAGGCTTTTCTCTACAAGCATCTCTACCGGCACGCCGAGGTGATGCGCGTGCGGGCCGACGCAGAACAGATCGTGCGCGACCTGTTCGATGTCTATTTCGCCGACCCGCGCGCCATGCCGGATGGCTGGCGCGAAGGGCTGGACAAAGCGCAGGATCGCATCAAGGCGCGCAGCGTCGCCGACTTCCTGGCCGGCATGACCGACACCTATGCGCTCAAGGAACATCGGCGGCTGTTTGACCATACGCCGGATTTAAGCTAGGGCGAGCCACGATTTTGCCGGCCAGGCGGCCGGTCGCCTCTCTAAAAGCCCAGAGCATACCCGATGAATATCTTCGCCGATTTCAACGCGCGGATCGTAAAAGCTGTCGAAGCCCTTGATCTGAAAGACAAGGATGGCGCATCGCTGGATCTGTCGCGCATCGCGGTCGAGCCGCCGCGCGACGCGAGCCATGGCGACCTTGCCACCAATGCGGCAATGGTGCTGTCGAAGCCTACCGGCCAGAATCCTCGCGCTCTTGCTGAGAAACTGGCCGAAGCGCTGCGCGCCGATGCCGACATCGCGTCGGCCGATATCGCCGGGCCGGGCTTCGTCAATCTCAGGCTGAAGGACGGCTTCTGGCAGGCGCATCTGGCGGCGCTGCTCGGCGAGGGCCGCAACTATGGCCGCTCCAAGATCGGCGGCGGCCGCAAGGCCAATGTCGAATATGTCTCAGCCAATCCGACCGGTCCGATGCATGTCGGCCATTGTCGGGGCGCCGTCGTCGGCGACACGCTGGCCAACCTGATGGCCTTCGCCGGCTACGACGTCACCAAGGAATATGTCATCAACGATGCCGGCTCGCAGATCGACGTGCTTGGCCGCTCGGCCATGCTGCGCTACCGCCAGGCGCTTGGCGAAGACATCGGCGAGATCCCGGCCGGTCTCTATCCAGGCGACTATCTGGTGCCGGTCGGCCAGGCGTTGGCCGAGGAGTTCGGCCTCGGCCTGCTGGAGATGCCGGAAGAGGAAGCGCTGCCGATCGTCAAGGACCGCACCGTCGATGCGATGATGGCGATGATCCGCGAGGATCTGGCGCTGCTCAACGTGCATCACGACGTGTTCTTCTCCGAGCGCACGCTGCATGCCGACAATGCCAAGAAGATCCGGGCGGCGATCGCCGACCTCACGCTCAAAGGGCATATCTACAAGGGCAAGCTGCCGCCGCCGAAGGGCGAGAAACCGGACGATTGGGAGGATCGCGAGCAGACGCTGTTCCGTTCGACCGCGGTCGGCGACGACATGGATCGGGCGCTGGTGAAGTCGGACGGCTCGTTCACCTATTTCGCAGCCGACGTCGCCTATCTCAAGGACAAGGTCGAGCGCGGCTTCGTCGATCTCATCTATGTGCTCGGCGCCGACCATGGCGGCTACGTCAAGCGGCTCGAGGCGCTGGCGCGCGCGGTCGCCGGCGACACGGTCAAGCTCACCGTCCTGCTTTGCCAGCTGGTGAAGCTGTTCCGCGACGGCGAGCCGGTCCGGATGTCGAAGCGGTCGGGGGATTTCGTCACGCTGCGCGACGTGGTGGAGGAGGTCGGCCGCGACCCGATCCGCTTCATGATGCTCTACCGCAAGAACGACGCGCCGCTCGATTTCGATTTCGCCAAGGTCACCGAGCAATCTAAGGACAATCCGGTGTTCTACGTGCAATACGCCTCGGCGCGCTGCCACTCGGTGTTCCGGCAGGCGAGCGAGCAATTGGGCGAGGCGAATTTCGACCGCAACCGGCTCGTGGCCTCGGTCGCGTCGCTGACGGACGAGGGCGAGATCGGCCTGATCCGTAAGCTGGCTGAATATCCACGGCTGATCGAATCCGCCGCCCTTGCGCTGGAGCCGCACCGGCTGGCATTCTACCTCTACGATCTGGCGTCCAGCTTCCACGCACACTGGAATCGGGGCACCGACAACCCGGACTTACGTTTTGTTAAGGTTAACGACCCACAATTGACGTATGCCAGACTAGGGCTGGTGCAGGCTGTTTCGGATGTTTTGACCTCCGGCCTGACGCTGATAGGAGCTGATGCGCCTACCGAAATGCGTTAGGTTTGACTAAAAAACCTGTCACCTTTTGCCCACATTGCGCTGGTAAGGGCCAACCCTGCGCGACGTCCATGGCGTCCGACTGTGTGCGAGTTCGGGAACAATAATGGCAGACAGAACCCAGCTGAAAGCAGCCGCAAACAACCACATCGCCGACGACGATCCCTTCGCGGAACTGACCCGCATCATGGGTTTCGACCCGCGTCAGCCGGTCAGGCCGCAGACGCCGCCGGTCGCAAAGGCTGCGCCCGCAAACCAGACTGCGGATGAGTCCGATTTCGACATCGATCTCGAAAAGGAGCTGATGGGCGAATTCGACGCCGCCGAGGAAAACGCGCCGGTCGCGCAGCAGGCCGCCCGGCAAGAGCCGACTTACGAGGCTGCCAAGACTGCTCTCACCGACGACGAGCTTGCCGCGTCCTTGGAGCGGGATTTTGTTTTCGACGACGCGGCGGATCACGCCCACTTTGCCACGCCCCGTGCGCCGGAGCCGGCCGCCGACACGACCTTCGACGATGATTTCGACAAGGCGGTCGCGAGTTCCCTGGAAGTCTCGCCCCTGCAGGACGACCTTTCCATCGACAAGGAAATGGCGGCCTCGCTGGATGACGACTTCCGCATCGACGATGTGCCCGACGCGAGCCAAGGCGCCGCCGCGGCGGCCGAGCCAGCGGCTGTCGAGCCTCCCGTCGTTGAGCCTGCCGCCGAGATGGCGTTCGACGCCGATTTCGACAATGCAGTCCAGATGTCGCTCGAGGACGAGCTGTCATTCGATGATCGTGAGATCGAGCAGCCCGAAGCCGCTGACGTTCAGCCGGTCGAGGCTCACGCCGTTGCCGACCAGCCGGTCGCCGATGAAGGTTTCGACAGCCAGGCCGATCAAGCCGAATTCTCTGAAGCCGAATTCGATCAGGCCCATTTCGATGAGGCCCATTTCGATGAGGCAATGGCCGATGTCGACATGGATATCGATCAGCCGCAGGACCTGATCCTGGAAGAGGAGCTGTCGGTCGAGAACGAGCAGCCGCAGGCGGTCGAGGTGCCCGTCGAGGCAGCGCATTTCTCCGCCGATCACGAAGCAGCAGCGGATCCGGTCCTCGAAGACGATTTCGAGCTCAGCTTCCGTGACGCTCTTGCCGAGGAGCCGGAAGCTCCCGCCGTCGACCCTGAACCCGTCGCCGACCATGAGGCCGCGACCGATCAGGTCTTCGAAGACGATTTCGAACTCAACTTCGCCGATGCCCTTGCCGAGGAACCGCAAGCTCCTGCCGTCGATCCCGTCGCTGCGGCCGAGCCATCCTTCGAGGAGCCTGCTCCGGCGGTGACGGCTCCGGTCCCGCCGGTTGCGGCGGTCGAGCCGGCCAAGCCGGTCGCGGTCGCCAGCGAGCGGAGCCTGGAAGACGAACTCAACGCGCTGCTCAGTGCCATGACCGCGCGGCCCATTCCGGTTGCGCCGGCCCCGGTTGCGCCCGTTCCGCCCGCGCCGATTTCTGTCGCCAAGGAACCGGCCCCTGCGCCGCAGCCGGCCAGCTACACCGGCCAGCAGGCGGTCGTCGCCGCCGATGATCTCGATTGGGATCTCGATGAGCATGAGCCGGCGCGTAGCGAGCAGACCGCACAGCCCGCCGATGCCGATCTCGATACGCTGCTCGCCGGCGAACTCGACCGGCAGGTCTTCGAAGACACCGGAGCTGAACAGGACGCCGAGCCGAGCATCGATTTCGATGACGAGGCTTTCGATGCTGCCTTTGCCAAGGGCATCGAGCAGGACCTGCCGGCGGCGGCCGAGCCGTCCCGGTCGTGGAGCCGCGTGACCCCGGTCGCCGCGCCCGCGCAGGCATCGTTCGCGCCGCAGCCGGTGACGGCCTCGGCGCCGCAAATGGCGGCGCCCGCCTATCGCGACGAGCCGGCGCAGGACTATTCCGCCTACGCCAAACCGGCTTCGGCGCCACAAATGACGGCGCCCGCCTATCGTGACGAGCCGCAGGACTATTCCGCCTACGCCAAGCCGGCTTCGGCGCCGCAAATGGCGGCGCCTGCCTATCGTGACGAACCGGCGAAGGACTATTACGGCTACGCCAAGCCGGCATCGGCGCCGCAAATGGCGGCGCCCGCCTATCGTGACGAGCCGGCGCAGGACTATTCCGGCTACGCCAAGCCGGCATCGGCGCCGCAGCCCCGCCATCACGAGGAAATGCCTGATGTCGAGACGGTCGACGTGCCTGAGCGCATCGTGGCGCTGGCCGACGATCTCGATATCCCGGAGCTCAGCTTCGAGGAGGACCAGCCGGCGGCACCCGCCTATGACGATCTCGATGCCGAGTTTGCAGGCCTGCTTAGCGAGATGAACGCGACAGAGATCGCGGCCGCGCCGGTGCAGAGCCGGGGCTATGACGACGATTCCTACAATGCCGGCTTCAAGAACGGCTATGATCGTCGTGAGTTGCGCGCCGAGACGCCCGCCGCGCCGGCGACCCCGTCCTATGCCGCGGCCGCGAGTGCGTTCGATGCCGACTATTTGCCCGGCAGCCGCCCGGTTTCGCAGGCCGACGAATTTGCAGTCGACGAGCTCGACTACGATCCTGAACTCGACGAGGCGATGACCGTGCCGGGCCTTGCCGAGCGCGAAGCCGCGAAGCCGCGAAGCCGCAATCTGATGGTTGCCGCGCTCGTCGGCGCCGCGGTGATTGCCGGCGGTCTCGGCGCTCTTGCCTTCTCCTTTGGCGGCAAGGGCGGCAACGAAGCGCCCGTGATCGTGAAGGCCGACAATTCGCCGATCAAGGTCAAGCCGGAAAATCCGGGCGGCGCGGTGGTGCCGAACCAGGACAACAAGGTCTATGACGCCGTGGCCAAGGGTGGGGCAGCCAAGCCCACCGAACCGGTGCAGCAGAAACTGGTGACCAACACCGAGGAACCGATCGACGTGGCGTCGAAGGAACCGCCGCAGAGCCGGATCGTCGACCTTTCGCCTGACGACACCGATGCCGCGCCCGGCACCGACGCAGCGGGCAATCCGGCTGCGGCAGCGCCGGCTCCGGCCGCAACAGCGCTGGCTCCGGACGCCGCGGCGCCTGCTCCGGACGCGGTAGCGCCGGCTCCGGACGCAGTAGCGCCGGATACTGCCCAGGCCGCCGCCCCGGCAGGCACGCAGCCGGCTGCTCCGGCGCCGAAATCGGAAGACCGCATCGCCCAGGTGCTGCAGGAAGCCGACAAGGGGACCAACAACGACGTCGTCGCCGTTGCGCCGCGCAAGGTGAAGACCATGATGGTGAAGCCTGACGGCTCGCTGGTTCCGCGCGAGGACCCGGCTCCCGCGCCGCAAGTCGCGGCGACCGAGCCGGCCGATCCGGCGCCGCAGCACGTCGCTTCCGCCGGGCAGGGCGATGCTCAACCGACGGGCACCGTCACGCCGGCCGCCGATCAGGCTGCAGACCAGGGCGGCGACGACCAGGGCGATACCGCCAAGCCTGCTGCGGCAGCGAAGCCTGCCGCCGCGCCGAAGGCTGAAGCCAAGGCCCAGTCGGCCAACACGCCGGCGAAGGTGCCTGTGGCGCCGCCGCGTCCGTCCGACCAGCCGGTCGATATCGTCGGCGAGGTCAAGCCCGACCAGGTCGCCTCCATCGATCCGGCGGCTTCAGGCGGCGGCTCGTGGTCGATGCAGATCGCCTCGCAGCCGACGGTCGAAAGCGCCCAGTCGACCTACCAGGACCTGCAGCGCCGCTATGGCAGCGTGCTCTCGGGCCGCACCGCCAACATCGTCAAGGCGGAGATCGCCGGCAAGGGCACTTTCTACCGCGTCCGCGTGCCGGCGCAGTCGCGCAACGACGCGATCAACCTGTGCACCAGCTACAAGGCGGCCGGCGGCACCTGCTTCGTGTCGCGCTGACGTCTCGAACCTCGCAAAGCCGGCGCAGCCGTAAGGCCGCGCCGGCTTTTCGTTGTGGACGGCTTTCGGGCGCTCGGGCTCCGCCGGGCAGGGTGATTCCCTTTACTCGCCTAAACCCCTAAGCTTCCGTTCATGACCGAATCAAAATCCATGATCCTCGGCTGCGCCGGGAAATCCCTCACTGAAGATGAAATCCGTTTCTACGGCGACGAACGTCCCTGGGGCTTCATCCTGTTCGCGCGCAATGTCGGCGAGACCGAGCAAATCCGAGATCTGGTCGCCTCGATGCGCGACTGCGTCGGCCGTCCGGACGCTCCGGTCTTCATCGACCAGGAAGGCGGCCGGGTGCAGCGCCTGCGGCCGCCGCTGGCGCCGAACTATCCCGCCGGCGGCGCGCTCGGCGCCCTCTGGCGCGACGATCGTGAGGCCGGCCGCCGCGCCGCGTGGTTGCTCGCGCGGCTGCACGCCTTCGATCTGCTGCGGCACGGCATCACCGCAGACTGCCTGCCGGTGCTCGACGTGCCAGTCGAGGGCGCCAGCGACGTCATCGGCGCGCGCGCTTACGGCAAGGAGCCCAATGCCGTGATCGAGCTTGGCCGGGCTTCGGCAGAGGGCCTGATGTCGGGCGGCGTCCTGCCGGTCATGAAGCATATTCCCGGCCACGGCCGCGCGTTTGCCGATACGCATTTTGAGCTGCCGACGGTCGACACGCCGCTCGCCGAGTTGCGGCGACATGATTTCGCCCCGTTCAAGGCGCTCAACCAACTGCCGATGGCGATGACGGCGCATGTCGTCTACAGCGCCGTCGACCCGGATAATCCGGCGACGACCTCTGCCAAGGTCGTCAACGAGTTGATCCGCGGCGAGATCGGCTTCGACGGGCTCTTGATGAGCGATGACACGTCGATGAAGGCACTTTCTGGGGATTTCCCGACAAAGGCGGCCGCGATCCTTGCGGCCGGCTGCGATCTCGTCCTTCACTGCAACGGCGTTTTCGAGGAAATGTCCGGGATCGCCTCGCGTACGACGATGCTCGAAGGCAAGTCCCTGGCGAGAGCGGAGCGGGCGCTGACCTATATAAAGGACCGCGACGTCGCCGATGAAAGCGCGATACGCGCGGAATTCGCCACCTATTTCGAAGCGGTGGCCTGAACCGAAGGGATAGAAGGGCAAGTGGCGGAAACATTGGACAGCAAGGCCGCGAAGGCCGCACCGATGGACCGTCTATGGGCCGAGAACGACGATTCACGTCTGACCGGCGACCCGTCGCTGGTGGTCGATGTCGCCGGCTTCGAGGGACCGCTCGACCTTCTCCTGCATCTGGCGCGCAACCAGAAGGTCGACCTGGCGCGCATCTCGATCCTGGCGCTCGCCGAGCAATATCTGGCCTTCATCGAGAGGGTGAGAGCGCTCAGGCTCGAGCTTGCGGCCGACTACCTAGTGATGGCGGCGTGGCTTGCCTTCCTCAAGTCGAAGCTCTTGATCCCGAAACAGCCGGGCGAAGAGGGCGAAAGCGGCGAGGAACTGGCGGCGGTGCTGCAGTTCCGGCTGAAGCGGCTGGAAGCAATGCGCGACGCCGCAGCTCGGCTCGTCAACCGCAACCGGCTCGGCCGCGACGTCTTCGCGCGCGGCATGCCGGAAATGGTCATTGTCGAGAAGCGCAACGCCTATTCGGCCTCGCTCTACGATCTTTTGACCGCCTATGCGCAGCAGCGCCAGCGGCAGGCGATCAACAACGTGACGATCGCCCGCCGCGCCGTATGGTCGCTGAAGGACGCGCGCGACGTGCTGGCGCGGCTGGTCGGAACGATCGGCGATTGGACGGCGCTGGACAGCTTCCTCATCCAGTATCTGGCGGCACCGGAAGAGAGGCGCACGGCGGTGGCCAGTTCCTTCGCCGCGACGCTCGAGATGGTGCGCGAGGGGAAGCTGGAAGTGCGGCAGGATCAGGTTTTCGCGCCGATCTACCTGCGCGGCCGCGCACAAGGGGTTAAGGCAGTCGAGGTGGCATCATGAGCGAACGCGCCAACGCTTCGGTCATTCCGTTCAAGCTCGAGGACGAGCCCGAAGACGAGATGGCCGAACAGGGTTCCATCGAGAACCCCGCCGAGCGGCTGCAGCTGTCGGAAGCCGTCCGCATGGCCGAGGCGATCATCTTCGCCAGCGCCGAGCCGGTCAGCGAAAGGCAATTGACGGCGCGCCTGCCCGAGGGCGTCAACATAGCTGCGGCAATGGCCGATCTGCAGGAAATCTATGCCAAGCGCGGGGTCAACCTGGTGCGGGTCGGCGAGGCCTGGGCTTTCCGCACCGCCGGCGACCTCGCCTTCCTGATGAGCCGGGACTCCGTGCAGCAGAGAAAGCTCTCGCGCGCGGCGCTCGAAGTGCTGGCGATCATAGCCTATCACCAGCCGGTGACGCGGGCCGAGATCGAGGACATCAGAGGCGTCGAAACCTCCAAAGGCACGCTGGACACACTGCTGGAAACGGAGTGGGTGAGGATGCGCGGCCGCCGCCGCACACCCGGCCGTCCCGTGACCTACGGCACGACCGATGCCTTCCTGGACCACTTCGCGCTGGAGGAGATCCGCGACCTGCCCGGCATGGAAGAGTTGAAGGGCGCAGGGCTCTTGTCGACGCGGATGCCGTCCAATTTCTCGATGCCGGTGCCGCCGGCCGATCCGGACGCGCTGACCGAGGACGAGGATGCGCTGACCGACATCGACCTCGAGGAGCTCGGATTGCTCACGCCGCGCGTCACGGAAGAGTGACCCGCGAATCCGGTGCGATTGGTCTATTAGCAGGGGCTGCGCCGATTCGTAGCAAGGCGCTCACGCCGAAAGTGCGTGACATCGGCTAGCCATTTTATCAACTTCATTGCGGTTGTGTTTGAATCCCCGGGCGAAAACGCATAGATCATCGCCGAGGGAAAACATTCGAGAGAGATTGTTATGGGTTCGTTTTCGATTTGGCATTGGATGATCGTGCTGGTCATCGTGCTCCTGGTGTTCGGCCGCGGCAAGATCCCCGAGCTGATGGGCGACATGGCCAAGGGCATCAAGAGCTTCAAGAAGGGCATGGCGGACGACGACGTTGACGACAAGCGCACCGTCGAGCACCGTGCCGACGAGACCGTTTCGCCGGGCAAGGAAAAGGTCAGCAAGAGCTGAGCCCCGCGCTCTCGTTGGAACAGCTCTCGTTGGAATAGATTGCCATGTTCGAAGTCGGTTGGAGCGAACTGCTGGTGATCGCGGTCGTCATGATCGTGGTCGTCGGGCCGAAGGATTTGCCCAACATGCTGCGTACTTTCGGTCGCACCGCGGCCAAATTGCGCGGCATGGCGGCCGACTTCCAAAAGCAGTTCAACGACGCCCTCAAGGAAGCCGAACTCGACGACGTCAAGAGTTCGATAGATAGCCTTCGCAGCCTCAATCCGATGACCGAAGTCCGCAAGCAGCTCAATCCGTTCGAGCAGGCCGCGGCCGATGTGCGGGCCGGCGTCGATACGATGATGAAGCCAAAACCGGCCGATCCGGCTGCATCGACGCCGCAGGCCGCCGAGCCGCTCAAGAACGGCGCGACGGAAATGCCCGGTGTTGCCGGAACCGAAGCCGCGCCGGCCGCGCCGGTCTTTCCGGTCATGGCCGACGGCTCCGTGACCGTACCGGCGGGGGAGACCGCGGTGCCGGCCCAGCCGGCGAAAAAGGCGGCGACCTCCAAGGCAAAGGCTCCCGGAGCCGCAGCGAAGACAGCAGCATCCAAGGCGGCCGTGAAAGCGTCGGCTAAATCGTCGCCGGCCCCGGCAAAGGCTGCCGTGCCCGCCAAGAAGGTGGCTCCCAAGGCTGAGGCAAAGCCCGCTGCGGCGAAGAAGCCGGCCCCAAAGAAGGCCGCCGATACCAAGAAGACGGCGGGAGCCGCCAAGTGAGCGTTTCGGACAAGGAAAAGGAAGAAATCGAGAAATCGTCGGCGCCGCTGATCGAGCACCTTATCGAGCTGCGCCGCCGCCTGATCTGGTCGTTGGGCGGCTTCTTCGTCGCCTTTCTCGTCTGCTTTTTCTTCGCCAAGCGCCTGTTCAACCTTTTGGTCATCCCCTTCAAATGGGCGACACAATGGGCGGGGCTCGACCCGCACAAGGTCGAGCTGATCTACACCGCGCCTCAGGAATTCTTCTTCACCCAGGTGAAGCTCGCCATGTTCGGCGGCATGGTGATCGCCTTTCCGCTGATCGCCACGCAGATCTACAAGTTCATCGCGCCAGGCCTTTACAAGAACGAGCGCAGCGCTTTCCTGCCGTTCCTCATCGCGTCGCCCATCCTGTTCCTGATGGGCGCCTCGCTGGTCTATTTCTTCTTCACCCCGATGGTGATGTGGTTCTTCCTCGCCATGCAGCAGGTGGGCACCGACGACCAGGTGCAGATATCGCTGCTGCCGAAGGTGTCGGAGTATCTCAGCCTGATCATGACGCTGATCTTCTCCTTCGGCCTGGTGTTCCAATTGCCTGTGGTGACCAGCCTTTTGACGCGCGTCGGTCTTTTGTCGTCGCAGGCGCTGGCCGACAAGCGCAAATGGGCGATCGTCCTTTCTTTCGTGGTTGCCGCGGTGCTGACGCCGCCCGATCCCTTGAGCCAGTGCGGCCTCGCCGTCCCGACCATCATTCTCTACGAGGTCGCGATCTGGTCCTCACGTATGATCGAGCGCAGCCAGGCACGTGACCGGCTAGCGCGTGAGCAGCAGGATGCCGGATCGTCGGTGACTGAAAAGGCCGCGAATACCTCGTCGACGCAGGCGCCAAGCTAGGCAACGGCCGGAAAAACACTGGCCGCGGCACGGGTCCGTCTTGCATCGATCAGGGATGCGGTTTACGCCCTCGAACCTTACTCTGAGGACGGATCAACCATGCTTGACATCAAATGGATTCGCGACAACCCGAAGGCCCTTGTCGATGCGCTGGTGAAGCGCTCGTGGTCGGCCGGCGACGCGCAGTCCGCCGTCGAGGATCTGATCGCCAGGGACGAGGCGCGCCGCGCGCATCTCAGCGAATTGCAGGTCAAGCAGGAACGCCGCAATGCCGCCTCGAAGGAGATCGGCAATGCCATGCGCTCGGGCGATTCAGCACTTGCCGAAAGGCTCAAGGCCGAGGTCGGCGACATCAAGGCGTTCATCCAGAATGGCGAGGCGCGCGAGCGCGAGCTCGACAAGGCGCTGAACGATGCGCTCGCCGTGCTGCCCAACGTTCCGCTCGACGATGTGCCGGTCGGCAAGGACGAGCACGACAACGTCGTCAAGCGCATCGTCGGCGAAGTGCCGGCGCGCCCGAACTGGGTGAAGGAGCATTTCGAGATCGGCGAAGCGCTCGGCATGATGGATTTCGAGCGGGCGGCGAAGCTGTCGGGCTCGCGCTTCACGGTGCTGGCGAGCCAGCTCGCGCGCATGGAACGCGCGCTCGGCCAATTCATGATCGACCTGCACACGACCGAGCATGGCTATGAGGAGATCCAGCCGCCGCTGATGGTGCGTGACGAGGTGCTGTTCGGTACCAACCAGCTGCCGAAGTTCGAGCTGGACCTGTTCTTCACGCCGCATGGCGAGGGGCGCCTCGGCCTGATCCCGACGGCGGAGGTGCCGCTCACCAACCTGGTGCGCGAGGAGATCACGGCGCACGAAAAGCTGCCGCTGCGCTATACGGCGCTGACGCCGTGCTTCCGCTCGGAAGCGGGCTCGGCGGGTCGCGACACGCGCGGCATGCTGCGGCAGCACCAGTTCTATAAGGTCGAGCTGGTCTCGATCACCGACCAGGAGAGTTCGCTCGCCGAGCATGAGCGCATGACGCAATGTGCCGAAGAGGTGCTGAAGCGCCTCGGCCTGCCGTTCAGGACGGTGACGCTGTGCACCGGCGACATGGGTTTTGGCGCGCGTAAGACCTACGACATCGAGGTCTGGCTGCCGGGGCAGAACGCCTATCGCGAAATCTCGTCCTGCTCGGTCTGCGGCGATTTCCAGGCCAGGCGCATGGACGCCCGCTACAAGGACAAGGACGGCAAGGGCAACCGCTTCGTCCACACGTTGAACGGTTCGGGCACCGCGGTCGGCCGCGCTCTCATTGCTGTCATCGAAAACTACCAGAATGAGGATGGCAGCGTAACCATTCCTGAAGTGCTGCGGCCCTACATGGGTGGTCTCGCCAAGATCGAATCGAAATGAACTTATGCGCATCCTGCTGACCAACGATGACGGCATCCATGCCGAGGGGCTTGCGTCGCTCGAACGCATCGCCCGCACGCTGTCGGATGACGTCTGGGTGGTGGCGCCGGAGCAGGATCAGTCCGGCTATGCGCATTCGCTGTCGATCTCGGAACCGCTGCGGCTGAGGACGGTCGGCGAGAAGCACTATGCCGTGCGCGGCACGCCGACCGATTGCGTCATCATGGGCACGAAGAAGATTCTGCCCGGTCCGCCCGACCTCATCCTGTCGGGCGTCAACTCCGGCGCCAACATCGCCGACGACGTCACCTATTCCGGCACCGTCGCCGGCGCCATGGAAGGCGCGCTGCTCGGTATCCGCTCGATCGCGGTGAGCCAGGCCTACTCCTATGTCGGCGAGGACCGTGTCGTTCCTTACGAGACGACCGAGGCGCTGGCGCCTGCGCTGCTGAAGAGGCTGATTGCGACTCCGCTGCCGGAAGGCGTGCTGCTCAACGTCAATTTCCCGAATTGCACCCCCGACGAAATCGAGGGCACGGTCGTCACTTCGCAGGGCAAGCTCGTGCACAGCCTCTGGGTCGACGAGCGCCGCGACGGCCGCGGCCTGCCTTACTATTGGCTGCGCTTCGGCCGCGAGCCGGTCGAAGGCAAGAAGGGCACCGACCTTCACGCGCTGCGCAACCGGCTGGTGTCGGTAACGCCGCTGCAGCTCGACCTCACCGCCCATGAACTCCGCGACCAGCTGACCAAGGCGTTGTCATGAATAAGGTTCTGGCATGAACACGGCCGTCGACGATCGCGAAGGTTTTGCCGCTTTCCTGCTCCGCCTACGGGGCAGGGGCACGGCGCCGAAGGCGCTGGTCGCTGCCTTCGAGGCGACGCCGCGGCGCGGCTTCCTGTCCGCGCAGTTCCATTCCATCGCCTGGTCGGATGGCATGCTGCCGATCGAATGCGGCGAGGCGATCGAGGGCGCGGACCTGCAGGCGGCGGTGATCGCGGCTTTAGCCATCGAGCCGGGCAACCGCGTGCTCGAGATCGGCACCGGGTCGGGCTATACGGCCGCCGTGATGTCCAGGCTTGCCGCGCGCATCGTCACCATCGATCGCTACAAGACCTTGACCGAGCAGGCAAAGCAGCGTTTCGAGGCGCTCGGCATCAGCAATGTCATCGTGCGCCAGGCCGACGGCTCCAACGGCCTGCCCAACGAAGGGCCCTTCGACCGCATCCTGGCCTGGGCGGCCTTCGACAGCCTGCCGCGGTTCCTGCTCGATCAATTGTCGAGCGGCGGCGTCGTCATCGCGCCGCTCGGCCCGGAGGAGGGCGAGCAGGTGCTGGCCAAGCTCACCAAGGTCGGCAGCCGTTTCGAGCGCGAGGACATCGGCATGGTCAGGTTGCAACCGATCCTGCGCAGCGTCGCCGCGGTGATCTAGCGAGCGCCTAGCGGTCTCCGCCAAAATTCCCCCTAATATTTTAAGAAAATTTTCGACGGATTCTAATGGGTTAACCGCCCAGTAACATTAACGCGCTTTAATCACGGCCAGAGTTTGTACCGGGTCTGTGCGGGTTACTGCGATGCAATTCAATGGTTTGAAGGCAAACGGACGCAATCTGGCGCGTGGCTGCGCCGTTCTCATGATCGCCGGTGCCGCGGCGGGCTGCAGCTCGCAGGCGATGCGCTTCAACGGTGTCGACGACGTCTTCACCTCGTCGACCAACAACCAGCGCGCCATCATCAACAAGCAGGGTGCCGACCAGCCCTATCCGGGCGACACGGTGGCGCCGGCGCCCGTCGACGGCACCCACACCCAGTCGGTGAGCCGCTCCGGCCTCGAGCCGGTGACGTCGCAGCAATTGCCGCCGCCCTCGGCGCCGGCTGCGGCTCCCGCCAAGCCGATGCACACCGCCTCCGCCCCGGCGCTCGCGCCGGCTCCTGCCGCGCCACATCTCGACAAGTCGACCACCGGCACTGTCGCGCCGGCCGCGAAGCCCTTCAAGACCGCCGAGCCCGATGCCGTGCGCAATGCAAGTGCGGCGCCGCACGCGACCGAGATCGTGGTGCGGGAAGGGGAAACGATTTCCGGATTGGCGCGTCAATACCATGTGCCGGCCGATGCGATCATCAAGGTCAACGGGCTCGATGCCAACAAGGGCATCAGAACCGGCCAGAAGATCGTCATCCCGGCCTATGCCTATTCGAGCAAGGGCGAGCCGAAGGTCGCCGACAGCACCAAGCCCGCCAATTCGCCGAAGCAGCCCGCCGGCGCGCCGGAGAAGGTTGCGGTCCTGCCGCAGCAGCCGAAGCTCAAGGACGGCAAGTCGGCGGCGCCGGTCGATGCTTCCGCTGCCGCCGCCGGCTCGAAGAACGCCAAGCCCGCGCAGATGGCCGAGGCAAAGCCGGCCGGCGCCGGCGGCACCTACACCGTCCAGCAGGGCGATTCACTCTCCTCGATCGCCCGCAAGACCGGCGTCAGCGCCACGGCGCTGAAGCAGGCCAACGGCATGAAGGACGGGCTTTTGAAGATTGGCCAGACGCTCAAGGTCCCGGCCGGCGGCACCGTTGCCGTCGCCGCCGCCAAGCCTGCCGCGACCAAGCCGGCCGTCGATCCGGTGACGACGGCGACCACGCAGCCGCCGGCAAAGACCACGCCGTCGGAGACGCTCGCCTCCTACACCCCGCCGAAGAAGGACGCCAAGGTCATCCAGCAGGCCGAGGACGACGACGCGGTGGCGCCGGACGCGACGGGCATCGGCAAGATGCGCTGGCCGGTGCGCGGTCGCGTCATCTCCGGCTTCGGTTCCGGCAAGGATGGCGTCGACATCGCGGTGCCGGAAGGAACGCCGATCAAGGCGGCCGAGAACGGCGTCGTCATCTATGCCGGCGACGGCCTCAAGGAATTCGGCAACACCGTTTTGGTGCGCCACGAGAACGGCCTGGTTACCGTCTACGGCCACGCCAGTTCGATCGAGGTGCAACGCGGCCAGAAGGTCAAGCGCGGCCAGGAGATCGCATTGTCCGGCATGAGCGGCACCACGGACTCGCCGAAGCTGCACTTCGAGGTGCGCAAGAACTCGGCCCCGGTCGATCCGAGCGGCTATCTCGAATAGAATAAGAACAAATTGCGCGCCGCCTGACCTCCAGTCCGGCCCGCCGGCTCCAGCCCGCTCCGCCAGGAGCGGGCTTTTTCAGTTGCGGCCGATGACGAACCGTCAGTCTTTCAGCGGCTTGCCGAGCCGGCCGGCCAGGTCCTGCGTGAACTGCCAGGCGACGCGGCCGGAGCGGCTGCCGCGCGTCGTCGCCCATTCCAGCGCCTCGGCGCGCAGCGTATCCGGGTCGATCGTCAGCCCGTGGTAGCGGACATAGCCGTCGATCATATCCAGATATTCGTCCTGCGAGCATTTGTGGAAGCCGAGCCACAGGCCGAAGCGGTCGGAGAGCGAGACCTTTTCCTCAACCGCTTCGGAAGGGTTGATGGCGGTCGAGCGCTCGTTGTCGATCATGTCGCGCGGCAACAGATGCCGACGGTTCGACGTGGCGTAGAAGATGACATTGGCCGGACGGCCCTCGACACCGCCTTCGAGCGCCGCCTTCAGCGATTTGTAGGAGGTGTCGTCGTGATCGAAGGAGAGGTCGTCGCAAAACAGGATGAAGCGGTAGGGGGCAGCCTTCAGCAGGCCCATCAGCTTGGGCAGCGTGTCGATGTCCTCGCGATGGATCTCGATCAGCTTGAGAGGCCGGTCGAGCGTGTCCGAGGCGTTGACCTTGGCGTGCACTGCCTTGACCAGCGACGACTTGCCCATGCCGCGCGCGCCCCAGAGCAGCACATTGTTGGCGGCAAAGCCGGACGCGAAGCGCTCGGTGTTGTCGAGCAGGATGTCGCGGACGCGGTCGACGCCGCGGATCAGGCCGATGTCGACGCGGTTGACCTTGCGCACCGGCTCCAGATAGCCGGGGTCGGCCTGCCAGACGAAGCAGTCGGCCACGCCGAGGTCGGTCTCAGGAACCGGCGGCGGGGCGAGGCGGGAGACCGCCTCGATCAGGCGGTCGAGCTTTTTGTTCAGGGCATCCAGGCTATCGGTCATTTCCGTCTTTTCGCTTTGGCAATCTCGGAACGTGAAACGGGTCCGTGGCCGCGCACCAAGAACCAACCGCAAGCTTTTGTTGGAGCACGATCTTTTCGGCCAGTTCCAGGCGGCTTGCGGCTGCGACCCTCTAGCACGCGCCAAACGGCTGGAAAAGCAACGGATTCGGCGGGTCGCGCAGTTGCATTGGCAACTTTACCGACTATATTCCGCCCAAATTTTGCGGGGCCGCCCCGGGCGGTTTTCAATCATCCAGGAGTTTCTTGATGTTCGTCACACCGGCATACGCCCAAGGCGTCGGCACCTCGCCAGACATGTTCATCAGCATTTTGCCGTTTGTCCTGATATTCGTGATCATGTATTTTCTGATCATCCGGCCGCAGCGCACGCAGCTGAAGAAGCGGCAGGAAATGCTGGCTGCGGTGCGCCGCGGCGATACGGTGGTGACCGGCGGCGGCTTCGTCGGCAAGGTGACCAAAGTGATCGACGACAACGAACTGGAAATCGACCTTGGCGGCGGAACCAAGGTGACGGCGCTGCGCTCGACGATCTCCGATGTGCGCGTCAAGGGCGAGCCGGTGGCGAACCAGAACGCCAAGAAGTAATCCTCACCTCGATGGCGGAACGCTGCCACTTGTACGCCTGAACGGATAAGAACGAATGCTGTATTTCTCGCGCCTGAAGATGGTCCTGATCTGGCTGGCCGTGGCCGTCACAGTGATCCTCGCCGCGCCCAATCTCTTCCCGGCAAGCACGCTGGCGCAACTGCCGAGCTGGGTGCCGAAACGGCAGATGACGCTCGGCCTCGACCTTCAGGGCGGCTCGCACATCCTGCTCCAGATGGATCAGAACGACCTGATCAAGGATCAACTGGAGACGACGCGCGACGAGATCAGGACGTTGCTGCGGGAAGCCAAGATCCAATACACCGGCCTTGGTGGAACGGGCCGGACCGTGCAGGTGCGCATTAGCGATCCGAGCCAGGTCGAAGCCGCCAAGACAGCGCTGAAGCCGATAACCAATCCGATCGCGGCTGGCCTCTTCACCGGCGGTTCCGTGCAGTCGATGGCGCTGGACGATTCCGAGCCCGGCTTGTTGAAGCTCACCGTCACGGATGCCGGTATCAAATACCGTACGTCGACGGCGTTGTCGCAGGCGATCGAAGTCGTGGAGCGGCGTGTCAATGCGCTCGGCACGACCGAGCCGATCGTACAACGACAGGGCGATGATCGCATTCTGGTCCAAGTGCCTGGGCTTCAGAACCCGCAAAGGCTCAAGGATATCATCGGCCAGACCGCCAAGCTGACGTTCCAAATGGTCGATACGTCGGTGCCGGTCCAGGACGCGATGAAGAACCGCCCGCCGCCAGGCGATTCGGTCCTGTATTCCCAGGACGATCCTCCGGTTCCCTATCTGGTCGAGAACCGCGTTATCGTGTCGGGCGAAGACCTGTCGAATGCGACGCCGACTTATAACTCACAGACCAACGAACCGGTGGTTTCGTTCACGTTCAATTCTCGCGGGGCGACCCGGTTCGGCCAGGCGACCCAGCAGAATGTCGGCAAGCCGTTCGCCATCGTGCTCGACAACCAGGTGATCTCGGCGCCGGTGATCCGCGAGCCGATCCTTGGCGGGAGCGGGCAAATCTCCGGCAGTTTTACCGCCGAGAGCGCTAACGATCTTGCCGTGTTGCTGCGCGCCGGCGCATTGCCGGCCAAATTGACCATCATCGAAGAGCGCACGGTTGGTCCTGGCCTCGGTCAGGATTCAATTCACGCCGGCAAGGTGGCGGGTATGATTGGCTCGGTCCTGGTCGTCGCCTTCATGTTCGTCGCCTATGGCTTTCTCGGTTTCCTGGCCAACGTCGCGCTTGCCGTGCACGTAGCGATGATCGTGGGCGCGCTTTCGCTGCTTGGCGCGACGCTCACCTTGCCGGGTATCGCCGGTATCGTGCTCACCATCGGCATGGCGGTGGACTCGAACGTTCTGATCTACGAGCGTATCCGCGAGGAGCGACGAAACGGCCGTTCGGTCATCCAGGCGATCGATACCGGCTTCTCCAAGGCGCTGGCCACCATCGTCGACTCCAACGTAACCTCGCTGATCGCGACCGTGGTGCTGTTCTGGCTGGGCACCGGTCCGGTCAAGGGCTTCGCCATCACCTATGCCATTGGCATTCTGACGACGGTCTTCACCGCCTTCACCTTCACCCGCATGCTGGTGGCCATCTGGCTGCGCCGCGCCCGCCCGAAGGAATTGCCGCGCGCGCCGGTCACCTTCATTCCGCCAGGCACCAAGATCCCATTCATGGGTATCCGCCGCTGGACCTTCGCTTTGTCCAGCCTGCTGTCGATCCTGTCGGTCGTCGGGTTCCTGACCGTCGACATCAATTACGGCATCGACTTCAAGGGCGGTTCGATGATCGAGGTGCAGGCGAAGCAGGGCAACGCCGATCTCGCCGACATCCGTGGCCGGCTGTCCGAGCTCAACATCGGCGAGATCCAGGTGCAGCAGTTCGGCCAGCCGAACGACGTCCTGATCCGCGTCGGAACACAAGATGCCGGCGAGAATGCCGAGCAGACCGTCATCGACAAGGTGAGGGGCGAGTTGCAGGACCAGTATGACTTCCGCCGCGTCGAGGTGGTGGGACCGACAGTCTCCGGCGAGCTGGCCAAGCAAGGCACGATCGCCATGTTGATCGCGCTGGTCGGCATCCTGCTCTATGTCTGGTTCCGCTTCGAATGGCAGTTCGCGGTCGGCGCTATCGTCGCTACGGTGCACGACGTGGTGATGACGATCGGCTTCTTCGTCATATCGGGGCTGGAATTCAACCAGTCGTCGCTTGCGGCGATCCTCACCATCATCGGCTATTCGCTGAACGATACCATCGTCGTCTACGACCGTGTGCGCGAGGATTTACGCAAATACAAGAAGATGCCGCTGCCGCAGCTTCTGAACAATGCCATCAACGAGACGCTGTCGCGAACCACGCTGACCTCGGTCACGACGTCCCTGGCGCTTTTGGCACTGGTGCTGTTCGGCGGCGAGGTGATCCGCTCGTTCACGCTGGCGATGCTGTTCGGCGTTGTGTTCGGCACCTATTCGTCGATCTTCATCGCCGCGCCGCTGCTGATCCTGTTCAAGTTGCGGCCACAGGCCACGACTGCCGAAGAGGAGAAGAAGCCGGTGAACGGCGGCAAGGCCGTGGCGACCTGACGCCGTCTAAATCAAAGAGATAGAGCATGATGTCGTCCGAAGACCGCTCCACACTTTTCGGCATCATGCTCTAGACCCATGGCCAAAGGCATCATCATCCGCGAGGCGCATTTCCCGGGCAGGGCGCCGATCGAAGCCTATGGCAATGGCGGGTTCCGCTTTGCCGACATGTCGCATCGCGGCTCGCTGCTCTGCCTGCCGTCGGGCATCCACGGCTGGGAACCGGCCGATCCGCTGGCGCTGAAAGTGTCTGACTTCGACAAGCTGTTCGCCCAGGCCGACAAGGTCGAGATCCTGCTGGTCGGCACCGGCAAGGACCTGCGGCCGCTGCCGGCGGCGCTGCGTGCCGCGCTGAAAGAGGCCGGCATATCGGCCGACCCGATGTCGACGGGCGCGGCCGTGCGCACCTACAATGTGCTTCTGGCCGAGGACCGCGCCGTGGCCGCAGCGCTGATCGCCGTCGATTGAATGACCGGCACCTCCAACATCGTCATGGATGCGGTGCGTGCCGCTGATCCTGACCGCTATCTGTGCGCGCTCTATGCGCCGGCGGACAAGCGCGACGCGCTGCTTGCGCTCTATGCCTTCAATGCCGAGGTCGCCAGCGTTCGCGACCGCATCCACGAGCCGCTGCCCGGCGAGGTGAGGCTGCAATGGTGGCGCGATGTCATCATGGCGGGGGCGGAGACCGGCCATCCGACCGCCGATGCGCTGAGGGCGGCGATTGCCGCCAACGATCTGCCGAAGACCGCATTCGAGAACATGCTCGAGGCGCGCATCTTCGATCTCTATGACGACCCGATGCCGTCGCGCACCGACCTCGAGGGCTATTGCGGCGAGACAGCCGCCGCGCTCATCCAGCTTGCGGCGATGGTGCTCGATGCGGCTGAGGCGCCGCGCTTTGCTGAATTGGCGGGCAGGGCGGGCTGCGCGCAGGCCATCACCGGCTTACTGCTTTTGTTGCCGCTGCACCGCAGGCGGGGCCAATGCTACGTGCCCGCCGACATCCTGGCGGCCGCGGGTACGACACCGGAAGAGTTCGTCAAAGGCGACGGTGGTCCTGCCGCGGAGCGGGCGGTGGCGGCGATGATAGCCTTGGCGCGGGAGCATCTCAGCGCTTTCGAGAAGGGCGCATCGGCGCTTCCCGCGTCACTGCGCCCCGCCTTCCTGCCGTTGGCGCTGACGCGCGCCTATCTCGGCAAGATGGAAAGACCGGGCAGATCTCCGCTCCTGGGAACTGCGGCGCTCTCAACTTTGCGCCGGCACTGGCTGCTCCTGCGTCTTGCCATGCGGGGCTGGACACCCCTTTGACGTAAACGTCAATCATGCTAGGGGTTCTGTCGCGTGGACTCGCGTCGAAGAAATGCGAGCCGCCGGAGGAGCCGCCTTTCCATGAGCCTGCCAGTCCTGGTCGTCCTTGTCGTCTTCGGCATCGCGCTCTCGGTCGCAGCCGTGCATTTCGCCGGTGGCACGACGACCGCGACGCTTGCCACTGCCGATCAGGCGCTCGCGTGTTTCGCCGAGGATTTCCCTGACGAAAAGCCCGGCCGTGTGCGGCTAACAGCGGACAGGCATGCCGCGTTTCTTGAACTTGGTCCGCAACGCTGCGGCATCGTCCAGGCCATAGGCGACTGTTTCCTGACCCGGATCGTTACGCCGCGGGATGTTCTCGCCTTGGCGCGGGAAGGGACGGCCGTGTCGTTGCGAATGGATGATTTCACCTGGAAAGGCGGACGGTTTGCCTTCGCCAACGAAGCCGACGCGCTGGCCGTGGCGGCGGCGCTGCAAGGCCAAGATCAGATCCGAAAGGCGGCGTGATGGACTACAATTTCCCGCAGGTCACCCAGCTTGCCATTCCGTTCTTCGTCACTGCGATCCTGATCGAGCTCTGGCTGGTGCGCACCGGCCGCGCCAGGGGATCGTTCGAGACGCGCGATACGCTGGCCAGCCTGATGATGGGAACCGGCAATGTCGTTGCCGGGCTGCTGCTCGGCGTCGTATCCTACTGGGCGCTGCTGTGGCTCTGGCAGTTCCGCTTCTTCAATCTCGGCCTGTCGATCTGGGTGTTCGTCGCCGCCTTCCTGCTCGATGACCTGCGCTATTACGTCTATCACCGCATCGCGCACCGCGTGCGCTGGGTGTGGGCCGAGCACGTCAACCATCATTCCAGCCAGCACTACAATCTCTCGACGGCGCTCAGGCAAAGCTGGACCGGCCTCTTCACCTTCACCTTCATCCTGCAGGCGCCGCTGGTGCTGCTCGGTTTCCATCCGGCGGTGATCGCCTTCGTCTTCGGCTTGAACTTGGTCTGGCAGTTCTGGATCCACACCGAGACGATCGGCAAAATGTGGGGCTGGTTCGAATTCATCTTCAACACGCCCTCGCATCACCGCGTCCACCACGCTACGAACCCGCGCTATCTCGACGCCAATTTCGCCGGCACGCTGATCATCTGGGATCGCATGTTCGGCACTTTCGTCGAGGAGTTGAAGGAGGACCGGCCGCGCTACGGCATCGTCAAGAACATCGGCACCTTCAACCCGCTGAAGGTGGCGTTCCACGAATGGATAGGCATGTTCAAGGACGCGGCCATGCCGGGGCTGACGCTGCGCCAGCGTCTCAACTATCTCATCCAGCCGCCCGGCTGGAGCCATGACGGCTCACGCGATACGTCCGAGACGCTGAAGGCGGCTTATGTGCGGAGAAACCCGGGTGAGGCGGGTAAGCCCGGGTTGCCGATGGCGGCAACGGAACCGGCCGAGTAGTTTTGCCGTCAGGATGGTTCGCTGCTGCCGCGCATCAGCGCTTCGTAGTCGCGGCCGCCATAGAAGACATTGACGATGCGAACAGCGTCGGCCTCGACGATATAAGCAATAACAGCGGATTGTTCGAACGGGACGGTTCTCAGTCCCAGCATAATGTCATCGCGCGGGCGGCCGCCGCGAGGCGCATTGCCGATGCTGTGACAGCGGCCCTTGATGCGATCAACGAAGCTTGTGGCAACGCTTTGGCTTCCGCTGCTTTCGAAAATATAGGCGGCAATAGCGTCGAGATCGGATATGGCAGCTTCGCTAAGAACGACGGCGAGACGCTGGATCATTATGGTCTCGCGCCAATTGCGAAATCCGACCCTTTACCCTCTCGATCGCCTCGTCGAGCGGAACGGCTGGCCTCTTGTCCTCGATCGAAGCCTTCACGCGCGCTCGGATCGAGGCCATGCGCTCGGCATGCTCTTCTTCCTCGCGCTGGAAGGCGCGCAGCGCGGCGCGGATAACCTCGCTCGCCGACCCGAAAGAGCCGTCCTCGACCTTTTCGCGGATCATGCGCGCCATGGCCGGCGTGACGGTGATCGACAGTTTCTCGGCGGCTTCCATGGCTTGCTCCCATATAAAGTAGGAGAATATCCTACTTTATATGGGGCGTCCAATCGGAACGAAAAGCTTATTCCGCCGCCTCGGCTCGCGCCGGCAACCCCAGCCATGCCCTGCAATCGGCCAGAGCACGCGCGGTGATAGCGCGGCGCTTGGCGACGGTCTTGTCCTTGCCGCGCAGGCGCTTGCCTTCGACCTTAGGTGCTTCCACCGGCGGGAACAGGCCGAAATTGACGTTCATCGGCTGGAAGGAGCGTTTGCCGGGCTCGTCATCCGAGACGATGTGGCCGCCGGTGATGTGGTTGAGCAGCGCGCCGAAGGCGGTGGTCGGCGGCGGCAGCGAGGGCGCCTGGCTAAGCCGCTCGGCGGCGGCGAAGCGGCCGGCGAGCAGGCCGATCGCGGCGCTTTCGACATAGCCCTCGCAGCCGGTGATCTGCCCGGCAAAGCGCATGCCAAGCCGCGATTTCAGCTGCAGCGACGGATCGAGCAGCGTCGGCGAGTTGATGTAGGTGTTGCGGTGCAGGCCGCCGAGCCGCGCGAAGTCCGCGTTTTGAAGCCCCGGAATGGTGCGGAAGATGCGCACCTGCTCGGCATGCTTCAGCTTGGTCTGGAAACCGACCATGTTGTAGAGCGTGCCCAGCGCGTTGTCCTGGCGGAGTTGCACGACCGCATAGGCCTTGACCGACGGATTGTGGACGTTGGTCAGGCCCATCGGCTTCATCGGTCCGTAGCGCAGCGTCTCGACGCCACGCTCGGCCATTACCTCGATCGGCAGGCAGCCGTCGAAATAGGGCGTGCCTTCCCACTGCTTGAACTCGGTTTTCTGGCCGTCGAGCAGCGCCTGGACGAAGGCGAGATACTGCTCCTTGTCCATCGGGCAGTTGATGTAGTCCTTGCCGGTGCCGCCGGGGCCGACCTTGTCGTAGCGCGACTGGAACCAGCACGTATTCATGTCGATCGTGTCGAAATGCACGATCGGCGCGATGGCGTCGAAGAAGGCGAGCGCATCGGCCCCGGTTGCCTCGGCGATCGACTGCGCCAGCGACGGCGCCGTCAGCGGGCCGGTGGCGATGATCGCCTGGTCCCAGTCCGCCGGCGGCAGTCCAGGCACTTCCTCGCGGACGATGGTGATCAAGGGGTGTGCCTCGATCTTCGCTGTGACCGCGTCGGAAAAGCCGTCGCGGTCGACGGCAAGCGCGCCGCCGGCAGGAACCTGATGCGCGTCGCCGGCGCTCATGATCAGCGAGCCGGCGAGTCGCATTTCGGCATGCAGCAGGCCGACGGCATTGGTTTCGGCGTCGTCGGAGCGAAAGGAATTAGAGCAGACGAGCTCGGCGAGCCCCTCGGTCTTGTGCGCGTCGGTGCCGCGCACGGGGCGCATTTCATGCAGCACGACCGGAACGCCGGCTTCGGCGATCTGCCATGCGGCTTCGGAGCCGGCGAGGCCGCCGCCGATGACGTGTACAGGATTTTTGCTCATGTGCGCCGAAATAGTCGCTTGGCGCAGCGAATGCAATTGCCGGTTTCGACGGGCTGAAGCGGGAAGTCTGCCTCAAAAACAACAACACCCGCCGGGGGAGGAGGTCCGGCGGGTGTCGTTTTGGGGGTCGATCCTCGGGAGGAGGTGAAGATCGACCATATTCGTCATCGCCGGGGAGGAGGTCGGCTTTGACGAAATTCCTTCCGCCAATTGAAAAGGGGCGGATCCTTTCTGGAGAACAACACCCGCCGGGGGAGGAGGTCCGGCGGGTGTCGTTTCGGGGGTCGACCCTCGGGAGGAGGTGAAGATCGACCATATTCGCCATCGCCGGGGAGGAGGTCGGCTTTGACGAAATTCCTTCCGCCAATTGACAAGGGGCGGATCCTTTCTGGAGAACAACGCCCGCCGGGGGAGGAGGTCCGGCGGGCGCCGTTTCAGTGGTCAACCTTTGGGAGGAGGTAAAGGTTGACCGTATCCGTCAGGGTCGGGGAGGAGGTCGACCCTGGCGAAATTCCTTATCAGACCGCCTTACGGGCGATCATCTTGATCTCGTCGCGGACGATGCCGAGATCATGGAGCTGGCGGTTCGAAAGCCGACCCAGCTCGGAAACCGTCTCGCGATAAACGCGCCAGTTACGATAGCTGCGGATCAGGTTCATTGCCTTACTCTTTCAAAACTGGTTCGGACCATTCGCGGTCCGAAGCGGATTAGACCGCCTTGCGGGCGACGTAGTGGATGTCGCTGCGGCTGATGCCGAGGTCGGTCAGTTCACGGTTCGACAGGCGGCTCAGCTCGGAAACGGTTTCCCGGTAGCGGCGCCAGTTGCGGTAGTTGCGGATCAGGCTCATGGTAGTGCTCGTTTCGTCTTTGGTTCGGATCATTCCGTTTGTGTACGAACAGAAAATAGGTGGGGTTATATCGGTTTAAAAGTGCCATTGGCGCATGGCAGCAATGCAAATTGTGCAATGCAACATTAACGGCACCCACGCTTGAGACACAAAGAAGGCCGAATCGGAAAATGCCGCTGCGTCAACGGTTTGGCTGTTCCGGCTAAAAGAATGACCAAGGTCGGGGGAAGCGGCATGGCGGGCTATGCGGCGAAGGTGAGAGGCGATATCGCCCGCTGGCGGGAAGCGGGCCTGATCGATGCGGCGACGGCAGACGCATTGACGCGCGACGTGGGCGCCAACGAACGAGCGTCGCTGAGTTTCGGTTCGATCCTGGCGATGATGGCCGCACTTCTGTTCGGCGCGGCGATCCTGATCTTCGTCGCCGCCAACTGGGAAGTCATTCCGCGCCTGGCGCGGGTGGCGGCGCTGTTTGCCGTCATCCTCGGCGGCTATGTCGGCGGCGCATTCTCGAAGACGCGCGACCATGCGGCCATCGGCGAGGCGCTGTGGATCGTCGCTGCCGCGGCCTTCGGCGGATCGATCGCGCTGATCGGCCAGATGTATCACCTGTCGGGCGACGAGGCCTCAGCGCTGCTGACCTGGTGCGCCGGCACGGCGCTGGCGGCGGTCGCATTGCGCTCGAACCCGCTTACCGTCACCTCGGTCGGCATCGCCGATGCCTGGCTGTTCCTGAAATGGGGCGGATTTTTCCGCCGGGCCGAGTTCCCGTATTTCTTCGCCGCTGTCGCGCTGGTGCTGTTTGCCATTTCATTCTGGACGCGCAGCCAGGCGGCGCGGCACCTGATCATCCTGTCGATCCTGTTCTATCTGGCGCTGCTGGCCATAGACCGCAACACACTCGAGGTCGCCATTCCGCTCGTGCTCGTCTCGGCGCTGCTGTTTGCGGCGGCGATCTTCGCAGCCGAACCGGTCGACAGGATCGTGCAGCTCGGCGGCCGACTGCCCTTGCACGCGCTCATTGGCTTTCTTGCCGGCCTGGCCATGGTCCAGTTCGAACTGGCCGACGAGGTGAGCTACAGCAGTGGTTTTGCCATTGCCTCGGCGGCCGCGCTTGCCGGCATCGTGGCGGCGATCATGTTCGGCGGCCGCGAGAGCAGGGGCTTGCGCTGGGTCGCTTATGCCGGCTTCGCTTTCGAGCTCGCCATCATCTATGGGGTGATGTTGCAGTCGATGCTCGGCACGGCGGGCTTCTTCCTGTCCGCGGCCGTGCTGCTGGGGATACTGGCGCTGATCATCATCCGCATCGAGAAACGCATGAGGGCGCCTGCCGGAGGAGGAGCAGCGGCATGAGCGGGAAGAGACTGATCATCGCAGCGCTGGTGCTGGGGCTTGTCCAGATCGGCTTTCTCAGCTGGATCATTGCCGGGCGCGCGGCGATCCTGCGCAACGGCAAGGAAGTCCTGCTCAAGGTCGAGCCTGTCGATCCGCGCGATCTCCTGCGCGGCGACTACATTTCCATCAACAACAGCATATCGCGGATCCCGGTGAAGCTGATCGCCAACATCCCGGCTGGCAAGTTCACCAGCAACGACACATCGATCGTGGTGCGGCTGAAGAAGGGGGCCGACGGCTACTGGCAGCCAACGACCGCGTGGTTCGGCAAGGCGCCGGCGCCGGCCGGCCCAGACGAGGCCGACATAGCCGGACGCGTCGCCGACGGTTGGGGTCTGCGTGAACCGGACGCGACGATCGCGCCGGAATACGGGATCGATCGCTTCTATCTGCCGGAAGGCGAGGGGATGGCGATCCAGAGCGACATGCGGGTACGGCCGTTCGGCATCAAGCTGGCGCTGTCGGCCAACGGCACGGCGCAGATCAAGGCGCTGATGGACGGCGACAAGACTCTGTTCGAGGAACCGCTGTATTAGTCCTCCTTCGCTAAGGCTTCGGAGGACGAAAGGTGCGCATTTGTCTAACGAGCAGAACTAGGGTGGCTCGCCATCCGAAGCTCGTCAGAGCGAAGGATGGTGCGGATGAAGGGACTCGAACCCCCACGCCTTTCGGCACTGGAACCTAAATCCAGGGCGTCTACCAATTCCGCCACATCCGCGTTCCCCGGCAATCCCATGTAGCCATCATTCTGTCAATGTCGGGGTCCAGATCACGGTCATTCGCCTAATCGCGAAGATGGTTGAAAATTAGCCTAGCCTGTGACAAAAGGCGTGTCGAATGTGACGGGACGCGACTATCCGCTTCTGCAGAATGTAAGAAGAAGTAGGAAAAACAAAGACTTCTTCACATTTTTGGAAGCGCAGGTCAGGAGAGTTTGAACCGCATTGGCGGTCAAATCACCAGGTTCCGTACCAAAAGCCATTTCCGGCAAGATTATACCGGCAGGCTGTGAACGGCTAAGAACCGTTTGGCTGCCTCATTGGTGAAAACAAAGGTTTTAGGATGCAGGTCACCGAAACGCTCAACTCCGGTCTCAAGCGCGAGATCAAGATCACCGTGCCGGCCGGTGACATGGAAGCCAAGCTGATGGCGCGGCTGAACGATGCCCGCGACAAGGTGCGGATCAACGGCTTCCGCCCCGGCAAGGTGCCGGTGCAGCACCTGCGCAAGATGTACGGCAAGTCGTTCATGGCCGAGGTCGTCAACGAGATCCTCAACGATTCGACCCGCTCGATCATCTCGGGCCGCGGCGAAAAGGCCGCCATGCAGCCCGAAGTCATCATGACCGAGGACGAGAAGGAAGCCGAGAAGATCCTGGCCGGCGGCGCCGACTTCGAGTTCCGCCTCAATTACGAGGTCATCCCGGCCATCGAGGTCAAGGATTTCTCCGACATCAAGGTGACGCGTCAGGTTTACGACGTGCCGGAACAGGAAGTCGACGATCAGGTGAAGCGTGTCGCCGAATCGGCTCGCAGCTACGAGCCGAAGGACGGCAAGGCCGCCGAAGGCGACCGCGTGAGCATCGACTATGTCGGCAAGATCGGCGGCGAGGCCTTCGCCGGCGGCGCCGGCACCGACCAGCCGCTGGTGCTCGGCTCCAAGGAATTCATCCCGGGCTTCGAGGATCAGCTGATTGGCACCAAGGCCGGCGACGAGAAGCAGATCACCGTCACCTTCCCCGAGAACTACCAGGCGGCGCATCTGGCCGGCAAGGAAGCCACCTTCGACGTCACCGTCAAGGAAGTGTCCGCACCCGGCGCGCTGGAGATCAACGACGAGACGGCCAAGAACCTTGGCCTGGAGTCGCTTGAGCGCCTGCGCGAGATCGTGCGCGGCCAGATCGAGAACCAGTTCGGTTCGATGACGCGCCAGAAGGTGAAGCGCCAGCTGCTCGACCAGCTCGATGCCGCCTACTCCTTCGAGGCGCCGTCGAAGCTCGTCGAGGCCGAGTTCAACAACATCTGGGCGCAGGTCAACCGCGACCTCGAAGCCGCCGGCCGCACCTTCGCCGACGAGGAGACGACGGAGGAAGAGGCGCGCGCCGAATATATGCGTCTGGCCGAACGCCGCGTGCGTCTCGGTCTGGTTCTTGCCGAGATCGGCGAGAAGGCCGGCGTCACCGTGTCGGACGAAGAGCTGCAGCGCGGCCTGTTCGAGCAGGTCCGCCGCTTCCCGGCCAACCAGCAGCAGGAAGCCTTCGAGTTCTACCGTAGCAATCCCGAGGCGATCAATTCGCTGCGCGCGCCGATGTTCGAGGAGAAGGTCGTCGACTACCTGCTCGGTCAGATTTCGGTCGACGACGTCAAGGTCAGCAAGGAAGAGCTGATGGCCGACGACGAGGAGGCAGAAACCGCGACCAAGGCCAAGCCGGCGAAGAAGGCTTCCTCGAAGAAGGCCGAGGCCAAGGCAAGCGAGGCAAAGGCGGGCGAAGCCGCCGGCGAGGCGGAAGAGCCCAAGAAGAAGGCCGCGCCGAAGAAGACGGCCGCCAAGGACGCCGAGTAATACGGCTCAACAACGCGATTTTCGAAAGGCCGCCCTCGAGGCGGCCTTTTTCGTTGCCGTATTCGTTGTTGCCGCGCGGCAACACAACCGGCTCCAGATGGATGCCCGCTGCTGGCGATACCGAACGTTGATGATTATCTGCGCGGTATCGCATGTCGCGGGGTTGTTCGGAGACACAGGTGGTTGTGGCGTTCAAGTTGAGAGGCGTGGTCGTTGCTGCGGCGCTCTTGCTTACGGCGGCCGGCATTGCTCAGGCCGGACCTGATCTGGGCAACTGGCGTGTCGACGCTGGCAGCGACGGCCAGGTGACGGCGTCGCTTTATGCCACCAACAAGTTGATCACCGGCGGCGGCGCGCTGGGCTACAGCCCGGTGCTGACGCTGGCCTGCCGGCCCGACGGCGAACCGCGCTGGAGCGAATGGCTGCAGCTCAACGACGCGGTTTCGGCCAGCCGCAAGATCACCATGTCGGTCATGGTCGACGGCGGCAGCAAATTCGATGAAAGCTGGTCTGTCGGCCCTCACGGCAAATTGCTGGTCAGGGAAGGGGATGACGGCATCAAGCGGCTGGATTCGGCGAACCGGCTGTTCCTGTCCTGGCGCTTCGGCCTGCTGTCCGGACGCGGCGAGGCCGATTTCGATCTCGCCGGGCTTTCGGTGGCGGTCAGCCAAATTGCCGCGACCTGCAAGACCGATCTGCCCTGATCGTGGCGCATGGAAGCGGCTCGCGCATAAGACGGCGCCAAGAATGCCGAGCAAACCCGGCCTGATGCACTAAACCTTCGCAAAAACCGGCTTTTTCTGCCCCATCGGCACAATTCTGTGGTATGTAGATGCCGCAATTCCACTGAGGGGACGCGGATATTCCGCTCGACCATGCAGGACACGCCAGCGAGTTGCGTGGTGCGGATCGTCGGATGTAAACAACGATCAGGGAGGAAGTGCCATGCGCTCAACCGCGCTTTTCATCGTCTTGTCCGCTGCGACCTTCTTTGCAAGCCCAACGCAGGCGCAGGATGCTGCCGCAGGCGAGAAGGTCTTCACCAAGTGCAAGGTCTGCCACATTGCCGACCAGGACCAGAACAAGGTCGGCCCGTCTCTGCACGGCGTCATCGGGCGCACCGCAGGCACGCATCCCGGTTTCACTTATTCCACGGCCATGATCGAGGCCGGAAAATCCGGTATCAAATGGGACGAGGCTACGCTGACAAAGTATCTTCACGATCCCAAGGCGATGGTCAAAGGGACGAAGATGGCGTTTCCTGGCCTCAAGAACGATCAGGACATAGCCAACGTCATTGCTTACCTGAAACAGTTTTCCAAGTAAGCGGGTTCTCCAAGGCTCTGTCTGTGGTCGCCGGCGCGCCCGACGAGGGTGGCCGGCAATTGCGTTGCTGAAGTCTCGTGCCCAGCGCCGTCATGCCGGCAGCGCAAAGAATCCCAACACCAGCAGAATAACGATGCCAAGGCCGAGTATGAGTAGCGTCCGCGTGTCCATGACGTTCGCCTTCGACCAGGCGCATGACCCCGAAAATCGGGAAAGGATCATGGGCCAATCAAAGTGATCCAGCGTCCTTTTGCGCGCCCCTCAGGGGCGCGCGGCGCTGTAGAAGAATACCGCAAAAAAAGCTCCGGAACCAGCATGCAGCGCTGGCCGGCAACCGCACGCGCTCCAATGAAAAGACGACAAATCGGGCACGAAGGAGTATGTTGGCTGCCGGTGCAGGTCGCGGTTTGCGTGGCCACACGCAGAGCGGTAGCACCGTCATATCCGCGACCTTGCCGGACCTGGTCTGGAGGAATGGGCATGGCAAATTTTCATGTGATTGCAGGGGCCAGCGAAACGCTGGAGCACACGAAAGTCCGGAAAATCGGTCTCTCCGATCTTTTCGATGCACTTCGACGCGGTGTCGACGACTTCATGGTCAAACCCTCACACATTGTTTTTCTGTGCATGATCTATCCGCTCGTCGGCGTGGTGCTTGCCACCTGGACATCGGGAGCGAACGCGCTGCCGCTGCTCTTTCCGCTGGTGTCCGGTTTTGCGCTGATCGGTCCGTTCGCGGCGATCGGGCTCTACGAGATCAGCCGCAGGCGGGAGGCCGGGCTCGACACGTCCTGGCGTCATGCCTTCGAGGTCAGGAACTCCCCGGCGCTGCCGGCCATCGCCGCTGTCGGGATCATGCTGTTTACGATCTTCATCGCGTGGCTTTTGACCGCCAAGATCTTCTACGAGCAGTTGTTTGGCCCCGAGCCGCCGGCGTCGCTGTCCAGCTTCATCGCCGAGATATTCGCCACCGGGCGCGGCTGGACCCTGATCGTGCTGGGTCACGCCATCGGGTTCGTATTCGCGGTGGTCGTGTTATGCACCACCGTGGTGGCTTTCCCGTTGCTGCTCGATCGCGATGTCGGCGCTTACGAAGCCATCCACACCTCTGTGCGCGTGGTCCTGGCGAACCCGATCGTAATGGCCGTCTGGGGACTTATCGTCGCCGTTGGGCTGATCATCGGATCGCTACCGGTGTTCGCGGGGCTGGCGGTTGTGCTGCCAGTCCTCGGCCATGCCACCTGGCACGTGTATCGCAAGGTGGTGGACACGCCGGCCGCACCAAGACCGGCGAACTGAGCGAACCCTGTCACGGGCACCGGCGGGAGTGCCGGTGCTCTCACATGGCCGGGTGGCTGAACCGTGCCTGACGCGCGCCCGTGGTCAGGTTGCGGAAATCCTTGCCGCTGACATGCACAAGCGTCTTGTGGTCGCCGCCTTCGAAATAGATATCGGCGGCGTCGCCGAGGCTTTCGTCCAGGATGACCGGCACGTCATAGGCCGCGCCGATCGGCGGTACGGCGCCGATGTCGCAATCATCGAAGAGCGATACCACCTCGTCCTCGGAAGCGAGCCCGAGGCGCTTGTCCATGATGTCCTGCAGCTTGGCGAGCTCGATCCTGTGGGTGCTTGGGACCACGGCCAGCGCATAACCGAGCTCGTGGTGAACGAGCACGGATTTCGCCATCATGCTGCCGGGCACATGCGCCGCGATGGCGGCCTGCCTGCTGGTGGCGGTTCGATGATGCGCGACAGTGTCGTAGGGGATGCCTTTGCCGTCGATGAAGTCTCTCAGTCTGTTTGCTATCGTCATTGTCCGCGTCCTCTGCTTGAGTTTACGACGCTCACGCCAAACCAAAAACGGACCGGTGACCCGATGGTTTCATGCCACCGTGCCCGGCTGGTTGTGCTGCGGCCGGACTCGGACCGCGTCAGGGGCCGGGCCCGAAAAATGCGATACGGGTCAAAAGCGTATAGTCGGCCTCGAAGACCATCATCGTCACGAAAACCAGCACCAGGATCGGCGGCAGGATGATCGCATACATCATCGCCAGCCGCTCCCAGGCCATATGCATGAAGACAGCGACGATCAGTCCTGCCTTGAGCATCATGAAGATCAGGATCAACGACCATCTGAGGTAACCGTGGAGGCCGAAATAGTCGACCAGATACGAGCAGGTACTCAAGATGAACAGCCATGCCCAGACCACCAGATAGAGCTTGATCGGGTGTTCCTGATGCGTGTCCGCCTTGGCGGCGGCCACCGCATCGTGGGTGGAGTGCAGTGCGTGTTGTCCGAGACCGTTTGCGGTTGCTTCAGCCATGTCTTCCTCTCAAAGCCCGCCTCTCACCAAAGATAGAAGAAGGCGAAGATGAACACCCAGACCAGATCGACGAAGTGCCAATAGAGTCCCATGATCTCGACATTCTCGTAGCGGCCCCTGCGGCTGGTGAAGAAGCCGGGCCGCCCAATGTCGAAATCGCCGCGCCAGACTTTTCGCGCCACGATGATCAGGAAGATCACACCGATGGTCACGTGGGTGCCGTGGAAGCCGGTGATCATGAAAAAGCACGAGCCGAATTGCGCGGCTCCCCAGGGATTGCCCCAGGGCCGTACCCCTTCGGTGATGAGCTTGGTCCATTCGAAGGCCTGCATGCCGACGAAGGTCGCGCCGAGCGCGGCGGTCAAAAGCATCAGGATCGCGGTTTTGCGGCGATCGCGGCGGTAGCCGAAATTGACTGCCATGGCCATGGTTCCGCTGCTCGAGATCAGCACAAAGGTCATGATGGCGATCAGGATGAGCGGGATCTCCGAGCCGCCGATGCGCAAGGCGAAGACCTCGCTAGGATTCGGCCACGGTACGCGCGTGGAAATCCGCGCGGTCATGTAGGACAGCAGGAAGCAGCCGAAAATGAAGGTGTCGCTGAGCAGGAAGATCCACATCATGGCCTTGCCCCAGGACACGTTCTTGAACGCGCGCTGATCCGAGGCCCAGTCGGCGGCGATCCCGCGCCAACCGGGGGGCCTGGGCTCCATCTGGGTCGTATGCGTCAGTGTCGTCTCGGCCATCGCCGGTCTCCTAGGTCAGCAGCCGTTGGCAAATGCTCACGAACGTCGCCGCCCAGCCGGCCAGAACGGCGAAGATGCAGAGCCAGACGAAAAGCAGGAAATGCCAGTACATGGCGCAGAGCTCGACGCCGAGGCGCAGCCGCTCCGGCCGCGCTCCGTTCCAGGCGCCGGCGCTCGTCCTGCCGAGGCCGACCAGCCCGCCCAGTATGTGCAGGCCATGCATTGCGGTGATCAGATAGAAGAAGCTGTTGGCCGGGTTGGAGGCCAGCAGGTAGCCGTCTTCGGTGAGCTGCCGCCAAGCCATCAACTGGCCGGCGAGGAAGGCGAGGGCGGTCAGTCCGGCCGTTGCAAGCCCGAGTCTGACCATGTCCATCTGGCCTCTGCGCGCGGCGACCACGGCACATTGCAGCGCGACACTGCTCAGCGCCAGCACGCCGGTGTTCAGCCACAGCAGGCGCGGCAGCGGCAGCGGCCGCCAGTCCGACAGCCCCATGCGCATGAAGTAGGCGCTGGTGAAGAGCGAGAACAGGCAGCCGACGACGGCGAGGAAGACGCCGAGGCCGATCTTGGCTGTGGGCAGGACCGACCGATCGAGGCCGACGAAATCCCCCGCCAGGCCTTGCTCGAGCCACGGCTTGGCCGTCAGCCGCTGGTGCGAAAGCCACCAGCCGGCAAAGCCGGCGATCACCAGCAGAAAGACCAGGATGACGCTCATGCTGGCTCCCTGGATGGGCCGAGACCGAAGGAGCCAGGCACGTTCTGCGGGATGAAGTCCTCCTTGGCGCCCGGCACGCTGTAGTCATAGGCCCAGCGATAGACGATCGGCAGCTCCTTGCCGAAATTGCCGTGCGCCGGCGGCGTATGGGGCGTCTGCCATTCGAGCGTCGTCGCCCGCCACGGGTTGCCGCCGGCCTCGCGGCCATGGCGGATGCTCCAGATCAGGTTGAACAGGAACACCATCTGCGCGAAGCCGACGATGAAGGCCATGATGCTGATGAACGAATTCAGATGATGGGCCGACTCCGTCATGATGGTCATGTCGGTCAGCTCGGCATAGCGGCGCGGAATGCCCATCAGGCCGAGATAGTGCATGGGGAAGAAGATCAGATAGGCGCCGAGGAACGTCACCCAGAAGTGGAAGCGGCCGAGCGTCTCGTCCAGCATCCGTCCGGTGACCTTCGGATACCAATGATAGATCGCGCCGAAGATCACCAGGATCGGCGCGACGCCCATGACCATGTGGAAGTGGGCGACGACGAACATCGTGTCGGAGAGCGGCACGTCGACGACGACGTTGCCCAGGAACAGCCCCGTCAGGCCGCCGTTGACGAAGGTGACGATGAAGGCGAGCGCGAACAGCATGGGGATGGTGAGGTGGATGTCGCCGCGCCAAAGCGTCAGCACCCAGTTATAGACCTTGATCGCGGTCGGTATGGCGATGATCAAGGTGGTGGTGGCGAAGAAGAAGCCGAAATAGGGATGCATGCCGCTGACATACATATGGTGCGCCCAGACCAGGAAGCTCAGCGCGCCGATGGCGATGATGGCCCAGACCATCATGCGGTAGCCGAAGATGTTCTTGCGCGCATGGGTGCTGATCAGGTCGGAGACGATGCCGAAGGCCGGCAGCGCCACGATGTAGACTTCCGGGTGGCCGAAGAACCAGAACAGGTGCTGGAACAGGATCGGGCTGCCACCATTATGCTGCAACTGCTCGCCCATCTCGACGATCGCCGGCATGAAGAAGGAGGTGCCGAGCGCACGGTCGAGCAGCATCATCACGCAGGCAACGAACAGCGCCGGGAAGGCGAGCAGCGCCATGACGGTGGCGGTGAAGATGCCCCAGACGGTGAGCGGCAGGCGCATCAAGGTCATGCCGCGCGTGCGGCCCTGCAGCACCGTCACCACATAGTTCAGGCCGCCCATGGTGAAGCCGATGATGAACAGGATGAGCGAGGAGAGCATCAGGATGATGCCCCAGTCCTGGCCGCCCGGCGTGCCGGTCATGATGGCCTGCGGCGGGTAGAGCGTCCAGCCGGCGCCCGTCGGTCCGCCCGGCGCAAAGAAGCTCGACACCAGCACCAGAACGGCGAGCAGATAGACCCAGTAGCTCAGCATGTTGACATAGGGAAAGACCATGTCGCGGGCACCGACCATCAGCGGAATGAGATAGTTGCCGAAGCCGCCGAGGAAGAGCGCGGTGAGCAGGTAGATCACCATGATCATGCCGTGCATTGTGATGAACTGGTAATAGGCTTCCGGAGTGATGAAGTCGAACGTGCCGGGAAAGCCCAGCTGCAGGCGCATCAGCCAGGACAGCACCAGCGCCACAAGGCCGATCGCCGTTGCCGTCGCCGCATATTGGATGGCAATGACCTTGGCGTCCTGCGAGAAGACGTATTTCGTCCACCAGCTGTGAGGATGGTAGAGTTCCACCTCCCCGACTTCGGCGGGGGGGACGGCATCTGCCGATGTGACGTCGACCATGGGAGCACCTCCGTGCCCTGTTCAGCGGGCCTCGAGCATTTCGAGTTTTGCCGCGACGTCCAAAGCGGACGCCATCGTCTTTCCTGTCGGTTGGCTCGCCGAGCCAGTTTGCTTGGGCGCCGACAACTGCGCAAAGGTCTGCTGCTGACCGACCCAGGCCGAATAGTCCTGCTCGGTGTCGACCACGACCACGCCATGCATCAGCGGGTGTCCCTGGCCGCACAGCTCGGCGCACAGGACCTGGAAGGTGCCGGTCCTGGTGGGGGTGAACCAGAAATAGGTGACCGAACCCGGGATCATGTCCATCTTGGCGCGGAATTCCGGGATGTAGAAATCGTGCAGGACGTCGATCGAGCGCAACAGCACCTTGACCGGCCTGCCGACCGGCAAGTGCAGGTCGGCCGCCTCGACCACGATATCGTCCTGGCCGTTAGGGTCGCCGGGCGCGATGCCGAGCGGATTTTCAGCCGATACGTCGCGGGTATCGGACGTGCCAAGCTTGCCGTCCTTGCCCGGCAGGCGGAAGCTCCATTGCCATTGCTGGGCAACAACCTCGATATCGGCCGCCCCGCTGGGAACGTTGACGAAGCGGCTCCAGACGAACAGGCCAGGGACCAGCAAGGCGGTGACGCCGACCGCGGTGCCGACCGTCAGCCACGATTCGAGCCGCTTGTTCTCTGGCTCATAGGCGGCGTGGTTGCCCTCGCGATGGCGGAAGCGGAACACGCAATAGGCCATGAAAAGCACAACGGCGGAGAAGACGACGCCGGTGATCCAGAAGCTGATGATGATGGTGTTGTCGATATAGTCCCAGTTCGACGCAATCGGCGTCCACCACCATGGGCTCAGGAAGTGGAACAACACCGAGCCCACGACAATCAACACGAGTACAAGCGCAATGGCCATGTCCCGTCCTCCGGTATTTCATGGGAGCGCGAAGCATCCAACGCAAATACCAAGCCGCATCATGCTCGATTTCCGGTTGAAATTCCAGAGCCGACTGTCCGATTGAGGAGACGATGTTGATCGCTCCACAGCTTTGGAGTCGGGGGCCTCGGACATCGGGCAAAACGCTTCAGATCAGCAGCAGCCCCTTCATCGAGGCGTTGCCCTGCGGCCGATGATGATGTGGTCGTGAACAGCGATGCCGAGGGGCTTCGCCGTGTCGATGATCTGCTTGGTCATCTCGATGTCGGCGCGCGAGAGCGTCGGGTCGCCGGACGGGTGATTATGCACCATGCCGATGACACTCATAACTAATTGATTAGATTAACAGATGCTGACCGTTTCAAACGGACTGATGCCGATAATTGGGATCGGCCAGAGAATGCGCAAACGGGAGCATCACCTTCGATCACCTAAGCTCTCGATTAGTCGCTTTGACGCATGACAAGCAGCGCAGTTCTGTTCGTCCCACACATCTAGTTCGGCGATCGGATAGAGAACGGCTTTGCCGATCCTAACGAAGCTAGGCCCGACGCGCATCGAGCGCCAGCTTCTTAGCGTGCCAAGAGATGAGCGACACCCTGCTTTGACCGTTGGAAGGTTCAGCGCTGGGTGGAGCCATTGACCATATCCTTCAGGCAGACCCAACCTATCCGTCATTCGATCTGGGCGATGTCTAAATCGGAGCGGGCGAAAAACGTGTGGTCACGGAAAGCATTCCCGAGAACGGCAGTTTTACTCATCCGCCGTAAAGGTAGTTTGGAAGCCAGAGTGTCATGCCGGGCCAGATGTACATGATGATCATGCAGAGGATGACGATCAGCATGTAGGGCATCATGCCTGCGAATATCTGGTTGAGCGTGACGTGCGGCGGGGAGACGCCCTTGAGGTAGAACGCCGACATCGCGACAGGGGGTGACAAGAACGCCGCTTGTAAATTCACGAAGACGAGAGTCCCCCAGAGGATCGGGTCGATGTTGAAGTGCTTCAACATCGGCAGAAAGATCGGGACGAAGATAATGATGATCTCGGTCCATTCGAGGGGCCAGCCGAGAATGAAAATGATCGCTTGCGAAAGGATCATGAACTGCACGGGCGACAAGTCGAGCGACAGCACCCATTGCTCGAGAAGTACCTGGCCGCCGAGGATCGCAAAAACGGCCGAAAACAGCGCCGAGCCGACAAAGAGCCAGCAAACCATGGCTGTGGTCTTCGCGGTCAGGAACACTGCTTCCTTGACGCGCTTCCAGTCGAGCGTTCGGGCCTGGAACGCCAGCAGAAAGGCCCCAGCAGCCCCGACTGCCGCGGACTCGGTCGCCGTCGTGATTCCGAACAGGATGACACCGAGCACGACGACGGTAAGTATACCCAGCGGCATGACCGACGAGACCAGGAGCTTCAGGACCTCGAGCCGTTCGGCAGTCATGTTCCGGTAGTAGCGGACGAGCACCACTGCGGCGAGTGCTGCGATGATACCGAAGGTGACGTAGAAGCTGGTTGCCGGCCCTGTGTCCACCGCAGGTGCGCCGAGTTCCTCCACTGCCGGAGCGCCGAGCTGCTCCAATCCGACTGGAGCTTCGACGTCGGCCGATGCTTGTGGATAGATGACGACATACCACCACACCAACAAGAGGGTGAGTACTGTCAAGGCGAACGGTACCAGCGCAACGCAGAAATTCTTGAACAGCTTCCAATATGTGAGGTGTCCGTTCTCCGTCTCGAGCGCCGTAGCCTGGGACGGCGAGAACAATGCGGAAAGAAGTCCACCAAGAATGTTGCGCGAGTAAACTGTCTGAAAGCTTCGCATCCACGCCGGCACCGGAACCTTTGTTTGATCCTCAGGCAGAGGCGGGGCGATCTTCGGATTGATTGTCGCCCAGCCAAGAATGTAGACGAGATAAAGGAAGGCGAGGAAAAAACCGGGGAACATCGCCGCGGCATAGAGCTTCACGACGGACTGGCCCGCAACCGCCGCATAGACGATGATCATGACTGACGGCGGGATCAGGATGCCCAGCGTGCCGCCCGCAGTGATCACGCCGGAAGCGAGCTTCACATCGTATCCGGCGCGCAGCATCGGATTGAAGGCAATCACCCCCATCAAGACCACAACCGCGCCGACGAGGCCACTGGCGATGCCCCAGAAGGTGCAGACGATGAGCGTAGCAATGGCCAGCGACGCCGGTACCCGTCGGAACGAAAGCTGGATGCTGTAGAACATCTTGTCGACCAGCGCCCCGCGTTCCATCACATATCCCATGAGCACGAAAAGCGGGATGGAGATTAGGACGTCATTGGTCATTGCCCCATAAGTGCGCTCGACCATCAGATCGAAGACGCGGTTGTCGATCCAATGCTCCGCCGGGTTGTAGAACGCGTAGAACCCGAAAAACATGCCAAGGCCCATCAGCGTGAAGGCCGTCGGGAAACCCATGACGATGACGACCACGATGAGCATGAGCATCGTGAGTCCAAGGGCTGGATCGCTCAACTCTGCAGGTCTCCACCCATCCCGCGCTGCCGCGCTTCCTCGTCTATCTTTTGTGCGCGCTCGATGGCGGTCCTGCGCGCCTCTTCATCCACAAATTCGCTGAGTGCGAGTTGTTCCTCCACGACGTCGATCTCCGCGACGTCCTTCAGGCGGCTCGGCCATTGCCCCGTCCTGAGACAAACGATGCAGCGGACGATCTCGGCCACGCCCTGAAGCATCACGAGGGCCCCAGCCAGCGGAATGACCGACTTGAAATGGTAGATCGGCGGACCTTCCGCCGTCACGGTCGAATGCTCCCCAATCCGCCACGAAAGCGCGGCATAATCGTAACCTGCGTAGACGAGGGCCGCGATCCCGGGGAGGAAGAAGAGGACGTACAATGCAAGATCGAGCGCGGCTTGAGTCCGGGGCCGCATCGAGCTGTATAGAAAGTCGCCGCGCACATGGGCATTCTGCGCCAGCGCGTAGGCTCCGGCGAGCATGAACAGCGAGCCGTAGAGCATGTTGCTGGCGTCGAATATCCACGCCGTCGGCATGTTCAGGATGTAGCGCTTGAAGACTTCGACGCAGACCAGCGTCATCAGCCCGATGATAAGCCACGCCGCGGCCTTGCCGACCCACGCGCTGATTGCATCGACTGTATTCAGGAAATGCTGGACGTTCATGCGAGGCAGCCGGATGGCCGGAGTTTTGGTAAGAAGGCAAGGCACCGTTCGGTCATGGCCCCGATGGTGCCTTGCCGGCTCGAACTGTGCTTCAGATCTTCTTTGCGGCGCCGTCAGGCCCGAAGTAATGATCGAAGGCCAGGCGGCGGCTGACGACCGTGTCCTGTTCCCATCGCGTTGCCCGCTGGGCAAAGGCGAGCTGCGATTCAAGGACCTCCCTGAACAGCGGGTTTTCAGCCGCCTTCTTCTTCACGACCTCGTCGTAGACCTCCAGCTGTCGCTTGAGGATTGCTTCCGGTGTCTTGTAGAATTTGACCTTGTCCTGCGTCTGCATCTCCAAATAGTCTTTCGAATAACGGTCGATCGCCTTCCAGGCCATGTCCTGCGACGCTGCCTCGACCGCATTGGTGATGATTGCCTTCATCTGATCGGGCAGGGCGTCGTATTTCGTTTTGTTGAACAGGACCTCGAACTGCTCGGCATTCTGGTGATAGCTCTGCAGCATGCAGATCTTGGACACGTCCGGAAAACCAAGCACCCGATCGGATGAGGCGTTGTTGAACTCGGCCGCATCGAGCAGGCCGCGATCCAATGCCGCAACGATTTCGCCGCCAGGTAGCGCGTTGACCGCCGCGCCCAGGCCGGTGAAGACGTCGATCGAGATGCCAACGGTACGGAACTTGAGGCCTTTGATGTCTTCGACCTTAGAAATCGGTTTCTTGAACCAGCCGAGCGGCTGCGTCGGCATCGGTCCATAGGGGAACGAAACCACATTGGCGCCTATGGAATCATAGAGCTTTGCAAGGAGCTCCTTCCCGCCGCCATATTTGTGCCACGCCAGCAGCATGTTGGCGTCCATGGCGAAGCCCGGGCCGGATCCCCATAGCGCGAGCGCCGTCTGCTTCCCGTAGTGGTAGACGAGCACGCCGTGGCCGCCATCAAGCGTTCCTTGCGATACCGCGTCAAGCAGGCCGAACGCAGGCACCACGGCGCCCGCCGGCAGCACCTCGATCTTGAGGTCGCCACCTGTCATGTCATTGACTTTCTTGGCGAAATCAAGCGCGAATTCGTGAAAGATATCCTTGGAGGGCCATGTGCTCTGCCAGCGCATGCTGACCGGCCCTTGCGCCTTGACAACGCTTGGCGCGGCAACGATCGCCGCAGCTGCCACGGCCGCCTCGCCAAGGAACTTGCGGCGGGACCTCTTATTCCATGTCTGAATCCTAGCTTCGGTCATCGGTTCCTCCCGAAGGTGTCGGCTTTTCAAGCCTTTGCCAGACAATACTCCTCAACGACCACCCACGCAAAAATTGCGAGACGATCGCGGTCGAGACCGCAGCCGGCATCGCCCCTTCGAGCGCCTCATCGATCAGATTCTGGGTGCCGCCGGCTCAAATCAGCAGAAGGCCTTTCATCGAGGCGTTGCCCTTGCGGCCAATGATGATGTGGTCGTGGACCGCAATGCCGAGCGGCTTGGCCGTATCGATGATCTGCTTGGTCATGTCGATGTCGGCGCGCGAGGGCGTCGGGTCGCCAGACGGATGGTTGTGCACCAGGATGATGGCGCTGGCGGAAAGCTCCAGCGCCCGCTTCACCACCTCGCGCGGATAGACCGGGGTGTGGTCGACGGTGCCGGTCTGCTGCACCTCGTCGGCGATCAGCCCGTTCTTCTTGTCGAGGAAGAGGATGCGGATGTGTTTCCCTCCTCCAATTTCTATTGCGTTTACAAATGGATACAGGAGACGTCCCTTAAACGTCCCCTACGCGTCCCCTATTGTTTGTTCGTGTTGCGTTTCGCCATGCGCAGTTGAGCGACGCGACTGGTTTGCTCGATCGTGCCGCGGTTATATCTGGCGCTCGTCTGGCGGTTTTTGTGACCGGCCGATTTCATCACGTCTGTTTCGGTCGCGCCGAGATCGTAGGCTTCGGTGATGGCGCCAGCGCGGGCATCCATGTTCCATACGGTGGATGGGACGCCTGCCTTGTTGGCGATCTTGCGCCACCGCTCTGTGAACTTCCGGTGCTTGTATGGCTCGCCAGTCGTTTCGGCCAGGATCATCGGGCCTATGCGTTTCTCTAGTGGCACCAGAGCGATTTCCTCGAGCACCATCGGATGTAGTTTCAGGTCGTGCTCAACCTCAAATCCGGTCTTGGTGTGCACCTTCCGTAAGACCATGTTCGAATCGATATCCGACCACACCATGCCGTTCGCCCACCTTGTCTCTCGATGAACGATACCGCCCTTGGCGTCTCCGGTTGGCTCCCATTCGCCGATTACGTCCTTCTGACGCATCGCGAGTTCGAACTGCAAAACCGTTGCCAGGGCAACGGACGGCCAGCCTTCCGCGTGGGCTGTCTTTCGAACTGCTTCGACGTGCTGTGCTGTCATGATCGATTTGCGTGCCGGTGGCGTCTTGAAGCGGATCTTGGAAAGGATGGTATCGGCGCGAAAACAGTCGTCATAGCCGAGCGTCACGCCGTAGCCGATCAATTGGCGAACAGCGTCCATGCAGTGCTTTGCGCGCCAAGGGCGGGCAGGGGGACTTGCCACTTTCTCAGTCGGCTCTTTCGGTGTGCCCCATTTGGTGTGCCAGATCTTGAAGTCGGGTCCGAGAAGTTTTCCGACCTGACGGGCGCCTACCGTGTGCTCGATAATCGTTAGGCACTTGGTGACGTTCTCCCGGCTGTTCCACTTCATGGACAGATATGGGGAATCCGCATTCGTCTGGAACAAGCGTGACAGGCTTTTCAGCGTACCGTCATAACCGGGTGCGGCGTGTCCGTCGCACGTAGCCCAAGCAAGCATTTCGGCCTGCAGTATCTTGCATCGGGCGGATAACTCCTGGCGTCCCTCGGGCGTGTTCGGATAATGCAGCCGGATAGACGACGGGCGGAAGCCTCGCTTGGCCAAGTCGCCGCGAGCCTCCCAATACTCCCGAAACGTGCCGTCCTTGTTGCGCTTGCGTTTAAGCCCCGGAAAGTCAGTCAATTCCAATTCTCCGCACCGTCGACAGTTGAGGGCAGGTGGCTTTGATGCAGGCCGTGGCGACGGTCGAGGAAAGACCGTACTGCCGGCCAATAGCGATAGCGAGTCACAGGGTCTATTCGCGGAAGCCCCTCACGCTCCCATACGGCTGCTATCGCCATCCAGCGTGCCTTGGCGCGAGGCCCGAGCACACGCTGCGCAATAGCCTCCTCTGAGAGGTAGAGAGGTGAGTTGTCATTCGCCGCTTTCATTTCCCCTCCAGAAAGCAAAACTGCGCCCGCCGAGGCCGGCGAGCGCAGTAACCTATAGGACCGCTTTACCACCTCGATGTCAACTGGCTGCCGTCAGTCGTCGAAGCCCAAATCCGCCACATCTTCCGCAAAGAACCAGTCCCGTGCCGTCTCGCCCTTGCGATCGAACTGGACGAGATAGGAGGTGCGTCCGTCAGGCAGCCTGCTCGTCCCGACAACCGCGCCGGTCATCGTGACTATCGCGCCAAGCGCCAGCCCACTGTCGTTAACCGTCTGCGCATCCATGGTGTAGCTCCTCGTTGCTAGTTGATGCTAGCATTGGTATAACGATGCTAGCACATTGTCAACTAGCATCTGCTAACAATTGCAAACAGGAGTGACCACATGGCCCGTACCGCACCCCTCGGCCTTAGAATTGAGCCCGCCGTGAAGGAAGCTCTCGAGCGAGCCGCAAAAGCCGATCGCCGCACCGTCGCCTCCTATGTCGAAATCTTGCTCATCGCGGATCTGGAGGCCAAGGGCTTCTTGCCCAAGGGTGCAGCCGAGTAGACGGCGCGCCGCTGCTATCAAATTCACGGCGCGCCTGATGCCGAAGCGTCGACATCGGCCATCCGAACCAGCCCGCCCGATCTCGGCGGGCTGCATGCATCATTACGAAGATCCGCTCCAAAGTCAAATACCGCTTTACCGCTGTAATGCCCAGTAAAGATGCAGGCGCTATCGCCAAGATTGTCAAGCAACGTAGGCGAAAACGCCTACGCTATTCTCCTCTGGACTCAAACGTTGTTTTATGTAATCCATTTATAGTCACCAGCGCACATTCGATGAACTTGCCTACATTCTGAACGCTCCGCAACGCCGAGTGTCGTACGGCGCCATCTTGCCGCGCCTGGCCGAAAGTCTGGCCACAGGCCTCGCGATCGGGGTGGGGATTGCGGTGGTACGCGCGCTGGCTGGATAGCGGCGCCGCGTGCTAATCTGCGCAATGGCAAAGGATGAGTTCCAGGCAAACTGGCGTGGTGCCCGCAAGTATCAATTCGACGAGGAAGCGCGCCGAAAGCAGGCCGCGCTGGATCGTAAGTATTCCTCCGCCGCGGACCACGACGCAAAGATCGGCCCCTGGTCACAGCCTCACACAATCGAGTTGCCGCCTGCGCCTGCGCCTCCTCCTGTGGAGCCACCCGTTCAACCCCAGCCAAAGCGACGGCGGCGGCTCCTAGTCACTCTCCTAATCGCAACCATCGCTTTGGTTATAGGGTACGTTTCGCCGCTCCTTTTCGAACGGCCACAGGTTCTCTCACCGATTGAGCCTCAGAGCACGGAGCCTCAGAGCGGCACCCAAGAATTGCCAGCGAAGGTGCCCCTCCCAACGAAAAGGCCCCACAAATAGTTTCGGTGGCTATGGACAAGGCGTCCACCCCTTCCGCTGCTCTGGCGTCACCGCATGATTAGTGAACTGCAAGTTTCGGTCGTCTCGGCCGGCGGCGCGGCACTCGTGGCAGAAGATCACCTTGATCAGGTCGTAGTGCAGGCACCCCTGGTCCGGCCCGAGCCGCTTCACCAATTCCGCCACGTCGAGGACAGCCTTGCGCCTGCAAGTGAGACAATCGACCGACAGACCCGTGCCGCCTTCAAGTTTGCGGCCGAGCGTACCTTCTGAAAAGGGGTATTTGTTTCCAATGGCGATCCTCATAATGGGGTCGCCGCACCGCCGAAGGATTTATTTGCTGACTGCCTTTGACTTCAAGCCATCAATCGGATTTGCCCACCTCTTCAAGGCCAACAATCGCAGCCCGGAGCCAACAATCGCAGCCCGGATCGCCTCATAGGCGCTCCCGACCTCCTCTTCGATCTCGTCCTCGGAAACACCTGCGGCCTTCGCATCGGCGAACAGCTTGGTCGTCAGCTCCGCCACAGAAATGATGTCGGCGCCGACGCTGCCGCGCATCACGTTATCGGTGACCCACTTTCCAAAGAATTCTGCCCCGCGTTCGCTCATAGGCGGTGCCGCGCCTTCAGGAAATGAGCCTCTCGAAGCAGGGAATTCCAATCGATCCCGATCAGTTTGATCAGCTCGCGGGCTTGCTCTTCGGTAATGTCTGCCTCTCTGACCAGGCGATCGGCCAGCACCTCAATCGCGCCCTGTCGCGACGAACCTTCTCTCTTGTTCTCGTCACTCATGAAAATGGCCTCCTAATCTCTAGAATGATCTGGAGGGCGGACTGTTCAGGTCAGGCAAAAAAATTCGGCGTCGGCTGAGCCACGGGGATCATCCACGGACCCGGGCCGCCGGCGGTCGTGCCAGAAGACGCAAAGGACTGACGCTGCCGACAGACCTCCTGATTTTTCTTCGCGTCAGGCCTGCAGTGTGAGATAATTCGGAGCGGCGTTGAGGGCGTCGACAAATGTCATTGTCCCGCTACAGTGGTGTTTACGAACCCGCTGATCTGGCCATGCTCCAGCGGGTGTTTGACCGGCTGTGCGACGAGCGCCGCCTAGCCAAGAAAGACCGTGAGCAGCGGGAGTTCCTGGCCATGGAAGTCTTCCAAGTTTTCGACGACGGCACCACCGACGAAGCTGACCTGTTGCGCGCCCTCTCTAAGCACCGACGGCAAAGCGCTCGTTAAAAGCCCGCCGCCTCAGGGAGAGAACGACGGGCTTGTGCTTGGGCTTAGAGCTGGCGGCCAAGGGGGACGACGACCGCCACTCCGAATAATGGCCGGGCTAGCATTCAGTTCCGAACAATTCGGCGAATTCTGAATGGTAAAAGAGGGCTGGTGGAACACCCGCAGCCCGGCTCGCTTATCATGGTGACACAGGATTCGCGGGCCGGGCTAGCGCCGACACTTTCACTCGGGGGGAGTGGCTCAGTCGACGCAGAGTGTCCGGTTACCTCTAAGCCCGCAACCGCGACTGAGGTCCCAAACTCCGGCGCATTGGTCCGACGATGATACTGCTGTCATTCTAGGAAATAAGCCTCCCGAAGCAGGGCGTCCCAATCGGTTCCAATCTGCTTGATCAGCTCTTCGGCTTGCTCGTGGATAATGCCCGTCTCTCTCACTAAACGACCAGCCAACAGATCAAGCGCGGCCTCTGCCGTCTTGTCGCTTTCTTCGCCTTCTGCCCGGCCGCCCTCGCGGTGCTGCATCGCGTCGAAGATCACCTCAAAGACACTGTCGACCTCCTCATTGATCTCGTCCCTGTCGATGCCTTCGCGTTCCGCAGCCTTCGTCATCTGAACTACTAGGTCGCTAATGGCGGCCGGGTCATCCGTCATCGCGTTCGGCAGATGCTCTGCCATCCACCGGTCGAGAAAATTGGCGCCGCGAGTGCTCATTTTGCGATAAGCACGAGGCCTATATTAGGTTCCGCTTGACGAAAAGCTGGCGGCCCCAAGAGGCAGAATGGAAAGAACCCGCTCCAGGACGCTATGCGGAGCGGGCTCCCCTCTCTAATCCGTGCCGGAACGCAGTCCTCCGGACCCAGGACATGCTAAAAGCATCTTCCTTGCTTCAGTGGGGAACAAGTAGGCCTTCCGATAGCAAGAGGCTTATTCGATGAAAGAGCCGCTCCCGGTGCGACGCTGGGCGGGCTCTTTGTCGGGAGATGCCGGCGTCTCTCACCCTCCCGGTGACAGGCGGCAAATCATCCCGGCGCGGCGCTCTCGGGTTAGGGAAAGAGGCGCCGTCCGATTCCTCAACATGGCTCTGAAGAAAAGGTTCCAGACCGTTACATTAGCAACATCTTGACGAAGCCTTTGGCCGCGCCAGACTCGTTAACCATGGCGAAGGGCATCCACATTGGCGACGAAGTCGCCATCACCGCGACGGTGCGTCGTCGGGTGACAGAGGACCGTGTCAGCGTCTCAATCCCGTCGTATGGCTTTCCCCATTCGATCCTTGACCGAACATCGAAGGTGAAGAAGGGGCAGCCGATCGAACTGTTGGGCGATGTCACCTACGTTAACGAAGGCAGGATCACGGTGAACCTAGGCATTCCCGTCACCGTGGATGCCGACACCGTCAGGCTTGTGACACGCTACGTTCCGCCGAAGCGGAAAGCGCCGCTGGTGGACAAGGCGACTTAGACAGTCACGGCCAACATCATCGGCTTTGCCACCTTAAGCCGATAAGCCTTTAGCGGTCGTTCCATCAGCCACCATGATGCCGTAGCGATGCCGATCGATAGAACCGCAGTCGCCGAGAAAGACGTGTAGGGGCCGAAGTGACTTCTAAAAACGACGGCAATTGGCACGGACCACAGGTATAGCGAATACGAGATGAGACCCAAGGCTGCCAGCGGCCTGGCCCTAAGCGCCCCGGCAATGATCGAGCCTTCCTGGATGGCTGCCAGAACCAACGCTGCCGAGCACATATCGATAAGCATGCCGACAGGCAGAAGGGCGAGGACGTACTTGTCGAGGAGTGCTATCGCAGCAGCCATGCCGATAAGCCCTGCTATGCCCAGAAGATTGGCTTGCGAGGCACTGGGTCGCCACGGCAGATAAGCGACTGCGGCACCCAAGATCAGCCCGCTCATTCGCGTGTCGAACCGAAAGTAGGTGTGGCGCCAATCTCCCCACGCAATTAGGTCAATCATCCTCCACATTGAGGCGGCGACAAACAGGCCGAGCAAGAGCACAACGGCCTGACGGTCGCTGCAGCGCCGACTGATCAATAGGATCACCGCCGGCCAGAGCATATAGAAATGCTCCTCGACCGATAGAGACCAGGTGTGCGTAAGGGTGCTGGGCTCTCCCCAAAACGCGCGGCCGTAATCGGCGAGATAGAGGCCCGCCAGCGCCAACTGTTGCCAGACACTCGCAGGAGCAAAGAGTACTGGCGCGGCGACGGCATAGACTGCAAGAAAAACCAACAATGGCGGCCAGAGCCGGAGAGCGCGGCGGACATAGAATTGTGTCAAGGCTATCGTTCCGGTCTGCTCTGTCTCGCTCTTTAGCAGCGAGGTGATGAGGAAGCCGCTCAGGACGAAGAAGACGTCGACACCAATGAAACCGCCCGGCGTGAAGGGTAACTTGCAGTGAAACATCGCGACCGCAAGCGCGGCCAGCGCTCTAATTCCATCCAACGATGGATTGTGCTTCACCCCTTTGCCCCGTCGCCCCAACGACAAGGCAACAATATGCATCGAAGGCTTTAAACATCAATACTAATCTTGCAGCGACTGAGTGGGGTCCTGCTCCCGCGCGGATTGATGTGACGGAGTTCTTCAGTTCGCTAACAGCCTGGCCCGAGCTTGCGAGGATGGTCGGACACCGCCCCACCTGTTACCGTCGCCGTTAGTCCGGCCTTCAATTCCCGCGTCTCCCTGACAATCGGAGCGTAGAAGAAAAGTGATGCAGGACGAATGAGCATGGGGGAAAAAGCCTTCGCTAGGGCCGCTATCTCGGCAGCATCGAGCTGTGAATTCGACGCGTCGGCCCAATGCCCGATCTCGGCGATCTCCCCCACGTAGGAAGGCCAAAAGGTGTCGAGACTGTCGCCCAAGACGATCGGCAAATTATTTCCGACCTTGTTCCACAGAGCGCTAGAATTGCCACTGGCCTCTTGCGCGCCATCAACAAACAGAGCGTTCGCCCCACCGTTGTTTCGGTTGTAGTTAAATACGACCGAATGCCAATTACCATCGTTAATCGTCGTCGTGGAGAGCAACTGTATTGCTGGCGTAGCGCTTGATGAATAGCCTTGCACCATCAGCTTGCCGGCCGTGTTGTTCAGAATGAAACCAAAGCCCCATCGGCTGGAAGTATCCCAATAGACGACTGCCGCCGCGTTGACAGTGGTTTGCGTGGTTTTCATGCGAAAGGCGAAAGAGCCAACCGCCGGTGAGGTTGTTGGCATTGACCAATAGAGTTGATCCGTTCCGCCAGCGAATGATCTGGCCATATTATGCACCTCCATATGCGTGCGGCGGCGGCTCGGGCGCGGCTGGTTGGTTGGTCATGTTGTGAATCCTGAGACTGGAGCGACGTTCTGGACGCTCCCTATGGCAAGTATAAGCGGGTCGATTCGGCTACCAATTCTAAGCAGACCGTTATAAACGTTGCCGGGTTTGTGGAATGAAATTGGGCTAGAGGGTGGGCCATGCAGCCGGAAAAGATCGAGCAGATTGCGGGGAAGAAAGAGGACCTAATTGCGCAATTTGCGGGCCTTACCCGCACGTTAGTGGAGTTGGTTGATCAAGACGGCCAGGTTTTTGATTTCTCCCGTGTAATCAACGGGACGCAAGACTCATTTTCCGATGTGCAGGCAAGAGTTGTTCTCACGGCCGAAATGGTTGACGATCTGCTCAAGTCACAAGCATCGCCGATTGTGCCGGGTAGCCTCGTCACGCGCATTGAGACCGGCCTTGTCGCGTTGAAGGATGCTGCCGGCGCGGCTGATGGGCGAATTAGCAGTATCTCGGCGAGTTATGGAGGGCTGAGCAAGCTGGACTATTCCAACTTTGTCGCCACGGCAAAGAATGGACAGCAGGTGCCGCTAGTATCCGAGCTCCAAACCCTATCAACAAGATCCGACGACCTTCTGTCCAACCTGCTAGGTGTTGCGCCACTAATTAGGCCGCGTTCGGGCTATCGATTTGGAGTGGCAGCAAAAGCGTTGTCTGGCTTGATTGAAGAGGGCAGCCGCGTTTTGGCGGGTGCCAAGGCATCACACGCAACGAGCCGCTCTTCGTCTGAAAAGATTTTGGCTTTGGAGCATGATGCGTCCGAGGCCGCCGCCACGGTTCAGCGACTTCGCACAGAAAGCGATTCAGATCGCACTACCATTTCGAGCTACCTGGCCAAGGTCACAGAGAGTGCTGCGTCCGTAGACAACATATTAGACAAAGCTAAAGACCTAGAAACGTCCGTCGACGCATCTGAGGACAAACTGGCAATTTTCGACAAGCAACTTTCAGATCGAGAACGCCAATTCAAAGACGGCGAGAAAAAACTCGGCGACTTGATCGACGGCATGGCTGCAAAGGATACTGAAATCGCCAGGATCATTGCACGCTCTGAGGAGATGCTGTCGTCAGCTACCGTCGCCGGTCTGGCCAGCAATTTCGAAGGAATTCGGGCCAGTTTGACGACAGAACTGAAGGCAGCTGGACAGGTTTTTTATGGAGCGATCGGATTTCTATTCATCAGTGCCATACCACTGATAGCGCTGATTGTTGTACCGATAGCTAAGCCGTTTATCGAACTATACTGGCCGCAGATTCACATCATAGATGCTACGGCTCCAGGATCCGAGTGGCAGTATTTAGGGCAGGTTCTTGGCCGAGTGCTAATTTTAGTGCCAGCAGCTTGGTTGGTATCCTTTACGGCTATCCGGTATTCATCCTTGTTCCGGTTGCGGGAGCACTATGCGTACAAGTACTCTATGGCGGTTTCCGTCGAGGGGTTTCAGAAGCAGGCACCAGACTACCAGCAAGAGATTGCCGCAATGGTGCTAGAGCAGCTTGCCTTCAATCCTGTCGACAAACTGGTTCCGTCAAGGGAAATGAAGGAGGGCAAGGCGCCACTCTTCCTTGGCGTTCTGCTTGAGCGATTGAAGCTGGGTCTCGCGCAAACCCATCAAAGCGAAAAGGGAGGCAATTAGCTAATCCCCGCAGCCAATGCGCCGCCTCGGTCCGAATTTTCCTCAACCCACCTTCAGAAACCGCATCAGTCCCGCCGACAGCTGCTGCTTTATCCGGCTTGCGGATGCGGCGAAGCGCGGCCTTCTGGTTACCTGCAGCTGGCGGCGTTTGAGGCTTGGCCGCCTTTCGGTTTACGGCGCGGCATGCGGGGTCTCATCGAATCCCCCGCAACCGGTGATCGCGCTCCATCTTTTCGATCACGCGGCGCCTTGCTGCAGAGGCGTTGGCCGGCGCGTCGGCAGAGCGCGCCAGGACAGCGGAAGTTGTCTCATAAGCCGGGAAGCCGGTGAGGGTCGCCTCCCACAGTTCGACCTTGGTGACGGTTCGCAGCGGAAGAAGATTGCCGCCGTCTTCCCATTCCTCTTCAAGGAACCGGCCAGCGAATGAGCAACCTTTCACGTCTCGCCTGCGTACCGTCCCTAGCGCCGTCTGGCCTTCAGGTGTTGTGGGATCGACGTCGAGCGAGAAGTACAGGCCAATGCGGTCTTGGACTAGCTTGAGGCTTCCCGCGCTCGTGCGCCCCAGAACTCTCCCGCTATCGTGGTTCAACAGCATCACGATATCTCTGTCTCGCAGAGAGTCAGTGAATGCCCCAGGCGCAATGCGTTCGCGAAAGTCGGAGCCGATCGTCGTGATATCCCCAAAGCGCACGCAATAACCAGAGATTACGTTGTCGCTCAAAGTTTGGCCTCCAACGCGTCCTGGCGCGCCTCCCTGCGGCCGAGACTTGACTTGGCGCGCAACTCGCTCGCGATTTCTTTTGGATCTGTGGCGGCTATCCGCACCTTGCCATCCGGCATCTTGATGCGCCGCTTGACGCCCGCGCTCTTGGCGCGAGAGGTATCAGTCCGCTCAACCGACATGACCGGCCTCCTTCAGGTAGCGCTGCACATGCCCGTCGCGGGCGTCGCCGAGGAAGTGGGGCCGCTGGCCGAAATGGCTCGAGCCGATATCCTCAGCCTCGACGTCGTCCGCGAGCATAGCAAGGTCACGGTGCGCCCTCTCAACAACAGCAAGCGCCTCGCACAACACCTTCTGGCGCCGGTCCCACTCAGGTCGAACGAGCGCGATGGCCTGCCTCACGGCCGGTGTCTTTGCGTCACGGATTCGGCTTTCGATGGCTCGCAAAGCGGCTTCATGGTCGGACTTGTCCGTACGCACCTCGGCGAGCCTTTTGCGGTTGGCGGCGTTGGCGGTCGGACCGTCACCAAGCAGGGCTGCGATGCTAGGCCGAACCTCAGGGGCTGGATCCGCCTCGATCAACTTCTCGATCTGCCGCCCTTCGGCGATAAGTTCGCGGAGGCGCTCGTTGAGTTCAGCGCGCCTTGAGAGCAAGCCGGCGTAGACGTCATCGCATTCGGCAAGCGACGGCACTCGGAAGGGCGCCGCCTCGGCATTCACAACATTGGATCGCTTAAGCATTGTGGTCTCCAAACAGGTCATTAATGACGTCTACAAAGGCGCCGCCATTGATTTCCACCGACTTGCGATGGCCATAAGCCTGCCAACGGCCGGGCTCGCCAGCACTGAAGCGGCGCGTATCGATCGGATCGACAAGGACGGTCTCGGGCCAAGAATTGACCACCGTGATGATGGTGTTTGCCGCCCGTGCTTTTGCGTCGGTCGAACCCGCGGCGGCGATCTCGGCCAGGATGTCTAGGACGTCACCAGCGGTGTCGCCAATGCCTTCTGGTGCACCCTCGGGAACGCCTTCACGGCGGAGAGCAACATATTCGCCCACGGTGTCGGCGACCGCGCGGAGCGGCGCGTCCAGCGCGGTAGCGACCATAAGTTTGGTAACATGCTGCGGCGACAATTCTGGTGATTTGCCGGGAGCGCCTGACGGCAACTCGCCCGCTTCGGTTAGTACTCTCGCGACCGCGCTTACGCGGCCGGGATCAAAGCCGATGCGACGCACGATCGCATCGACGGCTTGCTTCGTAGAAGCCATCTGTTTTCCTTGAGTTTAGAAATTCGCTGATGCGATGTGTTTAAAAAAGCCAGGCCGAAGCCTGGCTGATTGTCCCGCCTCTGGAACTGCCAGAAAGACGGGTGCAGCTATCGCGTGGGGCGATCGCTGCGGCGCAGCCGAACAGAGCGAACGGCCGCGAGAAGTGAACCTTCAATATGTAGATTCTAGACGAGCCGTTTAGGTTCACCCGGCATCGTCATACTCCTCAAGCAGCCTGGCTGCGGCAAGAACGCCGCATCGGACACGGTCCTTGCCGACAGCGTCCGCTTGCTTGCCTGAGAAGCCCGCCGCACGTCCTATCGCGCCAAAGCCCTGGCCGGCCGTGGCGTCGTAAACGGCGTCATAATGGCCTGGCGCCATCCGCTCCTTAATCCAGGCAATGGTCGCCCGCTCTGCGAAATTGTCGTTGGCGGCCGAGGGCGCGAGATCGTCGGCATAAGTCCGCCCTTCGTCGCGCAAGCGCGGATCCCTTTGCTTTTTTTGGCGAGGATTCACGGCGTTGTCGGGATATTTCTTGCCGTGGCGTTCAACCCATATGTCATCGCCATTCAGCGGGTTCTTGTTGAGGCGATAGCCGATAATGATGCCAGCCTGGTTGAATTTGAAGCGCCCCGACTGAGCAGTGCTGCAATAGGCGCGCTCGATCGGAGGGCTAAACTCAGGAAGCCCATATTGGTCTTTCCCAATTTCCTTGCCGGGGATCGCTGCAACGGCTCGCTCGTGCATCGCCATCGGGCCGTTGAAGTAGTCTTCGATGATTTTTTCGGCGCTCCGCCCCTCGCATTCGACGGACTCGTCTTGGCCGAAGTAATCTTCATGGTCGGCCTTGCCTTCCAACCATTTGGGATAGGCGTTCTCGGACTCGGCGCGCGATAGAAGCTCGTCCATCCGGTTCAGCGTCCGCACGGCCAGGAGATTGTCGGCAGGGCTATCGAACAGCCGCCCGCTCTTTGCTCGATCCATCACGGGATTGACGTGACCGCGGCGGTTGTCATTAGCCGCCACGCGACCTTCCGCCTGGTCGGCGGAATCCAGATTTTCCATTGATTGTGCTCTGTTCCCGTTGGCTGCCCCACGCAGCCGTCTTGCTTTGTGCCGGCTGTGCCGGCGGCCTGAAGGTGCGCCATCAAAGGCCGCACGACTCGAACATGTGTCTTATAGGCGAAATCGCCTCGCTTGTCAAGATTTGGTATCAATCTGCCGTATGCGCGCTATATATTGCGTACGCGCAACCGAAATGCTAATGTCCGAATCAACCTCAAGCCCCAGATGGCCCCGCCTTGGATAAGCGGTCACCCCAAATGGCTTCCCTTGAGGCCCGTGCCGGGACTGCGAGGAATCCGAACGGCGGACGCCGAGGGACAATCCGAGCAACCTCCCTGGGATCCAACGGGGTCCGACGAACGCGGTTCGAAACGCTGACGCCGGTCCGATGCTGCCATGAAGGCCGGGATAGTCCTTCGATGGTGCGCTAACCGCAACCCTATTGGGCTGCGCCGGCGTGGTCCTGAAAGGGCATCCACAGATGTGGAAACGCACCACAGTGACCATCAGCATTAAGATCAATCTCGCGGCTTGCCTCTTGGCGATAGCCGCGATCCTGAAGGTCTTGATCTGAAGACGGGAGGCGCTGGGAGAAATCCCAGCGTCTTACCCTTCTTTTTTAGGCCGCCACCAGCCTCCGATACACCGCCAACTCTTGCGGCATCGCCGCGCCACCCGAGCGAGGGTGCCAACAGACATGTCCGGCAAGCAACCGCTCGATTGGAGCGCCGGCCTCCTCGAGCAGGTGAGCTAACTGCTGGAACTCCGGCCACAGGCTTGCCGGCCATCGCGGCTCGCTATCGACGTAGGTGCGAAAGGCTTCCCGCAGTTCTGGCGTCACAGGGAACTCGACGCGGATGGCGTGCTTTCGCTTTGTCTTAAGCCGCCTCACGTTGCCTCCGCAGCACCTCAAAAATATACGGCTCGCCCTGTTCCGGCCACGCGTAGAACTGCGAGCGCGGGTTGCTCCATTCGGCCTCGAGTTCGTCGCAGTGGTCATCCCAGATTGCGAGCATCGTCTCATCCTCGATCATGCCCGGTCTCGGCGCTGGGTCGAATCCATAGTCACCAAGGCATTCGAAATAGTCGCGCCCCGCCCGCATCAACAGGTCGGCGTCAACCAGCGGGATTTCGGTGCGCTTCGAGCGGCGCCGTTTGATACGCCGGACCATTTTAGCGGTACTCCCGCGTACGAGGCGGACGGCTATCGGCTGGTGCGTCGACATCTAGAGCCAGCTCCCTGGTGAGCCTAGCGAACGCGATGCGAGCCGAATTGTTGATGGAAACTTCCGGTCTTTCCTTTGGCTGGCCGAAGCGATCGCTGAAAGTCTGGCCGTCTCTGTCCAGAACCTCTCGCGCAGTCTGGGCTTGGTCCCAGGCCTCGGCGGCGAGGGTCAATAGGCGCAGGTGGTGGCCCTCCAACTCGTAATTTTCCGTAACGGATTTGAACCACTTCTTTGTCGCTGGACGTAGGTGGGCGGGCGGTTTTGCCGCCTGAATCGTATGTGATTTCATGCTGATTTTACCTATTCTCAGGCCGCAACGCCTTGTTGCTCAAGGCGGCGGCAGAATATTTGTTGAACCGGTCCCTCACGCATGCGCGCTATGGGGGGACGAGCGGTCTGGGGCTTGGTTCGCTCCAGAGATCGAGATTCCCCCACCGGGGCGAGGCGCGATCATTATGAACCGGCCAAGCCGGGTAGGTTAACAAATCATTGTGCGCCGCAATAAAATTGTTGCATTGCACACATTAGCCCATTAGAAATTACTAAACCTAGGTTTTTGGGGCGGGCCAGGCGGGGTTGTCGCGGCTCTCCTTTTTCGGAGAGCCGTGGCTTCCCTCCAGCTACGCTGCCTTCTCGGCCGGCTTGTTATCGTTAGCGGGTTCGCGGCCGGTCAGCCGATAGAATTCAGCCCAGCTCAATCGTCGGCCGCGGTACGCTCCATCGAACCTGGCTGTCTCTGCTGCGGTCGGGCTGTCGAATAGGCTCATGCTGCTTCCTCCTACTATGATTGTTCAGTTTCACCACAGGCGGATGCAGATGCATTGATGCATCCCCTAAAGGGGGGATGCATCTGCATCTTTGCATCTCGCCGTTTAGCTGGTCCTTTGATGCAGATGCAGATGCATAAAATGCATGCATCTCACCCTTGCATCTCGACTAGGGTGTAGACCTTCGGCGAGCCGGATGATGCCACTCGGCCGGTCTTCTCCAATGCCTTGACGGCTCTGTGCCACCGAGATTGCATCGTCCTTTCGTTGGCTTCCGGCTCAGTCTCTCGGAACTTGGCCAGCCACATACCGCCGCCAACGGCGTGCCCGCCAGCGGATAGCTCTAGAAGGATGTCCCACGCATCGGCCTCGGCCTTCGCCTGCTTCGTCTCAGTTGCCTTTACCAAGTCGCCAACAACGTCAGCCGCGGGTATGATTACTGGCGCGGTGATCGGCTCGCCGTCCTCGTCAAGGCCAAGCTCAACCGATTTCATAGTGAAGCAAAGGATATCGCCTTCTACGCCATCATTCGCGCCGTCACAGGCGAGCTTGAATGTGTCACCGGTTTTCGTGATGCGAAAGCTTGCATCCACGGCGCCGTCGAAATCGATTCCGCCCTTGGCCCGACCGGTTTCCCAGCCCTCATGGTGGATGACGCTGGTATGCGCGCTGGGGAACGTTTCTTTGAGCAAGTCGACGTTGTGGACGTACTTCATCATGTCTTGGCCAAGGTTTTGGTCCCTGCCGCCGAATGTTCGCGCCAAGGTGTCGATCGTGATGCAGCGGCATGGCAAGCCGTATTCCACCTCTAGCGCCCTGATGATCTTGACCATCTCCTGCGCGTCCTGACGCTTGTCGTCGGTCAGGTTCGGCGTGCCGCCTATCACCACAAGCGGAACATCTTTGCGCTCGTCGCCATAGTGTTTGCGGTAAGCCATGACGCGGCGATCTTGCAGCGCCTTGCGCTCGGCAGCGAAGTAGACCACCAAACCTTGCTCGACCTTGTGTCCGTGCCAGTCACGGCCGGATGCGATGTGGTAGCAGATGTCGGTCTCGAGCACCGACTTGCCACCGCCAGGCTTGGCCACCATGTAGGAAATCTCGTCAGCGTACCGAACGCCTTTGACGACGACAGGCTTGGGCTTGGCTTTGCCGAGATCACGGAATCGCGTGATGGTGAACTTGCCGATCTTCTGGTTGTTCTGGTTGTCGGCGATCCTGGCAGTCTCTCGCAAAACCTTACGAGATGGTGCATTCGCCTGCTCGGCCTTCAGGTCTCTCGCCACCATGCGGATCGCAACGTCGTGGTCATGTGCCGGACCAGACAGCGCGGCAATGATCATGTCGCCGGTCTCGCGGTCCACATACATCTGCGCTTTGGTGTCGGCCTCGCATTCCGGAATGTCATCGACAATGACGGCCCATCGCATGGCTTCGTCCATGTCGGCCGGGTCTGTGTCAGCCGGCTCGAACTTGTCGGGGGTAAGGGTGTAGTCTTCCCAGCCGATGTCGACGGGACGCACCTTAACAGTGCCCCTGGCCTTCGCTGCGCTGGTATAGAAGAAGTCACCAAGGCGTTCAGTGTCGCCAGCCTTGATAAGGTCGAGCAGTGTCTCTTTAGGCTGAGGCTTTGACATTCAGATCCATCCCCACGGCGCGGAGCGCCATCTCAATAATTTGCTGGCGGGCGGCCCGCGATACGGACAGCGTATTGGCGGCGCGGCCAGGCCCATAAAGCAGGATGTTGCCGTCCGGTGCTTTGACCACGCAGCAGTCGTAAACGGTGACGTCTGGCGTCACCTCAAAATTGAACTTCGCAAGCGTAACGAATCCCCGCGGGCTCGGTGCTTGGCGCACAGCCCGCGCTGAACGTATTTTCAATGTCGTGATTCCAGTTGGAATGATGGGCCTAGATGCCCGCAGCACCAGCCAACGGGCAGGGGGGCGTCAAAATCCGCATTGCGGGACGTCCCGTAATTAAATCAACAGCTTAACACAGGATGCGGAACTGCTCGCGGCTCTCGAAGGCCATGGCCGAGCGGCAATAATCGAGAAGCTGCGTCCAGTTGGACAACACCTCACGGCCGCGCACTTCGCCGCGCGCCATGCGCTGGGCGGTGGCGGCGATGACCTTGAGATCGGTCGCCACCGTCGGGCCGATGCCTTTGACTTCCTCGAGCAGAGATGCCGGGGCGCCAAGCACCTCAGCCAGCGAGCCGAAACGGGCAATCAACGCCTTGGCGATCGGCTTGGTGTCAACGCGCGGGATCAGCCGGAAAAGCAGCAATTCGAGCAGCTCGTAGTCGGGCAGAGCGTCCGCGCCGCCCGCGACGAAGCGCTCGCGCAAGCGGTCGCGATGGCCGTGATAATGCGGCTTCTCCGCCGCCACGGTCTTTTTTTGTAGCTTCTGTGGCGGTTCGATCCAGGCTTCGGAAAAGAATGCCCGCTCGTCGTCGATTTTTCCCATAGCCTGGCCTCTCCCCTTCAGGCTTTGGCCAGGAAACTAGGCTGGCAGGCCGGGCCGGTCGAGCTTTTTCGGCGAGAGCGTGAAGATCTCGCAGCCGGTGTCGGTGACGCCGATCGTGTGCTCGTATTGCGCCGAGAGCGAACGGTCGCGCGTCACCGCCGTCCAGCCGTCCGACAGTACCTTCACATGCGGGCGGCCGAGATTGATCATCGGCTCGACGGTGAAGATCATGCCGGGCCGCATCTCGACGCCTTCGCTGACGGTGCCGTAGTGCAGGATGTTCGGCGCGTCATGGAAGAGCTGGCCGACGCCATGGCCGCAGAAGTCACGCACCACCGAGCAGCGCTCGGCCTCGGCATAGGTCTGGATGGCGGCGCCGATGGCGCCGGTGCGGGCGCCGGGCTTGATGGCGGCAATGCCGCGCATCAGGCATTCGTAAGTCACCTCGAGCAGGCGCTCGGCAGCGCGCTTGATGGTGCCCACCGGATACATGCGCGAGGAGTCGCCATGCCAGCCATCGAGGATATAGGTGACGTCGATGTTGACGATGTCGCCGTCCTTGAGCGGCTTGTTGTCCGGAATGCCGTGGCAGACGACATGGTTGATCGAGGTGCAGGACGATTTGGTGTAGCCGCGATAGTTGAGCGTCGCCGGCAGGGCGCCATGGTCCATGCCGAACTCGAAGACGAAGCGGTCGATGGCCTCGGTGGTGACGCCAGGCTTCACCATCGATACAAGCTCGTCGAGACAGCGCGCGGTGAGATCGCAGGCCTTGCGCATGCCGGCAAAGCCGTCCTCGCCGTAAAGGCGGATCTGGCCGGTGTTTCTCAAGGGGGCCGTTGCGGCGTCGAGATAGGTAACCATTCTTGTCCGTTCGCGGATTGGCTCCTGACGCGAGCCGATGCGGAAAATTTTCTCCAGATTTGGCACCGGAAGCCGCAAGGTTCAAGGACGAAGTGCCTTCAACCGGTTCGCTGCGCGGAATATTCGCTGGCGCAGGGGTTGGCGCGTCCGGGCCGCCGCAAGCTTTCCTTTCGCCGCCCCATGGGGTAGGGCGGGACCGGATAGAGGAGATTTGTGCCGTTGACGGCATCGGAACACGCAAGATCGACGCTGCTGCCGGTCAGGACCGCATGCTCGGCCCTGATGGCGCTGCTCGTGCTTGCGCTGGTGGGCTTCGTCCAGGCTGAAGTCTCCGCTTCCACAGCGGCGGCCTCGGGCGGCGCCGGCATTAGTGCTGCGCGGCAGGGCGAAACGCTCGCGCTGCTGAGGGTCACCGGCAAGGCGCAGGCCGTCGAAGTCCGCGCCGGGCGGCCGCTGCCCGTAAAGCTCGTGAGCGGGAATCCCGGCGCGCTCGCCCCAGTTCCCGATTTCGTTGTTGCCGGCCAGGCTTGGTCGGCACAGGCACGCATCGCGCCTGTCTTGGTGGCCGCGCCGCCCTCGCATGCCAACCAGCCTCGGGCGCCACCAACCGCCTGAGCCCGGCGGTCGCCGACCGCAGCCTTCACACCCCAAACATTCCTTCGCGCCGCGACCTGGCGACGGCCATCGGCCGTCCGCCGGTCGCGTGGCGCGTCCATTGGACATTTCTCGATGCAACGTATCAAGTCGTTCAAAACGCTCACGCGCGCTGCCGCGGCAGCCTCGTTTCTCGCCGTCCAGGCAGTCATCTGCATCGGCACCGTTTATTGGGCCGTTGCCGCAACGCTTCGCATGGAAGGGACGGCCGCGCTCGTGCTCGCTGCCATTTTCGCCGTACCGTCCGCCTATCTGCTGATGGTGGTCTCCCGCATGGCCTACGAGGCGGAGACGGATCCGGCCAACCAGTAGACGCACCGGATGGGGAAATCTTCGACAGGCGGTAGCAGTTGCATCGCCCTGTCGGACGATCCGGCGGAGTGCCGATCTGCCGCACCAAGGGCCAGACCGCTCACCGCACTGAGGTCACATTCGTGGGCCAGAAGGCGGCAAAAGCAAATTTTCGGAACGAACGGCGTTGCTCCAGCCGCGCCGGTTCGGGAGACAGGGAATGGACAGACTGCAATTCGAGGTGCCGGTGCGCATCACGCCCGCGCCTGGCCTGCCGGTCGAGGAAATCTACAGCGTCGAGCAGGCGCTCGACTTCCTGCAGAACTGGCCGAAGCGCCGGCAGGGCAAGGTCTATGACGCCGCCTTCAACGCCTGCTTCGGCGCGACGGTCGATGTGGCAAGCTCGGAGGACGCCTGCCGGGCCTTCATGGCCTTCTGCCGCGTCAGCGGGTTGCTCGCCCGGGACATGATGTTGCCGGTCAAGCGCGGCGGCAGCGCAAGAGGGTTTCGCGAGGCGAGGGCGTAAAGCTTCAACCGGTGAAAGATACCCCTCGGTAGCGCATTCCTACCTGCACGCCGCGAACGATCAGTCTGGACAGGATCTCCATGTCCAGCGGCATTTCCGGACGCCACACATCGAGCAGCAAGGCAATACGCGCCTGATCGGCGTTGTTCATGACCTCGTGCTCGAAAGTGTCGTCCCACAGCATGCACTCGCCGTCGGAGATCCGCCTTTCCTCGTGGTTGATCATCATGATCGTCGCCGGCCGGCCATCCGCCTGTTTCGGGATGACCAGGCCGAGATGGAATCGCATGATGCCGCGAAAGGGACCGCGATGGGCCGGGATGTGCTTGCGCGGCGCCAGGAATGAGACAGCCGCCGATTTGACCTCGGGGCATTCGGACAGCAGCCGGCTGAGGGTAGGCATCCGCGCCAGATTTTCCGGGATCGTCATGTCGTAGGCCTTGAGCACGAACATGCGCCAATCGAGGCCGTCATTGGCCGAGATTTCGGCCTGCTCGGGCATAATGTCGTGAAAGCGCGGCACCCTGTTCAACTGCACCGACAGCGCTTCGTCTCGAATACTCTGCCATGCGGCCGCGAACTTCGTCGCGTTGGGAAAATGGGTGCTGGTGTCAAGAATCGCCGGTGCATCTATGCGCTTTTCATAGATACGACGCACCAGATCGGTTCCAAGATTGTAGACGTTCGACATCGCATTGCCTCGACCGGTTTATAGTATAGTGGGTGATTGCTTTCAGCCATCGCTCACGGAGATTTGTTCCGAGAGCTTCCGATAGCCGTTCGGCTTAGGATCACTCCGCCGCAGACGGGAGCCGCGGACCAGCGCTCGCATCGGCGACTTCAGGATTTGGAGCTGTCGATCGCGCCGCAGGATGCGGTCGAGGCCGTGGAGCTGGACCGGCTGGTCCGCGACATCGAGACCGAGATGACGGCGCTCGGTCACGCGATGACGATCGATCATCTCGACACGGTGTCGGTGAAAGTCTGCGCGCTCGGCCTGCGCCGCGCGCTGCGCAACCTGATTGTCAACGCCGCCATGCACGGCAAGGGCTGCATCGTTTCGTTGACCGGGCAGGGCGGCCGGGCGGTCCTCACCATCGCCGATCGCTGCCCCGGCATTCCGCCCGACCTGTTGAACAAAGCCTTCGAGCCGTTCTTTCGGGTCGATCCGGCGCGCACGCAGTTCATCCCGGGGGCGGGATTGGGCTTGGCCATCGCGAAGGAGATTGTCGAGCGGTACGGGGGACAATCAGGCTGGAGAACCGGCGGGGGCTGGTGCAGACGGTGGTGTTTGGGGCGGTTCTCTAGTGGAGCGCCAGTCAACTCGACTGATGCCTGCCGGTGCTGTTCACTTGACCTTCTTGATCTCCGGAGCCGGCATCTGGTCAGTTGTCGGAGCCGGCGTGCAATCCTGGCCCTTGCAGTCCAGGACTGGGTCCTCGGCTGGGGGCAGGCAATTCTGCCCCTCGCAATGAACCGGCGGCCGTTCTGGCGCTTTTTTCACCGTTCTGCGGAGCAGGCTGATCGTCAGCGCGAACGGGCAACACGCCTGCTTGGCCGACCATGGCCGTGCACACAAGCGCGATCCGAAGCAATTTCATTGCCTCCTCCACGGCTGAGGGCGAGCCGTACTTTACACTTTCGAGTTAATGCCGACTCCCGTCACCCAAGAACGACGTTAACGGCGCGTTTCCACCCATGCTCGACGCGGATGAGCCCATTGAACGGAAGCGATCTCGTGCGTGCTGTCCATGGCGTATTCGTGGGAAATGCTGGTACGCCCAAGGGGAATGAAACCGAAACCAGATTTCGATTTTGGCCCGGCTGCTATGTGGCCGGGCTTTCTTGTCTTGTGGCAGAAAAGTCACGCAGCTTGAATATGCAGAGGCTCAACCAGCGCGAGCTTATTATCCAGCTAAGCGGGGCGTACCGTTTGTCCACGGGCAATGGGGATGCCCGACTCCTCCCGAACTAGAGCCCGCTGCTTCGGTGGCGGGCTTTTTCATGCTAGCGCCTCTTGGCCTTTTCCAACTGTAGCAGCAGCCATTGCCAGACCAACCGCACCAACGCTCTGATCAGCCGCACGTTTCCCAGCCCTCCCACGGCTCCCGCTTGGATCTGCCGATAGTCGCAGGAACTCCGGCGGAATCAGTCAGCGCCGTTCACGCAAATTCGCGGACGTATATTCGGCGGACATTCGACGTAAGAGGGGAGATGGTAGCTAAGTCCTTGATTTTTGCTGGTACGCCCAAGGGGAATCGAACCCCTGTTACCGCCGTGAAAGGGCGGTGTCCTAACCGCTAGACGATGGGCGCGCTCAGACGAAGCGGCTTATAATTGCGTTGTTCGCAACCGGCAACCCATCCGCGGCCACATGCGACAACTTTTTTCGAACGTGGCAAAAACCGCGCTTTCGGCGAAGTGGCGGAGAGTGTCAGCCGTCCTCACCACCGCCGCCACGCCGGCGGCAGCGCCAGTTCCAGTCGCGCTCGGGGCCGACGTCGACATGGATTGATTCGGTGTGGCAGTAGGTGCCGACGCCGCCGCGGCCGGGCATCGAGCGGACATAGTTCGCCAGTTCCCACTTGGAGACGCCGGGCACCTGGATGTCGGCGGCGGCGCAATACATGTGCAGCGAATTCTTGGCGCCGTTGGCGCGGCGGTTGCGAGACGGGTCGCGATAGCCGGAGGTGACGATCATCTTGCGGCCGAAATGGCCTTCGATCGTCTTCAGCACGCGCACTAGCGACGGCTTCAGGCAGGCAACGTCGACGCCTTCGTTCTGCTTCAAGAGGCCGTTGGGCGCGAGCCTCGCCATGCCGGCGGCGGAGGCCACCTGGTAGGAGCCGCCTTCGTCCTCATTGAGGTCGACATCGCTCTCGTCGTCGATGCCGGACTTGCGCTTGATCTCGAACAGCGCCGTCTGGCGCACGCCCGGCAAGGCGTCGGCGCCGGTGATGTGGTTGCTGCTGTCGTCGCCTAGGGACGCGAGCTGCACCGGCTTGTCGCCCGGCGTCGCGGAGGCGAGCGTCACGATCGGCTTGGCCGGCGGCGGCGTGGTCTTGGCCTGCACGGCCGGCTGGTCGCCGGAGCGCGCGTTGTTGATCAGCGGCGCGGGCGCGGCGGAAGCCGGCGTGGTGCTGAACAGCGAGGCGAACAGGCCCCTCTTCGGCGCGGCGATCGGCTGCTGCGCCGGGTCACCCGCCGTCACGTAGACGCCGCCATTGTTCATGACCGGTGCGGCCTGGGTCTGGGCTTGCGATGCGACCGCGGCGGCATCGCCGGTAGCGACCTTTTCGGCGGCGGCTTTCGTCTCGTCGGCCGTCTGCGCCGGTTGTACCAGCGGCTGCGGCGTGTTCCCGGCGATCGAGGTGGCGCCGGCGGGCTCGGCGACCGCCGGGAAGGCGGCTCCGGGCCGCGTCTCCGGCACGTAGGCGACCTTTTCCGGCAAGGGCGTGTCGCCTTCGCTCATCACGGTCGATGCCGCCTCGGGCGCGGCAGACGCTGCCTGCAGCGACGAATCGGTCGAAGCTACGGGCTTGGCGCTGGTGACCGCGCTCATCTCCGTGGCGGTTGAATTATAGGCGGGCGTAACGACCGACATCGTCGGGTCGCCGGTCGAGGTGCAGGAGGCCAGGAGCACGGAGAAAAGCGCTGCCGCAATGCTGCGGCTTTCCCCTCGTGCGAGACGCCAACCTGCTGGTTTCAAAATAAAATTCCCCCTCGGCATCCGGTCGGTACATCATCGCCAGGGCGCTCCAGTGCCTTTGGCGATGACCTCCTGTTCCCGAACCGGAAACGGGATATTCGTCAATCTGCAAGCCTCGGATTTATGCTGCGTCTGAAGGCGAACTGAGGCTGCGAAAACGATTAACGCCACCATTTCGCCCTGTTTTGGCGGGCCGTCAACTCACCAGACATTACAGTCCGTTACACACGCACCTTGACATAGGTGCCCGGTGCATCCCCCAAGGTTTTCATACGCTTGCCGGGTTTGCGGGCGGGGATATGCACATTGTCCTGGTTTTCGATCCAGTGCTGCCAGTGCGTCCACCACGAGCCCGAATGCTCGTGCGCGCCGGCGAACCAGGTGTTGAAATCTCCCACCGGCTTGGCGCCGGTCCAGTACTGGTACTTATGCGCGGCCGGCGGATTGACGACGCCGGCGATATGGCCGGAGCCCGCCATCACATACTCGACGTCGCCGCCGAAAAACTGCGAGCCGAGGAACACCGAGAGCGCCGGCGCTATGTGGTCCTCTTTCGTTGCCAGGTTGTAGACGGGGATCGTTATGTCGGCCAGCGAGACGGTGCGGCCGGCAAGTTCCATCGTGCCGCGCGAGAGATTGTTCTCGAGATAGCAGTTGCGCAGGTAGAAGGAATGGTTGGCCGCCGCCATGCGCGTCGAATCGGCATTCCAGTAGAGCAGATCGAAGGGCAGGGGATCCTTGCCGCGCATATAGTTGTTGATGACATAGGGCCAGATCAGGTCGCCCGAGCGCAGCATGTTGAAGGCAGTCGCCATCTTGGTGCCTTCAAGATAGCCCTTCTCGCTCATCGAGCGCTCGACCGCGGCGACCTGATCCTCGTCGACGAAGACCTTGAGATCGCCGGCATAGGTGAAGTCGACCTGGGTGGTGAAGAAGGTCGCCGACTTGATGCGGTGGTCGCCTTCCTGCGCCAGAAGCGCAAGTGCCGCGGCCAGCAGCGTGCCGCCGACGCAATAGCCGATCGCGTTGACTTCCTTCTCGCCGGTCGCCTTCTCGACCATGTCGAGGCCATATTGCAGGCCCTCGCGGATATAGGCCTCCCAGCCCTTGGCGCCGTGGCGCTCGTCCGGGTTGATCCAGGAGATGACGAAGACCGTGTGACCCTGCTCGATCGCCCAGCGGATGAAGGATTTCTGCGGGTTGAGATCGAGGATGTAGTATTTGTTGATCCAGGGCGGGCAGACGAGCAGCGGGCGCCTCAGCACCGTTTCCGTCGCCGGGTCGTACTGGATGATCTCCGCGACATCGCTGCGGCCGATCACCTTGCCGGGCGTCGTGGCGATGTTCTTGCCGATCTCGAACGGCGCGTAGTCGGCCTGGCGCAGCTTCAGGTCGCCCCTGCCGGCGGCGATGTCCTCGGCCAGCATCTTCATGCCGCGCACAAGATTCTCGCCGTTGGAGGCGACGGTCTCGCGGAACAGTTCCGGATTGGTCAGGATGAAGTTCGAGGGCGCGATCGCGTTGGAAACCTGCTTGACGTAGAAGCTCGCCTTGTGGCGGGTGTGCTCGTCCAGGCCCTCGGCATGGTCGACGAGGTCCGCGGCCCAGCGCGAGGTGACGAGATAGGCCTGTTTCAGGAAATCGAAGAAGGCGTTGCGGCCCCATTCCGGGTCCTGGAAACGCTTGTCGCCGCGCTCGGGCTTGATCGCGTCCTCAGGCGCTTCGGCATTGGGGCTGACCTTCTGTATGGCGTTCGCCCAGACGGTCATATAGCCGGCGAAGAGCCGCGTCTGCGCTTCCATCGCGCGCTGCGGGTCGGCCAGCCAGTATTCCGAGAGCTTGGAGAAGGTCTTGACCATGTCGACCACGGGTTCGGCGACATGGTCGCGCACCTCACCCTTTTCGCGCGGCTCGGCCCAGGCGGAGGCCGCCTTGCCGGCCTGCTCGATCATGCGCGCCATGTTCAACGCGAAGCGCTCGGGATCTTTCACCAGATATTGCTCGACGGTCGAAGGTCCGCCATTTTCCGCTTTGTCCGAATCGGGCGCTTTGGACATGGTTCGCGGGGTTCCTCCCGGAGCGTTTTCTTGACATATTATCATGGGACATCTGACCGGGTCCAACACGCTCTAACCCGGCTGCCAGGAAAACAATATGACGATTAATGTTGGCGGGACTTATTTTCTCGGCGCCGGTTCGATTTGCCGCATCGCCGTCGCGGCCGCGGTGCTGTGCGCGCCACTGCTGGCCGGCGGCTGCACCAGCACTAGCGCCAACAGCTCGGCGCCGACGGCATTGACCGAGGGCCCGAAGGACACCGGCTCCTATCCGAACCTCAACATTCCGCCGCAAGTGGCCGCCAAGCAGCTGTCCAAGGAAGAGACCGCCGCCAAGCTCGGCGAGCTCAAGGCCGAGCAGCAGGCGCAGGTTGCCAAGGGCGGCCGCGCGAAGCCAGCCCCCAATACGGCCGCGCTCAACACGCTCGCCAGGACGCATGGCGACGACACGCTGAAGCAGATCGAAGGCAAATGCGATCCCGCCCTCGACCCTAACTGCAATTAGGTTTATATCGCGCGCCGAAAGCGCCCCCGTTTGATCGTCTGGAACTGAAATGGAAGAATTTCACAAGGTCCGCCGGCTTCCGCCTTACGTGTTCGAGCAGGTCAACCGGCTGAAGGCCAGCGCCCGCTCGCGCGGCGCCGACATCATCGACCTTGGCATGGGCAATCCGGACCTGCCGACGCCGAAGGCCATCGTCGACAAGTTGTGCGAAGTGGTGCGCGATCCGCGCACGCATCGCTATTCCTCCTCGCGCGGCATTCCGGGCCTGCGCCGCGCCCAGGCCGCCTACTACCAGCGACGCTTCGGCGTGAAGCTCAACCCCGACACGCAAGTGGTGGCGACGCTCGGCTCGAAGGAAGGCTTCGCCAATATGGCGCAGGCGATCACCGCGCCCGGCGACGTCATCCTGTGCCCCAATCCGACTTACCCGATCCATGCCTTCGGCTTCATCATGTCGGGCGGCGTCATCCGCTCGCTGCAGGTCGAGCCCGATGACGGCTTCATCCCGGCGGTCGAGCGCGGCATCCGTCACTCGATCCCGAAGCCGCTGGCGCTGATCCTCAACTATCCGTCGAACCCGACGGCGCTGGTCGCCTCGCTCGATTTCTACAAGGACGTGGTCGCCTTCGCCAAGAAGAACGACATCATCATCCTGTCGGACCTTGCCTATTCCGAGATCTATTTCGACGGCAATCCGCCGCCCTCGGTGCTGCAGGTTCCTGGCGCGATCGACGTCTGCGTCGAGTTCACCTCGATGTCTAAGACCTTCTCGATGCCGGGCTGGCGCATGGGCTTTGCTGTCGGCAACGAGCGGCTGATCGCGGCGCTGACGCGCGTCAAATCCTATCTCGACTACGGCGCCTTCACGCCGATCCAGGTGGCGGCGGCGCATGCGCTCAACGGCGACGGCGCCGACATCGCCGAGGTGCGCGAGGTCTACCACAAGCGGCGCGACGTGATGGTCGATTCCTTCGGTCGCGCCGGCTGGACCATTCCGGCGCCGGCGGCCTCGATGTTTGCCTGGGCGCCGATCCCGGAACAGTTCCGCCAGCTCGGCTCGCTCGAATTCTCCAAGCTGCTCATCGAGCATGCCGACGTGGCGGTGGCGCCGGGCATCGGCTTCGGCGAGTATGGCGACGATTTCGTTCGTCTGGCGCTGGTCGAGAACGAGCACCGGATCCGCCAGGCGGCGCGCAACATCAAGCGCTTCCTCGCCTCGACCGCCAAGCAGCCCAACAACGTTGTGCCGCTCACCGCGCGCCGCTAGAGCCGGATGATTTCAGGCCCGTTCGGCCTGAAATCTAAATCCGGCTCTCAATCAAAAGAGATAGAGCATGATGTCGTCCGAAAACCGCTTCACACTTTTCGGCATCATGCTCTAGTTCACCGCACATCACACCGACCAATCTTTGAGGGGCGTCGCCGGACATGGCTGAAGCGTTGCGTGTTGGAATTGCCGGCCTCGGCACGGTGGGCGCCTCGGTGGCGCGCGTGCTCAAGGAAAAGGCCGCCGAACTCACCCGCCAGTGCGGCCGCGATATCGTCGTCGCCGCGGTTTCGGCGCGCGACCCGAAGCGCGACCGCGGCGTCGATCTGAGTGGCGCCAAGTGGTTCGACGATGCCGTGAAGCTGGCCGAGAAGGCCGATATCGATGTCTTCGTCGAGCTGATCGGCGGGGACGAAGGGCCGGCGCGCGCCTCGGTGAAGGCGGCGCTCGAGGCCGGCCGCCATGTCGTGACCGCCAACAAGGCGCTCCTGGCCAAGCATGGCGTGCAGCTCGCCGAGATCGCCGAGAAGAAGGGCGTGCTGCTCAACTACGAGGCGGCGGTGGCCGGCGGCATTCCGGTCATCAAGACGATGCGCGAGGCGATGGCCGGCAACCAGGTCACCCGCGTCTTCGGCATCCTCAATGGCACGTGCAACTACATCCTGACCCGCATGGAGGCCGAAGGCATCTCCTTCGACGCCTGCCTGAAGGATGCGCAGCGGCTCGGCTATGCCGAGGCAGACCCGACCTTCGACATCGAAGGCCACGACACGGCGCACAAGCTATCGATCCTGACCAGCCTTGCCTTCGGCACCAGGATCGCCGCCAGCGACATCTATATGGAAGGCATTTCCAACATCACGCAGGCCGACATCCGCGCGGCGGCCGACCTCGGCTATCGCATCAAGCTGCTCGGCGTCGCCCAGCGCACCGACAGCGGCATCGAGCAGCGCGTGCACCCGACCATGGTGCCGACGGCTTCCGTCATCGCGCAGGTGCACGGCGTCACCAATGCGGTAGCGATCGAGACCGACATCCTGGGAGAATTGCTGCTCTCGGGCCCAGGCGCGGGCGGCAATGCCACGGCCTCGGCTGTGGTCGGCGACATTGCCGACATCGCCAAGAGCCGGCCGGGCTTCCAGCACGGGCCGGTCTTCGGCTGGCCGGCGAAGGAATTGAAGCCCTACAAGAAGGCGCAGATGCGCAGCCATGCCGGCGGCTATTTCATCCGGCTCACCGTGCACGACCGCATCGGTGTCTTCGCCGCGATCGCCAAGCGCATGGCCGACAATGACATCTCGCTGGAATCGATCGTGCAGCAGTCAGCCGGGCCGGAAACCGAGGCGCAAAAGACGGTGATCCTCGTCACCCATGAGACGACGGAAGCAGCGGTGCGCAAGGCGGTCGAAGGCGTCACCAAGGACGGCCATCTGACCGACAAGCCGCAGGTGATCCGCATCGAGCGGGCGGAATAAGTGCAATTTGATTTCACGCATGTCTTGGCCCGAAACCGGTTCCCACTTTCGGAGACATGCGTAGTCATACTTCACCTTTAATCGATTGATATTGCTGCCATTTCAAAAATTGACATGGCAAGTCTTGCCGTTGTCATGGAGCTTTGCCAGAAGAAGCGCGCCTCTGGCGGGAGGCGCAGTGCAGTATCAACGAGGAATGCCTATTTATGAATATGGCCCAGAACATCGCAGCCGGCCTCGACCGTATCCTCACCATGGAAGTGGTGCGCGTCACCGAAAGGGCCGCTGTCGCCGCTGCCAGGCTGCGCGGGCGCGGAGACGAGAAGGCAGCCGACCAGGTCGCCGTCGACGCCATGCGCCAGGAGCTCAACCGGCTGGCCATCAAGGGCACGGTGGTGATCGGCGAGGGCGAGCGCGACGAGGCGCCGATGCTCTATATCGGCGAGGAGGTCGGCACCGGCAAAGGTCCGGCGGTCGACATCGCGCTCGATCCGCTCGAGGGCACGACGATCTGCGCCAAGAACCTGCCCAACGCGCTGGCCGTCATCGCCATCGCGGAAAAGGGCAGCCTGCTGTTCGCGCCGGACGTCTATATGGACAAGATCGCGATCGGTCCGGGCTATGCCGAAGGCATCATCGACATCGATGCACCGCCGGCCGAGAACATCGCCAATCTCGCCAAGGCCAAGGGTGTCGCGGTGTCCGACATCACCGCCTGCATTCTCGATCGTCCGCGCCATGCCAAGCTGATTGACGCCGTGCGTGCCACGGGCGCCGCGATCCGGCTGATCGGCGACGGCGACGTCGCCGGCGTCATCCACACTACCGACCCGGAAGAGACAGGGATCGACATCTATCTCGGTACCGGCGGCGCGCCGGAAGGGGTGCTGGCCGCGGCCGCACTGCGCTGCACCGGCGGCCAGATGCAGGGACGGCTGATCCTCGACACGCCTGAGAAGATGGCGCGGGCCGAAAAGATGGGCATTTCCGATCCGAAGCGGGTCTATCGGGCGCAGGACATGGCGCGCGGCGACGTGCTGTTTGCCGCAACCGGCGTCACCGACGGCAACCTGCTCGACGGCGTGAAGTTCGGCCGCACCTTCATCACCACCCATACCATCGTGCTGCGCTCGTCCTCGCGCACCGTGCGTGAGATCAAGGCGCGTCACCAGGATCTGGACAAGTTTTGATTTCGTCCCGTTTGGACGCTTTTGCGGCAATTCGAGGAAAGCCACTCCACAGTTTTCCTGGAATTACCCACGTTCCCGCAATTGCCCCGACCGCCGCCTGTTGATATCTGCGCAATGATGATGTGCAGACGGCGCGTCGCATGACGGGCGAGAAACGGTTCTTCCTCGATGTCAGGCAGTCGGCGACCGGTGTTTCCTGGGAGCACCGGCTGACCGAGCGGCAGGACATGGCCGCTTTGGCCATCGCACAAGGCCACGGGGTGCCGGACATCGTGGCGCGCGTGCTTGCCGGGCGCGGCGTCAGCGTCGAGCAGACCGAGCGCTTCCTCGATCCGACCATTCGCGAGCTTTTGCCGAACCCGGCCTCGCTGACCGACATGGAGAAGGCGGCGGCGCGGATCGCGGATGCGATCGTGGCCGGCGAGAAGGTGGCGATCTTCGGCGATTACGATGTCGACGGCGCGGCCTCGTCAGCGCTGCTGAGGCGCTTCCTCGCGCATTTCTCGATACCGTCCGAGATCTATATCCCCGACCGCATCTTCGAAGGCTACGGCCCCAATCCGGAGGCCATGCGCGAGTTGATCTCGCGCGGCGCGAAGCTGATCGTCACCGTCGACTGCGGCACCAACAGCGCCGCGTCGGTCGAGGCGGCCAAGCAAGCCGGCGCCGATGTCGTGGTGCTCGACCATCACCAGGTCGGCGGCGCGCTGCCGGCGGCGGACGCTGTGGTCAACCCGAACCGCGAGGACGATCTTTCGGGGCAGGGGCATCTCTGCGCCGCAGGCGTTGTCTTCCTATGCCTTGTCCAGACGGCGAAGGTGCTGCGCGAGCGGTTGCCGAACGCTGCGCCGGTCGATTTGCTGTCGGTCCTCGACCTCGTCGCGCTGGCGACGGTTTGCGACGTGGTGCCGCTCACCGGCGTCAACCGCGCTTTCGTGGTCAAAGGCCTGCAGATGGCGCGCCAGCAGAAGAATGAGGGGCTGGCGGCGCTGGCGCGGGTCTCGCGCATCGGCGAGCCGATCAACACCTTCCATCTCGCCTATCTGATCGGGCCGCGCATCAATGCCGGCGGGCGCATCGGCGATGCCGCGCTTGGCAGCCGCTTGCTCGCCACCGACGATCCTGTGGAAGCCGCAAGCATTGCCGAGACGCTCGACCGGCTGAACCAGGAACGGCAGCAGATGGAGATGGAGATGCTGGCGCAGGCGCGCGCCGAGGCCGATGCGGAGCTTGCCGGCGGCAACGGCCCGGCGATCGTCGTCACCGCCAGCAACAGCTGGCATCCCGGCATCGTCGGGCTGCTGGCCTCGCGGCTCAAGGAGCATGCGCGCCGGCCCGCTTTCGCCATCGCCTTCAATTCAACCGGCATCGGCACCGGCTCGGGGCGTTCGGTCTCAGGCTTCGATCTCGGCCGGCTGGTGCGCGAGGCGGCCGAGGCCGGGCTGATCGTCAAGGGCGGCGGCCACGGCATGGCGGCGGGCATCACCGTCGAGCGCGCCAAGCTCGGCGCGCTCAGAGCCTTCTTCGAGGAGCGCGCTGCGGCGGACGTGTTCCGGCTGCAGAGCGAGGAAAGCCTGGCGATCGACGGCGCTTTGGCCGCCGAGGGCGCGACGCTGGCACTCCTCGACGCGCTGGAGAAAGCTGGCCCGTTCGGCGCCGGACATATCGCGCCGGTGTTCGTGCTGCCGCGCCACCGGCTCACCGATGCTCGGGCCATCGGCACCAACCACATCCGCGCCGACCTGCAGTCGCAAAGCGGCGGCAACCTTCAGGCGATCGCGTTCCGCGCCGTCGACACCGCGCTCGGCGAATTCCTGTTCAAGAACAGGGGCAAGACCGTGCATGTCGCCGGTTCGCTGTCAGGCAATTACTGGAACGGTAACCGGACGGTGCAGTTCCGCATCGCGGATGCCGCGATTGCTTGAATTACGGTCGATGCTCCGGATCAGGCGAGCACCGTCTGCAGCCGCGTCAATTCGCTGATCTGAGCCATCGTCGCATGATAGCCGAGGCGGATCGCCTCGTCGGCACGGTGGAACTCGGTCAGACCGATATGGCTGAGCTTCGGCTGCAGCGACATATCGGGCGGATCGCCGGCGAGCCTGGCGCGCGAGATCCGGTCCTGGATGATGTTGAAGGCCTCGACCATGACGCCGGTGATGCCAAGGCGGGTCTGGTGCGGCGGGTGTTGGGGATTGGCCTGGCCGGGACGCGGCGCGTCGGTCTCGATGACGAGCTCACCCGCGCTGTGCTTGATGACCGCGGCCCGTCCGAACAGGTCGTAATGGAGGTTGACGGCAACGACCAGCGGCTGCTCATAGGCGCGGCAGACCGAGACCGGCACGGGATTGACGAGCGCGCCGTCGACCAGCACGCGGCCGTTGCAGTTGACGGGCTCGAAGACGCCGGGCAGCGCGTAGGACGCGCGCATGGCGGTGATCAGCGATCCGTTCGACAGCCAGATTTCGTGGCCGGTGCGGATTTCGGAAGCGACGGCGACGAACGGTTTCGACAGGTCCTCGAAACGGATACCGTCCACGTGCTCACGCAAACGCGCGTCGAGCTTCATACCGCCGAACAGACCGCTGCCGCGCAGATTGAGATCGAGAAGCCCGAAGAGGCGCCGCTTGGTCAGGCTCCTGGCGAATTCCTCAAGCTCGTCCAATTTGCCGGCGAGATAGCAGCCGCCGACGAGCGCGCCGATCGAGGTGCCTGCGATCATCGACACTTCGATGCCGGCTTCGTCCAGCGCGCGCAGCACACCGATATGGGCCCAGCCGCGGGCGCAGCCACCACCGAGCGCCAGCGAGATGCCTGCCTTCTTCGCCTTCGGCTCGGGCACGCCGCCGGACGATGCAGGGCCGTTGGCCTCCTGAACGTCAGGTCTGCTGCGCAATGACGCCCATTCGAGCATCATGATCTCCCTTGTCCCTTATCCCTTCTACACCAAGGATGTTTGAGAATAGTGAATGTGAGTGGTTTGTGAATATTGAATGGTTCACACCGGCTTCCGATACGTCCGTTCCGCATCGAACAGCGGCTTGCTGCCGTCGTCGGCAAGCACCGCCTTGCCGTCGCTGAGCTCCACCGTCCGATAAAAGCAGGAACGTCTGCCGGTGTGACAAGTTGCGTCGTGGCCCAATACTTTGACGCTCAACCATATCGCGTCCTGGTCACAATCCGTGCGCATCTCGACGACACGCTGAAAGTTGCCCGAGGTCTCGCCCTTCTTCCACAGCGCATTGCGCGAACGCGACCAATAATGCGCGATGCCGGTTTCCAGCGTCAGCGCCAGCGCCTCCGCATTCATATGCGCGACCATCAAGAGCATGCCGTCGCCGGCGTCGGTGACGACGACGGTCACGAGGCCGGCGGCATCGAAGCGCGGAGAAAGGACGGTGCCTTCCTCCAACGCCTTCTTGTCTGCTGGAGCTTCGGGAAATTCGAGTGCCGACATTGCCGGTCCTTGTTCGACTTGAAGACGTGCTGATGCTTGGGAGCCTAGTCTGCAAAATGGCGACTTTCCGCTTCCGGTGCTCACGTACTTCAATACGCTCCGCTCCGGATCTCGGAAACCACCATTTTCGACTAAGCCTACGCCTTTAGCAGGTGAGGGCGGACGATCAGCTGCGCACCATGGTGACGAAGCGCACCTGTTCCTCGGGCGTGTCCCTGAAGACGCCGGTGAAGGTCGAGGTGAGCGTGGTCGAGCCCTCTTTGCGGATGCCGCGCATGGCCATGCACATATGCTCGGCCTCGATCATGACGGCGACACCGCGCGGGTTGAGCACGTCCTGGATGACGCCGGCGATCTGCGCGGTCATCGCTTCCTGCGTCTGCAGGCGATGGGCGAAGATATCGACGACGCGCGCGATCTTGGACAGGCCGACGACCTTGCCGTCCGGCAGGTAGCCGACATGCGCCTTGCCGATGATCGGCACCATGTGGTGCTCGCAATGGGAGTGGAACTTTATGTCCCTGACGATGACCAGATCGTCATAGCCGGCCACTTCCTCGAAAGTGCGGCCAAGCTCCTCGGCCGGGCACATGTCGTAGCCGTTGAACATCTCACGGAAGGCCTTGGTGACGCGCTTCGGCGTGTCGACAAGACCTTCGCGGTTCGGGTTGTCGCCGGTCCAGCGCAAAAGCGTGCGCACGGCGGCTTCCACCTCGGCCTCGCTTGGGCGGTCGGTGACAGGCTTCTCCATGTAGGAGGAGGGGGGCATGAGTTTCTTGATGACGGCATCCATAAAAGGCGTCTCCCGTAGTCCCACTCAAAGGTGGGACGAGTTGAACGGACCACGACCTTTCGGGTGAAACTCGCCCGGTTTCCAGCCCGTAAGCGGCGTGAACAGATGAGCGATGACAATGGCTTGAGGTTGCCTTGTCGATGCCCGGCTGCCAGCATTATATATGCTCGGGCAGAGCGAAAGGAAGACGCAACAGCGGCAAACGCTGTTCGCTTGGCGGCGACGGATTGGAAAAATATGATCGACGACGTCTACAATGCGAAAATTCTCGGCTTCGCCGGAAACATCGCCCGGATCGGCCGGCTCGACCACCCCGATGCCACCGCCAGAGCGCATTCCAAATTATGCGGCTCGACCGTCACCGTCGACCTCAAAATGGACGGCGATGTGGTGACCGATTTCGCCCATGACGTGAAAGCCTGCGCGCTCGGCCAGGCGTCATCCTCGATCATGGCGAAGCATGTGATCGGCGCGAACGCCGACGAACTGCGCGCGGTGCGCGAGACCATGCTGAAGATGCTGAAAGAAAACGGTGCGCCGCCGGAAGGCCGTTTCGCCGAGTTGAAGTATCTGGAGCCGGTGCGCGACTACAAGGCGCGCCATGCCTCGACCATGCTGACCTTCGACGCGGTGGTCGACGCGATCGGCCAGATCGAGAAGAAGCGCGCCGGACAGGCGGCTTGAGGGCTGTGCCCTAGGTCATTCACCTGGTCAAGGCGAATTCGCTTCGTACCCAGTCGGCGAAAGCCCTGGCCGGCTCGGAAAGTTCCCTTAAGTTCCTCGCTACCAGCCAGTAGGCGCCGGAGGCGACGTCGACATCGAACGGCTTGATCAATGTGCCGGACGCGAGCTCTTCACCGACCTGCAAGAGATCGCCGAGCGCCACGCCATGGCCGAGCAGCGCAGCCTGCTTCGAAAGCGAGACGTCGGCCAGCATCGGCCCACGCGCGGGTATCGCGTCGGCGGGCACGCCTGCTGCCTGGAACCAGCGCGCCCAACCCTGGCGGTTTTCCTCATGCAGCAGCGTGTAGTGGCGAAGGTCGATCGGCTTTTCCAGGGGAGGGCCGGATGCGAGCAACCCGGGCGACAGGACCGGTGAATCGACGGTCGACGCCAAGTGCTCGGCCTCGCTGCGCGGCCATGATGTGGCGTGCGCGCTGAAACGCAAGGCGAGTTCGGGCTGATCGCTGCGGAACTCGATAGGCCGTGGATCGACTTCGAGGGACACATCGATGTCGGGCCGCATCTGGCGAAAGCGATTGAGCCGCGGCAGCAGCCATATGGCGGCTAGCGATGGCTCGACGCTGACGCGCACGACGGCTTGCGCCGGCGAGGCCGTGAGCTCGGAAAGCACGTGGTCGATGTCGTCGAAGCTTCTGATCAGCTGGGCGAGCAGCCGGCGCCCGGCATCCGTCAGCTCGACGCGGCGATGGAGGCGGAGAAACAGCGGCTGGCGCAGGAAGGTCTCGAGCTCGCGGATCTGCCGGCTGATCGCGGCCTGCGAAACATAAAGCTCTTCCGCCGCGCGGCTGAAGCTCAAGTGCCGGCCGGCCGTTTCGAAACTCCTCAGCGCCGTCAGCGGCAGCCGGCCCCGCTTCATCTTTCGCATAACCTCAAGTTATCCGACGCGGAAATTATACTCGTTTGAGGACAAAGGCCAGAGGCAGTCTAATGGGCGCTCAAAGGAGCACTGCCATGATCCAGATCCTGGCCATTTTGACCGACGTGATACGGATCGCGACCTTTCAATGGCAAGGCGAAGCCCGGCGCGGCCGCGGTTGCCAGGATCGTCAGGATGTCTTCCGCCATCATGAGCCGTTGACCGACAGGCGCCCCATCCGCCACACCAGGCCATGAGAGGCAAAAGGTCATTGCGTTCCCGGCCCGAAGCCCACATCTATCGCTCAAGGAAACTGGCTTGGAGACGTGCGGATGGGCGACCATCCAGGACATGCGCATGGCGTGCGGCCGATCCGGCATGGGCGCAACTGGCAGGGACCCTGGCGCAAGACGCCGGGTCGTGTCCTCGGCACGTCACTGGTGCGCCTCTATCAGCTTACGCTTTCCGGCTTTGTCGGCAACAGCTGCCGGCATCTGCCGACCTGCTCCGAATACGCATATGAGGCAATCGGCCGCCATGGCCTGTGGGCCGGCGGCTGGATGGCGCTGTTCCGGGTCTCGCGCTGCGGACCGTTCGGGACGCATGGCATCGACCGCGTGCCGGAGACGCTTGCCCGGCGCTACGTCTGGTTCATGCCATGGCGCTACTGGGGGATCGGCAGGAAACGCGGCGAATCGAATGACTGACGGCGAAGCATCGCTCGACCGAACAATAGGCCGGAAACGGGTGGCGACACTCTCACGCTGAAACGACACTGGAGTCTCGGAACATGAGGTGCTTCCATGATGTCGCTGTTTCTGGCCATTCACGTCCATGCTGCCAAGCGAGGCGATGGACTGCTTCCCGAATTCCTCGGACTTGCGCCGCACCCGCGCGACGCGGCGAAGGCGACGAACAAAAATCCCGCAGCCGGCGAGCAGGAGCCGAAAAGCGCTGCCAGGCAAGATCCGCGGGAGCGCAGGCCGGTCCGAAAACCGGTTGTCCTATAGCCCGCTGTATTCGAAATCGGGTCGGGTCTTAACGGTCTGGTAGGGTTAACGCCAAGCTGCACAAACACTGCGAATTTGAGACAAAATCGAGACAAGACGCCTCGCTAAGCCGCCGTCCCGTAATCCCTTTCCGGAGTGAGCTTCGATGCGCCAGATGGACCGCTATCCGTTCTTTATTGCCATTATTCTGTTCCTTCTGGCCTGGATGCTCGGCCTGCCGATGCGGGCGCAATCGGCGCCACTGAAGGACATTCACTGCACGCTGATCCAGGACCAGGAAAGCGGCGCGACGCTTTATCAGGACGGCGTCTGCGACCAGCGCGTCAGCCCGGCTTCAACCTTCAAGGTGCCCCTGGCGCTGATCGGCTACGATGCCGGCATCCTGAGCGACCAGCACACGCCGAGCTGGGACTACAAGCCCGAGTTCAACGCGGTGAAGCGCGACCGGAAGACCGTCGACCCGACGATCTGGGAACGCGATTCCATCATCTGGTATTCGCGCGAGATCACGCGCCGGCTCGGCGCGAAAAGTTTCGCCGGCTACGTATCGAAGTTCGGCTACGGCAATGCGGATGTCTCAGGGACGGCCGGCAAGAATGATGGCCTGACCAATTCCTGGGTGGATTCCTCGCTCGAAATCTCGCCGGTCGAGCATACCGACTTCCTGCGCCGGCTGCTTGCCGGCAAGATGCCGGTCTCGGCCAAGGCGCACGAGATGACGAAAGCGATCATCCCGAGCTTCAAGGCCGGTGACTGGACGGTGCAAGGCAAGACCGGCAGCACGGGACTCGACAAGAACAAGCGGTCGCTCGGCTGGTTCGTCGGCTGGGCCGAGAAGGATGGCCGCCGCATCGTGTTCGCCCGGCTGGTTGTCGATGCCAAGCGCAGCGACATGCCGAAGGGCCTCGCGACGCGGGCGGCCTTCCTCAAGGATCTGCCGCAGCTGGTGAAGTGACCGGATTTCAGACGCTTCGGCGGGCGCGCAGCAAGTGCCCGCCCGAATTGCCGCGGCCAGCATTAGGGGCCCTGGCAAAACGGGCGGCAATGTCGCCGCTCTCGAGATCCTCGATGTCGTCGAAGCCGAGATCGTTGAGGGACTTCGCCAGCGCGCGAGGATCAAAGAAGCTGATCCAAGGCTCGCCGACGGATGCGACGCGTGCGGCACGGAAGGCAAGCGTCGCCCGTCTCGCCACGTCGCGGTTCTCAGCCGGTTCGCTATAGTCGAACACGACCTCGGAGCCAGGGATGCCGGCAATGTAGGACAGGGTGCCGAAGATAGCTTCCCGAGTGAGATAGGGCACCACTCCAAGCCATATGAAGAAGCTCGCCTCGGTCGGCTTGAGACCGGCCGATGGCAGTTCTTCCGACAGAAGCTGGCGCTCGAAATTCACCGGCACGAAGGCTGTGCCGGCGGGTTCGGCAAGGCCGGCTTCGGCGATACGCTGGCGTTTCCAGGCTTGCGTTGCCGGGTGGTCGACCTCGAACACGGCAAGGTCCGGGTATGGGTTGCGCAGTGAGAACGTATCGAGTCCGGCGCCGAGCACCACGACTTGCCGGACACCGCGTCGCACCGCTGCCGCCAGCCAATCCTCGGCTAGGCGAGCGCGCGCCGCAACGAACAACCGCATGCGGCGCCCATGCTCGTCTTCCTGCTCGAGCTCCTGCGCGTCGGGCGCGGCTTCGCCCAGAATTGCTGCTGCGTAGGGATCGCGAAACAGCGCGGCCTGCGGTGAAAATTGATGCATTGCCCGCAAGCGTGCGACTCGAAAGGCGGTTCGGCTGGGTGTGGCGTCTTCCATCCCGGTCATCCAAACCTGTCCCGGGATTGTTCGCAAGCCTTCGCGACCGGCCTGCGACATCGCTGGCGACATTTCCTGACGGGCCGCTCTTTACCTGAGGCGGCGCTGCCTCTAAAACCGCGCCCGCCGGCCACCGTCCATGTGATTGGCGCCTCCGGCTAACCCTCTGCATGCTCCAGCACGCGACATGCATTTCACCACCCGCGCTCGTTTGCGGGACTGGATAGGAGAACTTTGATGCTGAATTCCGTTTCCCTGACATTTCCCGATGGTTCGGTCCGCGAGCACGACGCGGCGATGACCGGCGCCGGTCTTGCCGAATCGATCTCGAAGTCGCTGGCCAAGAAGGCCGTGGCCTATGCGATCGACGGTACCATACGCGACCTTTCCGATCCGCTCGGCAAGTCCGGCAAGGTCGAGATCATCACCCGCGAAGACCCGCGCGCGCTCGAGCTCATCCGCCACGACGCGGCGCATGTGCTGGCAGAGGCCGTGCAGGAGCTCTGGCCGGGAACGCAGGTGACCATCGGGCCGGTGATCGAGAACGGGTTCTATTACGATTTCGCGCGCAACGAGCCGTTCACGCCGGACGATTTCCCGGCGATCGAAAAGAAGATGCGCGAGATCATAGCCCGCAACAAGCCGTTCACCAAGGAAGTCTGGTCGCGCGAGAAGGCGAAGAAGGTCTTCGCCGACAAGGGCGAGCGCTACAAGATCGAGCTGATCGACGCCATCCCTGAGGACCAGGACATCAAGATCTACGCGCAGGGCGACTGGTTCGACCTCTGCCGCGGTCCGCACATGGCCTCGACCGGCCAGATCGGCAATGCCTTCAAGCTGATGAAGGTGGCGGGCGCCTACTGGCGCGGCGATTCCAACAACCCGATGCTGACGCGCATCTACGGCACCGCGTTTGCCGACCAGGCGCAACTCGAGGCCTACCAGACGCTGCTCGAGGAAGCCGAGAAGCGCGACCACCGCAAGCTCGGCCGCGAGATGGACCTGTTCCATTTCCAGGAAGAAGGGCCGGGCGTCGTCTTCTGGCACGCCAAGGGCTGGAAGATGTTCCAGAACCTGGTCAACTACATGCGCCGCCGCCTCGACGAGCATGGCTATGAAGAGGTCAACGCGCCGCAGGTGCTGGACAAGAGCCTGTGGGAGACGTCGGGACACTGGGGCTGGTATCGCGATGCGATGTTCAAGGTCACGGTCGCCGGCGACGACACCGACGACGATAGGGTCTTCGCGCTGAAGCCGATGAACTGCCCCGGCCATGTGCAGATATTCAAGCATGGGTTGAAGTCTTACCGCGAACTGCCCGTAAAGCTTGCGGAGTTCGGCAATGTGCATCGCTACGAGCCGTCGGGCGCGCTGCACGGGCTGATGCGCGTGCGCGGCTTCACGCAGGACGATGCGCATATCTTCTGCACCGAGGAGCAGCTCGCCGCGGAATGCCTGCGCATCAACGACCTGATCCTGTCGACCTATGCCGATTTCGGCTTCGACGAGGTCGCCGTAAAACTGTCGACGCGGCCCGACAAGCGCGTCGGCACCGACGAGGCATGGGACCACGCCGAGGCGATCATGAGCAACGTGCTGGACACGATCCGCACGCGCTCCGGCAACCGCATCAAGACCTCGATAAATCCGGGCGAGGGCGCCTTCTACGGTCCGAAGTTCGAGTATGTGCTGAAGGACGCCATCGGCCGCGAATGGCAGTGCGGCACCACGCAGGTCGACTTCAACCTGCCGGAGCGTTTCGGCGCTTTCTATATCGGCTCGGATTCGGAGAAGAAGCAGCCGGTCATGGTGCACCGCGCGGTGTGCGGCTCGATGGAACGCTTCCTCGGCATCCTGATCGAGAACTATTCGGGCCACTTCCCGCTGTGGTTCGCGCCGCTGCAGGTGGTGGTGGCGACGATCACCTCGGATGCCGACGAGTACGCGATGAAGGTCGTCGCGCGGCTGAAGGCGGCGGGCCTGCTGGCTGAAGCCGATCTGCGCAACGAAAAGATCAACTACAAGGTGCGCGAGCACAGCCTAGCCAAGGTTCCGGTCATCCTCGTCTGCGGCAAGCGCGAGGCGGAAGAAGAAACCGTCAACATCCGCCGGCTCGGCTCCCGCGACCAGGAATCGCTCAAGCTGGCGGATGCGGTGAAGTCGCTCGCCGACGAGGCGGTCTCGCCGGACCGCAAGCGCCGGGCGGCTTGATTTCCTGAATCTCCAATCTCTTCTCGGATGGCGGTGGCATGGTCCACCGCCATTTTCACACGCCTGTCACGCCAACCTTGTAACCGAGCCGCCATGCTCAAGCTGAAACTGCGGGAAAGGCCATTTCCCGAACTCTCCTACGCCAACCAGCATCAGCCGGCGCTGACGCGGTGGTTCATCCATTCCGTCGAGGGCCTGTCGGGCCGCGACCGCTTTGCCGTGCTCTATGATTTCTGGCGCAGCCAGGTGGCGCCGACCGGCGAGCGCGTGTTCAGCCGCATGCTGGAGCTGATCGACGTCAAGGTGCGCAACGCCGGCCATTGGCCGCCGGCAAATTTGCCTGATACGCCGCTGGTGATCGTCGCCAACCATCCGTTCGGCATCGGCGACGGCATCGCCGTGCTGTCGCTGGTCGAGCAACTCGGCCGTCCATTCCGGGTCATGATCCACAAGGATCTGCTCAGGATCCGCGAGATGGAAGCCTATTCGCTGCCGATCGACTTTTCCGAGACCAAGGACGCGCTGAAGAACAACATGGCCGTGCGCCATGAGGCGGTTCGGCTGTTGAAGGAAGGCGTCACCATCGTCGTCTTCCCGGCAGGCGGCGTCGCGACGGCGCCCAAGGGCTTCGGCCGCGCGATCGACCTGCCGTGGAAGATGTTCCCGGCCAAGCTCATCCAGGAGGCCAAGGCCTCGGTCATCCCGATGCATTTCTCCGGCCAGAACGGCCGCCTGTTCCACCTCGTCAGCGGCCCCATGAACATGGCCGAGCGGGACAACCGCGTGGCGAAATTCGTCGGCAAGGCGTCGCTGACGCTGCGCACCTCCTTGCTCATCCGCGAGTTCGCGCGGCTGTCCGGCAAGGCGATCGAGGTGCGCATCGGCGATATCCTGAAGTGGAGCGAGCTCGAGCCGTTGCGCGACCGCAAGCTGCTGCTCGATCGGCTCTATCGCGCGGTCTTCGATCTCACGCCGCCGGCTGCGCCACGTGGGCGTGTGCCGTTTCTGCCAAAGCGGATGCGCAAGGCCGCCTAAACAGATCGACTAGTCCGCGCCTTCCTCGGGATCGATGGCGGACGATTCGTTGGCCACAACCTCGATTTCCTGGTTCTGGCCGGCAACGACCGTGAAATCCTTCTGGTAGATGCGGTCGCGGTTCTTGGCGATGATGGTGTACTGGCCCTCGGCCAGCACCATCGAGGCGAAGGCGCCGACGGCTTCCTTGATCGGATCGCCGGATTCGTTGAGCAGCGACCAGGAGGTGTCGGCAATGGCTTCGCCGCCGGGTTCGCGCACCAGCTTCATCGTCATCTCGGCCGCGCGGTGCTCGACGGTGGCCTCCGTCAGCTTGCCGGCCTCGACGCGGATGTCGGAGCGGATCACCGCGTTGACCGCGCCATAGGTGGAGACGACGTGGTAGGTGCCGGCATTCAGCCGCACCACCGTGTTCGGCTCGACATCGGGGGCGATCAGCGCGCGGTCGCCATTGGCCTCGACCTGGCCCTCATAGATCGCGAAACGGAGCTTCTTCGGCGCGATATGCGCGCCGCCCGACGTCACTGCGTCGAGCTTCAGACCGCCGGCGTCGAGGACGAGGCTCTCGCGCTTGGCATCCTTGCCGACGGTGATGCGCTTTGTGGCCCCGGCCCGCCCATAGGAGGCATGGACAAGATAGCTGCCGGGATCGAGCTGGAACACCGCCGTGCCGCCATGCGCGGACGCCACCATCGGCAGCTTGCCGTCGCTGGCGGGCTCGGGCTTGAACACACGCCAGACGATGCCGCGAGTGATGTCGGCGCCCTTGTCGGTCAGTTGCGCGGAAAGGGTGATGGCTCCGCCGCTGCCAAGTGCCAGCGACCTCTCGCTTTTCGGCGTCGCGTAGCTCGAAATGCCAGGCAGCTTGATGTCGCCGACGTCGTTGGCGTTCTGGGCCAGCGCAAACGAAACCGGCACCGCGAACAGCGCGGCGATAAGCCCGATCACGAAAAGGCGCAGAGTCCCCTCAAACATGCCTTGCGTTGAAGCCTAAGGCGGTGGCAATTTCAAGGCTCAAGGGCGTGTCGCGTCGCGTCAGCGCTCTTTATCCGGCGCATTCCGCGCCATTGCCCGAGCCGCCCGACCTCCCGATGGCGCGCTTCAGCTCAAAATTGAATGCTTAGGAGACTTGCGCCCATGGCGTCGCCGATCATCGACTTCTTGCTGACCCGCAATTCCGCGCCAATCCCCGACCTCAAGGAACCGGCGCCGAGCGATGCGGAGATCGCCACGATGATCACTGCTGCCTCGCGGGTGCCGGACCATGGCCGGCTCGAGCCCTGGCGGTTCATCCTCTACCGCGGCGAAGCGCGGGTCGAGATCGGTAGGAAGCTGGCAGCCCTTGCAGAACAGCGCGAGGGGCCGCTGGCCGAGGGGCGGCGCAACCAGGAACTGGGGCGCTTCTCGCGCGCGCCGCTGGTGATCGGCGTCGTGTCGGTACCGCGGGAGAACCCGAAGATCCCGCAATGGGAGATGTTCCTGTCGGGCGGAATGGCGGCCATGAATCTGGTGATCGCGGCCAACGCGCTGGGCTATGGCACCAACATGATCAGCAACTGGTATTCCGACGTTGCGGAGGGCAGGGCGATCCTCGGGCTGTCGCCGCAGGAGCGCGTCGTCGGCTTCGTCCATATCGGCTCATACCAGGGGCCGGCGCCCGAGCGGCCGCGGCCCGATCCGGCGAAGCTCTATGCCGACTACACAGGACCTTGGGCGGGATGAAGCTGCCTACGGGCGGCGCAAAGGGGCGCGGCCTGGCTCGCGATCCTTCGAGGGCGGCGCGACCGCGATGACGGAAGGGCTGCAGCGACGCGCCGTCATGACAGCGCGCACATAGCCGGGCTCACCCATCCGGATGCTGCCGTCGGGAAGCCCGAGAATGCGGTCGAGGGCGATCTCGTAGAGCCTGACGCGCTTTTCCAGGGCTTCGATCGCTACTTCCATGTCGGCATCGCTGCCGCTGGCAAAGGCCTTGGCGATGACGTCGTGCGTGGCCATGCCGAACTGCATGACGATATCGGCGACGCCTTCCGGATCGAAGGTGCGGAACGTGCCGTCCGCGACGCCTTGCCGGATGATCTCGACCAGCACGGGCGAAAAGGATGCGCTGGCCGCCAGATTGATGCGGTGGAACAGCACCAGGTTTTCCGGACGGAACAGCGTTTCGAACAGCGCCCAGGCTTCCGCGGCGGTCTCGATCTTGGCCTGCCGCGATTTTGCCAGGAGCGCATTCAGTCGACCCAGCGGGTCGAGGGCCGGATCGGCGACAATGTCCTCGACGCCGGCGAGCGCCTGTTTCGCAAAGCGCTCGGCCAGCGCTTCCAGCAGCGCCTCCTTGGAAGGAAAGTAGTGGTAGAAAGCGCCCTTCGAGATGCCGGCGGCGGCAATCACGTCATTCAGGCTGGCCTTGTCATAGCCATGCGTCAGGAACAGGGCCTGGGCATGGTCCAGCAGTTCTTCGCGCCTGAGTTCCGGGTGCTTGACGATACGGGGCATGGCGAAACCTTCTGCACGCAGCGGCCGTTCCCGTCCAGATGACGTAGTCGACGCTTGAGCTATAGACCAGTGGTCGGTATAATAGACCAGTGGTCGATTTCGGCCAATAGCGGCGGGGCATGTCACGGAAGGATGGGTCATGGTCGCGAAATTGGTTGTCCAGACATTCCTGTGGTTCGGCTTCATGGGCGCGCTGCTTTTCGCGTCCGCCGGAACGCTGCATTGGCCGGAAGCCTGGGTCTACTTGGTGCTGATGGTAGGGCTCAGCCTGACGCTGGGCGTGGCGCTGGCCCGGCGCGATCCCGGCCTGATGAACGAGCGGCTGCGCCCGCCGATCCAGAAGAACCAGACGGCGGCCGACAAGATCCTGCTCTCGATCCTGCTCATCGCCATCTTTGGCTGGCAGATCCTGATGGGGCTCGACTTCCGCTTTGGCTGGTCGGCCGCTCCGGCATGGCTGCAGGTGGCAGGCGGGATCGTCCTGCTGCTCGGACTCTGGATCTGCTACCTGACGATGCTGGAGAACAGCTTTGCTGCGCCAGTCGTGAAGATCCAGGACGAGCGCGGCCAGAAGGTGATCACCACCGGTCCTTACAGTTATGTGCGCCATCCGATGTATGCCGGCGCCATTCTGTTTTTCGCCGGCACGGCGCTGCTGCTCGGCTCCTGGTGGGGACTTCTGTCGGTCGTCGCGTTCGTCGTTCTGCTCGCCATCCGCACCTTCATTGAAGAAAAGACGTTGCGGACTGGATTGCAGGGCTATGACGACTATGCGGCGAACGTCCGTTATCGGCTGATCCCGATGGTCTGGTAGCGGTTCAGGCGGAAATCCCCGCGGCTTTAGCGCGGGCCAGCAGCCGTTCGGCGAGCCGCAGATGCGGCCGGTCATACATCTTGCCGTCGATGCCGACGACGCCGGGATTTCCCGCCGCCGTGAAGGCGTCGACGATCGCCTGCGATCGCTCGATCGCGTCGGCCGACGGCGTGAAGGCTGCGTTGATGACCGGCACCTGCGCCGGGTGGATCGCCATCTTGCCGGTAAAGCCGTCGCGCTCGGCCTCCCTGCACTCGGCCTCGAAGGCGGCCATGTCGCGGAAATCCGGAAAGACGGTATCGATCGCCGCGACCTCGGCCGCTCCGGCCGCCAGGATGGTCATCGTGCGCGCCAGGCGGAACACATCGGTATAGCGGCCGCTCTCGTCGCGCGCCGAACGCGCGCCGATCGCCGCCGACAGGTCTTCCGCGCCCCAGGTGAGCCCGGCAAGCCGCGCGCTTGCCCCAGCATAGCTCGCTGCCGCCAGCACGCCGGCCGCGGTTTCGGTGATGATCGGCAGGATTTTTATGCCGCCATCCGGCAAGCCGCTTTCGGCCTCATGCACCCGGAGCTTGGCCGCCAATTGCTGGACGTCCTGTCCGCTGTTCGACTTCGGCAGCATGATGCCGTCGGGTTTCACCGCGACGAGGGCCGCGAGGTCATCGTCGGTCAGACCGGTCGTCAGATCGTTGACCCGCACATAGATGGCGCAGTTGGCTTGCCGCCGGTGGCCAGCGATGAAGCCCGCCGCGACCGCGCGCGCTGCCGCCTTGTTGGTGGCGGCGACCGAATCCTCGAGGTCGACGATGACCACGTCGGCGCCGGCGCCAAAGCCCTTTTCCAGCTTGCGCTCGGAATCGCCGGGCACGAAAAGCAGCGAGCGCATCAGGCAGCCTTCTTCATCATCATCGCCTGCCTCGTACATTTGGCGACGAGAACGTCAGCCTGATTGTAGGCGCGATGCTCGAATTCGACGATGCCGCGATCGAGCTTCGACTTGGACTCGCGCACAGAAACGACGGTGGTCTCGACCCGGATGGTGTCGCCATGGAAGACCGGGTGCGGGAAGACGGTCTCCTTCATGCCGAGATTGGCGATGGTGGTGCCGACGGTGATGTCGTTCACCGAGATGCCGATCATCAGGCCGAGCGTGAACAGCGAATTGACCAGCGGCCTGCCCCATTCGCTCTTCGCCGCGAAGTCGAAATCGACGTGCAGCGGCTGCGGGTTCAGCGTCATCACCGAAAACAGCATGTTGTCGCTTTCGGTGACAGTCTTGCGCAGCGTGTGCCGAAAGACATGGCCGACGACGAACTCTTCCAGATAAAGCCCGGCCATGGTCGATCTCCTCCGCTTATCCTTGCTTGATAGGCGTTGGTCGCGGCTCCATCAAGCCGGTTAAGAAACATGGTGAACCGTTCGTAAACCATTTCCAGCCTACCGTTCGCAACGGGGCCGGGGAACGTTCCGGCAAGGGCGTAGCTGGTCGGCATGATTGTTTCGCATTTTCTAAAATGGATTGATACGGCAAGGGTTTCCGAGCGCGCCGCCGCCGCAAGCGCGCTGGCCCGCGCCTACATAAATTCCGACCTGCCGTTCGAGGATCGCTGCGCCGCCGAGGCGGCGCTGACGCTGTTGCTTGACGATGTCTCCGCCAAGGTCCGGCAGGCGCTCGCCGAAGCGCTGTCGATGAGTCACCACGCGCCGCCGCAGGTGATCGCGGCACTCGCCTCCGACCAACCGGAAGTGTCGGCGCTGGTGCTGGCGCGTTCGCCTTTGCTTACCGATGCCGATCTCATCGACCGCGTCGCCTGCGGCCAGAAGGCCACCCAGAAGCTGATCGCCAACCGTCCCGTCGTCTCGATGCCGCTTGCAGCCGCGATCGCCGAGATCGGCGAGCCGGAAGCCTGCTCCACGCTGGTCGCCAATAGCGGCGCCGACATCGCGTCGCTGAGCTTCCGCCGCATGGCCGAACGGCACGGCCACCTGCCGCTGGTGCGCGAGGCGCTGATCGCCGACGCGCGCCTGCCCGCCGATTGTCGGCACATGCTTCTGGTCAAGCTCGGCGAGACGCTGAAAGGCTCGCCGCTGGTACTGGCGCTGATGGGCGCCACCCGCGCCGACCGGGTGATGCGCGACGCCTGTGTGAAGGCTTCGGTGACGCTGATCGAGGGCACGCGCGCCAATGAGCACGCGGCGCTGATCGAGCACCTGCGCCTGCGCGGCGATCTCACCGCAAGCTTCATCATCCGCACCATCGCGCATGGCAAGGTCGACTTCTTCGGCTCGACGCTGGTAGCACTTGCCCAGCAATCGGAGCAGCGGGTGAGGGCGCTGCTGGCCGGCGGGCACGACGTGGCGCTGCAGGCGCTGTTCCGCAGCGCCGGCCTCGCAGCCGCCACGCACGGCATCATCCTGCGGGCGCTGAAGGTCTGGCGCGAGGTCGCCAACGGCAAGCGCGTCGCCGGTGTGCAGGAAGTGAGCTGGCTGATGCTGAAGGAGCTTGGCGGGCAATCGGCCGAGGGCGATTTGGCCGGGCTGGTGAAGTCGATCCATCTCGATGCGCTGCGCGAGAACGCGCGCGGGCACGCGCTGGCGATTGCCGCTGCATAGCCTTCAGGCCCGGCCCTTCGCGAAGAAATCCGGATAATCCTCCATCGCCGCGGCGATGATGCGCAATGACGCCGCGATCTGGAGCATTTCGGGCCGATCGCTGCGATCGGCGATGCTGGCCGCATATTGCCTCGCCACGGCAACGGTCGAAGTCTGCGGCTCGCCATGTCTTCTGAACAGCAATTCCCGCGCCAGGCCGCGCAGGAAATTGCCGATCGATTCCACCGTTTCGCGCGGGATCGCGGAATTCAGCTGCGCGCCGCGCAGCCGCAGCACTTCGAGCCCGACGGTGACGGCGGCGATGCTGCCGCCCAGGATGGGATCGCCCTTCCTGCCGGTCTGCTGCAGCTGTGGCATCAACTGGTTGATCCGGTCATAGGCCAGGCTTTCGAAGGCAGAGCGCCGCGGGATGCGGTCGTGCAGGCAAAGCCGCGCCAGGTCCTCGCGCATCGCCTGCGAGATGCGCTCGACGGTAACCCAGGGGTTGGCCGGCAGCGCGATGATGAAGACGGCGATGGCAATCAAAATACCGACCAGGATCGACGCCGATCCGGCGAAGAACGGGCCTGGATCGTAGGTCATCAGCTGGTGCGGGCTGAGGAAAGCGAGGAAGTTGATGGCGAAGGCGGTGGCGACGCCGACATGGCGCGGATTGGCCATGCCGAGCGCCGCCGGCACCATGATCGGCACAACAAAGAGCGTGAACCAGCCGAAGCCGGGCAGCGCCGGCAGGGCGACCTGGCCGACCAGGAAGGCGAAGGGCAGCGCGAGCAGCGTTCCGGTGAAGAAACCCCAGGCGGACTGGACCGGATCGGGACGCGCCGCGAACAGGCTGGAGACGACGGCGACGAGGATGACGGTGCCAGCGGCCTCCGACCATTTGGTGGTCAGCCAGAAGGCCGCCACCAGAAGCGTGGCGAGTGCGGCGCGCACGGCGTTGCGCCAGGCGGCGTGATAGTCGCGATGCACGACCAGCGCCGGCTGCTGCCGTTCACGGGAGGGTCTTGAGACAGGCGAGCGAAGGGCATCGAGGCCCCGCATCACCTGCTTCAGCGCCTCCGCGAAATCGGCGGCGATAGTAAGGCGGGTGATGGTGCCGACCTTGTCTTCGCTGGGGTCGGTGGGCACAGGCGGCGTCTCTCTCGCCTTGCTCGCGATTGCGTCGAGCCGTGCCACCCAGGGTCCGGTGTTGTTCAGCGCGCCGGGCGTCGCCGCCAGCTCGCCGACCAAAGTCTTCAACTCACTGCGCACGGGGATGAGAGCCGCATTCTTCGGCGCGGCATGGGTGTGCAGCGCCCGGGCCGCCGAGAGCGCCCACAGGAGCTGCCCGATCGTGCGCCGCACCGGATGGGCGCGCGTGGCGAAGCTTGGCGCCTCCAGTCGCGCATAGGTGCGCATCTCGGCAAGCGTCTGGGCATCGCTGATCAGCTTGCGCTGCAGCGCCGCAAGGCCAGCCGGATCGCCGCCGGAAAAGGCGCCTGAGGCATAGTCGGCGAGATCGAGAATGCTGCGCTTCAGCCTCGAAATGATGGCGTCCGCCGCCAGTTTCGGCAGGATCAGCCGGCTGGTGACGCCGGCGCAGACGATGCCCAGCACGATTTCGGCGCAGCGCGCGATGGCGAGATCGACGACGAGATGCGGCTGCCCGAAGGCCGGCAGGCTGATGATCATCGCCGTGTAGCCGGCAAGCGCCGCACCGTAGGCCTCCGGATTGCGCAGCAGAGAGGAGACGAGCGTGCAGACGCCGATCCATAGCGCCAGCACCGTCACCAGGAGCCAGGGATTGGTGCCGAAGAGCGATGTGATGCCGATCGCCGCCACGCCGCCGGCCAGCGTGCCGAGCAGCCGGTAGAAGCCCTTCGCCAGCACCATGCCGGCGACCGGCTGCGCGACGATAAACACCGTCATCATCGCCCATTGCGGATGGTCGAGTTTCAGTGCGTATGCGGCAAGCAGCGCGATCAGCCCGGCCGAAACGGTGCGCAGGGCGAAAATCCAGTCCGAGCGCGTCGGCTGCGTCAGACCGTTCAGCGGTATCTCGACCAGCTCTTTCAGCCGCATCCAGGTCACATGCAAGTCTCCGTACCGGAGCCTGTTATGGACCAGTCCGCGTTCAGATATCCAGCACGTCGGCTTCGGCGAATTCGGCGCGTTCCTGGATGAAGCGGAAGCGCGCCTCGGGCTTGGTGCCCATCAGCGCGTCGATGGTGTCCTTGGTCGCCTGCTCGGCGTCGATCACGTCGACCCTGAGCAGCGTGCGCTTCCTCGGGTCCATCGTGGTCTCCTTGAGCTGCGAGGCCATCATCTCGCCAAGGCCCTTGAATCGGCCGATCTCGACCTTGCCGCGCCCGGTGAATTCGGTGCGCAGCAATTCGTCCTTGTGCGCGTCGTCACGCGCATAGGCAACCTTGCCGCCCTGCCGGATCGAATAGAGCGGCGGCACGGCCATGTAGAGGTGGCCGCCGCGGATCAGGTTCGGCATCTCCTGATAGAAGAAAGTGATCAACAGCGAGGCGATATGCGCGCCGTCGACGTCGGCGTCGGTCATGATGATCACGCGATCGTAGCGCAGGTCCTCGTCGCGGTATTTCGAGCGCGTGCCGCAGCCGAGCGCCTGGATCAGGTCGGAGATCTGCTGGTTGGCGGCAAGCTTGTCGTTGCCGGCGCTGGCGACGTTGAGGATCTTGCCGCGCAGCGGCAGCACCGCCTGGCTGGCGCGGTCGCGCGCCTGCTTGGCCGAGCCGCCGGCCGAGTCGCCTTCGACGATGAAGATCTCGGCGCCCGCGGCGGCGTTCTGCGTGCAGTCGGCGAGCTTGCCCGGAAGGCGCAGCTTGCGCACGGCGCTCTTGCGCGACACTTCCTTTTCCTGGCGGCGCCGCACACGCTCGTCGGCGCGCGCGATGACCCACTCCAGAAGCTTCGATGCTTCCTGCGGATTGTCGGCCAGCCAGTGGTCGAACGGATCTCGGATCGCATTCTCGACGATGCGCATCGCCTCGATGGTCGCCAGCCTGTCCTTGGTCTGGCCGACGAATTCCGGCTCGCGGATGAACACCGACAGCATGCCGGCGGCCGAGATCATCACGTCCTCGGTCGTGATGATCGAGGCGCGCTTGTTGCCGATCAAATCGGCATAGGCGCGAAGGCCGCGCGTCAGCACATTGCGGAAGCCCGCTTCATGCGTGCCGCCCTCGGGGGTGGGAATCGTGTTGCAGTAGGAATTGAGGAAACCGTCGCCGCCGAACCAGGTCACCGCCCATTCGAGCGAGCCGTGGCCGCCCTGCTTGTCGCTTTTTCCCGCGAAGACTTCGCGCGTGACCTGGAACTCGTCGCCGAGAGTCGCCTTGAGATAGTCCTTCAGGCCGCCCGGGAAATGGAACTCCGCTTTGGCCGGGGTCTGGTCCTTTTCCTTGATCAGCGACGGATCGCAGGTCCAGCGGATCTCGACGCCGCCGAACAGATAGGCCTTCGAGCGCGTCATGCGGTAGAGCCGGGCCGGCTCGAAGGCGGCGCCCTTGCCGAAGATCTGCTCGTCGGGATGGAAGCGGGTCCTGGTGCCGCGGCGGTTGTGCACCTCGCCGAGGTGCTCCAGCCCGCTTACCGGGACGCCGCGCGAGAAGCGCTGGCGGTAGAGCTGGCGCCCGCGCGCGACCTCGACCTCGAGATGGTCGGACAGCGCGTTGACGACGGAAACGCCGACGCCATGCAGACCGCCGGAGGTCTCATAGACCTTGGAGTCGAACTTGCCGCCCGAATGCAGCGTGGTCATGATGACTTCGAGCGCCGGCTTCTTGAATTTCGGATGCGGATCGACCGGGATGCCGCGGCCATTGTCGGTGACGGTGAGAAACCCGTCGGCCGAAAGCTCGACGTCGATGAAGGTGGCATGGCCGGCGACCGCCTCGTCCATCGAGTTATCGATGACTTCGGCGAACAGGTGATGCATCGCCTTGTCGTCGGTGCCGCCGATATACATGCCTGGACGGCGCCGCACCGGCTCCAGCCCCTCCAGCACCTCGATGTCGGCGGCGCTGTAGCTCTCGCTGCCGTCACGGGCGGCGGTCGAACGCTTGGCGGCCTGCACGATCGGATCAGCGGCGCGCGATGGCGTGCGCACTGGCTGTGGCTGCTGCTTTTCCAGGTCGCCGAAAAGGTCGTTTCTGTCGTCCATGCTGGCCCTAGGGTTGGGTACTGCGAATCACTCCTCGATACTGCCACGCTTTTGGCGGGCGAACGAGGTTCCTGTTCCGTTCAGGGATCAAAGTCTCTCTTATTCTAAAACCATTCGATAACCAAGCCGCCGGAAATAGGGCGGTCCCCGCACCTTTGGATTCCTGATTCTTTAACATTAACGCCTAGCGTGAGCCTCAACGACAAAAGACCACGGGGCATCAGGGGTTTCGGCGTGAGAGGCAGGGCCATAACCATGATCGGCATCGCCGCCGTTTTCGGCGCGATCTCGATCTTTGCCGCGGATTTCTGGGTCAAAAGCCAGGCGAAAGCCCAATCCGAGCAGAAGGTGGCGTCGATCGTGGCGCCGCAAGAGCCGAAGGTCGAGTTCAAGACCATCGTGGTGGCGAATGCGCCGCTGCGCTACGGCACGCAGCTCGACCGGTCGCAACTTACCGAAATCCCGTGGCCGCAGGATTCCCTGCCGCAAGGCGCCTTCCCGACCATCGACAAGCTGCTTGCCGAAGGCAGCCGCGTCGTGCTGTCGCCGATCGAGGTCAACGAGCCGGTGCTGCTGACGAAGCTGTCGGGGCCGAACGGCCGCGCGACGCTTTCCAACATGCTGTCGCCCGGTATGCGGGCCGTCACCATCCGCACCGACGAGATCGCCGGCGTCGGCGGCTTCATCACGCCGGGCGACCGGGTCGACGTCGTCCTGACGCGCGATGCCGGCGAAATCCAGGAAGTGTCCAAGAACGCTCAAGGGGCAGCCGGCTCGACGGTCACGTCCGAAATCGTCGTCTCCGACGCCAAGGTGCTTTCGGTCGGGCAGGGCGCGGACGAACGCAAGACCGAGCCGCAGATCGCCAATTCGGTGACCCTCGAGGTGACGAACGAAGGCGCGCAGAAGGTGGCGCTTGCCCGCACCGTCGGCACCTTGTCGCTGTCATTGCGATCCGCCGCCGATGCCAGCGCCAGCGGCAACGGGCTTACCACCATCTCCTCCTTCGGCGGTTCGGTTGCTGCGAGCGCTGAGGCAAGCGCTGCCTCGCTGGTCAATGCGGTGGCGAAGGAGCCGGAAGAGCCAAAGTTCAAGACGGTGATCGTGTCGCGCGGCGAGAAGGTCGAGGAATACAAGGTTCCTTCCAAGCCGGCCGAGGGAGACGTCGTTCCTGCCAAGGAACAAGAATAATTGCCGGTGGGGACCGGCCGGGGACGGGATAATGCCTGTGTTGAATAAATATCGGACAACGAGAGGGCTGCGCCTTCTGCGTGCAATGGCTGCGGGCGCCTTCCTGGCCGCCGGCATGCTTGCCTTCGGGGCGCCGGCCCAGGCAAACAACGACGTCGTCTACGTCTCGGCGACCAGGAATGCCTCGATCAAAGTCGCCAAGGGCAAGCCGAAGACGATCATGACGAGCGCCGCCTTCTACCAGATCGTCATCGGCGATCCGGAGATCGCCAACGTCAACCCGCTGACCGACAAATCGTTCTATGTGCTGGGCAACAACCTCGGCACCACCGGCATCGCGCTGTTCGACCAGAACAAGCAGCTCGTCGGCACCATCGACGTCGAGGTGACGCTGGATACCGACCAGCTCGCGAACACCATCCGTGCCAGCGTGCCGGATGCCAATATCAGGGTCGGTTCGGCCAACGGCCGCGTGGTGCTGTCGGGCGTGGCCGACGATGCGGTGGCGGCCGACAAGGCGAGCAAGATCGCGTCGCGCTTCTCCGGCAACGAGGAGGTGATCAACTCGGTCAACATCTCGTCCTCGCAGCAGGTCCAGCTCAATGTCCGCTTCGTCGAGATCAACCGCCAGGCGGGACAGGACCTCGGCGCCAAATACGGGGCCAACTTTGCGCTCGGCATCGGCGGCCGCGACGTCATCATCGATCCAGGCACCGTGCCGACGGCCGGCACCGGCGAGATCATCGGCCGGTTGCTCTCCAACGGCGTTTCGATCGACATCGCCATCAAGGCGCTGGAAGAGCGGGGTCTTGCCCGGCGGCTGGCCGAGCCGAACCTGATCGCCCGCTCGGGCCAGACGGCGAGCTTCCTTGCCGGCGGCGAGTTCCCGATCCCGGTTTCCGAGGACAATGGCAAGATCAGCGTCACCTACAAGAAATACGGCGTCGGCCTTGATTTCACGCCGACCGTGCTCAAGGACGGGCTGGTGAGCCTCGATATCGCGCCGGAAGTGTCCTCGATCGACCCGTCCGCCTCCATCGAAGTCAGCAGCGGCATTTCCATTCCGGCCTTCATCGTGCGCCGTGCCAAGACGTCGGTCGACCTCAAGAACGGCCAGAGCTTCATGATCGCGGGCCTTTTGCAGTCGCAGAACGACATCACGACCTCGCGTTTGCCGGGGCTCGGCAAGCTGCCGGTGCTCGGGCCGCTGTTCTCCTCGAAGTCCTATCAGCGGCGCGAGACCGACCTGGTGATCATCGTCACGCCCTATCTGGTCAAGCCGGTCGACCCGTCGAAGAAGATGGTCGAGCCGACCGACGGAACGCGGCCTGCAAGCACGGCCGACTACTTCCTGAACAACACCGAGGAAGTGAGCGGCTCGGCGCCCAAGCGCCCGCTGGCCTTGGCCGACGGCAGCGCGGCGCGTCCGGTGGCCGCAACGACATCCGGCCATTTCCTCGATCTGCCGAAGGACTGAAGCCATGCGTCTGGTTCCTTGCATCGCTCTGCTGCTCGCCGGCGTCCTCGCCGGTTGCACCAGCGACGACTATGTGCGCACCGAAGGCGTGACGCCGGCTGCCGGCAACGCCCAGGCGTCCAACACCGTCATGCAGATGGTCGACCCCTGGCAGTACGGCGTCCAGAAAACCAGGCTTTTGGTGCCGGCTCAGAGCACGAGCTCCACGGCCACTGCCGTCGGCGCCAAAGCCGGCTCGACGCCGGACTCAACGACGTCGGCATCGACGACATCAAACTGATGGGCTGACGACATGGCATCCGGCACCAAGACCAAGAAGATCCTGCTCGTTTCAACCGACCGGGCGTTTTCGCAGGATACGCGAACGGCTTTCGCGGCCTCCGAGGTCATCGAGCTTTTGACGGTCGAGAAAAGCGTCAACGAGCTTCGCGGCGAAGTCCAGGAAACCGATTTCGGCGCCGTCATCGTCGACATGGATGCGGCCAAGCTCGAGGAGATCGAGTCGCTGCAGCGCATCATGCGCCGGCTGGAAGGCCGCGTTCCGGTGGTTGTCGTCACCCAGGAATTCAATGCGGCGGCCGTGCGCATCCTGGTGCAGCTCAAGGTCGCCGACTTCCTGGTGAAGCCGATCACCACCGCCGACCTGGTGCGCTCCGTCATCCGCGCGCTGCAGGGGCCGGGGCGAGAGGAAAACACCGAGTCGCAGATCTACACCTTCATGCCTGCCGCCGGCGGCGTCGGCACCACCACGCTCGCCCTGCAGACGGCCTTCCAGCTGCATCATTCGGTGACGCGCGGCGCCTCGACCTGCGTGGTCGACCTCAATTTCCAGCAGGGCGCCTGCGCCGAATATCTCGACCTCGAGCCGCGCTTCGACATCACCGAAATCGAGAACCAGCCCGAACGCCTCGACCGGCAGCTGCTTGACGTCATGCTCTCCAAGCATGCGAGCGGGCTCTGCGTGCTGGCGGCACCCACGCGCCCGTCGGAAATGCGCTCGTTCAAGACCGATGTCGTGGTGCGCATGCTCGACCTCGTGTCGGCCTATTTCGACAATGTCGTCATCGACATGCCGCGCACCTGGTTCCCGTGGACCGAGACGGTGCTGCTCGGCTCCAACAAGCTCTATATCGTGGCCGAGATGACGGTGCCTTGCCTGCGCCACACGCAGCGTCTCATCCAGGCCATCTACGAGACGGCCGGCAAGGAAGTGAAGCCCAACGTCATCGTCAACCGCTTCGAGCAGAAGATGTTCGACAGCGGCATCAAGCAGGCCGACGTCCAGGACATTCTCGGCGAGCATTTCGTCGGCGGCATCTCCAACAACTACCGGCTGGTGCGCGAGGCCGTCGACCGCGGCGTGCCGCTGCACGACATCGATCCCAACGCCAATGTCGTCAACGACCTGAAGAAAATCATCCTGCCTGAGGAGGCGGTGACGACGACGGCAAAATCGAAGTCGCTGTTCGGCCTCGGCAAAGGCCTCTTGAAGAGGAAAGCGGGATGAGCAGCCGGTTCTCCAACCTGCAGAATCGCGACGCCCGTCCGCAGCGGCCGCCCGACCCCGCGCCGGTGACGCATCATGCCGTGATCATCCCGACGACCCGGAAGCCGGCGCCGCCGAAGCAGGAGGCCGCACCCGCAAAGAGCGCCAACAAGGTGCTCGACGCGCGCGTGCGCATCCACCGCATGCTGCTCGAGGAGATCAACCTTGTCGCGCTGGAGCGGCTGCCCAAGGACGAAATGCGCCGCCAGGTGCATGAGTTCGTCTCGGAAAAGACCCGCCAGGAGCGGATGGCAATCAACACCGCCGAGCTCGACGCGCTGGTCGACGACATCGTCGACGAGATGGTCGGCCTCGGCCCGCTGGAGCCGCTGCTCAAGGATCCGGAGATCAACGATATCCTGATCAACGGCCATCAGAACTGCTTCGTCGAAAAGCGCGGCAAGCTGCAGCAGGTCCACATCCCGTTCAAGGACGAGGCGCATCTGCTTCGAATCATTAACAAAATCGTCGCGGCGGTTGGTCGCCGCGTCGATGAATCGCAGCCGATGGTCGACGCCCGCATGCTCGACGGCTCGCGCTTCAACGCCGCCATCCGGCCGGTCGGCGTCGACGGGCCGCTGGTGTCGATCCGCAAATTCTCCAAGAACAAGCTCGGCCTGCACAAGCTGGTCGAGTTCGGCGCCATCACCCAGAACATGGCCGAGGTGCTGGCGGCGGCCGTGCATGCCCGCAAGACCACGATCATTTCCGGCGGCACCGGCACGGGCAAGACGACGATGCTCAATGCGCTGTCGGCCTTCATTCCCGAGGACGAGCGGCTGATCACCATCGAGGACGCAGCCGAGCTGCAGCTGCAGCAGCCGCATGTCGCGCGCATGGAAACGCGCCCGGCCAATATCGAGGGCCATGGCGAATTGAAGCAGCGCGACCTGGTCAAGAACGCGCTGCGCATGCGGCCCGACCGCGTCATCCTCGGCGAGTGCCGCGGCGAGGAAGCCTTCGACATGCTGCAGGCGATGAACACCGGGCACGAAGGGTCGATGGCGACCATCCACGCCAACACGCCGCGCGACGCCATCTCGCGCCTCGAGCAGATGCTCGGCATGACCGGCATGCCGATGACGGTGCAGTCGATCCGCAGCCAGATCGCCAGCGCCCTCGACATCATCGTGCAGCTGACGCGCCTGTCGGACGGCAAGCGCAAGGTGACCAGCGTCGCCGAGGTGACGGGCATGGAAGGCGACGTCATCCAGATGCAGGAGATATTCCGCTTCGTGCGCACCGGCATGGAGGCGGACGGCAAGATCATCGGTCATTTCGAGGCAACGGGCATCCGCCCGCGCTTCCTCGAGGACCTGCGCAACATGGGCATCGAATTTCCGGGCAAGTATTTCGAACCCGGCCGGCCGCAGGAGTAGCCGGTGCTCGAGGGATTCGGCCCGATCTACGCCGTCTACGCCGCGGCGGCGCTCACCGGCATCATGATCGCCGAAGGCTGCTACCTGCTTTATGCCGGCCGCAGCGACAAGCGCACGGCGATCAACCGCCGCATGAAACTGGCGGAGAACAAGATCAGCCAGGAGCAGGTGCTGATCCAGCTGCGCAAGGAGCGCGGCGTCGAAGGCGGCAGATCCCTCTTCTCCTTCGACCGCTTTCGCGACCTGCGCACGCAGTCCGGTATGGTCATGCCGCTGCCGAAGTTTCTGACAATCACCTCGGGCGTGGCTTTCGCGCTGGCGCTTTTCGCCATTTGGTATGGCCTGCCTTTGCTGTTCGGACTGGGCCAGTTGGTCGTGCTGCTGCCGGTCCTGCCGGTGATGACGTTGCGTTTTCTGCGCAAGCGCCGGCACAAGCGCTTCGGCGTGCAGTTGCCGGAGGCGCTGGAGCTGATCACGCGCGGCCTCAAAGCCGGCCACCCGGTGCCGGTGGCGATCTCGATGGTGGCGCGCGAGATGGCCGATCCGATCGGCACCGAGTTCGGCGTCGTGGCCGACGAGGTGACCTATGGCTCCGATCTGGTTTCGGCGCTCAACAACCTGTTCGACCGGGTCGGCCACGAGGACCTGCCGCTGTTCGTCACCGCCGTATCGATCCAGAGCAGTTCCGGCGGCAATCTGCGCGAGATCCTGGACGGGCTGTCGTCGACGATCCGCGAGCGCGGCAAGCTGCGGCGCAAGGTGCGAGCGATTTCGACCGAGGGCCGCATGTCGGCCTATATCCTGACCGCCGTTCCGGTGCTTCTATTCACGGCCATCATGGTGCTGATGCCGCAGTTCTACCGGGAAGTGTGGGGAGTACCGAAGACCTGGTACATGCTGGGCGGCTCCGTCCTGTGGCTGCTGCTCGGCAATGCCATCATGTTCAAGATGTCGAATTTCAGGTTCTGAGATGGAAGACATCATCCGCTTCCTCGCCTCGCTCGCGCCGACCTCGCTGATGCCGGTGGCGGCGCTGCTGCTGGTGATGGGCGGCGGCGCGGTGGCCTGGCCGCTGGTCGTCGCCAAGGGCGATCGCAACGAGGTCAAGCGCCGGCTGAAGGTCGAGGTGGCGCAGCCGGTCGAGCAGGCCGAGCCGGCGCCCAGGAAAAACACAAACGCCGTGCGCGAGAAGGCGGTGAAGCGAGCGCAGGAATTCTACGCCAAGAGCGATCCGGAGAATGTCGCGCGGTTGCGCATGAAGCTCATCCAGGCCGGCTACATGGAGCCGCGCGCCGTCGGCATGTTCTTCCTGATCCGATTTGCCACGCTGGTCGGAATGGCGCTTGGCGCGTTCCTGGTCAACCAATGGGGTGCCAGCGCCGAATCGACCATGACCAGCCGCTGGACCTTCGTCATCCTGTCGGGTGCGGCCGGCTATTTCCTGCCGGGTCTGGTGCTGACGCAGAAGGTGCGGGAAAAGATGCGCGAATACCGCAACGGCTTTCCCGACTTCATGGATCTGATGATCGTCTGTTCCGACGCCGGCATGAGCATGGAGGCCGGCATCGAGCGCGTCTCGAAGGAACTCGCCAAGACCTATCCGTCGCTCAGCCAGAACCTGCAGCTGGTGTCGCTGGAGCTCAGGGCCGGCCGCAGCCTGGACGATGCGCTGAAAGCGCTCGCCGACCGCCTCAGCCTCGACGAGGTGCGCTCCTTCGCGACGCTGCTGCAGCAGTCCAAGGAGCTCGGCACCAGCCTGTCGGGCGCGCTGCGCGTCTTTTCCGACGAAATGCGCCACAAGCGCATGTCGCTTGCCGAGGAGAAGGCGCATGCCTTGCCAGCCAAGATGTCGGTGCCGGTGACGGTGTGCATCCTGCCGGTGGTGCTGATGATCGCCATTATTCCGATCGTCGTGAAGCTGACCTCGCACTAGGGATTCACGTGAGGCCAGCCTGAACCTGAATCCAGGCAGTGCTCAGGGACGCTAGTGGTTAACGCATCCTTTGCGCGCAACTGGAATTTAGCTGCATTTCGGCACCGAAGCTTAATCGCTGTCCTGTACAGTCGTTGCTGAAGAACGACCCGACAAATCGGGCGATGGGGCAGGGGCATGCGTCACAGACTTCCCACGGCAGCGGCGGCGTTGGCAGCCGTCTTGATGATCACCGGCTGCACGACCAACAACAACAACAACGTCGACACCACCAAGACCACCGCGATTCAGCCGACGGCCAAGGACGTCAGCGCCGCCGACCTGGCGGAGGGCAAGGCGCAGTTCCGCGAGGCGAATTTCGGTCTTGCCGAGCAGCATTTCCGCAAGGCGGTGGAGCTCAAGGCCGACAATGCGGAAGCCTGGATGGGGCTTGCCGCTTCCTATGACGAGCTCGGCCGCTTCGACTTCGCCGACCGCGCCTATGCCCAACTGCTGCGGGTCGCCGGGCGCAAGCCGCAGATCGTCAACAATATGGGCTATTCGCAACTGCTGCGCGGCAACAAGCAGAAGGCTAGAGCCTTGCTGCTGGAGGCCAAGGCCCACATGGCCGATCCGACCGTGGTCGACGCCAATCTGGCACTGCTGAACAAGAGCTAGAGCCTATCGGGCTTGGATTGAATCGTTCCGCCCGAATTCCCCGGCCGCCGGCCGAACGCCGTTTCAGCGAAACGGGACAAGTTCCACCCGGTACAATTTCCTGTTTGTCGATTGGCGAAATCAAAGCGACAGGGCGGAATTTCCGGCGGCGGACGCATGCCTGTCAGCCGGCTTACCAGGTGTAAAACGTCCGGCGAATGTCGTTTTTCGCGCGATCGCCTCGCGCTCGTGCAAAAGAACTGTTTCAATATAAACCAAAAATTTCTAGTCTTCGCGTCTGCCGGGTGCAGTAGTGGATGCTTTGTAAACCTTGTCCGAAGGTTGGCTCGAAAGGTTAGCTGAAAACGGTATCAGCGAGCCGCCGTTAACCTAGAATGCAGCGTCACAGACGACTCCCAAGAGGCGGCGGCTCAACAATGTTGGATTTTAGTTCGCTCCTGCTCGCGGCGGCGCTGTCGGGCACGTGCCTCAGCATCACCATGCTGGCGATCTGGCTGACCGCTCCGCAGGCGCGCTTCGTGCTGACGGTGGCGTGCGGCATCCTCGTGCTTGTCGCGCATGTCGTTCTGTTCTGGCAATACACCAAGGAACCCAACCCCTGGCTCTGCCAGGCAGTGCTGGTGCTGCTCAGCCTGGGGTTCCTCATCATCTGCATGTCGGCGATGCAATATCTCGGGTTTCGCAACTATCGCCGCCCGATTTTGCCGACGCTCGCTGCCATGCTCGCTTGCGCTGCTTTCACCTATCTCGGTTTCGACGGCATCGGCTTCCAGATCACTTACGCGGCCGTAACGGCGCTGCTCGCCGCGATCGGAACGATGTTCTGGATGAAGGGAGATCACGACCGCCGGATTCTGCTGGTCGTTTCGTTCCTCAGCGGCGCCTGTGGCTTGTCCTTCGCGCTGTGCGGCCTGGTGCTGCTGGTGCAAGGGCAATGGGTTCTCGGTGCTGCGCCCGACAACTGGGCGGAGCGGTTGAACACCGTCGTCGCGGTTGCCTGCATGACCGGCCTCGGCGCGCTGACGCTTTCGCTGCATCATCTGCAGGCGCAGATCGAGCTCAAGGCCGAGACCATGACCGATCCGCTGACCGGCCTGATGAACCGCAGGGCGCTCGGCGAGCTTTACGGCGATCGCAGCTTCGGTCCGTTCATGGCGATCGCGATGTTCGATCTCGACCATTTCAAGACGACCAACGACGTCTTCGGCCATCCCGTCGGCGATCAGGTCCTTTGCCGCTTCGCGGCGGTGATCAAGAAATACGGCAGGGCCGGTGTCGACGCCTTCCGGCTGGGCGGCGAGGAGTTCGCGCTCGTCATGTCGCGCATGACGCCGGAAAAGGCGCATGACATGGCAAGCAGGATCGGCGTCGCCTTCGGCACCGAGATCGTTCCGACCCATCGCGGCCCGTTGCGCAGCAGCGTCAGCGGCGGTATGGGATTTGGCGCCGCCGATGGCCGATCCCTGGACGAGGTGCTGGCCGAGGCCGATGCCGCGCTCTATGCCGCCAAGCGCGCCGGGCGGAACCGCGTCATCGCCCAACCCAAGGAGAGCCAGCCCGATGGCGGGCCGGCCCGGAAAACCGCCTGAACGACTACTCGGCGGCGCCGAGATATTCCGTCAGCGGCGGGCAGGAGCAGACAAGGTTGCGGTCGCCGGCGACATTGTCGATGCGCGACACCGGCGGCCAGTATTTCGCCGACAGATCGGCGTCACCCGCGGGATAAGCTGCCTCGAGCCTCGAATAGGGATGCGTCCATGCACCGGCCAGCGCCTCGGCGGCGGTGTGCGGAGCGTTGACCAGCGGGTTGTCGTTGAGCGGCCATTCACCCTTCGCCACCTTTGCCGCCTCGCTGGCGATCGCAATCATCGCTTCGCAGAAACGGTCGAGCTCGCGCTTAGGCTCCGACTCGGTCGGCTCGACCATCAGCGTGCCGGCAACCGGGAACGACATGGTCGGCGCATGGAAGCCGTAGTCGATCAGGCGCTTGGCAATGTCGTCGACGCTGATGCCGGCGCTTTCCTTCAACACGCGCGTGTCGAGGATGCACTCATGGGCGATGCGATCGCTCCGGCCCTTGTAGAGCAGCGGGAAGTGCGGCGCGAGCCGAGTCGCCACGTAGTTGGCCGAAACGATCGCCGTTTCCGTCGCCTGCTTCAGGCCGGAGCCGCCCATCATGCGGATATACATCCAGGTGATCGGCAGGATGGATGCGCTGCCGAAAGGCGCGGCCGCCACGGCATGTGCCGAGCCTTCCGTGACATGGCCCGGCAGATAGGGCTTCAGATGCGCCCTGACGCCGATCGGGCCGACGCCCGGGCCGCCGCCGCCATGCGGGATGCAGAAGGTCTTGTGCAGGTTCATGTGGCAGACGTCGGCGCCGATGTCACCGGGGCGGGCGAGACCGACCAAGGCGTTGAGGTTGGCGCCGTCGAAATAGACCTGGCCGCCATGCTCGTGGATGAGGGCGCAGAGATGGCGCGCGCCTTCCTCATAGACGCCATGCGTCGAGGGATAGGTGAACATCAGCGCAGCGAGGTTCTTGGAATGCTCGTTGGCCTTGGCCCGCATATCGTCCATGTCGATATTGCCGTCGTCGGTGCAGCGCACGACGACGACGCTCATGCCCGCCATCGCAGCACTTGCCGGATTGGTGCCATGCGCGGAAGACGGGATCAGGCAGACGGTGCGGTGGCCCTCGCCACGCGCGCGGTGATAGGCGCGAATGGCGAGCAAGCCGGCATATTCGCCCTGGCTGCCTGCATTGGGCTGCAGGTTGACCGCATCGAAACCGGTGATCTCCGACAGCCAGGCCTCCAGATCGCCAGTCATGGCGCGGTAGCCCTCCGAATGGCTGGCCGGCGCGAAGGGATGCAGGTTGGCGACGCTCGGCCAGCTCACCGGCATCATCTCGGCGGCGGCATTGAGCTTCATGGTGCAGGAGCCGAGCGGGATCATGGCACGGTCGAGCGCGAGGTCCTTGTCGGCCAGTCGCCGCAGGAAGCGCATCATCTCGGTCTCGGAATGGTTCTCGTGGAAGACCGGCTGGGTAAGGAACTCCTTACCGCGCGGCTTGCCCGGCATGGAGCCGGCCTCCGCCGCGCCGGGCTTGGCGCCGAACAGTGCCGCGATCGCCTCGAGGTCGGCTTCCGTCGACGTCTCATCGAAAGCGATGCTGATCTTGTCGGCATCGATGATGCGCAGCAGCCGGCCGGTCTTTTCGGCAGCGGCGGCTATTGCCCCGGCCTTGCCCTTCACTTCGGCCGTCACCGTATCGAAGCGGTGTGCGCCGAGGACGGCTACGCCCGCTGCCTTCAGCCCCGCTGCAAGGCGGTTGGCAAGGCTGTGGACGCGCTCGGCGATCGCCTGCAGGCCGGAGGGGCCGTGCCAGATCGCATAAGCCGTCGCCATGTTGGCGAGCAGCGCCTGCGCGGTACAGATGTTGGAAGTGGCCTTGTCGCGGCGGATGTGCTGCTCGCGCGTCTGCAGGGCGAGGCGATAGCCGGGGCGGCCCATGGTGTCGGTCGACTGGCCGACGAGGCGGCCGGGCATCAGGCGGGTCAGTCTGTCGGAGACGGCGCAATAGGCGGCGTGCGGGCCGCCAAAGCCCATCGGCACGCCGAAACGCTGCATAGGACCGACGGCGATGTCGGCGCCGAGCTTGGCCGGCGCATCCGTCAGCGTGAGCGCAAGCGGATCGGCGATGAACACCACCAGCGCGCCGGTGGCGCGGGCCTTCTCGATCGCCGCCTTGTGGTCGCCATAGACGCCGAAGGTGTCCGGCCAGGAGACGAGCAGGGCGGCGGTGTTGTCGTCGATGGTCTCGCCGTCAACTTCGATGCCGAGCGGTTCGGCGCGGGTGCGCACGACATCGAGCGTCTGCGGGTGCGGCGTGCCGGCAAGCGCCACCTTTGTGCGCTTGTCGCGGTGATGGCGCAGCGCGATGCCGACCGCTTCGGCGACTGCAGTCGCTTCATCGAGCAGCGAGGCCGAGGCCACCGGCAGGCCGGTCAGCTCGGCGACCAGGGTCTGGAAGTTAAACAGCATTTCCAGCCGGCCCTGGCTGATCTCGGCCTGGTAGGGCGTGTAGGCCGTGTACCAGGCCGGGTTCTCGAACATGTTGCGCTGGATGACCGGCGGCACAAAGACGCCGTGGTAGCCGGCGCCGATGAAGCTCTTCAGAACCGTGTTCTTCGCCATCATCGCCGACAATTCGGCTAGCGCTTCGGCCTCGCTCGCTGGAGCGGGCAGGTTGAGCGGCAAGTCCAGGCGGATCGATCTCGGCACGGCCTGGCTGATCAGCGTCTCGACGGACGGAACGCCGATGGTGGCGAGCATGGCCCTGACATCGTTGACGCTGGGGCCGATGTGGCGGGCCGAGAAAGGAATGGGGGCTGCGGTCATTTCTAAAATCCTGGTGTCAGCCGATATGGGCTTTGTAGGCGGCCTCATCCATGAGGCTGTCGAGCTGGCTTGCGTTGGAAAGCTTCATCTTCCAGAGCCAGCCGTCGCCGGTCGCCGCCGAATTGACCAGCGAAGGGTCGGACGACAGCGAGGTGTTGGCTTCGGTGATCTCGCCGTCGACCGGCGCGTAGACGTCCGACGCCGCCTTGACGGATTCGACGACCACTGCGGTGTCGCCCTTGGCGAGCTTGCGGCCGATTTCCGGCAGTTCGACAAAGACGAGATCACCGAGCTGCTCCTGCGCGTAGTCGGTGATGCCGACGGTGGCGACGCCGCCTTCGATGCGCAGCCATTCATGGTCTTCAGTGAAATAGGTGTTTGCCATCGGGAATTCATCCTTTGCGGTAGCGATGTGGCGTGAAGGGGAGCGATGTGACGTCGACCGGGATTTTGGTCCCGCGGACATCGGCGAACAGTCTGGTGGCGGGCTTGGCCAGCGCGGTGTCGACGTAGCCCATGGCGACCGGATGGCCCGTCGAGGGGCCGAAGCCGCCCGAGGTGACGTGGCCGGCCGGATTGCCGTCAGCGTCGACAAGTACGGCGCCGGCGCGCACCGGCTGGCGACCGTCGGGCTTCAGGCCGACACGCTTCTGCGACGGGCCGCGCTCGAGGATCGAGCGCAGTGCGTCGGCGCCGATGAAATGACCGGAAGCGCGGACCTCCTTGGGGATCGCCCACATCAAGCCGGCGCTGGCCGGGTCGATCTCGGGCGTCAGGTCCTGGCCGTGCAGGCAGAGCCCGGCCTCGAGCCTGAGGCTGTCACGGGCGGCAAGGCCGATCCATTGCACGCGCTCGTCCTGCAGCAGCTTCGCGACGAGATCGCGGGCGTCCGCCTCGGGCAGCCCGATCTCGAAACCGTCCTCGCCGGTATAGCCGGAGCGGCTCATGAACCAGTTTTGCCGGGGCTCGACGCCGTGCATGAACAGCAGCGAGCCGGTTTCGATGCCGGCCCGCGCGAGGGCCGCCCAGGCGTCCGGTCCCTGGATCGCCAGGAAAACCCGGTCGAGCGGTTCGACATTGGCGTCGAAATCCGCGGCCAGCGCGTGAAGATGCTTTTCGTCCTCGACGGCGTTGCCGGCATTGGCCACCACCATGAAACGGTCATCGCCAAGGCGCGTGACGATCAGGTCGTCGATGATGCCTGCCGCCTCGTTGAGGAAGAAGGTGTATTTGGATTGGGAGATTTCCAGCGCCCCGGCGTCGAACGGGCAGGCGCGGTTGAGAAGCGCCGCGGTGCCCGGGCCGCTCACCTCGAACAGCTTCATATGCGAGATGTCGAACAGGCCGGCATGCTCACGCGTGTGAAGGTGTTCCTTCATCACGCCCGCCGGATAGGTCAGCGGCATCGACCAGCCGGCGAACGCGCCGAAACGCGCGCCGGAGGCGTTATGCAGATCCTCGAGGGGTAGGTGTTTGGTGTCTTCGCCGATCATGTCTTCTCCAGAGTCGCACGCGATCGACCGCCATTGGCGGCCCATTCGGTGCCCCTCTGTCTGAAGCCTGAGAGACTCGCGCCCCGTAACTCTGTCGGCAGCGCTTACACCTTCGGCGCGGGAAGATTCCCGACTTTCCAGAGTTGTCTTTCCCGTCCACGGTTCTTTTGCCTGAGAGATTTCGGGCGATTTCCCCTTCGGCGACAGCTTTCGCTGTTCTCTCCCGCAAACAGGTGGGACTCAGTCGCCTGAGTCCCCGACGCGTCATCCATAGCCCGTCGGCGACACCTTGTCACCTCCCAGCGACATCCAAAGCGCGCGGATTTCGCTGCACACCTTCGGGGCGATATGCATTGGCCGACAAGTCTTCGCTAACCACGCCATTTGCCGGTTTCTCAAGATACTTCTGATATGCCTGTCGAAACGACGCACCAAGTTCGCCGGCAGCAGGCGAAGGGCAGGGACGGCAATGGGCGAATTGATCATGAGCGCTCCGGTGGCGGAGCTGACCTCCAAGAACCGCATCACGGCCGAGGACGTGGCGATGCTGCGGCGCGAAGTGTTCGCGGACGGCGTCGTGAGTCAGGGCGAGGCCGAGGCGCTGTTCGCGCTCGACCAGACGGCGCGCGACAAGTGCCCGGAATGGGCGCCGTTCTTCGTCGAGGCAGTGACCGACTACATCGTCCGCCAGGAAAAGCCGCAGGGCTATATCTCCGAGGAGAATGCCAACTGGTTGGTCCGCACCATCTCGCGCGACGGCATGGTCGACAGCCGCACCGAGCTCGAGCTGCTTGTGCATGTGCTGGAGGAGGCGAAGTCCTCACCCAGCCAACTTTCGGCCTATGCGCTGGAACAGGTCGCCAACGCGGTGATCGACGGCAAAGGCCCGCTGATGCTCGGCGGTGACCTCGTGCCGGGGTTGATCGCCAGGGCCGAGGTCGATCTCCTGCGCCGCATCCTTTATGCCTTTGGCGGCGACGGCAACATCGCCATCACGAAGGCAGAAGCCGAAATCCTGTTCAGGATCAACGACCGGATCGCGGCAGCCAGCAACGATCCCTCCTGGAACGACCTCTTCGTCAAGGCGATCGCCAATTACGTCATGTGCTCGGCCGGCTACGAGCCGCCGACGCGCGAGGCGGCGCTGCGCCACGAAACCTTCCTCGATCATGCCGAGCCGGAGATCGGCGGTTTCTTCAGCCGCATGGTGTCGGGTGGACTCGCCGGCATCCTGGGAGCCTATCATTCGCCTGGCGACATCGAGGCCGAGTGGGAGGCCAAGAACCGGGCGGCCGAGGCGCTCGCGCGCCGCGCCGAGACGATCGACGCCGGCGAGGCCGAGTGGCTGGCCGAGCGCGTCGGCGACGGGCAGCGTCCGCTGCGCGACAACGAGCGCGCGCTTCTCACGCTGATCAAGCACGCCTCGCCGGAAATCCATCCGGCGCTGAAGCCGCTGCTGGATAAAGTTGCCTGAGCCTACTGCTTCGGCTTGGCCTGTTCCGGCTTGGCGCCGGTGTCGAAGCGCGCCATCCATTTGAAGCCGCCGAACCAGTAGCGGCGGACGCCGGCGATCGTGCCGTCGGCGGTGCGCGCGCCGATCCAGTTGTTGACGTACTGGATCAGACGGACGTCGTCCGGCCGCAGGGCGAAGGCTTCGGGCGTGCGGAGCAGTGGGCTGCCCACCAGCTTGAACTTCGCGTCATAGAGCCTGGCCGCCATCTGCGGCGTCGGCGACGTGGCCACCATGGCTTGCGCGCTGCCGCCGATGAGGGCGGCAAAAACGTCGGTGGTGTTGTTAAAGGAAAGGATTTCCGCCTTCGGGAAAGCCTCCTTGGCCGCCGCTTCATCGGTGGAATTGGAGAGCACGGCGATCTTGTAGCCGGGCGCCGTCAGCGCCTTGCCCGGCCGCTTGCCGAGGCTGGCAATGGAGGCAACCATGCGAATGTCGGCGGCGCCCGTGGGGTTGGAGAACACGACCTCGCGAGCACGCTCCGGCGTGTTGGCATAGCCGGCCGCAATCAAATCGAAGTCGCCCTTGAGCAGCCGCGCCTTCAGGTCGTTCCAAGGCACCTCGACCAGCTTCAGTTCGACGCCGAGATCCGAGGCGAGCGCATTGGTGAGATCGACGTCGTAGCCCGCGAATTTGCCGGCGGCTTTCTTGAGGATCCAGGGCGGATTGATTGCAACTCCGACCGTCAGCGTCTTCTGATCGATAACGCGCTTGAGGCTGTCATCAGCGCGAGCCGGCAAAAGAGTCAACCAGGCAGAAAGAGCAAGTATAATCGCGACGAATATCTTAGCGCGCATGAATATAACCTCGCTGCTGGCCCCTCTGGTTGTCAGATTTACACAGAGGTGCCATTCTGTCGATAGCGGAACCTAATGGAGATTTGCCAATGTTGGCGCGAATGGCGGTTACCGGTTCGATGATGTTCCTGGCCTGTGCCTTCGGCAATCCGGCAAAGCTTTCGCTTCTGCCCGATGCCGCGCAGGCGGCAGGCCCCAAACGCGTGGTCTGCTCCAGCGCGGACTATCGCTATTCCTATTGCGGGGTCGACACGCGTGGCGGCGTGCAATTGACCAACCGGCTGTCGAAGTCGCGCTGCCAGTTCGGCAGGAGCTGGGGCTATGACGGCGGCGGCATCTGGGTCGACAATGGCTGCTCGGCGGAGTTTCTGGTCGCCGGCTCCGGCCGCAGGCCGTCTCCCGGCGAGGCAGCAGCGGCGATCATCGTCGGGGGCATTGTCGGCGCGATCCTCGACAGCAACAACCAGCACGGCCACCATTCGGACAATTATTATCCGAGGCCCAAGCCGCGCCGCGGTGATCAGTGGATCGATCCGACGCCGCAATTCGACAGGGACGGCAATCCTAATTTCGATACCCACGGCAACTATCAGGGATGCCACGGCGTCGGCTGCATGGTGGATAATCCGGACGACACGCAGGACGCGCCCCCTGAGCCCGGTCAAACCACTTTCGATAGTTCGGACGAATGATCGGGGCGCCAAGGTCTGCGTGCTGAACGCCAGACCCTCGGCTGCCGCCTATTGGTGAGTGATCGTCTTGCAAAGGATGATGTTGGAATGGCCTTCAGGCCATCCGACGAATTCGGCCATACGCTCGAAGCCGGCTTTTTGGTACAGGCCGGGCGTTTGGAAGTCGTGTGTCGAAACCCAGATCCGCCGCGCGCCTCGAGCGGCGGCCTCTGCAACGAAGGCATTCAGCAACGCCTTTGCATAGCCTCGGCCCCGACAGGATTCCTCGACCCACATCAGCCTGAGCTCGGCGATCCCCGCCCAAGAATAGCCGGCGGCGACGCCGACTGCGTGTCCGGTTTCGTCCCGTAGCGCAAAGATGAGGCCCTGGTCGTCTTTGCGGCCTGTGAGACGCCGGTTGTCGCCATTGAGGCGCTCCTCGATCGCGTTGAGCTCGGCTGACGGAAGATCATGCTCGGCCTGCAGGCGAGGGGCCATCAGATACCGCCGTACCAGTCGTAGCCATTGTCTTCCCAATAGCCGCCGCGGCCGCCGCCGACCTTGGTGAAGCTGTCGACCAGCTCGATCTTGTAGAGATATTTCGGCATCTTGTAGCCGAGCTGGCGCTCGACCCGCACCCGCAGCGGCGCGCCGTTCTCGACCGGCAGCGGCTTGCCGTTCAAGCCATAGGCCAGGATGGTCTGCGGGTGGCGGGCATCGATCAGGTCGATGCTGCCGTAATATTTGATGTCGCCCGACAGGCTTTGCTCGATCGTGTCGAGGCAATGGAACATGACGTAACGCGCCTCAGGCTTCACCACCGCCTGGTCGAGCACCAGCGACAGCGGCGTGCCGGTCCATTTGGCGATGCAGCTCCAGCCTTCGACACAGTCGTGGCGCGTGATCTGGGTGCGGCTCGGCATGTTCTGGAGCTGCTCGCGGGTCAGCGACAGCGGTTTTTCGACGAGGCCGGTGACCTCGAGGCGCCAATCGGCGAAATTGTTGGCGAGAAGACCCTTGTAGGTGTCGTCGTCGGGCGCGGTGACGCCGTTCGGCCGCTGCGGCTGGCGGATGTCGGCCTCGGTGAATTCCGGCGCCAGCGCGTCGCGGCCGGCGAGCAGACGCTGCGCGCGCCAGGTCAGGCCGTTGGCGTTTTCGAGGAAGCTGCGCAGGCCGCCACCGATGCCGAGGCCGCTGTCGAAGGCATCGCAGCCCGACAGCGCGATGCCGGACAAGCCGAGGCTGGCCGAGGTGAGGAACTTTCTTCGGTTCATCTGGAACTTGGGGCTGATCTGGAATTTTGCCATGTCAGGCGCTCCTCTCGGCCGGCTCGTCATGCTTCGCGGGCGGGTCGGTGCGGTACCAGCCGGTGATGATCGAGCGCAGCTCGTTGATCGGGCCGGCTGCCACGATCATCAGCATGTGGATGACGAAAAAGAGGACGAGCAGCACCATGACCGTGAAGTGGATGGTGCGCGCCGTCTGCCGGCCGCCCAGGATTTCATTGAGCCAGGGAAGCACCGAATTCATGCTCGGCGACATCGCAAGCCCGGTGATGATCATCAGCGGCAAGAGCACGAAGAGCACTCCGCCATAGGCCATTTTCTGCAGGGTGTTGTACTCGCGCGTGTGGTGGAACTTCAGCTTCGCATGGTCGACGATATCGCGCGGCAGCTTACGCAGATCCTCGACGTGCGGCGCCAGATCGCGGCGGATATGGCCGTTGATAAGGCCGGCGATGAGCCAGACCAGCAAGGTGGCCGAAAGCACCCAGGCGAAAAAGAAATGCACGACGCGCGCGGTGCCGAGGTCGTAATAGGAGGGGATCGTTGCCCAGGCCGGGAAAGCGCGCGGCGTCTCCTGGCCGGGAGGGCCGGACCAGCCGAGCACGCCGGTTGTGTCGAAGCGATGGCCAAAGAGCTTCGTGAAGCCGCGCGGCCCATTGTCGGTATTCTCGGCGCCGATTTCGAGGACGGTGTTGTTGTAGGCGAAACCCGATTCCTTGCCGATATAAAGCTGCGGACGCGCATTGAAGATCTGCAGGCCGGAAAGCAGCATGAAGAACAGCGAGAAGGCCCAGATCCAGTGGGTCAGGCGCGTCCAGCGCGACTGCCGGTAGATCAGTGTCGCGTCCTTCGTGTCCGCTTCGGTGGTTTGGCTTGTGGCAGCAGAATCCATTCGGTCCTCCAGCCGCGCCACCCGGCACGGCCTTTTCAGATCATTGTCTTTCCCCCAATACGTCGCAGCACAAGGTGATGTTTCACCCGATCACGGATTTATTACGGAGCGCCCAGACTGACCGCGAGGTTGACCGCGGCGGCAACGATCACCGTGTTGAAGAAGAAGGTCAGGATCGAATGGATGAGCACGACCTGGCGCATATGCGAGGTGGTGATCGCGATGTCGGCCGTCTGCGCGGTCATGCCGATCACCGTCGCGAAATAGAGGAAATCCCAGCCTTCCGGCCTTTTGTCGCCGGGAAAATCAAGGCCGCCGACCGGAATCTTCCTTTTGGTTTTCTCGTCGACCTCAAAGCCGTCCATCCAATAGACATGCGCATAATGCAGCGCCGCCATGGCATGGATGGTGAACCAGCCGAGCGGGATCGACAGCATCGCGAACAGAATCTCCAGCGGATGCGTGGCATCCTTTTGGTTGATGAGCTGAAACAGCGAGCCGATGGCGATGCCCACGACAAAGAGCGTGACGGCAAAAATCAGCAGCACCGGAAGGTCGGTTGCGCGCGCGTTCTTGCTGAGGTAGCGGCCGGTAAGCCTTGGCATCAAGGCGAGAACCAGAATGATGAAGGTCGCGAAGAATACGTTGGCGCCGATCGAGTAGGGAAGCGGCGCTCGCAAGAGCAGCGCAAGGAGCAGCGCGACGATGCCAATGGCTGCGGCCAAGGCGAACTGCATGTGCCGATGCATCGGCGCGTCGAGGGATGTATCGTCACCCATGGCCGGCCTCTGACAAGGCGTTTGGATCAGTCCGGTGTGACGGATTTGAGCGCCCGCCGCAAGATGCGGTCAAGCTCGCCGAGAAAGGTCGACCTGTCCTTCGGAGTGAAGGCGGCGTTGAAGCCCCGGCTTTCGCCGGTCTCGCGCAGATGCTGCTTCAGATCGCGCATCGCCACGGCCATGCCGATGGTCTCGGGCGTGAAGGGACGGCCTGTCGGCCCCAGCACATGCGCGCCGAGCGCCACCGTGCGCGCGGCAAGCGGGATGTCGGCCGTCACCACGACGTCGTTCGCCCTGGCATTCTCGGCGATCCAGTCGTCCGCGGCATCCGCGCCCTTGGAGACGACGACATTGCGGATCATCGGATCGCGCGACGGCCGCAGGCCGCCGTTGGAGACGTAGGTGACGACGACGCCATGGCGTTCCGCCACCTTCTCGACCTCGGCCTTCACCGGGCATGCGTCGGCGTCGACATAGATGACGGGTGCGGGCATCGCCTCTCCACAATGCAAAGGGCCGGCGCTGGCCGGCCCTCTACCAGTAATTCTGTAATTGTCAGGCCGGCAGGGCGCCCGACTTCTTCGCCGTCCAGGTGGCGATATAGTCCATCAGGCCGGGATTGAGGCAGTCATAGGGCTCGAGCCCGATCGACTTCAGCTGGGCGCGGATGCCGTCCATGCGACTCGGGTCAACGCCGGATTCGATGATCGACGACACGAAGGCGGCGAAGCCCGGCGGCGACCAGCCATCCTCCTCGAAGCGCTCGGGGTGAAGGAAGGTCAGGCCCTTGAACGGATGGTCGCGCTCGACCGGGCCGTGCATGTGCACGCCGCAGCTTGTGCAGGCATGGCGCTGGATCAGCGCCGCGGGGTCGACCACCTTCAGCTTGTCGCCATTCTCGGTGACGGTGACGTCGCCTGTGCCGGCAACGGCCACGACCGAGAAGATCGCTCCTTCCGGCTTCCAGCATTTGGTGCAGCCACAGGCATGGTTGTGGGCGATCTGGCCCTTGACCTTCACCTTCACCGGATTGCTGGTGCAGGCGCAGACCAGCGTGCCGCCGGAAAAGCTCGCGCTTTCCTTCGGCAGGCCGTTGTCGATCTTCGGATGCAGTTTTTCCGCCATTCGTACTTCCTCCCATGTTGACCACAAAGGTCGGGGGCCTCCGGCCCGCGGCCCGGTGGTATTGCTTCAGTAAACCACGACGCTCCGGATCGACTTGCCCTCGTGCATGAGGTCGAAGCCCTTGTTGATGTCCTCCAGCTTCAGCGTATGGGTGATCATCGGGTCGATCTGGATCTTGCCCTCCATGTACCAGTCGACGATCCGCGGCACGTCGGTGCGGCCGCGCGCGCCGCCGAAGGCGGTGCCCATCCAGGTGCGGCCGGTGACCAGCTGGAAGGGCCTGGTCGCAATCTCCTGGCCGGCGCCGGCAACGCCGATGATGACCGACTTGCCCCAGCCGCGATGCGAGGCCTCCAGCGCCTGGCGCATCACCTTGGTGTTGCCGGTGCAGTCGAAGGTGTAGTCGGCGCCGCCGATCTGGTCGGCGCCGCGCTTGGTCATGTTGACCAGGTACGGCACGATGTCGCCGTCGA
>NZ_JAVIIY010000013.1:0-164634 GCF_033977345.1 Mesorhizobium dulcispinae
CCATCGATCAAACTCCTGCTCTTGTGACAGAAGCCGAACAAAATGAAGCTTACTTTGGTTCCAGGTGACTAGCCCGTTTTAGGCTTGGGCTCTGGAGGCGGCGCATTTGGGTCGGGGCAATCAGACAATTGCTCACACGGAGGGGGCCGATCGCCAACGCCGCCGTAGCGTTCCACGAGTTTTGCGAATCCATAGGCGAACGCGAAAAGAAGCGCCAGGACAACCACTATTCGGACGGCCATTCGGAATTATAGCAGGACCTGGATCCGGATTTGACTAGCTACAGGTAGAAGAGCAGCCGAGGCTCGGCGCGAGGGAAGGCGGCCTCTCCAGGGGAACAAAACGACCTAAAAGTCCGAATTGCCGGTCTGGCGTTCAGACTTTTGACCTCTATCCCAATGGCTAACTTATTGAAAAGACTGGCGCGAGTGACGGGGCTCGAACCCGCGACCTCCGGCGTGACAGGCCGGCACTCTAACCGACTGAGCTACACCCGCGCACTGACGAGCACGTGTCAGGCGTGTTCGTCGTTGGGGCGCTGGATAAGGGGTTCGTTTGCGGGTGTCAAGCGCGGCATGTGAGCATAACAGCAAACTGGAGAAGGTTTTTTGACAAGTGCGCCGGCGCTGGGGAAATCCGCCCGACAGCGGGTGCGCCAGCCGTTCATTGGCCCTTGCGAATGAAGCCCTAACTGCTTAAAGGTCCGGCCCGGAGCGGGCGATTAGCTCAGTTGGTAGAGCGCTTCGTTTACACCGAAGATGTCGGCGGTTCGAGCCCGTCATCGCCCACCAGTTTCCCGGCACCAATCAAGACTCACGGCGGCGTTAGCCTAAAATCCTGGCCTTCGGGCAGGAGTTGGCCGCCGTCGACGACGATGGTCGTCCCGGTGATGTAGCTGGCGTCGTCCGAGGCCAGGAAGAGGAAGGCGTTGGCGACGTCGCGCGGCGTGCCCAGGCGCCCGAGCGGCACGGCATCCTCCATGCTTTTGATGAAGGCCTTGTCGCGGTGCAGCTTCATGCCCTCGGTCAGGATGTTGCCGGGCTCGACGCCGTTGACGGTGATTCCGTAGCCGGAAAACTCGAGCGCGGCGGCGCGGATGAAGCCGTTGATGCCGGCTTTGCTCGCCGAGTAGTGGCCGTGGCCGGGGCTGCTCACCTGCGGCCCGGTGATGGAGGAGGTGAAGAGCATGCGGCCGCTGCCCTGCGCCTTCATCGGCGCAAGTGCTGCACGCGCGGCGTTGAAACTGCCGCGCAGGTTGACCGCCATGACGCGGTCCCAATCCTCGGGGCTGGTGTTTTCGATCAACTGCCAGGGATAGATACCGGCGTTCTGGACGATGATGTCGAGACGTCCGTGACGCTGCAGCGCCAACGCCACCACTGCTTCCACGTCGGCCATCTTCGAGATGTCGGTGTGGATGAAGGCGGCACCCAATTCGTCGGCGGTCGCTTTGCCGGCCTCTGCCTCGCTGTCGGCAAGGACCAGTTTCGCGCCTTCCTCGGCGAAGCGCTGGGCTATGCCCTTGCCGATGCCACGCGCGGCGCCGACGATCGCCGCCACCTTGCCTTCTAAGCGTCCGGTCATGTGAGCCCGTCCTGTCATGCGAGTCTTTGGCGAATGGTTTGCTTGAAAGCGTCGAGCAGCACGGCCGCAAGCACAAGCAAGCCGTGGATGACCTGGGTGAAGTTGGCCGGCAGGCCCATCAGGTTGATGGCGGTGTTGATGGCCGACAGAAGCAGCACGCCGGCATAGACGCCAGGCAGGGTGCCGACGCCGCCCTTCAGGCTGACGCCGCCGATGACGACGGCGGCGAAGGCATTGAATAGCAGGCCGACGCCGAGATTGGCGGTGGCGCCGGAGGTGCGGATGGCAAGCAGCCAGCCGGCGAGGCCGGCAATCGCGCCGGCAAGCACGAAGGCGATGATCAGGTTGCGGTTGACGCGGATGCCGGCGCGGAAGGTCGCCGTCTCGTTGCCGCCGATCATCACCAGGTGCCGGCCGAACGGCGTCTTGGCGAGAATCAGCGAGAAGACCACGAAGCAGCCGACGGCGATCCAGGCGGTGAGCGGCAGGCCGGCGAGGCGCTGGATGCCGAACCAGCGGATGGCGGGCGCCAGGTCCTGCGCCGAGCGCCCACCTGAAACGACCAGCACCAGGCCGCGCACCCAGATGTAGGAGGCAAGCGTGATGATGAAGGCGCTCATCTTCAGCCTGACGATGAGGAAGCCGTTGGTGGCGCCGATGATGGCGCCGACGGCAAGGGCGATGGCGAGCGACACCGGCACCATCAGCCACTCCGGATGCAGCCGAACGCCAAGGCCGATGCCGGACGAGCAGAACATGATGCCGACCGCCATGGCGCTGAGCGCCGCGACCGATTCGACCGAAAGGTCCATGTGGCCGGCGATGATGACCAGCGCCAGCCCGTTCGACATCACGCCCAGCACGCTGGAGGCTTCGACGATGTTGGCGAAGATGCCAAGCTGGAAGAAGTTGGGAATGAAGATCGAAAACACCGCCAGCACGAAGACCAGCATGAACCAGACGAGATTGTCGAGCACGAGCTCGAGGATATGGCGGGTACGTGGGCTCATGTGCCGATCCGGTTGACGTCAGTACGGGATGCGCGGCCATTGCTGGCGGACGCGCCGCGAGACCCCGGGCCGCCGGCCCGGAGCTCGATGCGACAAGCCTATTCGACGGACTTCACCGTATCCGTCGGCGGCTTCTGGTTGCCCCAGAAGGCAGGGTTGTCGACGTTCGCCTTGGTGATCGCGGCGCCCGGGATCTTGATGTTCGGACCCCAGGCTTCCTTGGTCACCACCGACTTCAGGCCGAGCACGTCATAGTCGCCGGGCTTGATCTCCTGCTTGTTGGCGACCTTGTCCATGAACATGGCAACCGCGGCGGCCTGAGCGTAGAGCGGCTGCTCGACTTCGACATTCAGCCAGCCCTTGCGGATCAGGTCGAGGCCGACCGGCGCGCCGTTCGAGCTCATCATCATCACGTCGCCAGGCTTCTTGCCTGCGGCCTCCAGCGAGGCGACGCCGGCGACCGAAAGATGCGCGGCGTGGCTGAAGATCAGGTCGATGTCGGGATTGGCGAGCATCTGGTCGGCGACGATGGTGCCGGCATTGCTCGCTTCCCACTGCATGGCCGGCAGCGAGATGATCTTGACGTCCGGGAACGCCTTCATCTTCTCCTCGAAACCCTTCTGGATGTCGAGCGTGTAGGGGTCGCCGGGGTCGCCGAGCACCTGCAGGATCTTGCCCTTGACCGCGCCGTTCTTGGCCTTCAGCAGCGCTTCGGCCTGGTCGGCCGCGATGTGGCCGATCTCGACCGTGCCGGCGACCGAGGTGAAGTCGGACGGCGTGGCGGTGATCTGGCGGTCGAACTCGACCACAGGGATGCCCGCGGCGCGTGCCGCCTCGACCGAAGGCTTCAGCGCATTGAAATCGACCGCGGCGAGGATGATCGCCTTGGGCTTCAGCGCGATCACGTCGTTCATCTGCGATTGCTGGGCGTCGGTCTTGTTGTCGGCGTTCAGCGTCTTCATCTCATAGCCGACCTGCTTCAGGAACAATTCCAGCGCGCTCACCGAGCCGGTCTGGAATTCGTCGAGCAGGGTCGGAACCAGGTAGTAGACGGTACCCTTGGACTGGGCGAATGCCGGCGTGAGCGTGGCAATAGCCAGGGCCAGGATACCGAAGACAGAAAATAGCAGTCGCTTCATGTCGTTCGCTCCTCTTCTCGCCGGACCCCTCTTTTGTCCCTCAGCCCGCCGGTCCGGCACCGGCAAGCGTCTCCCCGGTGATCATGTTGATCACCGCATCGGGACTTGTCTTGTTGCGGGCAACGTCGCCCGCCACGACGCCCTGGCGGATCACGACGATCCGGTCGGCGACCTGGAAGGCCTGCTGCATGATATGGGTGATGATGACGACGCCGATGCCCTGGCTCGCCACCTGGCGGATCATGTCGAGGCCGCGCCGCGTCTGCTCGACGCCGAGAGCGGCGAAAGGCTCGTCGAGCAGCACCAGCTTGCCGCCCCAATGGACAAAGCGGTTGAGCTCGATGGCCTGGCGCTGGCCGCCCGAGAGATGCTCGACCTTGGTGCGGAGCGACGGAATGCGCGTGCCGGCATTGGCCAGCGCCTTGGCCACCACCGCTTCCATGGCGCGCTCGTCGAGCACCGGAACGCCGAGCACCTTGCGGGTGATCTCGCGGCCCATGAAGAAGTTCGCCACCACGTCGACATTGGTGCAGAGGGAGAGGTCCTGGTAGACCGTCTCGATGCCGGCGGCCTTGGCCTCGGCGGGGGATTTGGCGAGGAACTCCTTGCCCTCGAACAGCATGCGGCCGGAGGTCGGCTCGAGCCCGCCGGCGATGATCTTGACCAGCGTCGACTTGCCGGCGCCGTTGTCGCCAAGCAGCGCCACCACCTCGCCGCGCCCGATCGAAAAGCTGATGCCGCGCAGCGCCTGGATGGCGCCGTAGTTCTTGGCGACGTTGTCGAGGACCAGCAGGGGTTCGCTCATGCCGCGATGTCTCCGCCTTTGAGAAGGTCGCCCTCGCTCTGCCGCTTGGCGGTGAAGATCTGGCCGAAGCGCGGGGAGAGCACGCCGGAAACGGCAAGCGCCGCGGCGCCGCGCAGCACCGTGTGCTGGCCGCCCTGCGCCACCAGTATGCGGGACGTCGCGCGATCCCTGCGGGCCGAAACCGAATTGTGCAGCGGCTCGGCCGATGCCGCCAGTTGCTCGAGCAGGGCAGGCGAGGCCAGCCCGCCGATGACGATCGTCTCGGGATCGAACAGGTTTTCGATGGTGGCGATGGCGTTGCGAAAGATCGGCGCGACCTCGGCCACCCAGTCGGCATCCTCGCCGCCCCAGCGGCCGCGCGCTTCCAGAGAGATGTAGCGCTCGAGGCAGCCGCGATTGCCGCAGGGACAGGGTTCGCCGCCGGGGACAACCGGGATATGGCCGATCTCGCCGGCATTGCCCCAGGCGCCGCGCAAGGCGCTGCCGTCATGCAGCATGGCGCCGCCGAGCCCGACGCCGAAATAGAGGTAGTAGTATTCGGAATGCTTTGCGCCGAGGCCGTAGAGGCGCTCGCCCATCGCGGCGGCCGCTATGTCATTCTCGAAGAAGGCCGGCAGGCCGGTGACGGCGGTCAGCCGCTCGCGCAGCGGAACGTCCTGCCAGCCGGCCATGGTGGTCGGTCCGACGAAGCTCATCGGTTCGACGCCGAACGGTCCCGGCAGCGCCATGCCGATGCCGATGACGCGGCCGCCCGAGCGGCGACCGGTCAGTTCGGCGACCATGGCGCCGATCGCTTCGAACGCGTTGTCCGGCGCCGCATTGGGCGCCTCGCGATGCGCGCTCTCGATCACATCGCCGCTGAGGTTGATCAGCGCCGCGTCGATGCCGAGCGGGGTGAGGTGGATGCCGACGGCGAAACCGCCTTCCGGATTGATGCGCAGTGTTGCCGGCGGCAGGCCGCGGCCCTTCGGTTCCTCGCGGACCGACAGGATGTAACCCTGCTCCTCCAATTCGCGCACGATGGTCGACACCGTCTGGACGGTGAGGCCGACATGCCGGGCGATCTCGCCGCGGGCTATGGGGCCGAAGCGGCGGATGGACTCGAGCACGATGCGCCGGTTGTACGGCCGCCCGAACTCCTGATTGGTCCCCCGCAACGCCATCGCTTGCGCTCCCAGTTGACGCAAGGTCCGCAGAGAAGATTTATTCAGTCAAATGGAATTCAAAAATAATGACAGTGGAATCCTGAGGCTCGGGAAGGACAGGACCGATTTTAGGACCTGTCCACGGGCCGCCCTTGGCTGATTGCCTCCATGTCGAAGCCGCCTCAATGGTGAGCGGACCAGCAACTGTCGACCCAGCAAGCACGGAGGAGAGATGATCGAATTGCCGTTTGCCCGCGCCGAATACCAGCAGCGGCTTCACAAGATCCGCAGCGAGATGGCGAAGCGTGGTCTCGAACTGCTGATCGTCAACGACGTCGCCAACCAACACTACATCACCGCCTATGACGGCTGGTCATTCTATACGCCGCAGGTGGTGCTGGTTCCGATCGAGGAGGCCGAACCGGTCTGGATCGGCCGCGCCATGGATGCGGCGGGCGGTCTTCTGACGGCCTGGATAAAGCCAGAGAATGTCGTCGGCTTCCCGGAAGACCACGTCCAACGGGCCGACCGCCATCCGATGGACTGGATCGCCAACTGGATCGTCGCAAAAGGCTGGGGAAACAGGCACATCGGCATCGAGCTCGAAGCCTATTATTTCTCTCCGAAAGGGCATGCCCGGCTTGTCGCCGGGCTACCCAACGCAAAATGGCATGATGCCGATCTCCTGGTGAACTGGATCCGCGCGGTCAAATCCGCGCCAGAGATCGCCTATCTGCGCAAGGCCTCGACTCTCGCCGAAGCCGCCGTCGCGCGGGCTTTTGAAGTCATTGCCCCGGGCGTTCGCGAATGCGATGCCATTGCCTCGATCCAGGCGGCGCAGATCGCCGGCAGCTCGGATTTCGCAGGCGATATCACCGCTCTTCCGCCAACGATCCTTGGCGGCGAGAATGCTTCGGCCCCGCACATCATGTGGAGCGACAGGCGGTTCGGAGACAATGAGACGATTGCGCTGGAACTCGCCGGCGTCTGCCGCCGCTACGCGGCCGGGCTGGCACGAACGATGCAGCTGGGGAAGACGCCGACGCGCGTCTCGGACACCGCCAAGGCAGTGATCGAGGGCATGGACGCGGTGCTCGACGCGGTCAGGCCGGGAACATCGGCCGAAGCGGTCGAGGCTGCGTGGCGCAAGGTTATCGAACGCCACGGGCTGAAGAAGGAATCGCGCATCGGCTATTCCATCGGCGTCGCCTATCCGCCGGACTGGGGCGAACACACGATCAGCCTCAGGCCGGGCGACAAGACCGTGCTTACGCCCGGCAATGTCGTTCATTCCATCCTCGGCATGTGGATGGATGGTTGGGGCATCGAGATCAGTGAGACCATCCTGGTGACCGAAACCGGCCATGAGACCTTGACTAGGTTCCCGCGAGAGATTCATGTCAAATCCTGAGGGCGAGGCCATGGCGGGCCCTGCCGGCAGCGCCGTTGCGGGCGATATCGATGCCGGCATTCTGGACCAGATGATCGAGATCCGGCGCCATCTGCACCGCAATCCGGAACTGTCGAACCGCGAGGCGAACACGCAACGCTATTTGCGGCAGATGCTGGCCGGTCGTGGAATAGCCGACATTCGCGACGTCGCTGGCTATGGGCTGGCAGTGGACATCGTCGGCACCGGCAAGCCGTCCAATCGAAAGCTGGTCATCCGCGCCGATATCGATGCCTTGCCGATCGAGGAGGAGTCCGGCGTCGACTATGCCTCCAACAATCCGGGGGTGATGCATGCGTGCGGTCACGACGCCCATGCATCGATGGGCTTCGCGGTTGCCGCGCATCTTCATCAATCGAGAGCCGATTTCGGCGGCACAGTCCGCCTTATCTTCCAGCCGGCCGAGGAGGACGAGCCGTCCGGCGGCAGGCGGGTGGTGGAAGAAGGACTTCTCGACGATGTCGACGCCGCCATCTGTGTTCACGTCGATCCCTATACGCCGTCCGGCAAGGTCGCGGTCAGCTCAGGTCCCTACACGCTGGCATGCGATACGTTCGATGCCGTCGTTATCGGCGAGGCAGCGCATGCGGCAAAGCCCTATGAGGGCGTCGATGCGATTGCCGTGGCCTGCTCCATGGTTGGCGAACTGCAAAAGATCGTCTCGCGCGAGATCGATCCTTACGATCCCCTGGTAATATCCGTGACCGGTATCAACGGTGGCGGCGCCTACAACGTCATCGCCGGCAAGGTCGCCCTGCGAGGGACCATTCGCAGCGGCAGCGACGCCACCCGCGAGCGTGCCTGGCGCCGCGTTCGCGCAATACTGGAAGGCATAGCGACGAGCCACGGCGCCAGTGTCGAGCTCGACATCCACAAGGGCGAGCCGGGCGTCGTCAATGATGCCGAGATGACCGAGCTGATCGTCGCCAGTGCCAAGAGTTGCGTCGGCGCAGACAACGTCCTCAACACGCCCGGATGGACCATTGCCGACGACTTTGGCTATTACAGCCAGAGACGCCCATCGGTCTATTTCCGGCTCGGGATCCGCAACGAGGAGGTCGGATCGGTCTATCCGCTTCACCACCCGAAGTTTCGCGTCGATGAAGCGGCATTGAAGGTTGGCGCCGCGACCCTGGTTTCGGCGGCGACCCGGTTTCTGTCCGCGCAATCGGACTGACCAAGGCGTACCGGCCTGTGCAGGGTTTTGCTCGGACCGGTCGGTACGTCTGTTCAGTACCTGATCACCCGGCGCTCGATCAGCACGACGATGCAGAACAGCGCGATCGACAGCGACGACGACAGCACGATCGCGGCATAGAGGCGATCGGACTGGTAGTTGAAGGTCGCCTGGATGATCAGCGCGCCGAGGCCTTTGTCCGAGCCGATCCACTCGCCGACGATGGCGCCGATGACGGCGGTCGCGGAGGCGATGCGGAGCGAAGAGAACAGCATCGGCAGAGCGCGCGGCAGGCGCAGGCTCCGGAAGATCTCCCAACGCGTCGCCGACAGCACGCGGAACAGTTCGTGCTCGCTGTCGCTTGCCGAATCGAGCCCGCGGATCATGTTGACCAGCGTCGGGAAGAAGCAGATCACCGCGGCGATGACGATCTTCGGCGTCATGCCGAGGCCGAAGATCAGGATGATGATCGGCGACAGCGCCAGGATCGGAATGGTGTTGAAGAACAGCACGATCGGGAAATAGGCGGCCTGCAGAATGCGGCTGTGCACGAAGAGCACGGCAAGCAGCACCGCGGCGAGATTGCCGATGACGAAGCCGGCCAGGGCCTCGATCAGCGTTGGCCTCAGATTGTCGATGAGCAGGGCGAAATTCTTCTGGAAGACGCCGAAGATCGACGTCGGCGTCGGCACGATATAGGCCGGCACGCCGAGCAGCGGCAGGAGGTATTGCCAGGCGAGAAGAATCGACGCTGCGCCCAACACAGGCAGCGCAAGGGTCATTTGCGGGGAAAGCGGCGCCGGTCTCACGATGCGCGCTCCAGCGCCGCGCGCAGTTCGGCCATGGCGGCGACGATCGCCGGATCCTCGCGCCTGCAGCGGTTGCCGTCCTGCTTGAAGGGCCGCATATCGAGGTCCTTGACCACGCGCCCCGGATTGGCGGCCAGCACGATGACGCGTTCGCCGAGATAGGCGGCCTCGGCAATCGAATGGGTGACGAAGAGGATCGTCGTGCCGGTGCGCCGCCAAAGCGACAGCAATTCGTCGTTGAGGCGGTCGCGGGTGATCTCGTCCAGCGCACCGAACGGCTCGTCCATCAACAGCAGCTTGGGCTCGCCAAGCAGCGCGCGGGCGATCGCCACGCGCTGGCGCTGGCCGCCGGAAAGCTGATGCGGCAGGCGTTCGCCAAAGCCGCCGAGCCCCATCAGTTCCAGCAGTTCCGCGCTGCGGTCCTCGATTCTGCGCGTCAGGCTGCGCTGGCCGACGCCGAGCGGCAGGCGCACATTGTCGCGCACCGTGCGCCAGGGGAGCAAAGTGGAATCCTGGAAGACGAAGCCGACGTCGCGGCGCGAACGCACGGTGTGCGGCGTCTCTCCGAGCACGCTGATAGTGCCGCCGAGCGGATCGAGCAGGTCCGCTACCACCCTCAGCAAGGTCGACTTGCCGCAACCGGACGGGCCGAGGATCGACAGGAAGGAGCCGGCCGCGACGGTCAAGTCGAGGCCGGAGAGCACTTTGACGGCCGTTTGCCGGCTGCCATAGCCGACATCGAGCTTGTTGGCTTCGATCGCGCTCGCCATCAGGCCGCGGGCGCGTCGAGTTTGGGCCGCTCGGCGGCAGAGAGCTCCAGGATCTTGGTGGTGTAGACATCCTTGGCGGCCGGGCGCCCGTTCGGATACTGGCCGACCTTGTCGAGCAGGGCCAGCTGCTCCTCGATCGAAGCGGGATCGAACGTACCCCAGCCGTCCTTGGCGGTCGCGCCGTCGAAGGAAAGTTTCAGCACAAGGTTGACGGTCTTTTCTTCCCAGCCGAGATCCATTTCCGGATAGGCGGCGACCATCTTCTTCACCGCTTCCTGCGGATTGGCGTGCACCCAGCCCCAGCCCTTGCCGACGGCGCCGATGAATTTCGCCAGCGTCTGGGAGTCCTTCTCGATCGCCGCATCGGTGGCGAAATAGACATCGGCATAGGAGGCGAGGCCGAGGTCGCGCACCAGAAGGTCGATGCGGTCGTCGCCGACCACGCTCAGCGCCTGGGTGTTGGTGATCCAGCCGCCGATGGCGTCGACATCGCCGCGCACCAGCGGGGCCTTGTCGAAGCCGACATTGACGATGATGACCTCGGACGGATCGATGCCGTTCTTGGCCAGGATCTCGTCGATGACGAATCGAGCCGTCGGCTGGATGCCGATCTTCTTGCCCTTGAGGTCGGCTACGCTGCGGATCGGTTTGGCCGGCTTCGAGGTCAGCGCATAAGGGCCGGTGCGGAAGCCGCAGGCGATGATCTTCACCGGAACGCCGCTGGCGCGCGCGGCATAGAGTTGCGGCGTTTCGGAAAACTGGCCGAGCTGCGCGGCGCCCGAGACCACCGGCGGCACCGTCGAGGCGTTGGGGCCGCCCGGGCTGAACTCAACCTCCAGCCCGGCATCCCTGAAATAGCCGTTGGTGACCGCCGCGATGTCGCCGATCTGGCCGTTGGACATCAGCCAGTCATACTGGATGACGACCTTGCCGGCTGCCCTGGCGCCTGGCGTCAGCACCAACTGCATACCGGCCGACGCGGCCGCCACCGCTGCTATGCCGCCTGTCACGAAAGTGCGTCGGTTCAATTCGAAATCCCTGTTCCCACTCATTTTTCGCTCCTGTTGCAGACTTCTTCTTTCCAAGCGCCGCTCCCTCGGCGCGGCGTCGTCTACGGCTGTTCGTCGTGGTAGTCGCCAGGGCCGCCGTCGAGCCAGGCGTAAAGCTCCCAGAGCGTGTCGTCCGGGTCGGTGAAATAGGCGCAGCGCGCATTCCAGACGCAGTTTTCCGGCGGCCCGTAGAAGGGCACGCCCTTGGCGCTCAACTCGCCATGGAGCCGGTCGATATCGGCCGGCGTGTCGAGCTGGACGGCGACGCAAACCTTGTGCGCATGGCGCGGCGATCTCAGGTTCGACACGCCGGTATGCCGGTTGATGTGGTCGAGCTCCCAGGCGGCGAGCGTCACGCCCTCGCCATGGAAATCGGCAAAGCCTTCTGCGCGGCGGCGCAGGCGGAAGCCGAGTTTGTCGACATAGAAGTCGACTGTCCGCTCGATGTTTTCCACCAGCAGGCAGACGTCGGAGATACGGGCGAGGCTCGCCGGCATGGCTATTTCGCTCCACCGGTTTTGCGAAGCGGCAGCTTGACCCCGACGCGATCGGCCGCGCCGATGATGTGAGCGCGCATCGCAGCTTCCGCCGCCGACGGATCGCCGGCCACCAGCGCCTCGTAGATGCGCACATGCTCGCCGACATTGATCTCGACGAGATCGTGCAGCGGGTTGGTCATGCGGGCATAGTGGATCGAGTGGCGGATCTGCTCGCAGACGAAGGAAATGAACGTATGGATGTAGCTATTGCCGGTGGCGCGCGCGATCTCGCGATGGAAGAGCAGGTCGGCGTCGATGCTGCCTTCTTCCCAGCGCTCCTCGCCGCCCATGCGGTCGAGCGCTGCCTTGATCGAATCGAGATGCTCCTGCCCGCGCCGCGCTGCGGCGAGCGCCGCCGACTCGGCCTCGAGGATGCAGCGCAGCTCGAACAGCCGCTCCATATTGTGCGTGTCCTTGAGCGCCTCGCGGTCGATGCGGATGGCGGCCCTCTGTTCGGGCGCCAGCACGAAGGCGCCGATGCCTTGCCGCGCCTCGATCATGCCGTCGGCCCTGAGCTGGGCGATCGCCTCGCGCACGACATTGCGGCTGACGCCGAATTTCTCGGAAAGCTCCTGCTCGGTCGGCAGGCGCGCGCCGGGGATCAGCTCGCCGGATTCGATCTCGCGGCTGAGGAAGGCGGCGACCCGGTGCGGCAGGGTCTCGACGGTGCCGATGGCGGCCAGTCTTTGCTTCATGGAAGGGTCTCCATCGAGGGCAGCAGGCAGCCCGGGTTCATCAGCCCCTTGGGGTCGAGCGCGGTCTTCAGCGCGGCGACCATGCGGCGATGCGCCGGCGAGAGCCCGTCCCAGAATTCGCGCCGACGGCTGCGGCCGATGCCATGTTCGGCGCTGATCGAGCCGCCAAGACTGACGGCGATGTCATAGAGCCCCGCCGTGACTTCCGCGCCGCGCGCGCGGGCTTCCGCCTCAGGATGGTCGAGTGGCGGCAGCACGTTGAAATGGATATTGCCGTCGCCGGCATGACCATAGGCGAGCGCGATCCAGCCGGGATGTTCGAGCGCGACGAAACGGCGGGCGCGCTCGACCAGGGAAGGGATATCGGAAATGCGCACCGAGAGGTCGGTGCGCACGTGATAGCCGCGCTTGGCCTGGCCTTCGACGAGCCCTTCGCGGATCGACCAGAAAGCCCTGGCTTGCGCGCCGCTGGCGGCGAGAACCGCGTCAATTACCAAGCCGTCTTCCATCGCATCTGTGAGGAAGCCCGCCAGCAGACCGTTGAGGTCGATGTTTGGCCCCGAGGACAATTCGATCAGCACCTGGACGGATGCCGCGACAGGCGCCGTCATTCCAGGCTCGATCAGCCGGGCAAGCTCGATGCATTCCGAGCCGATGATCTCGAAAGCGGAGATCAGATCGGAGCAGGCCCGGCGCGCCCGGTTGAACAGCGCGACGGCCGCTTCGAACGAGGCGAGACCGAGATAGGCCGTCTCGACGCGGGCCGGCTTCGGGAACAGCTTGACCTCGACGCCGGTAATGATCCCGAGCGTGCCCTCCGAGCCGATGAAAAGCTGTTTCAGGTCATAGCCGCTGTTGTTCTTGCGCAGGCCGGAAAAGCCGTTCCACAACTCGCCATCGGCAAGCACGACTTCCAGCCCGAGGATCAGATCGCGCGCCATGCCGTAGCGCAGCACGTTGACGCCGCCGGCATTGGTCGCGGCATTGCCGCCGATCTGGCAGCTGCCTTGCGCGCCGAGCGCCAGCGGGAACAGGCAATCTTCGGCCTCGCTCGCGTCCTTGATCGTCTGCAGCACGCAGCCGGCGTCGGCCTCAAGTGTGAAGTTATCAGGATCGATCCGGCGGATGGTGTTCAGCCGCTCCAGGCTGACGACGACCAGGCTGGCGTCGTTGGTATCGATGGCTCCCGAAACCAGCCCTGTGTTGCCGCCCTGCGGGATAACGCCGAGCCCGAGCTCGCAGCAGAGACGCATCAAGGCCTGAACGTCGGCGACGGAACCGGGCCGCAGCACCGCGAGGGCGCCGCCACGATAATCGCCCGCCCAGTCGCCAAGGTATTTCGCCATTCCGGCAGTGTCGGCGGTGAGGCCATTCCGTCCGACTGCGCCTTCGAGGGCGCTGAGAATGTCCGGCGACAGGCTGTGAGTGGTCATCAGCGGTTCAAATCAATGTCAGGCGATAGGGTGATGCATATCATCCTACAACTTGAGCTGAGTCAATCCGAGGCAACTGCTGCCAGTCGAACTGTGGATAGATGTGAAGGAGATCTCCGGCCCCGCCGAAAGCGACGCGGGCTAAAGGTACTGCGCGACCTTCTTGCCGACGGCGAGGAACCGCAGCGGGTCGACCGCCTCGCCGTTGTGGCGCACTTCATAGTGGAGATGCGGGCCGGTGGAGCGGCCGCTGCTGCCGGTCTTGCCGATCACGTCGCCGGCGGCGAGCTTCTGGCCGACGGTGACGTCGATCTCGCTGAGATGCCCGTAGCGCGTGGCAAAACCGTTGCCGTGGTCGACCTCGACCATGCGGCCATAGCCGCCGTTCCAGCCCGCCTTGGTGACGATGCCGGCGGCCGTGACCTTGGCCGGCATGCCGATCGGCGCCCTGAAATCCATTCCCGTGTGCAAGGCCGCCGTGCCGAGGATCGGATCGGTGCGCACGCCGAACGGACTGGTGACGGCGCGGCCTGGCGCGGGATTGGTGAGCGGCAGCTTGCGCGCCTCTTTTTTAACTTGATCAAGCGCATCAAGAGCTTCGTCCAGCTCTTTGACTTTGCTGTCGAAGATCATCGAGGAATCCAGCAGCACTAGCGGTCCGCCGACATCGTTCTTGTCGAGCTCGGCGTCGACCGGCAAGCCCGCAGCCTCCAATGCCTGCGAGATTGCATCGGCATTCCTATAGGCGTTGTCGGCGAGCGTGGCGACGCGGGTAAGCTGCTGGTTCTCGATGGCCTTGAGCGATGCGTTGATCGATACGAACAGCTTGTCGGCACGATCCGCGGCGGTTTCGCTGTCGAGCGGATCGGAGCGTGTCGACCATAGCGAGAAAGGCCTGGTGTCGCCAGCGCTCAAGGATGCGACGGAATAGGTCGGGGCCTGCGAAAGGCTGCCGGTTGCGTCGGCGTGCTCGTCAGGTTTCGTTGCGGTATCGCCGGCGGCGGGCACGTCGCCGACCTCGTTCTCGGCGCGTTCGAGGATCGGCCCGAGCCGCCCATGGCGCTGGCTGAGCTGGGTCTGCCTGGCCAGCAACTCGCTGACCTTGGTCTCCATGAGCTGCTGGTCGAGAAGCTGGCGGCTGGTGATGCGGTCGACCTGGGCGCGAAGCGCGGAGATACGGTCCTCATAGCCTTGCTGCATGCGCGCCTGCCTGGCCGTCGTGGCGCCGATCAGGTCGTCGCGCAGCACAAGGTAGGACGTGGCGAGCAGGTAGCCGATGGCGATCGCCGCGAGCGCCGATCCGATGAAGGCGGCAAGCCAGGGGCGGATGGTGAAATGCCTGATCTCGTTGCCCCTGGCGATAATGACCGTATGGGGCTCCTTACGCCTGCCGAAGACCGCTGACTGACCGTTTGGTTTCACGGGACCGAGCTTTCGTTACGACTCCAACGACAGCCGGGATTAAACATTATTAGGGTTAACAAAGCTTTGCTGGCCGCAATGCTCCCGTACCAATTCACGCATTGCGGGTGGCGGGTTGCGGCGGGGAAAGGCCGGCAAAACCGGCCGGCGATGCCGCGAAAGCCAGGCGGTCCCCGCGTCAGAGAGCGCGCACCGCTGCCAGCACCTCTTCGGCATGGCCCTTGACGCGTACCTGGCGCCAGATGCGGGCGAGCCGACCGTCCTTGCCGATCAGGAAGGTGGCGCGCTCGACGCCCATATATTTGCGGCCATACATGGTCTTCTCGACCCACAGATGGTAGGCCTCGATCACCTTGCGCTCCTCGTCGGCGACGAGATCGACGGCAAGATCGTATTTCGCCTTGAATTTGTCGTGTTTCTTCACGCTATCGGGGGACAGCCCGATGACCACGGCACCGGCCTTCTCGAATTCCGGCTTGAGCTGCGAGAAGCCGATCGCCTCATTGGTGCAACTTGTGGTGTCGTCCTGCGGATAGAAGTAGAGTACGACAGGCTTTCCCCGGAGTGAGGCGAGGCTGAGGGAGCCGCCGCCGTCGCGCGGAAGATCGAATTGCGGCGCAACGTCGCCCACGTCGAGATCAGCCATATCGATGCCCTTGTCCGAGGTTACGCGCGGATCGAGCATCGATATAACGTGAGGCGGGGATTCGTCCACGACGAGTTCGTTTACAACGGAATATTGCTTGGATCAGGAGCAACCGCAGCACGAGAAGATCAGGTTCAGGCGTGACGAGATCACCGACCTGGGAACGTTTCCGTCCGCGTGCAGCGAGCCGCCGCTCGGCCGCGCTTTGGTGCGCCGCCGCTTCCGCATCATCGGTCGGATATTCGCCGGGCTCTGCGCGCTAGTGCTTCTGGCCGCAGGCGGCGTTTACGCGCTCGGCACGTCAGGCATCGGCACGGAGCGGCTGCGCGCCGAGGCCGAGACGGCCATCGAGAAGCTCGCCGGCGTCGATGTCAACGTAACCGTCGGGCCGGCGCGGCTGACGCTCGACGGGTCGAGCTTCGTTGCCCTGCAGGTCAGCGACGTCAGCCTGAAGACGGCCGACGGCAAACCGATGGCCGATGTCGGGCGCGTCCGCTTCGGCATGCGCCTGCTGCCGCTATTGTCCGGCGAAATCCGGCTGACCAGCGCCAGGTTTTCCGATGCCCGCATCATGGTCGCGGCAATGCCATCCGGCGGCGGCGACTGGACGGCGGCGCTGCGCAACGAGGATGGTCTCGTCGATCCGGAGAAAGTGTCCGCGGCGGTGTTTTCCGGCGTCAACGAAGCGCTGGACGCGGTGCGCGCGGATTCGATGCGCCAGGTCGAGCTGCGCAATGTCGAATTCGAACTGCCGGCCGGTGGATCGATCAAGCGCGTGACCGTCGCTGAGGCCACGGTCGCGCAGACCGGCACGGGCAGCATGGAACTCTCGTCCGATGCCGATGTCGACGGCCGGCATGTCGTCCTGACCGCCTCCGCGGCACGCGATCCGGGCGCCAGGCGTATCGCATCGCTGGATGCCAGCCTCGAGGTGGCGGACGCCGGTGGAACCCCGGTTCAGGGAAGCTCCGGCGGCGGAAACGCCGCCGCCCAGGGCGGCAAGCTTGGTACGATTGCGCTGAAGTTTTCGGGCGCCGAAGCGTCCGGCGAAACGCCATCGCGGCTGACGGCCTCGCTGTCGCTCGGCGGCTCGGTGCTCGATCTCGGCTCGCGTGGGCTGCTGCCGGCCGACGTCGATGCCAATGCCACGCTTGTGGCGGGATCGAACAAGGTCTCGATCGACAGGCTGCTGATCAAGAGCGGCCGCTCGACATTCGATTTCTCCGGCTCGATCGGCCCGAAGCCGGCGGCCGCGGGCGAGGAGCCGTCCTACCGCTATGACCTCGTCAGCGACGGCTCGACACTCGCGCCGTCGGAATCGCCGGAGCCGGCGCTTCAGTTCCTCGCCCGCGTCGCCGGCGTCTACCAGACCAAGAGCCGCAAGCTTGTCGCCGAGCAGATCGGCGTCCGCTCCGGCGGTGCGAGCGAGGTGCTGGGCACGGCTTCGCTCGCCTTCATCGACAATGGCCCCCCGGGTGTGTCGCTTTCGCTCAACGTCCACGACATGCCGGTCTCGCATGTGAAGCAGTTGTGGCCCTGGTTCTCCGCCCGCAACGCGCGGCTTTGGGTGCTCGACAATCTGTTCGGCGGCCGTGTGGTCGACGCCAACCTGCAGTTCCAGGTCGTGCCGGGGCGGCTCGGCAACGGCGTTCCGCTTTCCGGCGACGAGGTATTCGGCCGCTTCCAGGTCGAGGGCTCGCGCTTCGACACGGCGGGCCGCATTCCGCCGATCCGCGACGCCGTCGGCGTCGTCGCCTTCCATGGCAACGACGTCGACATCAGCCTGTCTTCGGGCAGCGTCTATATGCCGAGCGGCCGCACCGTGGCGGCAAGCGGCGGCACGCTGACGGTGAAGCGGGCGAACGTTTCGCCCGTGATAGGCGCGCTCGACATCGACGTCGCCGGAGAAGCGCCGGCAATCGCCGAGCTTGCCTCTTTTGAGCCGATCAACGCCATGCGCCATGTCGGCCTCGCGCCGGAGGATTTGAGCGGCACCGTCACCGGGCATGTGCGAGCCGACATTCCGCTGACCTCCGGCGTCGACACCTCGACGCTCGACTGGCTGGTGGCGCTGGACTACCAGGATCTTTCTTTGGCCAAGCCGTTCGAGGACCAGACAGTGACCGAGGCCGACGGGTCGATCACCGTCAGCCCCGACCGCGCGGTGATATCGGCCAAGGCGAAGTTGAACGGCATTCCGGCGGAGCTCGACCTGGTCGAGCCGCTTGAGGACGATGGGCCACCGCGCAGTCGCAAGGTGGCGCTCTTGCTCGACGACAAGACGCGTGACGCCACGATGCCGGGCCTCTCGCCGCTGCTTGCCGGAACCATCAAGGTGGCGATCGACAAGAGCGGCGAGGGCAGCCAGAACGTCTCGGCCGACCTGACCAACGCAAGGCTCGACATCCCCTGGGCGGGGTGGAGCAAGGGCGCCGGCATTCCGGCCAAGGTCACCTTCACGATGGCGAAGTCCGGCAGCACCACCACGCTGTCGGACTTTAATCTCGACGGAAAGAGCTTTTCGGTGGACGGCGACGTGACGCTGGTCAACGGGGCGCTGTCCTCGGCCCGCTTCAGCAAGGTCGCGCTCAACCGGGGCGACGACGTCGCCGTCTCGGTGAAGCGGTCGGGCAAGAGCTACGCCGTCGATGTCAGCGGCGATTCTCTCGACGCCCGTTCGCTGATCAAGCAGTTCACCTCCGATGTCGATACAGCCACAAAAAGCGCCGGCGCCGACGCGATCTCGGTCAGCGCCGACGTGAAGTCGCTCACCGGCTTTCACGACGAAGCGCTGTCGAACCTGAAGCTCAACTACAGCGCTGCCGGTTCCCGGGTGAATGGCCTCGACGTCAGCGCGACGGCGAGTTCCGGCGCCGCGATCACGGTCAGGAACACAACCGGCGACGGCGGCCGGTCGCTCAGGATGAAATCGGCCGATGCCGGGGCCATCCTGCGCTTCCTCAACATCTATGAGCATATGGAGGGCGGGGCGATCACGCTGTCGCTCGCGGGCGCCACCGACGGACCGATGAAGGGCCAGGTCGACGCCAGCAATTTCTATGTCGTCAACGAGCCGAAGCTCGCGTCGATCGTGTCGACCAAGCCGGCCGGCGACACGCGCAGCCTCAACCAGGCGGTCAAGGCCGACATCGATACCTCAAGGGTGCAATTCGAGCGCGGCTTTGCCGAGATCGACAAAGGAACCGGCTATCTCAGACTGGCAAACGGCCTGCTGCGCGGTCCGCGCATCGGCACCACGTTCCAGGGCACGCTCTACGACCAGAACAACAATATGGACATGACCGGCACCTTCATGCCGGTCTATGGGCTGAACCGCATTTTTGGCGAATTGCCGCTGTTCGGCCCGCTGCTCGGCAACGGACGCGACCGCGGCCTGATCGGAGTCACCTACCGGCTGCGCGGCAACGCCAACAAGCCAACCCTCAACATCAATCCGCTGTCCGTGGTGGCGCCCGGAATCTTCCGCTCGATCTTCGAGTACCGGTGAGGCGACGCACCGTTTGGGCAGAGGGCTTGGGTCCGGCCTTGATGTCGCAGCGGCGGGCGATCACGGGCTTGGGACTTGCAAAGACCGCTCTTTGCCGTCAGCCTGAGCCGATCATGGCTCGGCTTTCGCCAAAACATCTCATTGTCATGCTGCTCGCGGTCTTCCTGACCGCGGGGTTCAGCCTGTCCGCCGCCCAGGCCAGCGTCATGCCAGTCCGCATGGCGGGCGCGATGACGATGCCAGCCGATATGGGCATGGGCAAAATGGCCGAGACACCCATGAAGGGCGATTGCAGCGCCTGCCTCAAGGACACGGGCGCTAAAGGCAGTCCCGTTCAGTGTCCGGCGGTCTGCGTCGCGCCAGCGCTCGCCGTGCTGCCACAGGCTTTCGGGGTAGTCCCGGTTCCCTCGGTGCAGCAACCATCGGCCTTGCCGACTCCGTTCCTGCACGGGCGAAGTTCCATGCCCGACCCGTATCCTCCCAGACCCAACGCCTGACGCCCGTTCAGCCGCAACACGGCTGATCCCCGGCGCCTGATCGCCTGCGCGCGCATCGTTGCGCCGTGGGCGCGCACTGCAATCCAGTTCGTTGTCGAGCCGTTCGCCATCGATCGAGATCGCCAAGGGTTTGAAGAGTGAAATACGATTTCAAGTATCACTTATCGCGCCGCGCCTTTCTCGCGGCAGCGGCGGGGGCTGCCATATCTGCTTCGCTGCGCCCGGCGCGCGCCTCCGCCGTCGACGAACGCCAAATCAAAGTCGCGCCTGGTGAAGCCCGGTTCAGCGGGAAGGCCGGTCCGCCCACCGCTGTCTGGGTCTATAACGGCGCCGTCCCCGGTCCGGCGTTCCGGCTTAGGCAAGGCCAGCCGGTCCGTATCGCCGTCGAAAACAGACTGAGTGAGGACACCACCGTCCACTGGCACGGCATCCGCCTGCGGAACGCCATGGATGGCGTGCCGGGCCTGACGCAGCAGCCCATCAGGCCGGGCGAAAGCTTCGTCTACGAGTTCACGCCGCCGGATGCCGGCACTTTCTGGTACCATCCGCATGCCGACAGCCTGGTGCAGATCGGCCGCGGACTGGCCGGCCCGCTGATCGTCGAGGAGGCCGAGCCAGTCGCCTTTGACCGCGACCTTCTATGGCTGCTGCAGGACTGGCGGCTCAACAGTGACGGGCAGATCGCCGGTGGCTTCGGCGGCATGATGGATGCTTCGATGTCCGGCCGCGTCGGCAATCTCGTCACCATCAACGGGCAGGCGTCGGCGGACCAAAACGTGCGGGCCGGCGAGCGTGTCAGGCTGCGGCTCGCCAATGCCTCGCTTGCCCGCATTATGGCGCTGCGCTTCGAAGGCCACCGGCCGGTTGTGCTGGCGATCGACGGTCAGCCCTGCGACCCGCATGAGCCTGAAGACGGCCGTTTGGTGCTGGCGCCGGCCATGCGCATCGACATCGCGCTCGACATGCAGGGCGATCCGGGCAGCCGGCACGACGTGATCGACGATTTCTATGACGGCCTCGCCTACAGGCTCACCACGCTCGCCTACGACCAGACATCGCCGCTCAGGGCGCATCCGCTCGCAGCGCCCGTCGCGCTGCCGCGCAATCCGCTACCCGAACCCGACCTATCGAACGCGATACGCCAGGAGATCGTGCTGCAGGGCGGCATGATGGGCGGCGGCAAACTTGCCGGCATTGGCGGCATGATGGGCATGGGGATGCCCGGCATGAACGGAGGCGCGGCCTGGGCGATCAACGGCATGTCGATGACCGGCGATGGCCATGCCGGCATGGCGCCGCAGTTCACGCTCGAACGCGGCGCCACTTGCCACCTCACCATGCGCAACGAAACCGCCTGGTGGCATCCTATGCATGTTCATGGCTTCAGCCTGTCGGTGCTTTCCCGCAACGGCTCGCCTGTTCCGCGCCGGCAATGGCAGGACACGGTGCTCCTGGCGCCGAAGGATACGGTCGAATGCGCCTTCGTCGCCGATAATCCCGGCGACTGGATGCTGCATTGCCATGTCGCCGATCACCAGATGGCCGGTCTGATGACCGTGTTCCGGGTGACCTGATTTTCAAACCAACCCATCAACCAAGGAGAACCGCAAAATGAAACTGACCTACGCGCTGACCGCCCTCGGCCTCGCGATCGCAACGCCGCTGCCGGCACTTGCCGCGACGATCAATGCGGTGATGTACAAGAACCCGCAATGCAGCTGCTGCGAGGCCTATGCCGCCTATCTCGAGCAGAACGGCTTCAAGGTCGACATCAAGCCCGTCAACAATCTCTCGCAGATCAGCAGCGATGCCGGCGTGCCGGCCGATCTCGAAGGCTGCCACACCATGATGGTCGACGGCTATGTCGTCGACGGCCTGGTGCCTGTCGAGATCGTCAAGAAGCTTCTCACCGAACGGCCGGCCATCGCGGGCATCACGCTCGCCGGCATGCCCGCTGGCGCGCCCGGCATGGGCGGCGAGAAGGATGGAACCTGGACGATCTACGCCTTCACCAAGGACGGCAAGGCGCCGACCGTCTATGCGACGGAATGAGCGCATGATCGCAAGCAAGCTGGCCTTGGCCCTTTCGGCAATGCTGCTCGCGGCCTCGCTGCCCGCAGCGGCGTCGGAGGCGCCGCAGAACTTCGCCATTCTCGACACGCCCGCCGCGTTGCCGGAGATCGGCTTCGCGGACGCCGCCGGCCAGCCGAAAACGCTCGCCGACTATTCCGGCAAGGTGGTGCTGCTCAACATCTGGGCGACATGGTGCGCGCCCTGCCGCAAGGAAATGCCGACACTCGACCGGCTGCAGGCCAAGCTCGGCGGGCCGGATTTCGAGGTCGTCGCGCTGTCGATGGACCGGAAGGGCCCCGACGCCGTGAAGAAATTCTTCGCCGAGACCGGCGTCACGCACCTTGCGCTGAACATCGACACCTCGGCCAAGGCGATGTTCACGCTTGGCGCCGTCGGCCTGCCGATGACGCTGCTGATCGACCGGCAAGGCAAGGAGATCGGCCGGCTGATCGGCCCGGCCGAGTGGGACGCTCCAGACATGGTCGACTTTATCCGCGGCCGTATCGCCGACGATCAGAAGGAGAAATGAGCGATGCCTGTTCGGACACGCCACGAGTCGAGTTGGACGCGTTTGCTGCTCGGCATGATCGCGCTTGCGGCGTTGGCCGTCGGCTTCGTTCATAGCGCCCGGGCGCATTCGCTGGACGACATCGACGCCATGCTCAAGAGCGATGAGAAGTATTTCCAGCAGATCGACAAGCCGATGCCGGACTTCACGCTGCGCGCTGCCGATGGGCGCGTCGTGCGGCCGGCCGATCTCACCGGCAAGGTCGTCGTGCTCCATTTCATCTACACCTCATGCCCGGACGTTTGCCCGCTGCATGCCGAAAAGATCGCCGAGGTCCAGAAGATGGTGAACTCGACGCCGATGAAGGATCGGGTCGTCTTCATCAGCATCACCACCGACCCGAAGAAAGACACGCCCGATGTGCTCAAGGCCTACGGGCCGACCCATGGGCTCGACCCGGTCAACTGGCTGTTCCTGACCACCGCTCCGGACCAGCCGGGGGATGCGACCCGCAAACTGGCGGAAGCCTTTGGCCATAAGTTCACGCTCACCGATGACGGCTATCAGATGCACGGCATCGTCACCCATGTGATCGACAGGGAGGGCCGCTGGCGGGGGAATTTCCACGGGCTCAACTTCCAGTCCATCAACCTCGTCACCTTCGTCAACGCGCTCACCAACAATGTCGAGCGCCCGCATCATGAGCAGGGCGAAGGTTGGCTGGCGAAACCGAAGAACCTGCTGTGAGGCAGGACCATCGCTTTCGAAAAAGAAAGGGAAGCATATGTCTACCAAGGCGCATACGAGCCGATTCTCCGGAGGCATTTTTCGCACCATTCTGCTCGCCGCACTGGCAGGATGGTTCATGCTCAATCCAGGTTTTCAAGGTGAGCGGGGACCGGCGTTCGCGGCCGGCGAAATGTCCCAGGACCAGCTCGACCAGCGGATCCATGACTATATCCTGGCGCATCCGGAGGTTCTCGTGCAGGCGCTGCAAAGTCTGGATGAGCGCCAGCGTCAAGCGGAGGCTGCCGAAGCCAGGAAGGTGCTCAAGGCGCGCGCGGACGACGTCTTCCGCGACAGGCAGAGCCCCGTCGGCGGCAATGCGCAAGGCAATGTCACCCTCGTCGAATTCTTCGACTATAATTGCCCGTATTGCCGTGTGATGGCGCCGATCATGGAACAGGCCGTGGCCGACGATCCGCAACTCAGGATCGTCTACAAGGAATTTCCCATCCTCGGCCCGGATTCGGTGTTCGCGGCCAAGGCTGCGCTCGCGGCCGACAAGCAAGGCAAATATCGCGAGTTCCACAAGGCGCTGTACGGGTCGAGGACAAGGGTAACGGAGGCGGTCGTGCTCAAGATCGCCGCCGAGGCTGGACTCGATGTGGAGCGCATGAAAAGCGATATGCAGAAGCCGGACATCCAGACATCGATCGACCGCAACGCGGAACTGGCGCAGGCGCTGAGGATCACCGGAACGCCAGGCTTCGTTGCCGGCGACCAGATCTTTCCCGGCGCGACCGACCTGGCAACCCTGAAGAAATTGATCGAGCAGGCAAGGGCTGGGAAATGAGCCCAACATCAACGGCGGCGTGGTGCTAACCTATGCCCGAAATTTCGAATATCGGCGTGTTGGCCGCGTTCGCAGCGGGTACGGTCTCGTTCCTCTCGCCCTGCGTGCTGCCGTTGGTGCCGGGCTACGTCTCGTACGTTGCCGGCCGAACGGCAACGGACGGGGCGCCCAGCGGGAGGGCCCGCTTGTCGGCGGTCGGACTGAGCCTCTATTTCGTGCTCGGTTTCTCGACCGTCTTCATTGCGCTAGGCGCTAGCGCCTCAGCCCTTGGCCGCCTGCTGCTCAGCCACCACGTGCAGCTGAACCTTATCGGGGGCGGCATCGTCATACTGTTCGGCGTCTTCCTCACCGGCCTTCTACGCCCTTCCTGGATGATGCGTGAAGCGAGGTTTCACGCCGACATCCCCGGCGGCAGGGCGGCATCGGCCTACGTTCTAGGCCTAGCCTTCGCTTTCGGCTGGACACCTTGCATCGGGCCGATCCTCGGCGCCATCCTGACCATCGGCGCAGCGTCGGCAACAGTGGTCGAGGGTGCGACCCTGCTTGCCATCTACTCGCTTGGACTGGGCGTCCCATTCTTGTTTGCCGCCCTGTTCGCCAATGGGCTGGCGCGGCGGCTGAAGGCGATAGGCCGGACCGGCTGGCTCATGCAGCTCGCCGCCGGCGCGATCATGGTCGGCATGGGCTTCGCCATGATCACCGGGCAAATGTCGACTTTCTCATTCTGGCTGCTCGAACAATTCCCAATATTCACGCGCATCGGCTGAAGCCGGGAAAGGAGTTTTGCCATGAACCCAAACAGACGAGTGGTTGTTTTGAGCGGCGTTTTCGGCGTTGCCACACTGACCGGCGTTTTAAAGGAGCCGGATTTGGCGGTCGCCGCTGACGATCCGGAGTTGGCCAAGCGTTTCAAGGATCTCAGCGAAAACGGCAACAGCACCTGCTCGGCCAAGTTCACGGAGTCGATCGCGACCATGCCGGCGATGGCGCGCATCAAGGGTTCGTGCTGCAGCCCGATGGAGCTGAAGCGCTATGGCGAGCAGGTGAAGGGGCTTACCAAGTACCGCGCCATTCCGATGGTCCCCGGCGATCCGTACGACATAGCGGCGGCGACGGCGCAGCAGATGATGCCGTACTACGACCTGAAGCTCACCGGTGACGAGCAGAAGGCCTATGACTACGCAATGGCCAATTCCGCGGAGAAGGGCCCTTGCTGCTGCCCATGCTGGCGCTGGAAGGTGTATGGCGGACTGGCGAAGTACCTGATCCACGAGCATCGCTTTACCGGCGAGCAGATCGTCGATGTGTGGAACCTTTCCGACGGCTGCGGTGGAGGGATGTAAGCGGCTTGCCGGGGGTGACATTCCGCCGGCTGACCGCCGCTCGCCGGAATCACCGCCGCCTTGACAGGCTCGCACGGCGATCTAGTTCACCCCGCAATCGCCGATACGCACCGGCGAGGCCGGCTCTCGCCACCCATGGAGGATGATCGCCATGATGGATGGTTCGGCTTGGATGATGGGCGGCATGGCGCTCATCTGGGTTCTGGTCTTTATCACGCTTTTGCTCGGCATAGCAGCGCTGGTCAAATACCTGCGAAGCTGACCGGCCTGCCGCCTCCGGCAAAGTCGCGGCCGGGGGCATGCGTGGAGGCGAATGGGTCAGATCGGCCGGACCAGAACGTGCTTCTTCCTGCCGAGCGAGAGTTTCACGACGCCCTCAGCGCCCAGGTCTTCACGCGTTACCATCCGCCGGTCGTCCGTGACCGGCTGGTCGTTGAGGCGCACGGCGCCGCCCTGGATGTGCCGCCGCGCCTCGCCGTTCGACCCCGCAAGCCCGGCGCTCACGAACAGCGACAGGATGCCGATGCCGGCCTCGAGATCGGCCCTGGCGACCTCGACGCTGGGCAGCGTGTCGGCGAGCGCGCCTTCCTCAAAAGTCTTGCGCGCGGTTTCGCTCGCCGTCTCGGCGGCTTCCCGGCCGTGCAGCATGGCGGTGATCTCGGTGGCGAGGATCTTCTTCGCCTCGTTGATCTCCGATCCGCCGAGCTTTTCGAGGCGCGCGACCTCGGTGAGCGGCAGCGTCGTGTAAAGCTTCAGGAAGCGGCCGACATCGGCGTCCTCGGTGTTGCGCCAGTATTGCCAGAACTCGTAAGGCGACAGCATATCCGCATCGAGCCAGACTGCGCCCGAGGCGGACTTGCCCATCTTGGCGCCGGACGAGGTGGTGAGCAGCGGGGTGGTCATCGCAAACAACTGCACGCCTTCCATGCGATGGCCGAGGTCGATGCCGTTGACAATGTTGCCCCACTGGTCGGAGCCGCCCATCTGCAGCCGGCAGCCGACGCGCTTGTAGAGCTCGACGAAGTCGTAGGCCTGCAGGATCATGTAGTTGAATTCGAGGAACGACAGCGACTGCTCGCGGTCGAGCCTGAGCTTCACGGAATCGAAGGCAAGCATGCGGTTGACGGAGAAATGCCGGCCGACATCGCGCAGGAAATTGACGTAGTTGATCTCCATCAGCCAGTCGGCGTTGTTGACCATGACCGCGTCGCCGGCACCGCTGCCGAATTTGAGGTAGGGCGCGAAATTGCGGCGGATGCCGACGAGATTGTTCTCGATGTCCTCAGGCGTCAGCAGCTTGCGCGCCTCGTCCTTGAAGGAAGGATCGCCGATCATCGAAGTGCCGCCGCCCATCAGCGCGATCGGCCGGTGGCCGGTCTGCTGCAGCCAGTGGAGCATCATGATCTGGATCAGCGATCCCGCATGCAGGCTCTTGGCGGTTGCGTCGAAGCCGATATAGGCGCTCACCGTTTCCTTGGCGAAAAGCTGGTCGAGGCCGGTTTCATCCGAAATCTGATGGATGAAGCCGCGCTCGCTCATGACGCGCAGGAAATCGGATTTGAAGGCGCACATCTTTTCTTCCCGGAATTCGCCCGGCATCCGGCCGAGCCTGATATGAAGGGGCGCGTTTAGCATCCAAGCGCGATCAGCAAAAGTGGTTTCCGGTTTTGCGTAAGATCGCGCTTCAACTGACAAACATGCGATCAGCAAAAGTGGTTTCCGGTTTTGCGTCCGATCGCGCTTCAATCGGCAAACCGGCGATCAGCAAAAGTGGTTTCCGGTTTTGCGTTCGATCGCCCCGCGATGCCGCGCATCCTTGCTTCGCCCGTTTTGCTGGCGTAATGAGGCGCCCGCGCAAGGGCAGCGCGCTCCCCAAGCGCCGCGACGGGGCCATCCCGCAATCGAAGATCGGACAAGCTCCCGCGATGAACAGGAACTATCTTATCCTTTTTCTGTTCAGCATCCTTATGACCGTCAGCGGGCTGGCAAGCCTGCCGCCGGTCGACCGCGACGAATCCCGTTTCGTCCAGTCGACCAAGCAGATGGTCGAGACCGGCGATTATATCGACATCCGTCTGCAGGATGTGACGCGCTACAAGAAGCCGATCGGCATCTACTGGCTGCAGTCGGCGGCCGTGGCGTTGAGCGGCGAGGGGGCGCAAGCACCGATCTGGGTCTATCGCCTTGTTTCCATGCTAGGTATTGCGCTCGCCGTCGTCGGCATCGGCTGGACGGGCACGAAACTCTTCGGCGCCGACGCCGGCCTTGCCGCCGGCCTGATGATGGCGGCGATCTTCGCCACCGCCTTCGAGGGCCGCGACGCCAAGACCGACGCCATGTTGCTTGCCTGCTGCGTAGCCGCGCAAGGCGCGCTGGCGCAGGTCTATCTCGCCGCGCGGCGCAAGGAGCCGGTTGCCGGCCACCTGCCCTGGATCTTCTGGATCGCGCAGGGGCTCGGCATCCTCATCAAAGGTCCTGTCGCGCCACTCCTGTCGTTGCTGACGGCCGCCGCGCTGTTTGCCTTCGATCGCGACTGGCGCTGGCTGCTGAAGCTCAAGCTGGTGCGCGGCGTGGCGATCGTGCTCGCCATCGTGCTGCCCTGGCTCATCCTCATCAGCTGGAAGAGCGGCGGCGCCTTCTTCCAGGAGGCGGTCGGCAAAGACATGCTGAACAAGGTGGCGCAGGGCGAGGAATCGCACGGCCTGCCGCCCGGCTTCTACATGCTCACCTATTCGCTGTTCATGTGGCCTTTCGGCCTGATTGCGGTCGGCGCCGGCCTGCAGGCAATCAACCGCTTCTGGGACGATCCACGTCTGCGCTTCTGCCTTGCCTGGTATATCCCGTTCTGGCTGGTGTTCGAGGCGATTCCGACCAAGCTGCCGCATTATGTGATGCCCGCCTATCCCGGCATGGCGCTGCTGATTGGCTGGCTGCTGACCCTGCCGGCGGAGAAGGCCAACGCGCCGCTGAAGCGCTGGCAGAGCTGGCTGTGGTGGTCGACCGCCTTCGGCGTCGTCGTCGTGTCGATCGGGCTGGCCGCGGTGTGCATCGGGGCGCCGATCTATTTCGCCAAGGCCTTCTCCTGGTGGAGCATCCCGGCGGCGATCGCCGCGCTCGTCACCGGCTATCTGGCTTTCCCGCGCCAATTGCAGGTGCCGCTGGGGCGCATCGCGGCGATCGCGATCGGCGCCGGCATCACCTTCAGCCTGCTGTTCGGCGTGATTGCGCCCTCGTTGAGGCCGATCTGGCTGAGCCCCGCCATCAAGGCCGCGGTCGACGCCGACCGCCCTTGCGATACGACCGTGCTAGCCTCGTCGCCCTATCATGAGCCGAGCCTCGTCTTCCTGGTCGGCACGAATACGGTGCTGACCGATGTCGACGGTGTCGCAAAGCACCTGCTTGCCGACCCGGCCTGCGCGCTGGGCCTCGCCCCGGTCAAGGAAGAGCAGAAGCTCAACGAACTGCTTGCGGGGCAGGGCAGGTCGGCGAAGCGGCTGACCGAGATCGACGGGCTCAACTATTCGTCAGGAGACAAGTTGGCGCTCGGCCTTTATCGGGCGGCCCCGTGAGGAATAGTGTCGGGCCCCGGATGCCCCTATAGGCTTTGTGCAGTCATGTCCGCCGTCGCCCTTTATCGCCGCTCGCTCGGCAATTTCCTCGACACGATGCGCATCGTGAAGCGGCGCTTTGCCGTGCGCCCTGCGCGCTATCCCGAGATTGCGTGGGTTGTCTGGGTGTTCGCCTGGCTCTTGCTCGCCGCGGCCGCATTTCTCACCCTCGATAGCGCCGCCGGCAGGATGCGCGGAGCGTGGTCGCCGGGTTTCGTCCATTTCACCGATTTCTTCACGGATTTCGGCCTGGGCGGCTGGTACCTCATCCCGGCAGGTCTCTGTCTCGTCGCAGCCAATCTGACGGACTGGCGGCGCCTTTCCCGGCAAACGCGCCTGATCGTCTACAACTGGACGTGCTTTGCCTTCCTGGTGCTTTGCGCGGTCGGCCTTTCCGGCCTGGCGGTCAATCTCTTGAAATACGGCATCGGACGCGCCCGCCCGCTCTATTTCGACAGCTTCGGAGTTCTCTCGCTGCATCCCTTCGCCATGGATGCGCGCTTCGCCGGCTTTCCGTCCGGCCATGCCACGACAATGGGGGCGGTGTTCGGGATACTACTGCTGCTCTTCCCCAGGCGCTGGTATATCGCGCTGGCGGTCACCGCCTGCATCGCCTCGACGCGCGTCTTTGTCGGCGCGCATTATCCGAGCGACACGGTGGCCGGGTTCGGGCTCGGGCTTGCCTTCGCTATCGTCTCGGGGATGGTTTTCGCGCGACTCGGTTTCATCTTCCGGCGGCCGTCCTCGACCAGACCGGTGCCGAAGCGCACATTCCGGCTGCTGTCTTCCAGCGGGTCGAAGGATAAAGCATTGCCGGCAAGGCGGCGCCGCGAGCATTTGTCGGCTGACCGCCCGTAGAGCTATTTGCTCTCAGGATCGCCCGAAATCTATCTCAGCCGCTTCGGCCGCGGATCGGCGAGTTCGCCCGCCAGCCGCCGGTCGAGATAGTCGGCGCACTCGTCGATCAGCAGCTCGGCATGGTTGGCGAAGAAATGGTTCGCGCCGGGGATCGTCTTCTGCGTGATGGTGATGCCCTTTTGCGTGTGCAGCTTGTCGACCAGCGTCTGCACATCCTTCGGCGGCGCCACCTTGTCGGCGTCACCGTGGATGATGAGGCCGGACGACGGGCAGGGCGCCAGGAACGAGAAATCGTAGGTATTGGGCTGCGGGGCGACCGAGATGAAACCCTCGATCTCCGGCCGGCGCATGAGCAGCTGCATGCCGATCCAGGAGCCGAAGGAATAGCCGGCAACCCAACAGCTCTTGGAATCCGGATGCAGCGACTGCACCCAGTCGAGTGCGGCGGCCGCGTCCGACAGCTCGCCGGTGCCGTGGTCGAACTCGCCCTGGCTGCGGCCGATGCCGCGGAAATTGAAGCGAAGCGTGGTGAAATCGCGCTTCTGGAACATGTAGAAGAGGTCGTAGACGATCTTGTTGTTCATCGTCCCGCCGAACTGCGGGTGCGGGTGCAACACGATGGCGATCGGCGCGCTCTTTTCCTTGGAAGGCTGGTAGCGTCCCTCCAGGCGACCAGCCGGACCGGCGAAAATGACCTCAGGCATAAAATACTCCACGTGGCATACGAAGGCGCTTGCCCAGAACTTCCCTTGGCCCGGACTCTTCCTTGGCCCATTCTGTGGCCTTGACGCCGGGCAAGCGTCTTCCTAGAAGCTAGTTTAGAATTGTTCAAAACTGGGTGGCCGAAAACGCAATGGTCCGGCCGCCCGCGCCGCAAGCCGGGTAAATAGGACGGCTTGCCTTGCAATTTCAAGGAAATAACGCGCTATCCTCGCGGAATGGCTGCTGACGGGACCGACGGAAGGAAAATGGCCGCAACTCGCGCCTATCTTGACTACAACGCCAGCGCACCTCTCATTGCAGAGGCGCGGTCGGCGATGGTCGCCGCGCTCGATGCCGCCAATCCGTCGTCGGTGCACAGCGAGGGCCGCGCAGCCCGGCGGTTGATCGAGGATGCCAGGCGCGACGTGGCAAGGCTGGTCAACGCCAAGCCCGAACATGTCGTGTTCACCTCGGGCGCGACGGAAGCCGCCTCGACGCTGTTGACGCCAGACTGGCAGATGGGGCGCGGTGACGTCCGCATGAGCCATCTCTATGTCTGCGAGGCCGACCATCCCTGCGTGCTCGGCGGCGGGCGCTTTGCGGCCGCGCAGGTGACGCGGATCGGCGTCGATCGGAACGGCATCGCCGATCTTGATGCGCTGACCAAGGCGCTCGCCGCGCATGACAGGGCCGACGGCCTGCCGCTGGTGGCGATCCATGCCGCCAACAACGAGACGGGCGTGATCCAGCCGATCGGCCGCATCGCCGAGATCGTCAAGGCCGCGCGCGGTGTGCTCGTGGTCGATGCCGTTCAGGCTGCCGGGCGGATTCCGATCGACATGTCAGCGGGTTATGCCGACTATCTGATCCTTTCCTCGCACAAGATCGGCGGTCCGAAGGGTGTCGGCGCCATCATCGCTCACGCCGACCTGATGATGCCGAAGCCGCTGATCAATGGCGGCGGCCAGGAAAAGGGCCATCGCGCCGGCACCGAGAACCTTCCCGGCATTGCCGGTTTCGGCGCTGCGGCGCGGGCAGCGCTCGCCGGCCTGGATGCAATGGAAGCGGTCGCGCAGTGCCGCGACGAGATCGAGGCGATCGTGCGGGAACTCGCGCCGGACGCGGAAATCTTTGGAGCGGCGGCGCCAAGGCTTGCCAACACGACATTCTTCGCTATTCCAGGCCTCAAGGCCGAGACGGCGCAGATCGCCTTCGATCTTGCCGGCGTTGCGCTGTCGGCCGGTTCAGCCTGCTCGTCGGGAAAAGTCGGGCCAAGCCACGTGTTGAAGGCGATGGGCTACGGCGACAGCCTTGGCGCCTTGCGCGTCTCGACCGGCCACACCACCGGCGCCGGGGAGATCGAGGCGTTTCGGGCAGCCCTGGCCGCCATAGCCGCGCGTCGGGCTGGAAAGGAACAGGCCGCCTGACGGCGGCAAGAGCATCGGAGAAGAGGTCGCGGCGGCTCCTCGAAATCCAGTGCTCGAAAACGAATTCAGGCCGTCCGGCCTGGTAGAGCCGTGCGTTTCGTCTTGGCCGGGTGAATTTCCGGTCGGAACGCACTATATGGAGCTTACTCCGCAACGAGTCCTTCCTGGGGCGCGCCTCTGCGGTGCCATAGTTTGAAAACTGCCGGGCCTTGACCCCGGCGTGGATGGAGAACGCTTATGCCTGCTGTGCAGGAGACGATCGATCGAGTCCGAAAGATCGACGTCGACCAGTATAAATACGGATTCCAGACAGAGATCGAGATGGACAAGGCCCCCAAGGGCCTGAGCGAAGACATCATTCGCTTGATCTCCGCGAAGAAAGGCGAGCCGGACTGGATGCTGGAATGGCGTCTGGGCGCCTATCGGCGTTGGCTGACGCTGGAAGAGCCGACCTGGGCGCGTGTCCACTATCCGAAGATCAACTTCCAGGACATCCACTATTACGCGGCGCCGAAGAGCACGCCCGGCCCGAAGTCGCTGGACGAGGTCGATCCTGAGCTGCTCAAGGTCTACGAGAAGCTCGGCATCCCGCTGAAGGAGCAGGAAATCCTCGCGGGCGTGCAGAAGACCGAAGAGTCCGAGCTGGAAGAGGCCAACGACAACGTCTACAAGTCGGGCCGCGTCGCGGTCGACGCGGTGTTCGATTCCGTCTCGGTCGTCACCACCTTCAAGAAGGAGCTGGCTCAGGCCGGAGTCATCTTCTGCTCGATCTCCGAAGCCATCCGCGAGCATCCAGAACTGGTGCAGAAATATCTGGGCTCGGTCGTGCCGACCACCGACAATTTCTACGCGACGCTGAACTCGGCCGTGTTCACCGACGGCTCCTTCGTCTTCGTGCCGAAGGGCGTGCGCTGCCCGATGGAGCTGTCGACCTATTTCCGCATCAATGAGAAGAACACCGGCCAGTTCGAACGCACGCTGATCATCGCCGAGGAAGGAGCCTACGTCTCCTACCTCGAGGGCTGCACGGCGCCGCAGCGCGACGAGAACCAGCTGCACGCCGCGGTGGTCGAACTGATCGCGCTCGACGATGCCGAGATCAAATATTCGACCGTGCAGAACTGGTACCCGGGCGACGCCGAAGGCAAGGGCGGCGTCTACAATTTCGTCACCAAGCGCGGCGACTGTCGCGGCGACCGCTCGAAGATCTCCTGGACGCAGGTCGAGACCGGTTCGGCGATCACCTGGAAATATCCGAGCTGCATCCTGCGCGGCGACGATGCCAGCGGCGAGTTCTATTCGATCGCGGTGTCGAACGGCTATCAGCAGGTCGATAGCGGCACCAAGATGATCCATCTCGGCAAGAACACGTCGAGCCGCATCATTTCCAAGGGCATCGCCGCCGGCTTCTCGCAGAACACCTATCGCGGCCAGGTCTCGGCGCACCGCAAGGCGACCAACGCCCGCAACTTCACCAACTGCGATTCGCTTCTGATCGGCGACCAGTGCGGTGCGCACACCGTGCCCTACATGGAAGCCAAGAACGCGACGGCGAAGTTCGAGCACGAGGCGACGACGTCGAAGATCTCCGAGGACCAGAAGTTCTACGTCATGCAGCGTGGCATTCCCGAAGAAGAAGCGATCGCGCTGATCGTCAACGGCTTCGTCAAGGACGTCATCCAGCAGCTGCCGATGGAGTTCGCCGTCGAGGCGCAGAAGCTCATCGGCATCAGCCTCGAGGGCTCGGTCGGCTGACCGGACAAGATATTCAGGAAAGAAAAGAATGCTTGAAATCAGAAACCTGCATGCCCGCATCGTCGACGACGGCACCGAGATCATCCGTGGCCTGGACCTGACGGTCAAAGCCGGCGAGGTCGCCGCCATCATGGGCCCGAACGGCTCGGGCAAGTCGACGCTGTCCTATATCCTTGCCGGCCGCGAGGACTATGAGGTTACAGAAGGCGACATTCTCTATAACGGCCAGTCGATCCTGGAAATGGATCCGGCCGAGCGCGCAAGTGCCGGCATCTTCCTCGCCTTCCAGTATCCGATGGAGATACCGGGCGTGGCGACCATGGAATTCCTGAAAGTGGCGATGAACGAGCAGCGCAAGGCGCGCGGCGAGGAGCCGCTGAAGGTTCCGGAATTCCTGAAGCGCGTGAAGGAAGCCGCCGCCTCGCTCAACATGGACATGAACATGCTGAAGCGACCGCTCAATGTCGGCTTCTCCGGCGGCGAGAAGAAGCGCGCCGAGATCCTGCAGATGAAGCTGCTCGAGCCGAAGCTCTGCGTGCTCGACGAAACCGATTCCGGGCTCGACATCGACGCACTCAAGATCGTCGCCGAAGGCGTCAACGCGCTGCGCTCACCGGAGCGCGCGATCGTCGTCATCACCCACTACCAGCGCCTGCTCGAGCACATCGTGCCGGACAGCGTGCACGTGCTCTACAAGGGTCAGGTCATCAAGTCGGGCGACAAGTCGCTGGCGCTCGATCTCGAAACCAACGGCTATGCCGGCGTGATCGGGCAAGCCGCGTGAGATGGGGCCAAGCGAGGCGAGAGCAATGAACATGCACGCACAGCCCCAGCGGACACTGGCCGAGACGGCGCTGATCGATGCCTTCGGCGAGCGGCTGTCGCTGCTGCCCGGCGACGGCGCGGTGATGGTCAAGCGCGACGACGCGATCGAGGCCATCAAGCACGGCCTGCCGACGCGACGCATCGAATCCTGGCACTATACGGACCTGCGCCGAATGCTGACGAAGGTGCCGGTCTTCGAGGCCGACGCGGTTGCAAAGGCGCTCGATCCGGTCCTCGACGGTTCCGCCGTGCTGCCGGTGCTGAACGGCGTCTCGAACGCCAAGCTGCCCGAGATCGAGGGCGTCACGGCGCAGCGCCTGTCGGAGAAGCTCACCGACGGCAGCGTGGCGCCGGGGCTCGATCGCTATGGCGCCGACGATGCGATCGGCGCGCTGAACACGGCCTTCGTCGCCGACGGCTATTTCGTCGATATCGCCGAGGGCACCCAACTGGAGAAACCGATCGAGCTGCAGAACCTGCAGGCCGGCGGCCAGGCGCATGTGCGGCTGCTGACGCGTGTCGGCGCTGGCGCCAAGGCGGTGATCGTCGAGCGCCAGGCGGGCGAGGCAGGCGAAAGCGGCGAGGCGCTCGTCAGCTCGGTCAGCCAGCTCGTGGTCGGCGAGGGCGCCGAGGTGACCTGGCTGATCGTGCAGGAGCAGCCGGATACGGCCACGCACCTTGCCCAGTTCAAGGCGCATATCGGCAAGGATGCGAAGCTGACGCTGTTCGTCATGAATGCCGGCGGCAAGCTGGTGCGCCAGGAGGTGGTGGTCAGGACGACGGGCGAGGGCGCGGATTTCAAGCTGCGCGGCATCAATCTTCTGGCCGGCGACACGCATACCGACACCACCATGGTGCTCGACCACACGGTGCCCCACACGACCTCGACCGAAGTGGTCCGCAACGTGGTGACCGGCAAGGCGCGCGGCGTGTTCCAGGGCCGCATCAACGTCCATCAATATGCGCAGAAGACCAATGCCAAGATGGCCTGCAACACGCTGCTTCTGTCGGACGACGGCGAGTTCTCGACCAAGCCGGAGCTGGAGATTTTTGCGGACGACGTGGTCTGCGGTCACGGCGCGACCGTCACCGAGATCGACCACGACCATCTGTTCTACCTGATGGCGCGCGGCATCGAGGAGAAGACGGCGCGAGGCCTGCTGGTGAAAGCCTTCGTGGCCGAAGTGATCGAGGAACTGGACGACGAGGCGCTGGTCGATGCGCTCGAAGCACGGCTCGACGGCTGGTTTTTGACGCACGGGTAGCGCCCTGCCTTCTCCCCTTGTGGGAGAAGGTGGCCGAGCGAAGCTCGGTCGGATGAGGGGTGTTGAAGGATCGCGGCTTTGGCCGCCAAGGACTTCGAAATGGACCAGAAGATCGAAACCACCCCCTACGACGTCGAGGCGATCCGCCGCGACTTCCCGATCCTGTCGCGCCAGGTTTACGGCAAGCCGCTGGTCTATCTCGACAATGGCGCCTCGGCGCAAAAGCCGCAGGTGGTGCTCGACACAATCCAGCACGCCTATTCCCAGGAATACGCCAACGTCCATCGCGGCCTGCATTTCTTGTCGAACGCCGCGACCGATGCCTATGAGAAGGCGCGGGAGACGGTGCGCCGATTCCTGAATGCGCCGAGCACCGACAACATCGTCTTCACCTCCAACACGACGTCGGCGATCAACACGGTTGCCTATGGCTGGGGCATGCCGAGGATCGGCGAGGGTGACGAGATCGTGCTCTCGATCATGGAGCACCACTCCAACATCGTGCCCTGGCATTTCATCCGCGAGCGGCAGGGCGCCAAGCTCGTCTGGGTGCCGGTCGACGACCTCGGCGCCTTCCACATTGAGGAATTCGAGAAGCGGCTGACCTCGCGCACCAAGCTCGTTGCCATTACGCAAATGTCCAACGCGCTGGGTACGGTGACGCCGATCAAGGAGATCGTGCGCATCGCGCATTCGCGCGGCATTCCCGTGCTCGTCGACGGCAGCCAGAGCGCCGTGCATATGCCGATCGACGTGCAGGATCTCGACTGCGATTTCTTCGTCTTCACCGGCCACAAGGTCTACGGCCCATCGGGCATCGGCGTGCTCTACGGCAAGAAGCTTAGGCTGGAAGAGATGCGGCCCTTCATGGGCGGCGGCGAGATGATCGAGGAGGTGACGCAGGACATCGTCACCTACAATGAGCCGCCGCACCGTTTCGAGGCCGGCACGCCGCCGATCGTGCAGGCGATCGGGCTGGGTGCTGCGCTCGAATACATGGAAAAGGTCGGCCGCGAGCGCATCGCCGAGCACGAGGCGGATCTCAAGAATTACGCGCATGAGCGGCTGCGGGCGATCAACTCGCTGCGCATTTTCGGCGATGCGCCGGGCAAGGGCGCCATCATCTCGTTCGAATTGCAGGGCATCCATGCCCATGACGTGTCAATGGTGATCGACAGGCAGGGCGTAGCCGTCCGCGCGGGCACCCATTGCGCCCAGCCGCTGTTGAAACGCTTCGGCGTGACCTCCACATGCAGGGCATCGTTCGGCATGTACAATACCAGGGCCGAAGTCGACGCTTTGGCCGATGCGCTGGAAAAGGCGCGAAAGTTCTTCGGATGACGACCATGGACGATGTGAGCACCACCGCAGAGACCGCACCGGAAACGGCCGGCAACGGTATCGTCTCGGCCTCGGCTATCCCGGCCGACGAGTTGTCGCGGCTGACCGACGACATCGTGTCGGCGCTGAAGACGGTCTACGATCCGGAAATCCCGGCCGACATTTACGAGCTCGGCCTCGTCTACAGGATCGACATCGAGGACGACCGCACGGTCAAGATCGACATGACGCTGACCGCGCCGGGCTGTCCTGTGGCCGGCGAAATGCCGGGCTGGGTCGAGAATGCCGTCGGCGCCGTCGAGGGCGTTTCCGGCGTCGAGGTCAACATGGTGTTCGACCCGCCGTGGACGCCCGACCGCATGTCGGAAGAGGCGCAGGTCGCGGTCGGGTGGTACTAACTGGCGACCCAGTAAAGATTTGGCCGACTTGCAGCAAAGGTGAAAGTTCACCATTTTAAGGGCAGACTCATTCCGCGGGCCTTGAACCCGTGTGAACGTGGAGAATGACATGGGACGCTTCGCCGTCATAACAATGACCGACAAAGCCGCCGACCGCGTGCGCGAGATCGTCGCCACGCGCGAAAACGCGCATGGCATCCGCCTAGGCATCAGGAAAGGCGGCTGCGCCGGCATGGAATACACGATCGACCTGGTGACCGAGCCGAGCGCCAAGGACGACCATGTCGAGCGCGACGGCGCGCATGTCTATGTCGCGCCGGAGGCGGCTCTTTTCCTGCTCGGCACCGAGATGGATTTCGAGCAGACGACGTTGCGCACCGGCTTCACCTTCAGAAATCCGAACCAGAGCTCGGCCTGCGGCTGCGGCGAATCCGTCGAGCTGAAGCCGGCCGATCTCAAGGCGCTTGCCGAGGCACGCGCTTCGGCCTGATCTTCCTTCGCCCCGCTTACGGGGAGAAGAAATCCTAATCCACCCACATCCCTGTCCGCTTGTGCCAGTCGGCAATCGATTCCTCCGGGTAGACGTCGAACACCTTGTCCTTCTTGCCGATCACCGGCTCGACCCAGTTCGCCTTGTATTTCAGCATCAGATGAACCTTCTCCGGCGGCTTGGGCAGATCGCTGTCGATCGCTGAGGCGAAGGGGTGGACGAGGTCCGGCCAGGTCGGGTCGTAGAGCCAGAGCGCGGCGCCGCATTTCTTGCAGAAGTTGCGCTCGCCAGTGGAAACTTCGCAATGTGGGTGCTCGTCGTCCTCGATCTCGGCGCGGTAGACGCCGAGGGCGCGCTTGCCCCTGATGTTCATGGTCTCGTAGTCGGCGCCGAGATTGATGGCGAAACCGCCGCCGCCTTGCTGCTTGCGGCAGATCGAGCAGTAACAGAGCATGAACGGCACCGGGGTGTGGCTTTCCACCTCGAAGCGCACGGCGCCGCAGCGGCAGGAGCCTTTGAGCAGGACAGGCATGGCGGGAACTCCGTTTCCAGGTCTCAACCTGTCAGCATGCTTTTGGTTGCGGCGATGACAAGGCCCATGCCGGATGAGATGATTGGGCATGGACAATGACCGCCTGGAAGAACTGTTCGACAGCCTTGGGCCGATCAGCATCCGCAAGATGTTCGGCGGCAAGGGCATCTATTGCGACGGCGTCATCGTCGCGGTGGTCGTGCGCGGCGAGCTGATGCTGAAGGCGGACGAGGAGACGATTCCCGATTTCCAGGCCGCCGGCTGCAGCCAGTGGACCTATACCGGCTCGCGGCACGGCAAGGACGTGGCGATGCCCTATTGGAGCGTGCCGGACAGCGCCTTCGACGATCCCGATGAAATGGCGGTCTGGGCGCGGCGGGCTTACGAGGCGGGGCGAAGGGCTGGGAAGTGACGCGGCAACTTTCGAGCGTCGCGGCTTGTGTCGGACTATTGGAAACGCTGAGGGACAGCACCCCCTCTGTCCTGCCGGACATCTCCCCCGCAAGGGGGGAGATCGGCAGCTCAATTGCCGGCTCTCACCTTCAACCGTTGGCGATTGGCGAAAGCCGCGGCGACGTCCAATCTCCCCCCTTGCGGGGGGAGATGGCCGGCAGGCCAGAGGGGGGTGCGAAGGAACTAGGCTGTCGCGATTGGCCGGGCTGCTGGACGTTTGAATAGCTGTTACAGCGCCTTGGCGATCTCCGCCGCCAGCCGTGCATTGTTCTCGACCAGCGCGATGTTGGTCTTGAGGCTGCGGCCGCCGGTGAGCTCCAAAATCTTCGACAGCAGGAACGGCGTCACCGCCTTGCCGGTGACATTCTGCGCTTCGGCCGCCTTCTGCGCGGCCTGGATGTAGCCATCCATCTCGGCGGCCGGGATCTCATCGTTCTGCGGCACCGGATTGGCAACCAGAATGCCGCCGCCGAGGCCCAGCGCCTGGCGCGTGTGATAGAAATGCGCGATGTCCTGAGGCGCATGCAGCGTCAGCGGCGCACGGAACGGCGAGTGCCTGGACCAGAAGGCAGGCATGGTTTCGCAAGCGTAGCCGATGACCGGGACACCGCGCGTCTCCAGCACTTCCAGCGTCTTTTCGATGTCGAGGATCGCCTTGGCGCCGGCCGAGACGACGATGACCGGCGTGCGCGCCAGTTCGTCGAGGTCGGCCGAGATATCAAAGCTCTTTTCCGCGCCCTTGTGGACGCCGCCGATGCCGCCGGTGGCGAAGACCTTTATGCCGGCCATGTGGGCTGCGATCATGGTCGCCGCAACCGTGGTGCCGCCGGTGCGCCCCTGAGCGACCGCAAAGCCGATATCGGCGCGCGACAGCTTCATGGCGTCGCCGGTCATGGCAAGCGATTCGCGCTCGCCGTCGGAAAGACCGATCTTGATGCGGCCGTCGATCACGGCGATCGTCGCCGGCACGGCGCCGCCGTCAGTGATGATCTGCTCGACCTTGGCCGCCATCGCGCCATTGTCGGGGTAGGGCATGCCATGGGTGATGATGGTGCTTTCCAGCGCCACCACCGGCCGCCCGGCAGCAAGCGCCTCCGCCACCGGCGGGTGGATGTCGATGAAGGGGCGGGCGGTTTCGGGAGTCATGTCTGTTCTCCAATCCGGAGAAAACACTCCGGCAAGATGGTTTGGTGGCCCTATGCCACCTCCCGTGCCTCCGGCACAAGGGCAAGCGCTTGGGCGAAACCGGCGGCCGTGAAGGACGGCACAGCCTCCGTGCTCTCGATGGCGAGTATCGCCGCGGCAACGCCTTCGCGCAGCGCTGCCCGCAAAGGCAGGCCGCGCAGCAGCGCGGCAACCGTGGCCCCGGTCAGGGCATCGCCGGCGCCGGTCACGTCGGCGACCCGTCGCGGCGCGGGCGGGTCGATGGCGAAGACGCCGGTCCCGTCGAAGCCCAGCACAGGGGCGCTGCCGGCTGTGACCACGCCGGCGGTCAGCCCCGCTCGCCTCAGCGCGTTGACAAGATCCTGACTGGACATGTCGGTGCCGGCGAGCGCCGCCGCCTCGCGGTGGTTCATGAACAGCAGCGAGAGGTTGCCGAGCAGCGGCGCCAGCCGCACCACCTTGGCCGGCGAGATGGCGATGGCGAAGACCGGCTTGTCGCCGGCCTGCGCGACGAGGCGCTCGAGCGCTGCTGTCGGCAGGTTCGCGTCGCAGAGGATTGCGTCGGCCTCGGCGACCGCCTCGCGCACCTTGGCGCGGCGGATCTGCTTGGGGAAGGCGAGGTCGTAGAGGCCCATATCGGCAAAGCCGACGATCAGCTCGCCCTCGCTGTCGATCAGCGCCGTGTAGCTCGGCGTCGTGCGATCGAGGAACACCACTGAGAGATCCGCGATGCCGGCGCCGGCGATCGCCGATGCTACGGTCTCGGCCGCGGCGTCGCCGCCACGCACCGAAAGCAGCGAGGCCGACACGCCGCGCTTCACCACGCTGCGCAGCGCGTTGAAGACGCCGCCGCCGACATCCTCGCGCATGATGCCGGGGTTGGACGCTGCGGGCACATAGGTGCCGGACACCTGGCCGCGCCTGTCGATATGGGCGCCGCCCAGCGCCAGGATTTTTGGGGATGTCGGCATGCGTGGACCTTCGTTGATTGTTCGCGTGCGCACACTAGGTTTCCGCGCATCGCCCCGCAATCGGGGCCGCGATTCGGATCGATCAGGCAATCGGCCCCGACTGGACCAAACAGGGCATATGCAATCCAGTCATGACGGGACAAAAATAGAACAAATCCGGATATTGTTTGTTTTTCAGTAGCTTGATGCCTCTTGCCAAGCGAGAACAAAAAAGGTACAAAATGTCAGGGATCGCGGATTGTCCGGCCTTCATTGACGACCAAGGGGTGATGTATCATGGCTCAGAATACTTTGCGGCTTGTAGAGGATAAGGCAGTGGACAAATCAAAGGCTCTGGATGCGGCGCTGTCGCAAATCGAGCGCGCCTTCGGCAAGGGCTCGATCATGCGGCTCGGCGCGAACGAGCAGGTCGTCGAGATCGAAACCGTGCCGACGGGATCGCTCGGCCTCGACATCGCGCTCGGCGTTGGCGGCCTGCCGCGCGGCCGCATCATCGAAATCTACGGGCCGGAAAGCTCGGGCAAGACGACGCTGGCGCTGCACACGGTTGCGGAAGCCCAGAAGAAGGGCGGCATCTGCGCCTTCGTCGATGCCGAGCACGCGCTCGATCCGGTCTATGCCCGCAAGCTCGGCGTCGATCTCGAAAACCTCCTGATCTCGCAGCCCGACACCGGCGAGCAGGCGCTGGAAATCTGCGACACGCTGGTGCGTTCCGGCGCCATCGATGTGCTGGTGGTCGATTCGGTGGCGGCGCTTACGCCGCGCGCCGAAATCGAGGGCGAGATGGGTGACGCGCTGCCGGGTCTCCAGGCCCGCCTGATGAGCCAGGCGCTGCGCAAGCTCACCGCTTCGATCTCGCGCTCCAACACCATGGTCATCTTCATCAACCAGATCCGTATGAAGATCGGCGTCATGTTCGGCTCGCCGGAAACCACCACCGGCGGCAACGCGCTGAAGTTCTACGCCTCGGTGCGCCTCGACATCCGCCGCATCGGCTCGGTCAAGGACCGCGACGAGGTGGTCGGCAACCAGACCCGCGTCAAGGTGGTGAAGAACAAGCTGGCCCCGCCCTTCAAGGTGGTCGAGTTCGACATCATGTATGGCGAGGGCGTGTCGAAGACCGGCGAGCTCGTCGATCTCGGGGTCAAGGCCGGCGTGGTCGAGAAGTCGGGCGCCTGGTTCTCCTACAATTCGCAGCGTCTCGGCCAGGGCCGCGAGAACGCCAAGCTGTTCCTGCGCGACAATCCCGATACGGCGCGCGAGATCGAACTGGCACTCAGGCAGAATGCTGGGCTGATCGCGGAAAAATTCCTCGAGAATGGCGGCTCGGAAGGCGGCGACGACGGCTTCGGGGACGAAGCCGGCGCGATGTGAGTGGCGGCCGGAGTTTGGCCATAATCCTGTTATATCTGAATATGCTTATGTAGAGAGTTCTTTAGTATTGCGTCCGAACCGCCGGCCCTCGTGCCGGCGGTTTGCGTTTGGGGGACGAGGATACGCCCTGCCCAGCCGGCGGATTGGTCCAATTCCGTGTTTCTGGACAGGGTCAAGAGCTACGGCTAAAAGGCCAATCTATCTTCTGAAACACGAAGCCCATTTGCCGCCGGCCCAGCCGGCGGTTCCTACGAAAAGGCAGTATCCATGAGTGGCGTGAACGACATCCGGTCGACATTCCTCGACTACTTCCGCAAGGAGGGTCACGAGATCGTCGCCTCCAGCCCGCTGGTGCCGCGCAACGATCCGACGCTGATGTTCACCAACGCCGGCATGGTGCAGTTCAAGAACGTCTTCACCGGCCTGGAGAAGCGGCCCTATTCACGCGCCTCGACCGCGCAGAAGAGCGTGCGCGCCGGCGGCAAGCACAACGACCTCGACAATGTCGGCTACACCGCGCGCCATCTGACCTTCTTCGAGATGCTCGGAAATTTCTCGTTCGGCGATTATTTCAAGGAACGCGCGATCGAGCTTGCCTGGAACCTGATCACCAAGGAATTCGGCCTGCCGAAGGACAAGCTCCTGGTCACCGTCTATCACACCGATGACGAGGCGGCCGGTTACTGGAAGAAGATCGCCGGCTTCTCGGACGATCGCATCATCCGCATCCCGACCTCGGACAATTTCTGGGCGATGGGCGACACCGGCCCTTGCGGGCCGTGCTCGGAAATCTTCATCGACCGCGGCGAGCACATCTGGGGCGGCCCGCCCGGCAGCCCGGAAGAGGACGGCGACCGCTTCCTCGAATTCTGGAACCTGGTGTTCATGCAGTATGAGCAGGTGACGAAGGACGAGCGCATCGACCTGCCGCGCCCGTCGATCGACACCGGCATGGGCCTGGAGCGCATGGCGTCCATCCTGCAAGGGGCGGAGAGCGTCTTCGAGACTGACCTGTTCAAGCACCTGATCGATGCGGCCTCGTCGGCGCTCGGTCACGGGCCAAGCAAGGACAACGTCGCATCTTATCGCGTCATCGCGGATCACCTGCGCTCGTCCTCCTTCCTGGTCGCCGACGGCGTGCTGCCGTCCAACGAAGGCCGCGGCTATGTGCTGCGCCGTATCATGCGTCGCGCCATGCGCCATGCGCAGCTGCTCGGCGCCAAGGAACCGCTGATGTGGCAGCTGGTCCCGGCGCTGGTGCGCGAGATGGGCCAGGCCTATCCGGAGCTGGTGCGCGGCGAAGCGCTGATCACCGAGACGCTTAAGCTCGAGGAGACGAGGTTTCGCAAGACGCTGGTGCGCGGGCTCGGGCTGCTCGCGGACGCGACCGAGACGCTCGGCGCCGGCGACATGCTGGACGGCGAGACGGCCTTCAAGCTCTACGACACCTATGGCTTCCCGCTCGACCTGACGCAGGATGCGCTGCGTCAGCGCAGCATCTCAGTCGATCTTGCCGGCTTCACCAATGCGATGGAGCGGCAGAAAGCGGAGGCGCGCGCGCATTGGGCGGGTTCCGGCGAAGCCGCGACCGAGACGGTCTGGTTCCCGGTGCGCGAGAAAAACGGCGCCACCGATTTCCTCGGCTACGAGACGGAAGAGGCGGAAGGCCTGATCCAGGCGCTCGTCAAGGACGGCAAGACCGTCGACAGCGCCGGCCAGGGCGACGCGGTAGCGGTGGTCGTCAACCAGACGCCGTTCTATGGCGAGTCCGGCGGCCAGATGGGCGACACCGGCGTCATTTCCGGTGACGGCTTCTCGGTCGAGGTCTCCGACACGCAGAAGAAGGCCGACGGCCTGTTCGTGCATTTGGGCAAGGTGACGAGCGGCACGGTCAGGACCGGCGCCGCCGTCGAGCTCAAGGTCGACCATACCCGCCGCTCGAAGCTGCGCGCCAACCATTCCGCGACGCATCTCATCCACGAGGCGCTGCGCGAGGTGCTGGGCACCCATGTCGCGCAGAAGGGCTCGCTGGTCGCGCCCGACCGGCTGCGCTTCGACATCTCGCACAACAAGCCGATCTCGCCGGACGAGCTTGAGGATGTCGAGCGCATGGCGAACGAGATCGTGGTGCAGAACAGCCCGGTGACGACGCGGCTGATGTCGGTCGACGATGCCATTGCCGAGGGGGCTATGGCGCTGTTCGGCGAGAAATACGGCGACGAGGTGCGCGTGGTTTCGATGGGCACGGGCCTGCATGGCGCCAAGGCCAACCGTCCCTATTCGGTTGAGCTTTGCGGCGGCACGCATGTCAGGTCGACCGGCGACATCGGCCTTGTGCGCATCCTGTCGGACAGCGCGGTGGCGGCCGGCGTGCGCCGCATCGAGGCGCTGACCGGCGAGGCGGCGCGCAGGCATCTCGACGAGCAGGACAAGCGCCTGAAGGCCGCCGCGGCGACCTTGAAAATCTCGCCGGCCGACGTTCCGGCGCGCGTCGAGACGCTGCTCGAGGAGCGCAAGAAGCTCGAAAAGGACCTTGCCGAAGCGCGCAAGAAGCTGGCGCTCGGCGCCGGCACGGCCGTGTCCGATGCGCCGCCCACCAACGAGACCGTCGCCGGCGTCGGCTTCCTCGGCAAGGCGGTGAGCGGCGTGGCGCCGAAGGACCTGAAGCCGCTGGCGGATGCCGGCAAGAAGACGCTGGGCTCCGGCGTGGTCGTCTTTGTCGGCGCCGGCGAGGACAACAAGGCGAGCGTGGTGGTTGGCGTCACCGAAGACTTGACCGGCCGCTTCAGCGCCATCGATCTGGTGCGTGTTGCTTCCGCCGCGCTTGGCGGGCAGGGCGGCGGCGGACGTCCCGACATGGCGCAAGCCGGCGGCCCCGACGCCTCCAAGGCCGACGACGCGATCGCGGCGGTGAGGGCTGCGCTGGAGGCGGCGTGATGGCCGAAGTGACCGGCTTAGCTTAAAGCCGGTTCCTAACTGTCCGAGGGTAGCGCTGCCCCTCATCTGCCTGCCGGCATCTTCTCCCCGTTGAACGGGGAGAAGGGCGCTATCAACGCAGCTTTCGCCAATCGCCCGCGTTGCAGAAAAGGCGCCGGCGTCGCGGCTGGCTTCTTTCTCCCCGTTTACGGGAGAAATGCCCGGCAGGGCAATGAGGGGCAGCGCCGACGCTGAGAGAGTTCACTCGAATTAGGCGACCTTTTCGGTTCGCACAAAACTCTGCCGTGCCGCCACGCGAGCATACCAATCCCGGATATCCGCAAACCGCGCCAGCAGATCGCGCCCTTCCTCAACCTTGACGAAATAGGCGATGATCGGTGCGGCGTGCAGGTCGGCCAGCGTCAGCTGGTCGCCGAGCAGCCAGGGGCCCGGGGTCTTCAACGAGACAAGCGTCCGCAGCACCGTCTCCGCCTGCGAAATCCCTCTCGCGATCAGCTCCTCGTCGGCCGGCGCCTTCTCCAGCCGCTCCACCGCGACATCCCAGACCATGGCGCGATAGCCATAGGCGTCGAGCATGCCGGTGATCTGGCTCATCCTCGCGCGGCCGTGTGGGTCGTCGGGCTGCAGGGCAGGGCCATCGAAGGCCTCGTCGACATAGCGTGCGATCGCACCGGTCTCGAACAGCCGGAAACCGTCATGCTCGAAGGCCGGAATGCGGCCGAACGGGTGGTGCTCGAGATACCAGGCCGGAATGCCTTCGGCCGCGAAGATGTCGACAGGGACGAGGTCGTAGTCGACGCCCTTTTCCTCCAGCGTCATCCGCGCGATACGGACATAGACACTGTAGTCGGCGCCGTAGAGAACAGGTTTTGCCACGTATCATTCCCCTTTGCCTCGGTGATCCCATATCCAGACGCGCAGCGGGCCAGTAACCTGAAAGCCGCAGGCCAATGCGTCATCCAGCCCGCCGTCGCGATCATACCCGACAAGCGCGCGACCTCCGGCAAAAGCGTTGGCTGCGGCTCGCGCGGCATCCCGATACGTCGGCTCGCCGTTCGTGGCAAAAACGTTCGACAAGCCGATTACCTGCCCGGATCTATTGGCTATGCAGCCCGCGGTGAAGCCGTCAGCCGCCCGTCTGCCAAGGACGGCGATGCAGGGGTCGGCCAGGACTGCCGCCGGAAAGACACGGCCGCCGGAGGGGCTTGCGCCATCCGCCCAGGCAAGTTCCCACATCTCCAAGATGGCAGCGTCCTCGACACGTTCCCAACCGGAAGGCGTCGTCGTTGGATGACTTAGGCTCATCCAGATCCAGCTTGCTTCGAAGAGTTGACTGAACCCCAGCGGTTGGAGATCAAGACGGCAAAATCCGTCCTTGACCGAAAAATCGGTGGCAAGAACGGATGTCAGTCTGGCTATTTCGGCAAGTTGAGCCGCTACGGCATCGGCATCCAGAGTTGCGGCATTGGGGTAGTAGGGAGGTGCTTGCCCGTCGCTGGACCAGACGGAGCCGCTCCTCCGGTCGCTTAGCCCATGCGCCTTGAAAATGGCCTGACAAAGGTCGGCATTGTTGCCGGCGCAAAGGCGAGCCCTTTCGCCGGCACTTCGCACCTCTCCTTACCCCATTGCTTTCTGCAGGTTCTCGTCGATCTTGTCGAGGAAGCCGGTGGTCGAGAGCCAGGGCTGATCGGGACCGATCAGCAGCGACAGGTCCTTGGTCATGAAGCCGGCCTCGACGGTCTGGATGCAGACTTTCTCCAGCGTCTCGGCGAAGCGCTTCAGCTCGGCATTGTCGTCGAGCTTGGCGCGGTGGGCGAGGCCGCGCGTCCAGGCGAAGATCGAAGCGATCGAGTTGGTCGAGGTTTCCTCGCCCTTCTGGTGCTGGCGGTAGTGGCGGGTGACGGTGCCGTGCGCGGCTTCCGCTTCCACCGTCTTGCCGTCCGGCGTCATCAGCACCGAGGTCATCAGGCCGAGCGAGCCGAAGCCCTGCGCCACCGTGTCCGACTGCACGTCGCCGTCATAGTTCTTGCAGGCCCAGACATAGCCGCCCGACCATTTCAGGCTGGAGGCCACCATGTCGTCGATCAGGCGGTGTTCGTACCAGAGTTTTCTTGCCTTGAACTCGGCCTCGAATTCCTTCTCGTAGACCTCCTGGAAGACGTCCTTGAAGCGGCCGTCATAGGCTTTGAGGATGGTGTTCTTGGTCGACAGGTAGACCGGGAAGTTGCGCAGCAGGCCGTAGTTCAGCGAGGCGCGGGCAAACTCGCGGATCGACTCGTCGAGATTGTACATGGCCATCGCGACACCGGCGCCCGGCGCGTCGTAGACGTCATGCTCGATCACCGTGCCGTCCTCGCCGACGAACTTGATCGTCAGCTTGCCCTTGCCGGGATAGCGGAAGTCGGTGGCGCGGTACTGGTCGCCGAAGGCGTGACGGCCGACGACGATCGGCTTGGTCCAGCCGGGAACGAGGCGCGGCACGTTCTTCATGATGATCGGCTCGCGGAAAATGGTGCCGCCGAGGATGTTGCGGATGGTGCCGTTGGGCGACTTCCACATCTTCTTCAGCTTGAATTCCTCGACGCGGGCCTCGTCGGGCGTGATCGTCGCGCATTTCACGCCGACGCCGTATTTCTTGATGGCGTTGGCCGAGTCGATCGTCACCTGGTCGTTGGTGGCGTCGCGGTTCTCGATGCCGAGGTCGAAATAGTCCAGCTTGATGTCGAGATAGGGGTGGATCAGCTTGTCCTTGATGAACTGCCAGATGATGCGGGTCATCTCGTCGCCGTCGAGCTCGACGACCGGGTTCGCCACCTTGATCTTCGCCATGGAAAGAATGCCTCGTTGCTGGGGGATCTGAACGGCCTTGCCCGCATGGTTTCGGCCGGGGTTGGGCAGCGTATATCAAAGCCTTTTTGAGCGCGCAAACCGCGATGAGCCGGCTGCAGACCGGTGCCGCGCTTGTGAATGCTTCATTTTCCGGGCCGGATGTGGCAGGGGACGCCGAAACGCCGCAAACCCTATGTACGGAGAGCCATGCCAACCGCAGTAGACCCCGCCAAGACCGCCGGACCGGCGATCATCCTCGTCGAGCCGCAGCTCGGCGAGAATATCGGCATGGTCGCGCGCGCCATGGCGAATTTCGGTCTTTCGGAGCTGCGCCTGGTCAATCCGCGCGACGGCTGGCCGAGTGAGAAGGCGCGCGCGGCCGCCAGCCGCGCCGACCATGTCATCGACGCGACAAGGGTGTTCGACGACCTTGCTTCGGCGGTCGCCGATCTCAACTTCGTCTTCGCCACCACGGCGCGCGAGCGCGACGGCTTCAAGCCGGTGCGCGGCCCGGTGGAAGCGGGCAGGGCGCTCAGGGCCCTTGTTGAGGCCGGGCTGCGCACCGGAATTCTTTTCGGCCGAGAGCGTTTCGGCCTCTACAATGAAGAGGTCGGGCTCGCCGACGAGATCGTCACCTTTCCCGTCGACCCCAGCTTCTCCTCGCTCAACATCGCGCAGGCGGTGCTGTTGATGTCCTATGAATGGATGAAATCGAGCCTCGCCGAAGAGACCGCGACCAACTTTTCCGGGCCGGAGCTCGTTCCGGCGACCAAGGAACAACTGCACAGCCTGTTCACCTATCTCGAAGGCGCTCTCGAGGCGCGCGGCTATTTCCGCCCGGAAGAGAAGAAGCCGAAGATGGTCGACAATCTGCGCGCCGTGCTGACGCGGGCGAGCTTCACCGAGCCGGAGCTCAAGGTGCTGCGCGGCATCATCTCGTCGCTCGACAGGTTTTCTCCGGCAATGCCGCGCGGCGACGGCTCACCGGGGGATGATCCGAGGCGGTTGCCCGCCACGCGAAAGCGAGCAGCGGACAAAGAAAGTTAAAAACTGTAAGGTCCAAGCCTTCAAAGTAACCGAATATTATTCGGTTTGATCCATCATTATTGAAACGGTGGGATAGCAGATGTTCACGTCCAATATTGGCCGTCTGCGTTTCTTCTTCTATTCGCTCGGCCTGTTCATCGCTGAAGCGGTGGCGATCGTTCTGTGCATTGCCGGAACGATCGGCTTCGCCGGATTGATCAATTCGATGCCGGGACCTTCACGGCAGGGTCTGGCCGGCGCCGCGCTTATCGTGTCGCTCATCTTCGTCGCGCTGCGCGGCAATATCGCCTGGCGCCGCAGCCGCGATGCCAATGGTTCGGGCTGGATCTTGTGGTCCTACATCGTCTTTTCCGGCATCTATGCCTTCCTGCAGGCGGGCACGCTTCTGGTCATCGATTTCGGTAATCCGGAAAGCGCGCCTGGCGGCGTGAACCTGCTCGGCCTGGCCATATTCGGCCTCTGGTGCACGATCCTGTGGGCGAAGCCTGTCGCAGGCAGTAATATCAATGAGTTGACCGAGGTTTTCGACTTCGAAGACTCGTTGCCGGCACCGGCGCGCACCGAACGGACGACAGCGAGCGTCGCTCCGGCTGCCTCGCGGGCTGCGGCGCAAATCACGCGTCCGGCGCTCCAGCCGTTCGGCCGGCCTCGACCTGCCGGTTTCGGCAAGCGCGGGCTCTGAGCCGGTCGGCACTGCGCAAAAGCTGCTGGCATTTGCCACTTCAAGACCATGATCGTTCAGGATAGAAGCGCGGTTGGCCAATTATCGGCCAGCCTCTTCCATGGTCGGATGACAATGAACGATCGATCAAGCCAGCGCCCGATCCTGATGTTCGATTCCGGCATCGGCGGGTTGACGGTGCTCCGCGAGGCGCGCGTGCTGATGCCGGATCGTCGCTTCGTCTATGTCGCCGACGATGCGGCTTTCCCCTACGGCGCATGGGAGGAGCCGGCGCTCAAGGAACACATACTGGCACTGTTCGGCAAATTGCTCGACCGGCTTCAACCGGCGATTTCCGTCATCGCCTGCAACACCGCCTCGACCCTGGTGATCGACGCGCTGCGCGAAAAATTCCCCGGACATCCCTTTGTCGGCACCGTGCCGGCGATCAAGCCGGCGGCCGAGCGCACGCGTGCCGGCCTGGTGTCGGTGCTGGCGACGCCGGGCACGGTGAAGCGCCAGTACACGCGCGACCTGATCAGCAAATGGGCGCAGAAATGCCATGTCCGGCTGGTCGGCAGCGACCGGCTCGCCGGACTGGCCGAGATTTATATGCGCGAGGGCTTTGTCGACGAGGAGGCCGTGCGCGCCGAGATTACGCCCTGCTTCATCGAGCGCGACGGCCAGCGCACGGACATCGTCGTGCTCGCCTGCACGCACTATCCCTTCTTGGTCAACCGTATGCGCAAGACGGCGCCCTGGCCGGTCGACTGGATCGATCCGGCGGAAGCGATCGCCAGGCGGGCCATGTCGCTGCTCGAGCCCATCGGCGAGCCGGCGGGCGAAAGCGAGCCGGATATCGCAGTCTTCACCTCAGGCAAGGTGGATTTTGCCATGCGCCGGCTCATCCAGGGCTTTGGCTTGACCGCGCGCTAGGGCTGGAACTGCGGCCTATGGCGTAGCGTTTCTCCACACAACAAGGAGAAACACACCATGCCCGCTACATCTCAAGCTCAGCAAAAGGCAGCCGGCGCGGCACTTGCGGCCAAGCGCGGCGAGATCAAGAAGAGCGAGCTCAAGGGCGCCTCGCGCGACATGTATGAATCGATGAGCGAGAAGCAGCTCGAGGAGTTCGCCGAAACCAAGCGCAAGGGCCTGCCCAACAAGAAGTCGTAGGTGCCTGTCGCGGGCTGCTTTCGGCGTCTGCACGCGTTGCAGGCCCGGCCTGGCATGAAAAAGCCCGCGGAATGAACCGCGGGCTTCGTCTGGATTGGATTTAATGCATGTCGCGCAAAAGTGTGCAGCGGTTTTGCGAAAACGACATGCATGAAAACAAATCTAAAGCGCGTCGCCTGATTCCGTTTCAGCGCGACGCGCTTTAGGCCGGCAATTACCAGCGCCACCAGCAGCGCCGCACCTTGTAGCGGATGACGTGACGGTGGCCGTGCCGCCAGACGACCCTTTTCTTCACCACGACGCGGCAGACCTGCTTATGGCCGTACCAGTGCCTTGCCATCGCCGGCTCCGGCGTCATGACGGCCATCGACCCGGCCAACACCGCGGCTCCGGTCAAGGTAAGGAAGAACTTCTTCATGGGAATTCGGACTCCTCTGCTCCAGTCCCTTCATCAAAGTGTCAGGGCGAGCTTACGTCCAAAGTGATTGCAGCCCCGCCCCGATGCCGTCGGGCGTCCGCCGGCACCGCATGCAACGCTGAATTGTTATAGCGTCGCGGGCCGTGCAGCCAGTCACAAGCTTGACACCGGTTAAATCTCCGTTTAACAGCCCCTCCAACACCGGGTGGCGACGCCCGGTGGTTTCTTTTGCATGGGCAAGACCTCACCGCTAGCCGGCGGTCTTGCTCGAACTGACGTGTCCCGTGGGTTTTCCGTCGCGTTGCGTGGAAAACCCTGTCAGGTCTCGAAAACGGAGGCCAGAGGAGGGCGCGTTTCCTTCGCCCGGAGCCATGGGGTTCCGAGTATATTGTTTTGAAAGGGAATGCGATGAGCAAGCGCGAATCCGCGAAATACAAGATCGACCGCCGTCTTGGCGAAAACATCTGGGGCCGCCCGAAGTCCCCGGTCAACAAGCGTGAATACGGCCCCGGCCAGCACGGCCAGCGCCGCAAGGGCAAGCTTTCCGACTTCGGCCTGCAGCTGCGCGCCAAGCAGAAGCTGAAGGGTCACTATGGCGACGTTTCGGAGAAGCAGTTCCGCAAGGTCTATGAAGAGGCCAACCGCCGCAAGGGCGACACCTCGGAGAACCTGATCGGCCTGCTGGAGTCGCGCCTCGACGCGATCGTCTATCGCGCCAAGTTCGTGCCGACCATCTTCGCCGCCCGCCAGTTCGTCAACCACGGCCACGTCAACGTCAACGGCAAGCGCACCAACATCGGCTCGTACCGCTGCAAGCCGGGCGACGTCATCGAGGTGCGCGAGAAGTCGAAGCAGCTCGTCATCGTGCTGGAATCGGTCGGTCTGGCCGAGCGCGACGTGCCGGACTACATCGAGGCCGACCACAACAAGATGACCGCGACCTACAGCCGCGTTCCCGGCCTTGCGGACGTGCCGTTCGCTGTCCAGATGGAACCGAACCTGGTCGTCGAATTCTATTCGCGCTGATCGAAGTCAGTCAGCGACACCATTCAAGGCCGCCCTCGAGGCGGCCTTTTCTTTGTCGGTCTTGTCCGTTAAGCCGGGCCGTAACAAAGACCGTGGGCATACGCGCCATGAACATGCTGCCAGATACCAGATCACTTGGCGTCAAATCGCTTGAACCGATCGCCGACGAGGAAGAGGGCGGGTTTCATCCGCTGTTTCGTGACGTGCCGTCCTCGGTCGAGTTCAACAAGCTGCGCAAGCGGCTCTTGAGGCTCACCCGCCAGGCGATCGAAGACTTCGCCATGGTGAAGCCCGGCGAGCGCTGGCTGGTGGCGCTTTCCGGCGGCAAGGATTCCTATGGCCTCCTCGCCCTGCTGCTCGACCTCAAATGGCGCGGGCTGCTGCCGGTCGAGCTGCTAGCGTGCAACCTCGACCAGGGCCAGCCGAATTTCCCCAAACACATCCTGCCGGACTATCTCAGCGCCAACGGCATCCCGCATCGCATCGAGTACCAGGACACCTATTCGGTGGTCACCGACAAGCTGCCGGAGGGCAGCACCTATTGCTCGCTCTGCTCGCGCCTGAGGCGCGGCCATCTCTACCGTATCGCACGCGAGGAGGGGTGCGCCGCCCTGGTGCTCGGCCACCACCGCGAGGACATTCTCGAAACCTTCTTCATGAACCTGTTCCACGGCGGGCGTCTCGCCGCCATGCCGCCCAAGCTGATCAACGACGAGGGCGACGTCATGGTGCTGCGCCCGCTCGCCTATTGCGCCGAGGTGGATCTCGAGAAGTTCGCCGGCGCGATGAAGTTCCCGATCATCCCGTGCGACCTCTGCGGCAGCCAGGACGGGCTGCAGCGCAACGCCATGAAGGCGATGCTCGACGACATCGAGAGGCGTATGCCCGGCCGCAAGGACACGATGATCCGCGCCATGACCAATGTGCGGCCCTCGCATCTGCTCGACCGAAAACTGTTCGACTTCGCCGCGCTCGATGCGCGCCTCACCACAGGGCAAGACATTTCCGATGACATTTGACGACCGCGCGATCGACTGGCTGGCCGAGCTTCTCGCCGATGCAGCCAGGGCTGAAATCATGCCGCGCTTCCGTCGGCTGGGCGAGGGCGACATCCGCCAGAAGACCTCCGCTGCCGATCTGGTGACCGAAGCGGATGTGAACGCCGAAAGGCTGATCACCGCCAGGCTGCGCGAGCGTTACGCTTCAGCGATGATCGTCGGCGAGGAGGCCTGCTCCGACAATCCAGCCTTGCTTAGGGGCCTTGGCGATGCCGAGCTCGCCTTCGTCATCGATCCGGTCGACGGCACCTTCAATTTCGCTTCCGGCGTGCCGCTGTTCGGCGTCATGCTGGGCGTTGTCGTCAAGGGCGAGACAGTTGCCGGCATCATTCACGACCCCATCGGCAAGGACTGGCTGATCGGCGCCAAGGGGGCGGGCAGCCATATCCGCCATGCGCATGGCGCGCTGGAGAAGGTCAAGGTCGCCGAGCCGGTGCCGATCGCCGAGATGACTGGCGCGGTCTCGTGGCAGTATCTGAAGGAGCCGGAGCGGTCGCGGCTTGCGCGCAACCATACCAAGGCGCTGTCGCAGTTCGGCTATCGCTGCGCGGCGCATGAATACAGGTTGCTGGCCAGCGGCCACGCGCATTTCGTCGTCTACAACAAGCTGATGCCGTGGGATCACCTTGCGGGCGTGCTGATCCATCAGGAGGCCGGCGGTTATGCCGCGCGGATCGACGGCGACGCCTATCTGCCGTCACATATCGATGGCGGGCTGCTCGTCGCGCCCGACAAGCAAAGCTGGCAGGAGCTACGCCGCGAGCTTTGGGCCGAGTAGATCGACCTTTCTTGCTTCACACCGGCGGGTTGTGCGGCTGGAACAGCCGCCCGCGCTCGGCGACCAGGATCATCAGCAGGGCGGCGACGGACACGCTGCAGAAGCCGGCGGCGAGCGGTGTCACCGTGCCGTTGTAGGCCTGGCCGATCAGCGTGCCGAGCAGGCCGCCGAGAAAGGTCTGCATGAAGCCGAGGATGGAGGACGCCGTGCCCGCAAGCTCGCCGAGCGGCTCCATCGCAAGCGCGTTGAAATTCGCGCCGAGGCAGCCGAATGGGACCATCGCGCCGGCGAAGAAGGCGATGAACAGCCAGAGCGGCATCTGCATTTCCAGCGAGACGACGAGCCAGATCAGGCTGATGGCGAGGAAGAGCAGCAGCGCGCTTTGCGACAGCCGGCGCATGCCGATCCTGCCTACGAGGCGCGCGTTGAGGAAGTTCGAGAAGGCGAGCACGCCAGCGACGCCGGCGAAGATCAGCGGGAATAGCTCGCCGACGTGGAAGACATCGAGATAGATCTGCTGCGCCGAATTGATGAAGCCGAACATCGCGCCGAAGATGAAAGTGCTGGCAAAGGCATAGCAAAGCGCGATGCGGTTGGTGAGCACGATGCGGAAGCCGCCGACGACCGCGTTGACCGTCAGCGGGCGGCGGTATTCCGGATGCAGCGTCTCCGGCAGTCGCAGCAGCGACCATGTCGACACGATCAGCGCACCGACGGCCATGGTGACGAAGATCCAGTGCCAGGTGGCGAACAGCATGATGAACTGGCCGATCCCGGGCGCCACGACCGGGATCGCCATGAACACCATGAAGATCAGCGACATCACCTCGGCCATGCGGCGGCCCTCGAAGGTGTCGCGCACGATCGAAACGGCAATGACGCGCGTCGCCGCGGCGCCGATGCCTTGCACGACACGGCAGGCGAGCAGGATGCCGAAGGTCGGCGCAACAGCAGCGGCAGCCACCGCCGCGACATAGATGATCAGGCCGACGACCAGCGGCGCGCGGCGGCCGAAACGATCGGATATCGGCCCGAAGAAAAGCTGTCCGGTGCCGAAGCCGAGAATGTAAGCGGTGATGACGTATTGGCGATGGTTTTCGTTCTCGACGCCGAGCGAGGCGCCGATCTGCTGCAGCGCCGGCAGCATGATGTCGATGGCCAAAGAGTTGAGCGCCATCAGCGCCGCGCAGAGCGCAATGAATTCCCAGCGCGGAATGGGCAAGCTCATTGCCGATTGCTGCGCTGCCACCTGCTTGTCCACGGCAAAATCCGATCATTCAAACGAATGTGCGCCGGTTGACCGGCGCATCGCTTCGTCCCGTTCTCAAGTTCGAGAACCAAAATGCCGAGGTGGGGGCGGCCCCGGATTTCACAGCGCAGTCGGCGGGGCCGGCCTGCGCGAACTCAAATCAGGCGGCGCCTTTGACGCTGACGCCCTTTTCGACCAGGAAATCCTGCAACTCGCCGGCCTGGAACATCTCCCGCACGATGTCGCAACCGCCGACGAACTCGCCCTTGACGTAGAGCTGCGGGATGGTCGGCCAGTTGGAGTAATCCTTGATACCCTGGCGCAGTTCGGCGGAGGTCAGCACGTTCACGCCTTTGTAGTCGACCCCGACATAGTCGAGGATCTGCACTACCTGGCCGGAAAATCCGCATTGCGGAAAGCCTGGCGTGCCCTTCATGAAGAGCACTACGTCGTTGCTCTTCACTTCGCTATCGATGTAGTCGTTGATGCCACTCATGGGGGATCCTTTCACGCCTGTGGGAGTCAGGCTCGAAGCATGTCCATCAAATAAACCCATAGGTTGGCTGAAACAAGACGTTAGCCGCGACGCATCCGAAATGGCGCAAAGGATGGCGCGACTTGGGCCAAGCTTTGAGTGGCGATCAGGCTCAGTCGGGAACGCTGGTCTGCAAGGCCAGTGCATGCAACATGCCGCCCATATTGCCTTTCAGCGCGTCATAAACCATCTGGTGCTGCTGCACGCGGCTTTTGCCGCGGAAGCTCTCGGCCACCACTTCGGCCGCGTAGTGGTCGCCGTCGCCTGCGAGATCGCGAATCGTCACCTTGGCGTCCGGAATGCCTTCCTTGATCAGCCGTTCGATTTCGCGCGCGTCCATTGCCATGACAAAAATCCTGTTTTTCGAGCGGGGTAGCGGTGCAGGCCCGCACGATGAGAGTCGGGCAAGCCTAGAGCCTTTCCGCTCCGGATTGAAGTCGTTCCATCCATGGACCGAGATTCATGAAACGGTCTGATCCGGCTGAGCCGCATCGCCGGCGGACACCTGCTCGCGCGTCGAGTACGTGCGACCGAGACTGAAGGTCAGCACATAGAGCGGAACGCTGATCGCGATATTGACCAGGGGCAAATAACTCGTCCACTGCCAGAGCGGCGAGAAGAACGCCTGGCCGTAGCCATCGCACATAAGCGAGGAGCCATATGCCCAAAGTGCTCCGATGACGATCGTGACGGCAAAGAGCTTGAGGCAAGTGACGATATGCCGTGCCCGAGCGGGCTCCGGCAAGAGGCGCTCCCACAGAGCCAGGCACAGAATCGGAACCGCATAGACGAGGCTCTGAACGGCCAGCATCGGCAGAGCGCCGTTGGCCGCGGCGAGGAATTCCGATCGCGTTTCGAGCCGCGGACAAACCTCGCTCGAGGTCGTCGACAACAGCAGAAAGGCGAACGGGCCGAGAAACCAGAAAAAGAACAGCGACGGCCAGAAGACGACTGCTAGCAGCGCCCGGACCGCCAGCCTGGTCAAATGGCCTGATCCATGAAGCGCGGGAACCAGCCCTCATGGGCGGCGGTCAATTCACTGACCGGTATGGCCCTCGTCTCACCGAGCTTCAGCGCATTGCCGCCGGTCGTGCCGATCCATGGCGCGAAGATGCCGAGCTTGCCCTGCTCCTCGCGGATCCTGTCCCACTCGCCGCTTTGCGGGTCGATCGACAACGTCAGCAGGTAGCGGCCCTGGTCCTCGCCGAACCAGACCGGGATCAGGTCGGTGCCGGTAAGGCCTGGAATGGTGGCGCCGATGCCGGACGCCATCGCCATTTCGGCCAGCGCAACGGCAAGGCCGCCGTCCGAGATGTCATGCGCGGCGGTGACGATGCCGGAGGCGATCAGCGAGCGTACGTGGTCGCCGACGCGCTTTTCATGCGCGAGGTCGACGGGCGGCGGCGGGCCGTCGGCGCGGCCGTGGATGTCGCGCATATAGATCGACTGGCCGAGATGGCTGCCCCATGTCGGCGGCGCGCCGACCAGCACGATCATCTGGCCCTCGGCGGCAAAGCCGATGCGCGCCATCTTCGACCAGTCGGCGATCAGCCCGACGCCGCCGATGGTCGGCGTCGGCAGGATGCCGCGACCATTGGTCTCGTTGTAGAGCGAGACATTGCCGGAGACGATCGGGAAGCCGAGCGCGCGGCAGGCATCGCCGATGCCCTTAATCGCGCCGACGAACTGGCCCATGATCTCCGGCCGTTCCGGATTGCCGAAATTGAGGTTGTCGGTGGCGGCAAGCGGCAGGGCGCCCGTCGCCGTCAGGTTGCGCCAGCATTCGGCGACGGCTTGCTTGCCGCCCTCATACGGGTCGGCTTCGCAATAGCGCGGCGTGACGTCGGAGGAGAAGGCGAGCGCCTTGGTCGGATGGCCATCGACGCGCACCACGCCGGCGTCGCCGCCCGGAAGCTGCAGCGAATTGCCCTGGATCAGCGTGTCGTACTGCTCCCAGACCCAGCGGCGCGAGGAGAGATCCGGGCCGCCGAGCATCTTCAGCAGCGCATCCGCGACATCGGCTTTCGGCGTATCGCTGGCCGCAAGCGGTGCCTGCTTCTTCGCTTCGACCCACGGGCGGTCATATTCCGGCGCCTGGTCACCCAGTTCCTTGATCGGCAGGTTGGCGACCTCGTCGCCCTGGTGCAGCACGCGGAAGCGCAGGTCGTCGGTGGTCTTGCCAACGATGGCGAAGTCGAGATCCCATTTGCGGAAGATCGCCTCGGCTTCCTCCTCCTTCTCGGGGCGCAGCACCATCAGCATGCGCTCCTGGCTTTCCGACAGCATCATCTCATAGGCGCTCATGCGCTCCTCGCGCACCGGCACCTTGTCGAGATCGAGCTCGATGCCGAGATCGCCCTTGGCGCCCATCTCGACCGCCGAGCAGGTCAGGCCGGCCGCGCCCATGTCCTGGATAGCGATGACCGCGCCCGAGGCCATCAGCTCGAGGCAGGCCTCCAGCAGGCATTTTTCCGTGAAGGGGTCGCCGACCTGCACGGTCGGCCGCTTCTCCTCGATCTTGTCGTCGAACTCGGCCGAGGCCATGGTGGCGCCGCCGACGCCGTCGCGCCCGGTCTTGGCGCCGAGATAGACGACCGGCAGGCCGACGCCCTTGGCCTGCGACAGAAAAATGGCGTTGGTCTTGGCAAGGCCGGCCGCGAAGGCGTTGACCAGGATGTTGCCGTTGTAGCGGGCGTCGAAATTCACCTCGCCGCCAACCGTCGGCACGCCGAAGGAATTGCCGTAGCCGCCGACGCCCGAAACCACGCCGGCGACCAGATGCCGAGTTTTCGGATGGTCAGGCGCGCCGAAGCGCAGCGCGTTCATCGCCGCAACCGGCCGCGCGCCCATGGTGAAGACGTCGCGCAGGATGCCACCGACGCCGGTCGCGGCCCCCTGATAGGGTTCGATGTAGGAAGGGTGGTTGTGGCTCTCCATCTTGAAGACGACGCAATCGCCGTCACCGATGTCGACCACGCCGGCATTCTCGCCGGGCCCCTGGATGACCTGCGGGCCGCTTGTGGGCAGCGTGCGCAGCCATTTCTTGGAAGACTTGTAGGAGCAGTGCTCGTTCCACATCGCCGAGAAGATGCCGAGCTCGGTGAAGCTCGGCTCGCGGCCGACCAGGTCAAGGATGCGCTGGTATTCGTCGGGCTTCAGCCCGTGCGCGGCGACGAGCTCGGGGGTGATCGGCACGGAATTGGAAATAGTCATGAGCGGCGATTTGTATCCGTGGGAGAGGGGGATTTTCTGAGTCTCCTCTTATCGCAAGCTTTCGCGCGATACACCCCACCGGATGACGAAAAACGCCGGAAAACTGCCGCGCCGGCGCCTGCCTGACGGCAGCACGCCGGTCGATCAGGAAAAACTGTCGTAACCGGCGCGGCCTTCGTCGAGCAGGCGGCGGATGACCGCGACGCCGCGGGCGACATCCTCGCTCTGCCGCGGCTGCGACACGCCGAAGCGGACGCTGTGGAAGACCTGCTCGGAACGACCGGCCTTGAACTCATCCTCGTCGTCGATGAGCACGCCCTGCGCCAGGCAGGCATTCTTGAACGTGCCCGACAGCCAGGGATCAGGCAAGGTCAGCCAGACGAAGGGCACGTTGTCCCGCGCCTTGAAGTCGAAGCCCGCCAGCGTCTCGCGCACGACGTTGAGACGCGTCTGGATCTCGGCAATGCAGCGCTTGCGGATATCGCTGGCCTGGCCGGACATCACCAGTCTCGTTCCGACTTCCGCCAGCAGGAAGGGCAGGCCGCCGGTCATCATCTTGTGCGCGACGCGGATGCGGTGGCGGTAGGCCGGCGGGCAGGACAGCCAGCCGCCGCGCACGCCGGCCGCGACCGATTTCGACAGGCCGCCGGCGACGATCGTGCGCTCCGGGGCATATTCGGCAAGCAGCGGCGTCGGATCGTCGGTCAACTCGCCATAGAGGTCGTCCTCGATCAGCGCGACATTGTACTCACGCGCGATGCACGCGATCGCCTGGCGCCGCTCCGCCGAGAGCGTCACCAGCGTCGGGTTCTTCGCCGTCGGCATCACAAACATCATCTTCGGGTGTTTCTGCGCGCAGACGCGCTCGAAATCGTCGGGGTCGAGACCTTCATCGTCCGCCGAGACGAGCGCCGTGCGGCGTCCGATCAGTCCGGCGCTGCGCGAGATCTGCGAATAGGTAAGGTGTTCGAAGACGACATAGTCGCCAGGTGTGGTGAGCGCGGCGATCGCCGCCATCACGGCGGCATGGGTACCGAGCGTCGGCACGATCGAATCGGGCGAGGGATGGAAGGCGTTGCGTGACAGCCAGCGGCTGCCGGCTTCGTACCAGCGCTCCGGAAAATCCCTGGTGTAGCTCGATATGTCGTGCGGATGTTCCTGCGCAGTGCGTGCCAGCAAGTCTGCGATGACGGCGCCCTGGCCGACATCGGGTGCCGCGGTGCTGTCGAAGCGCAGCTTGCCCACCGGCGCATCGATGGGGCGCGTGCCGTGAACGGCGGACTCGACATCTGCTTTCGGGGTTTCCACGCGCTGCGCGAGCACATAGGTGCCGCGCCCGACCTCGCCGCTCACCAGGCCGCGTTCGCGCAGCAGCTGATAGGCCCGGCCGATGGTGCCGACGGTCGTGCCGATGTCGTAGGCGAGGTCGCGCTGCGGCGGCAGTTTTGCACCGGCATCGATGATGCCCCTGTCGATATCTGACTCAATGCTGTCAGCAAGGCGCTGATAGAGAGGGCCGGAGCCGGAAGACAGGTCTGGGAGCCAATTTGTCATGGTGACAATTTTCTATATTGCACCGCTCGATGAGTCAATCGATATGAGATCGCGAGCGGTTGGGTGCAATCGATAAGCTTGGCAGATCGAAAGATGAATACAATTGATACATTCCGTTACGATGGTGCCGAATTGCGCCGCCCGTCGGGCCGCCGCAGGTTCATCGATCGCGTCGTGTTTGTGCTCGGTTCTCTCGCAAGTCAGATCGGCCGGATGCTGGAGCGTCGTCGCGGACGCCTTGCATTGCTCGAGATGACCGACGAGCAGCTCAAGGATATCGGCATCTCGCGCTGCGACGCCCATCGCGAAGGCATCAGGCCGTTCTGGGAGTAATCCCTTCCGGTGAAGCAGGCTTTGGCATGCGGATCATTTCCGCAGCCGGGCGACGCCGTGATCGACAAGCACGGCGACGACGCCCAATACGACAAACAGCGCGGTGAGACCCAGCGACCACATGGCGACGCTGACCGCGCCGTTCTTCGCCACGTCGAGGAACGGGTAGGGCACTTCGCCGGCGAATGGCGCGCGTATCAGCGCATAGGCAAGATAAGCGAGCGGATAGATCATCCACCAGGAGATGTCCTTCCAGCGCGTGGTGCCATCGGCGCCTGCGATAAACCACCAAAGCAAGAAAATCGCCGGAGTCATGTCGTGGAGCAGGATATCGCAGAACAGGAACAGGCCTTGCGGCTGCCACAACCGCGCCAGCACGGTATGATAGATAACAAAGACCAGCGTTATGGCGACCGCGACGCCCGTCCGCATGCGCCTGCCGGCAAAGGCCGGAAACCAGGCATAGCCGGCGGGCGAGACCAGCGAAGCATGCACCAGTACCGCGGCGATGTTGGTCAGAATGGTGAAGAAGCTGAAATAGAAGACGATCGAGCCGAGCAGGCTACGGCCCGCCGCCATCGACGCCGGAATGGTGATCGCGAATTGCAGGACGAGTCCGATGAGGCCGATGGTCAATCCCGCTATCTGCAGGAACCGGCCCATGGCTGGCTCACGCGGCAGTGGCGCAGGACGGATTGCCGGCCTGCCAGCGGGCGATGTCGGCGCTGATGCGCGCGCCGAGCGGCTCGGCCATCAGCGGTCCGAATACGTCCACCTTGCTGGAATTGCCCTGCGCCTGCACGACCAGCAGCGGCTTACCGCCATAATGCTTGGCCGGCACCAAAAGGAAGCGCGGGGTGCCGCTGTAGGAGTTGAGCTCGTTAGCCATCTGGTAGGCCTTGAAGGCCGGATCCTTGCTGGCGATCCAGCATTTATGCGCGGCGATCGCCACCTGCTCCATGGCAAGCAACGATGCGCTCTTGCCCGAGGGCACCGGCGCGGTCTTCGAGCCGGACTGGCAAGAGGCGAGCGCCAGGCCGGCGACGGCCAGGAGAGTAAGCCGAGCAATCGTCAGTCTCATGGTCAGGCCGCCCCCGCGCGCTGAAGGATTTGTCTGAAAAGGATCAGGCGGCGATGCCGAGCGCGCCTTCGAACAGCGCCCGGCCGTCGCTGCCGCCGTGTGCCGCCTCGATCAGGTTCTCCGGGTGCGGCATCAGGCCGAGCACATTGCCCTTCGCGCTGACGATGCCGGCGATGTCGTTGATCGAGCCGTTGGGATTGGTGCCCTCGGCATAGCGGAACACCACTTGGCCTTCGCCTTCGAGGCGCGCGAGCGTCCCGGCGTCGGCGAAATAGTTGCCGTCGTGATGCGCCACAGGCGAGCGGATGATCTGTCCGGGCTGATAGCGACGGGTGAACATGGTGTTGGCGTTGGCGATCTCGAGCTTGACCTGCCGGCAGACGAACTTCAGCGAGGAATTGCGCATCAGCGCGCCCGGCAGCAGCCCCGCCTCGACCAGGATCTGGAAGCCATTGCAGACGCCGACGACCATGACCCCCTTGGCCGCCTTTTCGGCCACCGCCCGCATCACCGGCATGCGCGCGGCGATCGCGCCACAGCGCAGATAGTCGCCGAAGGAAAAGCCGCCGGGAATGGCGATCAGGTCGACATCGGGGATTTCGGTATCGGTCTGCCAGACGGTCGCCGGCGCCTGACCGGAAATCTTAGTCAACGCCGCGATCATGTCGCGGTCGCGGTTGAGGCCAGGCAGGAGGACGACGGCTGATTTCATTGTCAGGCGATCTCCACCGCGTAGTTCTCAATCACCGTGTTCGCCAGAAGCTTGTCGCACATGGCTTTGAGGTCGGCTTCGGCCTTGGCCTTGTCGGTGCCGGTGAGCTCGATGTCGAACACCTTGCCCTGGCGCACTTGGCCGATGCCGTCGAAGCCCAGCCCCGAGAGCGCATGCTCGATCGCCTTGCCCTGCGGGTCGAGAACGCCGTTCTTGAGGGTGACGGTGACGCGGGCTTTCATCGGTACTCCTGAGTGATCGGGTATGCAGGCGGCGAACCTGCCGTTGCCGGCAGGCCGCTAATCAGTGCTTCGTGCCCTTCGACGGCTCGGAGGAGGCGACGAGCACCGGACCCGTCGGGCGCGGCGGTTCGTTCTCGTTCATGATGCCGAGACGGCGGGCGACTTCCTGGTAGGCCTCTACCAGGCCGCCCATGTCGCGGCGGAAACGGTCCTTGTCGAGCTTGTCTTGGGTCGCGACATCCCACAGCCGGCAGGAATCGGGCGAGATCTCGTCGGCGACGACGATGCGCATCATGTCGCCCTCGAACAGACGGCCACATTCGATCTTGAAGTCGACGAGCTGGATGCCGACGCCGAGGAAGAGGCCGGAGAGGAAGTCGTTGACGCGGATGGCCAAGGCCATGATGTCGTCGATCTCCTGCGGGCTTGCCCAGCCGAAAGCGGTGATGTGTTCTTCCGACACCATCGGATCGTCGAGCGCATCGGCCTTGTAATAGAACTCGATGATCGAGCGCGGCAGCACGGTGCCTTCCTCTATGCCGAGGCGCTTCGCCAGCGAGCCCGCGGCGACGTTGCGCACCACCACCTCGAGCGGGATGATCTCGACTTCCTTGATCAACTGCTCGCGCATGTTGAGCCGGCGGATGAAATGGGTCGGGATGCCCATACGGTTGAGGTGGTTGAAGATGTGCTCGGAAATACGGTTGTTGAGCACGCCTTTTCCGTCGACCACCTCGTGTTTCTTCTTGTTGAAGGCGGTGGCGTCATCCTTGAAGAACTGGATCAGCGTTCCAGGCTCAGGCCCTTCATAGAGGATCTTGGCCTTGCCTTCGTAAATGCGGCGGCGATTTTTCATCTGATTTTTTCTCTGGATTGGCGGGCAGGCGGCTACGACCAGTTCCTGTCCGTCCGCCTAAATTAGTTGTGGCGACGGTGGCGTTCAATGCCGGTGTCTATAGCAATCGTAATGTTTGCTCAATCGGCAAATCCTGCCGATCAACCGGTTTCAGGACCGAAATGCCGCAGTGCAGCATGCGATCAAGCATATTGACCGGCCCGCGGCCTTTTGGTTTGTGCTGGGTAAGCACACATATTCATCGCCAGCGAATCGATTTGACCGGAGGGACGTGATGAGCAGCATGAAAGACCGCGAAGAGGGCTTCGAGCGCAAATTCGTCTTCGACGAGGAGCTCCGCTTCAAGGCCTCGGCGCGCCGCAACAGGGCGCTCGGACTGTGGGCCGCCGAAAAGCTGGGCAAGACAGGCGCCGATGCCGAGGCCTATGCCAAAGAGGTGGTTGTCTCCGACATCGAGGAAGCCGGCGACCACGATGTCTTCCGCAAGATCCGTAAGGATTTCGACGCGGCAGGCGTCAACCAGTCGGACCATCAGATCCGCCGCACCATGGACGAACTGATGGCGCAGGCGATCGAGCAGATCAAGAACAGCTGAGCATTTATGAGCATGATGTCGTCCGAAAACCGCTTCACACTTTTCGGCATCATGCTCTAACTGGACCAATCGACCGCCCGGCTCAGCCGGGCGGCTTTTCTTTGCCTTGCCGCCGTTTCCGGCCGAAACTGCCGATCGTTAACAAGGAAAATTCTGATGTCCCTGAAATCCCGCCTGGCTGCCGACGAAACGCTGTTCACCGCCTGGTCGGGCGTACCGGACGCGCTGACGGTCGAAATCATCGCTAAACAGGGTTTTGATGCCGTCACCCTCGACATGCAGCATGGCGGCCACCATGAGGACAGCGTGCTGCGCGGCCTGGTGCCGGTGCTGGCCGCCAACAAGCCGGCGCTGGTGCGCATTCCGGTCGGCCGCTTCGATATGGCGAGCCGGGCGCTCGATTTCGGCGCCGAGGCGGTGATCGCGCCAATGGTGAATTCGGTGGCGGATGCACGGCAGTTTGCCGCCGCGATGAAATATCCGCCGATGGGCGAGCGTTCTTGGGGCCCGACCTACGCTTTTCCGCGCCACGGCAAGGGCGACCATGCCGACTGGCTGCGCGACTCGAACCAGCGCACCATGGCCTTCGCGATGGTCGAGACGCGGGCGGCGTTCGAGGCGCTGGACGGCATCCTCGAGACGCCTGGCATCGACGGTATCTTCGTCGGCCCGTCGGATTTCTCGATCGCCTGGTCGAACGGCGCCACCGTCAATTCGACGCTGGAAAGCATGATGGAGACGGTGGCCTCAATCGCCGAGCGGACGCGCAAGGCCGGCAAGCACGCCGCGATCTATGTCATCGAGCCCGCCGTTGCGGGCCGCGTCGTGTCGATGGGCTACCGGCTGCTCGCCATGGGCTCGGACCACACGCTGATTTCGCTGGGCGCCAAGACGCTTTTGAAGAGCATGCGGGACTCGATCGGTTCCTGAGCCGAAGACCTTACGGCTGCTTCAGCTCCGTCAGGAACTTGGCGAAGGTCATCGAGCCTTCCGGCCAGGGGCCGAACCCGGCATCGGTATTGAGATGGCCTGCCTCGCCGGCGTCGATGAACAGCGATCCCCAGGCGGCGGCGATGTCCTCGGCAACTTCGAAGGCGCAGAAGGGATCGTTGCGGCTGGCGATCACGATCGATGGAAAGGGCAGGGGTTCGCGCGAATAGGGGCCGAAGGTCATCAGATGCCTCGGCCTGATCTCCGGATTGGCGACGTCGGGCGGCGCCACGAAAAAGGCGCCCGCGATCGGCTTCTGGAATTGCGGGATGGCCTGCACCGCCGCCGCCACGCCAAGCGAATGCGCAACGATCACCACCGGCCGTTCGGCCTCGTTGACGGCTTTCGCGACGCTTGCCGTCCAGTCCTCGCGCACGGGCTTCGACCATTCGGCCTGCTCGACCCGACGCGCTGTCGACAGCTTCGACTCCCAGCGGGTCTGCCAGTGCTCGGGGCCGGAATTGGTATAGCCCGGTATGATGAGAATATCTGCGTCCTTGACTTTCATGGCGCCGATGTAGCGAGCGGCCTTGTGTCATGCAACCATGCCGGTGGGACGCGGCACATCACGATTGTGAACAACCTGTTCGATTCTTTCCGTCTTGTGTGAACGATCTCGATCGGCGATCTGAGGGGCGAAGCAGGAATATCTAATGGAAGCAGGCGCGGATACTCCTGGTATAAACGGCGCCCGAACGGAGAGTTTGATGAGCGAACTGCCTTTTGCCGCGACCACCCCGGTCAGCGTCTCGCGCGTCGGGTTGAAGGCGCGCGACGCCGAAAACCTTGCCGCTTATTACCGCGCCGTCGTCGGCCTGCAGGAACTGAGCCGCGCCGACGGTACGATCACGCTCGGCGCGGCGAACCGCCCGCTGCTGGTGCTGGAGCCGGACGCATCCGCAAAGCCTGACGATCCGCACAGCGCCGGCTTGTTCCACACCGCCTTCTTGCTGCCGTCGCGCGCCGATCTCGGCCGCTGGATCAACCATGCCGCCGCCAACCGTATCGGCATTGAGGGCGCGTCGGATCATCTGGTAAGCGAGGCGCTTTATCTTACTGACCCCGAGGGCAACGGCATCGAGATCTATGCCGACCGCCGCCCGCAGGACTGGAAATGGAACGGCGACAAGATTGCGATGGCGACCGAGCGGCTGAACCTGCCTGCGGTCGTCGGCAGCGTGCCGGCCGGCGACGCCGGTTGGCAGGGCGCGCCGGAAAACACCATTGTTGGCCATGTGCATCTGCGCGTCGGCCGCCCCGAAGACGCCGAAGCCTGGTGGCATGACGAGTTCGGCTTCGACACGGTCGCCAAATATGGCAGCCAGGCGGTGTTCCTGTCCTCCGGCCACTACCACCACCATATCGGCGCCAACGCCTGGCACAGCGCCGGCGCCGGCCGACGCGATCCAGCCCGTTCGGGCCTCGCCTGGGTCGAGATGCGCTCTGACAATGTGGCCAGCGAAATCACCCGCGAGGATCCGTGGGGCACGGTGATCAGGACCGTGCCTGGGAAGGCTTGACTGGACGTTGGCGACAGCTTCTTTCTCCCCGTTTACGGGGAGAAATGCCCGGCAGGGCAATGAGGGGCGGCGCCGAGTTTGCGAAATTGTCGTTTCTGACACATGGCGTATGGGTGATGTCATCGCCGAAGTCAGCGCTGCCCCTCATCCGTCCTTCGGGCACCTTCTCCCCGTAAACGGGGAGAAGGAAAGGCTTAGGCCTTTCCAAAAACCCGCTTGAAGATCGTGTCGACATGCTTGGTGTGGTAGCCGAGGTCGAATTTCTCGCGGATCTCGGCCTCGGGGAGCGCCGCGGTCACTTCCTTGTCGGCAAGCAGTTCCTCAAGGAAATCAGCGCCTTGCTCCCATACTTTCATGGCGTTGCGCTGCACCAGGCGGTAGGCGTCCTCGCGTGATACGCCGGCTTGCGTCAGCGCCAGAAGCACGCGCTGCGAATGTACAAGGCCGCGGAACTTGTTGAGGTTCTTCTCCATGTTCTCAGGGTAAACGAGCAGCTTGTCGACGACGCCGGTGAGCCGCGCCAGCGCGAAATCCAGCGTCACCGTTGCGTCGGGGCCGATCATGCGCTCGACCGAGGAGTGCGAAATGTCGCGCTCGTGCCACAGCGCCACGTCCTCCATGGCCGGCATGGCGTAGGAGCGCACCATGCGGGCAAGGCCGGTGAGGTTCTCGGTCAGCACCGGGTTGCGCTTGTGCGGCATCGCCGACGAGCCCTTTTGTCCGGGCGAGAAGTACTCTTCCGCCTCCAGCACCTCGGTGCGCTGCAGATGGCGGATCTCGATGGCCAGGCGCTCGACCGAGGAGGCGATCACGCCGAGCGTGGCGAAGAACATCGCATGGCGGTCGCGCGGGATGACCTGCGTCGACACCGGCTCAGGCCTCAATCCGAGCGCCTTGGCGACATGTTCCTCGACATAGGGATCGATGTTGGCGAAGGTGCCGACCGCGCCCGAGATGGCACAGGTGGCGATGTCTTCGCGCGCGTGCGCCAGCCGTTCGCGGCAGCGCGAGAACTCGGCATAGGCCTGCGCCAGCTTGACGCCGAAGGTGGTCGGCTCGGCATGGATGCCGTGGCTGCGGCCGATGGTGATGCTGTCCTTGTGCTCGAAGGCGCGGCGCTTCAGGGCCGCGAGCAGGGCGTCGATGTCGGCAAGCAGGATGTCGCTGGCACGCGTCAATTGCACCGCAAGGCAGGTGTCGAGAACGTCCGACGAGGTCATGCCCTGGTGAATGAAGCGGGCGTCCGGTCCAACGAACTCGGCGAGATGGGTGAGGAAGGCAATCACGTCGTGCTTGGTGACGCGCTCGATCTCATCGATCTTGTCGACGTCGAATTTCGCCGCGCCGCCCTTTTCCCAAATGGTTTTCGCGGCTTCTTTCGGAATGACGCCGAGTTCGGCCAGCGCGTCGCAGGCATGCGCCTCGATCTCGAACCAGATGCGGAAACGGGTTTCCGGCGACCAGATGGCGACCATTTCCGGCCGGGAATAGCGAGGGATCATCTGTTTCCAAATCCTGCAGGAGAAGCTTCGGCCGCGTCCTAACAGAGGCTGGCCCAATGCTCAACGCCGCTGGCGCGCAAACCAGATACTGGCGGCGATAAGTGCCGCGAAGCCGAGCGGAAAATAGAGCCGGATGCCCAGGACGACGAACTGGCAGAGCGCGGTGAGGATCGTGAAGACGAATTCAAGCGCCCAGGTCAGCGTCAAGGCCGGCGCATGCCACTCGGCGTAGTAGGAACGATATTGCAGAGCAAACAGCCCGGCGGTGAAGGCGAGTGTGGCGCCGAGCAGGCATACGAAAGCGGCGGCGAGCGCGGTTTCCCAGTGTCGACCGCGCGATAGGAGCCTGGCCAGCGTCAGGCCGACCGGAAAGGCAAGCGCGCCGCCAAGCGCATAGAGCAGCGCGACGAAGGGGATCCTGCCCGGCGTCTCCCAATAATAGAGATTAATAGAGATTGAGGAAAGCGCTGGCCGCCATCGCAAAGCTCCACATCGACGTGCCCAGAACCGACGTGCGCATTGCCGGCAGAGCCTCGCGCAGGCTCAGGCGACGGCGCAGTGAAAGTTGCTCGCGCGGTATCACAGGCGGCCGGTCACGGCGATCCAACGAAAATCCGGCCCTTCGAAGCCGTATTGGCGCACCGCGATCAGCACCGCATAGGCGCTGAGACCTTGCATCGAGAAGGTCTGCACCGCGCCGATACGGTAGCCGTTCGGGCAGCCTCGACTTTTAGGGATGGATTTGTCCTCATGCAAAAGCTCGGTCTTGCCGCCGTCCTTGGCCTCGATGCGCAGAAGGCGGAAACCGTTGATCTCGCCCTGGCTCTGGCAACCCTCGGTGTCGTTCACGGCGACTTCGTCGAGACGGAACTCGAGCAGATCGTCGACCGGGGAAAAGATGGGCCGTGGGTTGACCGCCATGCGATAGGGATCGGCCGAGAGTTCGGTCACCGCGTTGAAGCCGGCGGTGATGCCGCGATTGGCGGCGAGCTCGGCCTGGCTGACGATCGCCTCGCCCTTCTGGCGGGACTGGAGGCGCGCCGCTTCGATCGTCGCGGCCTCGTCGTCGAGGCGGACCCTGACGGGCGTGCCTTCGAGGAATGTGTCGGTGGCGGTGTCGATGTAGTAGCGATTGGCATAGGGAAATCCCGAGCCGTCCTGGACGCCGTACTCCTCGAAAGCGAAGATGCCGCCATCCTTGCTGAAGCCGAGGATCTCCAGTTCGGCGACGTCGCCGGCATACGCCGCAGCTGTGCTCGCTAGCTGCGTGAGCAGCCATACTCCGATCAGGACAGGAATTCGCATTGGCTGGTTACTCCGGCTGACAGGGCAGGGCTTTCCCGTATCACGTCATGGTGAACAGGTCGTGCCATGCGGCGCCAATGCATCCAATTCGGCTTTCGTTTGTTATTGTCGGCCGTCCCAATGGAGAACCACCATGACCGACATCAGCAAGATACGCGAGCATATGGAAGTGATCGGCGCCGATGGCGTCCATATCGGCACCGTCGACAAGGTCGACGGTCAGCGCATCAAGCTGACCAAGGCCGATAGCGGCATGGGCAGGCACAGGGGCCATCACCATTACATTCCGCTCAGCCTGGTCGCGGAGATCGACGAGAAAAAAGTCTGGCTGTCGGCGAATTCGGATGTCGCGGTGACCTTCGAGGAAGAGAAGTCCGACCCGACCTGAACCGGCAACTCAGCGCGATGACCAAACCGGAAACAGATCGCCGTCAGCGGGCGTCGCGGCATAGACGCCGCGGCTGATGGCGCGCGCCATCGTAGCACCCGCTGCAGCATAGAGGTCGATCGCCGCGTCGGCGCTGAGCTCGATGCCGCTCCTGCCGGTCGCCAGCGCAAAGACGAGATCGCCGTCCGCCGGCGTGTGCGTCGGCCAGATGGCGCGGGCGAAGCCGTCATGCGCCGAAATCGCCAGCCGCTTGGCGGCGGCCTTGGTCAGAACCGCGTCCGTGGCGATAACGGCAATGGTGGTGCTGCCGCCCGCGGCCTGTGTTCCGGCATGCCGGTCGCGATACTTGAGGAGTATTTTTCTGGCGTCTTCCGGCATTGGGTCGGGATAGCCCAGGCCACCGAATTCATCGCCGATTTCGAAGGGAGCGGCCCAGAAGTGGCGGCTGCGCCCGACCGTCACCGAGCCGGTCGGATTGACGGCGACGAGCGCGCCGATGGTGACGCCGCTGTCGAGCACCGTCGAGGCCGAGCCGAGCCCACCCTTCAGGCCGGAGGTCAGTGCGCCGGTGCCGGCTCCGACCGTGCCGATCGGGAAATCGGCCGTCGCAGTCTGCACCGCCTCGTAGCCCAACTCGCGATAGGGCGGGTAAAGCCCCCAGTCCTTGTCGCCGCCATTGCGCAGGTCGAACAGGATCGCCGCCGGCACGATCGGCACGCGGAAGCCACCCACCTCGACACCAATGTTTTTCTCGCGCAGCGCCGCCTGCACGCCGGAAGCCGCATCGAGGCCAAAGGCCGAGCCGCCCGACAGCACGACGGCATGGATCGCGGCGATCGAGTTTTGCGGCTCGAGCAGGTCGGTCTCACGCGTGCCCGGCGCACCGCCCAGGACCTGGACGCCAGCCACCGCCGGCTCCTCGCACAGCACCACGGTGACGCCGGATTTCAGCTTGGTGTCGGCGGCATTGCCGACACTCAAGCCCGCGACGTCGGTGATCAGGTTACGAGGCCCGGTGCGGAACATCAGTTTTCCTCCAGCGGCACGAAATGCGTGCCGTCGAAACGGAAGGCGCGGAACGGATTCCGGCTAAGATCGCCTTTTTCGTCGAAACGGATCGGGCCGAGAGCGGTTGCGAAGTCATGTCCGGTCAGAGCCTCCGCGAGCGGCTTGCCGGAGCTTTCGGCGTCCGCCGTTGCCGCCTTGGCAACCTCGACCGCCGCATAGGCCGGCAAGGTGTAGCCGTCGGTCACGATGTTCCTTTCGCTGAACGCCTGCACGACCTTGGGATCGGCGACTTCCGCCCATTCCGGCAGCGCGATCATCAGCGTGCCGACCGCATAGGGCACGTCACCGGGCGGCGTGCGCAACGTCTCGCCGCCGGCGAAGGTGATGCCGGCGTTGAGCTGCGCGGCGTCGCGACCCATGACGGCGACGTCGTCGCCGTCGCCGCCGGCAAACACTTTTGTGGCGCCGGCCTTCTTCAGCCGCCCGATCAATCCGATCTGGTTGTCGAGCTGCGGCCGGAAGGTGTCGACGAAGACCGGTTTCAGCGCCGCCTGCTCCGCGGCCGCACGAAAAGTTTCGGCGATCTCGCGGCCATATATGGTGCCGTCATCGACAACGGCGAACAATTCGTTCTGCCAGAGCCGGGTGAGGATCGTGGCCACCGCATTGCGCTCGTCGTCGCCGCGCGGGCCGAGCCGGAAGACCGACCAGCCGGTCTTGGCGCGCCGGTCGGTCAGGCTTTCGGTGCGGACGCCGACCGTAATGACTGGAATGCTGGCATCCTTCAGGATCGGCAGCGCTGCCTCGATCGCCTCTGTGCAGAGAAAACCAACGACGATGTTGACCTTGGCGTCCACGAACTGCCTGGCGGCCGCCGCACCGCCGTCGGCTGTGCAGGCATCGTCAACCGTTTTGACCGCGACACCTTGGGCCTCCGCGGCCAGCCCGGTTCCGGCCTCGATCTGCTGGCCGAGGATCGCCGACGGCCCGGACAGCGGTGCGGCGACGCCAACCAGCGTCTCGGCATGGGCGCTCGCGGCCAGCGAGAACAGCGCGGCTAATGTCGTCGTGAGATGGCGCATTCGGGCGAAGAGGTTCCCCATGCCGGAGTTACAGTCCGGCACTATTCCAGCAAAGACCTAAAGGCTGGCTAATCCCGGCGCAACACGCGAATTTCAGGACTGTGGTCAAGCACTTCGCCCGTGCCAGGCAACTTGTGGCATGCAATATGTAGCCATATATAACGGGCTGGTTTCTGACAGGTGAATCATCAGGTGCTGAAGATCAACGATATCGGGCCGCAACACTATCGCGATGCGATGGCGCATTTTGCCGGCCATGTGCATGTGGTGACCACCGACGGCCCAGCGGGCAAAAGGGGTGCCACGGTGATCGCCGCTTGCTCGGTCTCGGATACGCCGCCTACTGTCCTCGTCTGCCTCAATCGCGAAAATCCGAAGAACGAAGCCTTCATCAGGAACGGCAGCTTTGCGCTGAACACGCTCGCTTCGGACCAGGAGGCGCTTTCGGTCGGCTTTTCCGGGATCACCGGCCTGCCGTCCGATGAGCGCTTCGCGCTCGGCGAATGGGACGTGATCTCCACCGGCGCGCCGACGCTGAAGGGCGCGCTCGCCGTCTTCGATTGTCAGATCATCGATACTAAGGATTTGGCCACCCACCGTGTGCTTTTTGGCAAGGTGACAGGCCTGCGCATCGGCGATAATTTGCGGCCGCTGATCTATCACAACCGCGATTACCACGTTCTGTGAAACGGGTTCGCGGGATCCACGGAGACACAATGACCGCGCCGCGGCCCGCGCCGAAGTCGATCGACGAGACGCTCGATCTCCTGACCCGTGCGGACTATGTCGCGGATCGCTCGCTGGCGACGGTGCTGTTTTTGTCGCTGCGCATGAAGCGACCGCTGTTCCTCGAAGGCGAGGCGGGTGTCGGCAAGACCGAGATCGCCAAGGTGCTCGCCGGCGCGCTCGGCCGCCGGCTGATCCGCCTGCAGTGTTACGAAGGGCTCGACGTCTCCTCCGCCGTCTACGAGTGGAACTATGCCGCGCAGATGATCGAGATCCGCATGGAGGAGGCGGCCGGCAAGGTCGTGCGCTCCGACATGGAGCGCAACGTCTTTTCCGAAAAATACCTGATCCGCCGCCCGGTGCTCGATGCGCTGACCGGCAAGGCAGGGGCGGCGCCGGTGTTCCTCATCGACGAGCTCGACCGTACCGACGAGGCCTTCGAGGCCTTCCTGCTGGAGATCCTGTCGGACTTCCAGGTGACGGTTCCGGAACTTGGCACGATCACGGCCGAGGAGCCGCCGATCGTCATCATCACCACCAACCGCACGCGCGAGATCCACGACGCGCTGAAGCGGCGCTGCCTCTATCACTGGGTCGATTATCCTAACGCCGAGCGCGAGCTGGAGATCGTGCGCCGCAAGGTGCCGCAGGCGAACAGCCGGCTCTCGGCCGAGGTGGTCTCCTTCATCCAGAAGCTGCGCCAGGTCGAGCTGTTCAAGGCGCCGGGCGTCGCCGAGACCATCGACTGGGCCGGCGCGCTCACCGAGCTCGACAAGGTGGCGCTCGACCCGGAGACGGTGTCCGACACGATCGGCGTGCTTCTGAAATACCAGGACGACATTGCCCGCATCGGCGAGGGCGAAGGCCGGCGCATCCTCAATGCGGTGAAGGCCGAGCTTTCGGCCGCGGAGTAGGCGCCATGCCATCGCCAAGCCCGGACCCCAAAGAGGCGACGGCGGAAGGGCGCATCGCCGACAACATCGTCTATTTCGCGCGCACGCTGCGGAAGGCCGGCATGCGTGTCGGTCCGGCTTCGGTTAAGGACGCCATCGAGGCGGTGCTCGCGGCCGGCATCGGCTCGCGCGACGATTTCTACTGGACGCTGCATGCGGTGCTGGTCTCGCGGCACGAGGATCATCCCGTCTTCGACGAAGCCTTCCGCCTGTTCTGGAAATCGCGCGAGCTGATCGAGAAGCTGCTGGCGATGTTTTCGCCGGTCGCGCCGGACGATCGTGAAAAGCACAAGCCGCGGGCGGCCGAGAACCGCGTCAGCCAGGCGATGTTCGAGGGCCATCAGAAGAACCAGCCGGCGCGGGAAGTGCCCGAGATCGAGGTCGATGCACGCTTCACCTTCTCCGGCAACGAGGTGCTGCGCGGCAGGGATTTCGCGCAGATGGATGCGGCCGAACTGGCCGAGGCAAAAAAGGCGATCGCGGCCTTGCGGCTGCCCTTCGATCTGGTGCGCACGCGGCGCTTCAAGCCGGATGCGCAAGGGCGACGCATCGATCCGCGCGCCATGATGCGGTCGGCGTCGCGCACCGGCGGCGCGCTGATCCTCCCGAAATTCCGCTCTGCCCGGGAAGTGCATCCGCCGCTGGTGGTGCTTGCCGACGTTTCCGGCTCGATGAGCCAGTACACCCGCATCTTCCTCCACTTCCTGCACGCGCTGACGGAAAAGCGCCGGCGCGTGCACGCCTTCGTCTTCGGCACGAGGCTGACGAACCTGACCCGGCAGATGCGCCATCGCGACCCCGATGAGGCGCTGGCCGAATGCTCGACAGCCGTGAAGGACTGGTCCGGCGGCACCCGCATTGGCGACGCGCTCGCCGAATTCAACCGGCTGTGGTCGCGCCGCGTGCTCGGGCAGGGCGCCGTGGTACTCTTGATCACCGACGGGCTGGAGCGCGACGACGTCACCGGCCTGTCGGAGGAGATGGAGCGGCTGCACAAGTCCTGCCGGCGGCTGATCTGGCTCAATCCGCTTCTGCGCTTCGATGGCTTCGAGGCGCGCGCCCGCGGCGTTAAGGCGATGCTGCCGCATGTCGACGAATTCCGCGCGGTGCACAATCTCGATGCGCTGGCCGATCTTTGCGCCTCGCTCGACCAGCGGCCGGCGGCTGCGGTCGACCTGCGCCGCTGGCTGCAAACTGGCGGGAGACGCGCCGCGTAGCCATATGTTTCGCAGCCATATATTCCTCCGGGATGTCCCGGGAAAAACAGACTTTGTGAGAAGCGACGATGGACGAGAGCATTTATCTCGATGAGGCCCGCGATCCCCTGATCATCGCGGAAGGCTGGATGAAGGACGGCAAGGATGTCGCCATCGCGACCGTGGTCGAGACCTGGGGTTCGGCGCCGCGCCCGGTCGGCAGCCATCTGGTCATCGACGCCGAAGGGAATTTCCATGGCTCGGTCTCCGGCGGCTGTGTCGAGGGCGCGGTAGTGACCGAGGCGATCGAGGTCATCGGCTCGGGCAAGGCCAGGATGCTGGAATTCGGCGTCGCCGACGAAACCGCCTGGCAGGTCGGTCTGTCCTGCGGCGGCCGCATCAAGGTCTATGTCGAGCGGTTAGGTTGACTGCGGATGGATCCATATGTTCTCAAAACATTGAATGAGGCGCGCCGCGCTCGCCGCGCCGTGGTGCTGGTCACCGATCTCGGCGACGGTCGCGACCGCATCGTGCGCGAGGGCGACCATGTTGCGGGCGATCTCGGGGAAGCGATTGCCAGTGCGTTCCGCACCGGCAATTCGAGGTCGGTGGAGGCGGAAGGGCGGACCTTCTTCCTCAATGCGCATCTGCCGCGCCCGCGCCTGGTGGTGATCGGCGCGGTCCACATCAGCCAGGCGCTGGCGCCGATGGCGAGGATCGCCGGTTATCCGGTCGAGATCATCGACCCCCGCACGGCTTTTGCCACGCCGGAGCGCTTTCCGGATGTGGCGCTGCATGCCGAATGGCCGGAAGACGTGTTGGAGCGCGAGCCGCTCGACAGTTATACGGCACTTGCCGCCGTCACCCACGATCCGAAGATCGACGACTTCGCGCTGAAGGCGGCGCTCGATGCCAGGTGCTTCTATGTCGGGGCACTCGGCAGCCGGAAGACCCATGCCAAGCGGGTCGAACGCTTGCTGGCGCTGGGCGCGAGCGCCGACCAGATCGCCCGCATCCATGCGCCGATCGGTCTCGACATCGGCGCGGCGAGCCCGGCCGAGATCGCCGTCGCGGTGCTCGCGCAAACCATCCACGCCTTCCGCTCGCGCGGCCTGGAAGCAAAAGGCGCCGCGGCGTGAAGTTCGGTCCGGTTCCGATCGAAAAGGCCGAAGGCGCGGTGCTGGCGCATGCGACCACCGCCGGCGAGCGGCGGTTCCGCAAGGCGCATCGGCTAAGCGGCGAGGACGTTGCGTCACTGAAGGCGGCTGGTTTCAGCGAAGTCGTCGTGGCCGTTCTGGCTCCCGATGACCTCGGCGAGGATGCCGCGGCCGAAAAGATCGCGTCGAGCATGGCCCATCGCAACGTCGAGACGAAGCCTGCAGCAACCGGACGGGTCAACCTGCATGCCGAAACCGCGGGCGTCTTCACCGTCGACGCCAAGATGATCGACGCCATCAATGCCGTCGATCCAGCGATCACCATCGCCACGCTGGCGCAGCACGCGCCGGTCGAGAAGGGCCAGATGGTGGCGACGGTCAAGATCATCCCGTTTGCCGTCGCAACAAGCCTGGTCGATGCGGTGACCAAAATCTGCGCCGGCGGCGAGATCTTTGCCGTCAACGCCTATCGCCCGGTCAAAGTCGGCATCATCCAGACGACGCTGCCCGGCGTGGGGCAGAGCGTGCTGGACAAGACGCTGCGTGTGACCGAGGCGCGGCTGGCGCGCTCCGGCGGCCGGCTGACGGCGGAGCGGCGCTCGCCGCATGAGATCGCGCCCGTCGCGGAAGCCGCGGCCGCGCTGGCGCGCGACAACGATATGGTGGTGATCTTCGGCGCCTCGGCGCTGGCCGACTTCGCCGATGTCATCCCTGCAGCGATCGAGAAGGCGGGCGGCACCGTCATCCGTGCCGGCATGCCGGTCGATCCCGGCAATCTCCTGGTGCTCGGAACGCTCAACGGCAAGCGCGTCATCGGCGCGCCAGGCTGTGCCCGCAGCCCGAAGGAAAATGGTTTCGACTGGGTGCTGGACCGGCTGATCGCCGGGCTCGACGTGACGGCGGGCGACATTGCCGGCATGGGCGTCGGGGGTCTGCTGATGGAAATCCCCTCCAGGCCGCAGCCGCGCGAGCCGCTACCGGCGAGAGCCGAGTCCAAAGTCGACATCGTGCTTCTCGCCGCCGGCCGTTCCAGTCGGATGGGCGGGCCGAACAAGCTGCTGGCGCTGTTCGAGGGCAAGCCGCTGGTGCGCCGAACCGCCGAGCGGGCGCTGGGGTCGAAAGCCGCCCGCACCATCGTGGTCACCGGACACCAGCGCGAGCGCGTCCGCTCCGCGCTCTCCGGCCTCGATGTGAGGCTCGCCGACAATCCGGACTTTGCTGACGGTCTCGCCTCGTCCCTGAAGGCGGGCATCGCGCGGGTCGCGCCCGACGCGGCCGGCGCCATGATCGTGCTCGGCGACATGCCTGGCGTTTCCTCGAAAGATCTCGATAGCCTGATCGATGCGTTCCGACGGTCGAGCGGCCGCGCCGTGGTGCGTGCCGCGCATCAGGGAAAACGCGGCAACCCGGTGCTGCTTCCGCGATCCTTGTTTGCCGCCGTGGCGCATCTCCAGGGCGACACCGGCGCTCGCCATCTGGTCGAGGCTGAAGGGCTCGACGTTATCGACGTCGAGATCGGAGAGGGCGCCTCAATCGACGTCGACACGCGCGAGGCGCTGGAAGGGGCGGGCGGCGTCCTGCAGGATTGACAAAGCAGAGCTGGAAAACGCATGGCTGAGGAATGGCCTTCCGCTCCCTTCCGCCCACGTCTGCGCTTCTACCCCCCTCTGGCCTGCCGGCCATCTTCCCCTCAAGTGGGGAGATCGGACGTCACCTCGCTTTTCGCCAACCTCCGAGGCTGCAGGATGGACGCCGCCGTCGAAGCCGCCAATCTCCGCCCTTGAGGAGGAGATGGCCGGCAGGCCGGAGGGGGGCATTCACGCTCCATGCCTTTCTGATTTCACTGTTTTTTCTTTTTTCCGCCGCCTACGCCGAAGCTCTCGAACTCAAACCCTTCAAGGACGACCTCTTCGCCTACCCGGCGACGCTGTCGATCGGCGACAACGGCGCCTACACGGTCCTCGACTATCGCGAGATGCGCGACATCAACCAGCGCGACGAGGTGCCGGAAAGGCGCGTACATGCCCAATATACCGATCCCGGTGTGCGCAAGGTGCAGCAGGATCTGATGCTGAAAACCGATGCCGGCGATGTCAGGCATGTCGCGGTCGGCAAGACCGAAGGCGCCGCAATCATCGTGCTTTACCTGCACGGGCAGGGCGGCAGCCGCAAGCAGGGCGTCGACGACTTCACTTTCGGCGGCAATTTCAACCGCCTCAAGAACCTGATGGCCGAAAATGGCGGCCTCTATCTTTCACCGGACTTTTCCGACTTCGGCGACAAGGGCGCCGCGCAAGTGGCGGCGCTCATCGATCACTACGCCGGGAAATCACCGGGCGCCAAAATCTTCGTCGCCTGTGGCTCGATGGGCGGCATCCTTTGCTGGAAGCTGGCCGATCGCAAGGACACCGGTGCCCGCATCAACGGGCTGCTGCTGCTCGGCTCGCTCTGGGACGAAAGTTTTTTGACAAGCCCGGCCTTCACGCGCCGCGTGCCGGTGTTTTTCGGCCAGGGCAGCCATGACGTGGTGTTTGCGGTGGAGAAGCAGGAAGCCTTCTTCCGCTCGATCCTCGCCAAGGCGAAAACCTATCCGACCCGCTTCGTGCGCTTTGAGACCGGCACGCATGGAACGCCGATCCGCATGGTCGACTGGCGCGGCACGCTGAACTGGATGCTCACGAAAGCGCCTTGAGCGGGGGGCACGCTGATCGCCTTGCTCAAGGCGCGGTGTTGTAGTCGAGAACGGTTTCGGGGTTGATCTCGCCGTCATAGGACGCGTCGACGTCGTATTGCACCAGCGAGAAATTGCCGTTGCGGAACAGATAGGTACCGGTCGATGAAGCGTCGCCGACGCCGCGCCATTTGTTCATCGAGGTGATCGTCTTGGTCTTGTCGTCGTAGTCGGAATTGACCAGCTGGTCGTCGGTCTGGAAGCCGATGATGTGGATGCCCTCAACCTTGCCTTCGCTGTTGTTGTTCTCGTAGCGGATGTCGAGCTCCGGCGAGGCGAACTGCAGCTGCCTGACGCCGGAGACGTCGTCATAGATGTAGTAGACGGCGCTCTCATTGTAGGCGGCCATCGAGCAGAAGAAGCGGAAGAGCCGCGTCTCGCGCTCCGGCTCGTCGGCTGCGGCGTCCTTGTCCTTGTAGCGGATGGCGTAGGCGTCCGGCTCGCCGACCGGTTTGCCTTCCGGATTCTCCTTGTCGCACTGTTCGCCATAGGTGGCGAGGAAGGCCTTCCTGGCCCGTTCCAGCGCTTCGTCCTTCTTCGGTGGCGGCGGACCGTCGCCGCAGCTTGCCGGCACGGCATCCTCGAAATCCGAAGTCGACGGCTTCAGCGCACCCTTGTCGATGAAAATCGGCTGGAACGGCGGTTCCTGGATCTGCGCATTGACCTGCCGCAGCGTGTAGCAGCCGGCAAAGACTTTGGCCTCGCCCTTCTTGTCGGTCGCCTGGATGGCGACAGGGACGCTGTAGTAGATGCTGCCGGCAGCCCCCTCGTTCGACACCGCGCCGGTCTTGACCTCGACCGTGTCGGTATTGTCGTAGCCCTTGACGAAGGCGTTGAAATCTTTTGCCGGCTTGGTATCGCCGAAATAGGCCCAGGCACGGGCGAATTCATGCCGGTTGATGGCGCTGTAGAGCGAGCGGACAACGGCCTCGGCGCTGGATCTGTCGTCGATATAGGGGGCATCGGCCGCAAGCGCCGGTTGGCCGACGCCGGGAAGGGAGAACAAGGCAGTCGCTGCGAGAAGGATACGTCTCATCGGGAATCTCCGCTCGGTAACGAAAATACTACCACGGCGATTGCGGCGTCGCGGTGACGCGAGGGCCGGGCTGCTTGAAGAATCGAGCCGGGAGGCGCTAGCTCTCCACCCGCGGCGTTGAGGCCGCCTGGGGAGATTACTCACGTGACCATATCCATGTACGACATTTCCGTGGCCGTCTTTTCAGCCCGGTTGAAGGCGCTGGCCAGCGTGCTGTCGCTGGCCGAACAGAACGCGGCCGACCGCAAGATCGACCCGCAGGTGTTCCTGACCGCCAGGCTCGCGCCCGACATGTTCGCGCTGACGAGGCAGGTGCAGATCGCCACCGACCATGCCAAGGGCGCGCCGTCGCGGCTCGCCGGCCGCGAGGTGCCCAAATACGAGGACAACGAGTCAAGCTTCGAAGAGCTTCACGCCCGAATCGCCAAGACGCTCGATCATCTGGCGACGTTCTCGGCCGCCGACCTGGACGGATCGGAGGAGCGAACGATCGAATTGAGACTCGCCGGACGCGAAGTTTCGATGGGCGGGCTGCAATATCTGCTCAACGCCGCCATGCCGAACTTCTACTTCCACATCACCACGGCCTACGACATCCTGCGGCACAATGGCGTTCCGCTGGGCAAGTCGATTTTCCTGGGACGCTGAGCAAGAAGCCTCCCGCGCGGCGGGAAACCTCTTTTCATCGTTGAATCAGCGTATCGACATCTCGCGGGCGATGCGCGGAAAATCCGCCGGTTTAATCCCGATATCGGCGCGATCGGCGTTGCTCATCGCATTCAGAAGCGCGAGCGCCGAGCGGTAACGTTGCTGTTCCTGCGGCCGCGGCCGCGCGAACATTTCGGTGAAGAACCCCATATCCCAGGCCCCTAATTTGTCCTCCACACGCCGAGAATATAGGTGATTTGTTACAATTGTGCAGTGCAGCAATCGCATGGCAGCCATGCTTGGCGGAATTTTTTTCGCCACAATCGATTCTTTCTGAAACTTTTGCGGAAGCTCGATCGTACGCCACGGTGCTGGCACATGGCCGGCTTTTTCCTCGCCACTCCTGGCGACCTTGCCGGGCTGCACGAAATGCAGTCCGGCTTTTTGTTTCGGCACGTCCAGACACGGGTTTTCGGTACCAAAAGCCCACAATTGTTAACGTCGCCGGCATTCATTTTTAACGAGAGCGATCTATGGTCGACGGCGATAATGAATGCCGTGACGACAGAGGGAGGCTGAGATCGGCACCGGGGGCAAGCTCGATTTCGCTTCGTTGCTCGACGACCTGATCATCGCCTCGGAGAAGGGTGAGGACGGGGGCGCCCGGCCCTCCATTCCGTTCGACTATCTTTCGGTGGCGGACGAGCTTCACTCCGGCCGCATCAAGGTTGCCGGCGAGAGCGTTGCCGCCGAATACCGTGAGGCGGGCGCCGACCTTGCCGCTGAGTTCGCCGCGCTTCTCGACCAGGCCAAGCTGACGCTTGCCGGCGAGGAACATCAGCCGGAGGAAAAGCTGCCGCCGATCGATCCCGAATCGATTGCCGGCGAACTCGGCCTCGACCGCCCCGGCAAGAATGCCGATTTCGGCCGCATCCGGCGCAACTTCGCCTTTGCCAACCATCCCGACCGTGTCGCCCCACATCTGCGCCAGCGCGCCATGATCCGAATGCAGGTGGCCAATATGCTGATCGACGAGGCCAAGCGGCGGGCACTGGCTGCCACCCGGCGCTAGCAATCACGCAAAAGTCGGTGTGGGCGGGGCTTGGAGAACTTCCGGCCTATGCTTTATGCTTGAATTTCCTCCCCGCGCAGCCGCGCAACACCTCCCGCCGGAGACATTTCCATGCAAAAACGCCGCCTCGGTCGGACCGATCTCCTTGTTTCGCAAATCTGCCTGGGCTCGATGACCTGGGGCCAGCAGAACACCCAGGCCGAAGGCCATGCGCAGATGGACCTGGCTTTCTCGCGCGGGGTGAATTTCATAGACACCGCCGAGCTTTACCCGATCCCGCCGAAGGCGGAGACGCAAGGGTGGACCGAAAGGATCATCGGCAGCTGGATGAAGGCCAAGGGCAATCGCGACAAGGTCATCATCGCTTCGAAAGTGGTCGGCCGCACGGCCAACACCTGGTTCCGCGGCGACCGTCCGTCGAAGCTGGTGCGTGCCGACATCTTCGACGCGATCGAGAAGTCGTTGGCGAAACTCGGCACCGACTATATCGACCTCTACCAGATCCACTGGCCGGATCGGGACATTCCGTGGGGTTCGAACCCGACACGCATCGGCGCGGTTGCACGGCGGGCCGACGCTGCCGGCGCGCCGGCGGGCGAGACGCCGGTTGCCGAGACGCTGGCCGTCTTCGACGAACTGGTGAAGGCAGGAAAAATCCGCCATTTCGGCCTGTCGAACGAGAGCTCGTGGGGCGTCATGCGTTTCCTTGCCGAGTCCGACAAGGGCATCGGCCCGCGTGTCGCCTCGCTGCAGAACGCATACAATCTCGTCAACCGCACCTTCGAGGTGAATCTCGCCGAGGTTTGCGAACGCGAAGAGGTGTCGCTGCTCGCCTATTCGCCGCTGGCTCAGGGCTACCTCACCGGCAAATACGATCACGGCGCGCGGCCGCAAGGCTCGCGCTCGCAGCTTTTCAATCGCGGCCAGCGCTACGAGACGCCGAATGCCGCGGAAGTTCTGCTCGAATACAATGAACTGGCGCGTGCTTTCGGCATGGAACCGGCGCTTTTCGCCAACGCCTATGTGTCGAGCCGGCCGTTCGTGACCTCGAATATCGTCGGCGCCACCAGCGTCGCGCAGCTCGACATGGCGCTGTCCTCGGCTGAAGTCACGTGGACGGAGGAGATGCAGAAGGCGGTCGACGCCGTCCACCAGCGCGTCGGAAATCCATGCCCGTGACCGGAAATCGTTGAGAAAAGACAAAGGGATGGAGACGATGGCGAACTTTCCGATCGAGGCCGTGCGCGGCAAATTCCCGGCGCTTTCGCTGACGGACAAAGGTCGCCGCCGCATCTACCTCGACAATCCGGCCGGCACGCAGGTGCCGCAGGCGGTGGCCGATGCTGTGTCGCGCTGCCTGCTCGCGACCAACGCCAATCTCGGCGGCTTCTTCGAAACGGCGGTCGCGGCGCAGCAGGTGGTCGACGATGCGCATGCCGCGATGGCCGATTTCCTCGGTGCGGCAAGCGTCGAGGAAATCATCATCGGCGCCAACATGACGACGCTGACCTACCACATGTCGCGCACGCTCGGCCGGACGATGAAGCCGGGCGACGAGATCATCGTCACCCGCATGGACCATGAGGGCAATGTCTCGCCCTGGCTGCAGCTTGCCGAGGATCTTGGTCTCGTCGTGCGCTTCCTGCCGTTCGACGAACAGAGCTGGCAGGTCGAGGAGGCGGCCCTGCAGGCGCTGCTTTCGGAAAAGACGCGGCTGGTGGCGCTGAACTATGCCTCGAACCTCACCGGCTCGATCAACCGGGTGAAGGCGCTGACGGCGATCGCCAAGCAGGCCGGCGCATTGGTCTATGTCGATGCTGTCCAGTTCGCACCGCACGGCCTGATCGACGTTCAGGCGCTGGGCTGCGATTTCCTGGTCTGCTCGGCCTATAAATTCTTCGGGCCGCATATGGGCATATTGTGGGGGCGCCGCGAGGTCATCGATGCGCTGAAACCTTATAAATGCCGCTGCTCGTCCAACGGCCTGCCGGAGCGGTTCGAGCTCGGCACGCCGCAGATCGAGCTGATGGCCGGGCTGACCGCCGCCGTCGAGTATTTCGCCGATCTCGGTGCCGCCGCAGGCGAGGGCGGTTCGCGACGGCAGCGGGTCGCAAGAGCCTTCGACGTGTCGATCGCGTATGAAAACGCGCTCGCCCAGCGATTGATCGAAGGCCTGTCGGATATCGAGGGGCTAGCCATCCGTGGCATCACCGATCCGGAGCGCCTCAGCGAACGCGTGCCGACGGTTTCCTTCACGGTCGAAGGTATCGCGCCGGAGACGATCGTGCGGCAGATGAATGCCGAAAACATCTTTCTGTGGTCCGGCCACAATTACGCATGGGAGATCGTCCATCAGCTCGGCATCCCGCAGGAGCAGGGCGTCGTGCGCATCGGTATCGCGCATTACAACACGGCGGCCGAGATCGACGAGACGCTGGAAAGCGTGCACCGCGTGATCGCGATGCTGAGGCAGCAGCGCTCCTGAGCTATCCCTTTTTGCCTCCGAAGCCGGTTAGGAAAGCGGTGAGGTTGTCGCCGAGCGCATCGCAGAGATAGCCGCCCTCCTGCACGATCACCGTCGGTAGGCCGAGCCCGGCAATCGCCTCGCCGATGCGCGCAAAGCCGGGTGTCGTGACCGACAATCCACCGAAAGGGTCGCCTTCGAAGGCATCGAGGCCGAGCGCTACCACCAGCGCTTCAGGCGCGAAGGCGCTGGAAAGCGGTCGCAAGCGCCTCGAGAAACGCCTCGTCGCCGGACTTTCGCGGCAGCGGCAGGTTGAGATTGTAGCCGAGGCCGGGGCCTTCGCCGCGCTCGTCGGCATGGCCCCAGAAGAAGGGATAGAAGCGCACCGGATCGGCATGCAGCGAGACGGTCAGCACATCCGGCCGGGCGTAGAAGATCCCTTGCGTGCCGTTGCCGTGATGCAGGTCGACATCGAGGATGGCTACGCGGGCCGCATTCTTTCGCAGCACCTGCGCGGCGACCGCCGAATTGTTGATGAAGCAGAAGCCGCCGGCGACGTCGGCGAAGGCGTGATGGCCCGGCGGGCGGCAGAGCGCATAGGCCGAAGGCGCACCGGCCACCGCTTCGGCGGCTTCCACTGCGCTCCAGGCGCTCCACAGCGCGCTGTTCCAGGTCTCGGCCGAGATCGGGCAGGCGGTGTCGGCCATGTGATAGCCGGCCTGGCCGACGGCCGAGGCCGGATAGGAGCCGTCGCGGGCGATCGGGTGGATGTTCGGGATGACCTCGGCCGAGGCGCCTTCGATGCGCTGCCAGCGCGCGAAGATGTGCTCGAGGAAGTCGAGATATTCCGGTGTATGCACGGCGGCAATCGAGCCGAGGCCATAGTCCTTCGGCCTGTCGATCGTCAGGCCGGCCGCTCTTGCGCCGGCTAACAGTCTCTCGACGCGTTCCGGCTTTTCCGGATTGGGCTGGGGGGCGCCGCTGGAGAGGAAGGCCTTCGGGTCGTGTCGCTTCTGTTCCTCGGCATAGAAGGCTTTCATCGTTCTTCCTCCGGCGCGTCGGCAAAGGCGAAGAAGGCGTCGCCGACGATCTTTTGCACTTGCTCGTAGCTCGACCAGCCGATGCCCAGTCTCTCGTAGAAGGCCTTGGCGGTCTCGTTGTCGGTATCGACGGAAAGCCTGAGATAGACGCCGCCTGCCGCGCGGCATTCCCTGGCCACGCGCCGCAGCAGTTTCTCGCCGATGCGGCGGCCGCGAAACCGGTCCTCGACATAGAGGTCTTGCACAAAGACACCTGGCCTGCCCATCCAGGTCGAGAAGATCGGGAAATGCAGGCAGAGCCCGGCGAACTCGCCGCCGACCTCGGCGATCAAGGTCGAGAAGGCCGGATTTTGACCGAAGCCGTAGCGGCGCAGGTCATCGGGTGTCGAGGTGATCTCCTGATGCGCGCCGATGTGGGTGCCGAGGCGGAGCAGGGCGGCGTGGATGGTTTCGACATCGTCGGCCCGGCCGGGGCGGAGCGTGACTGCTTGTGAGGGTTTGTTCATGGAGAGGATGGCGCCCAGGCACCCCCCTCTGTCCTGCCGGACATCTCCCCCGCAAGGGGGGAGATCAGCAGTTCCGCCGACGGCGCTGTTTCTGCAACGTTGGAGATTGGCGGAAGCGGAAATGACATCCGATCTTCCCCCTTGCGGGGGAGATGGCCGGCAGGCCAGAGGGGGGTGGGACGGAGTGCAAGCATCTCAGATTGGCTTATCTCAAACGTTACCCTGCTACGCTCACCCCTCCACCGGCAGGTCGAGCTCCGCGGCCAGCGCCTCCAGCGAGTCGCCGATGATGGCGATGATCTCGCCGATCTGCTCGCGCGTGACGATCATCGGCGGCGCCACCATGAAATTGTCGCCGTCGACGCCGCCTTTGACCTTGCGGCCATAGATAATCAGGCCGCGCGCGTAGGCATGGTCGAGCAGGCGCTGCGTCGCCTTTTTCGCCGGCGCGATCGGCGCCAGCGTCTCCGGATCCGCGACCATCTCGGCGCCCAGAAGCAGACCCTTGCCGCGCACGTCGGCGATGAAGGGGAAGCGCCTTTGCAGCGCCTTCAACTCGCCGATCAGCACGTCGCCCATGGCGGCGGCATTGGCGATGAGATCGAGCCGGTCCATCTCGCCGAGCACGGCAAGGCCCGCCGCGCAGGCCAGCGGATTGCCGGCATAGGTGTGGCCATGCTGGAAGCCACCGGAGGCGAGCAGCGGCTCGACCAGTCGCATCGGTGCCGCCAGAGCGCCGAGCGGCGCATAGCCCGAGCCCAAGCCCTTGGACAGCGCGACAATATCCGGCTTGCAGTTCCAATGGTCGCCGCCGAGGAATTTGCCGGTGCGGCCGGCGCCGCTCATCACCTCGTCATGGATGAGCAGGATGCCGTAGCGGTCACAGATCTCGCGAATGCGCGGATAATAGCTGTCCGGCGCGACAAGGGCTGCCGTCGCGGCACCCCCGATAGGCTCCATGATGAAGGCTAAAACGCTTTCCGGGCCTTCGGCCTGGATCTTCTCCTCCAGCATGTCGGCATAACGGATGCCGCGCTGCTCCATCGACAGGTTGTCGCGGTCGCGCCAGGCGGTCGGCGCCGGCACCGCCGGCATCACCCGCATCATCGGCGTGAAGGTTTCGGCGAGCGCATCGTCGCCGGTGACGGCAAGGGAACCGAGCGTGCCGCCATGATAGGAGGGGAAGCGGGTGATCACCTTCCAGCGCTTGGATTGGCCGGTGGCGACCGCCCATTGCCGGGCGAGCTTGATGCAGGATTCGGTCGCTTCCGAGCCGCCGGAGACGAAGAAGATCCGGTCCATGCCCTCGGGAAGTTTTCCCGCCAGTTCCCGCGCCAGTTCTTCCGCGGGCTCGTTCTCGAAATGCAGCCGGTAGGCGAAGGTGGTCTTGTCCATCTGCCGCTTCATGGCGTCGAGCACGTTGCGATTGGAATGGCCGATATTGGCGACCATCGGCCCGCTCGAGCCGTCGATGAAGCGGCGGCCGTCCTTGGTCCAGAAATAAATGCCCTCGGCGCGATCGACGAGCGGCCGGCGCAGGCTGGAGAGATAGAACAGATGCGACGGCGGCCGCTCTTCGGCTTGCGGAGTGGACTGGGCGGACGATTTCGGCATGTCAGGACTTTCCGAGATAGCGGTCGAGAACATTCTTGGTCACGCGTTCGACCATCGCGTCCTGCCTTAGCAGGCCGGCGACCCATTCGCAGCTTCCGGCATGGAAGACCTCGCCCTTGCCGCGCGGGAAATTGACGATCATGCCGTTGCCGCGCTTGACCTTGTCGAGGTTGGCGTCGCTCGCCTCGCCGAACAGCGTCTCGGCGGTGAAGCGTCCGTCCTCATCGGTGAGGAACTGGTCCTCGATCGGGATGTCGGCGCTTTCCTCCACCTGGCTAGCCATGCCGACAGCCAGCACCTGCAAACCTTCCGGCGCGCCGCTCTCCGCAGTCGGGTAGGGCAGGCCGCCGCGGATCTCGAAATCGAGCCCGTCGACCTCATAGCCATAGACATGGCTGTCGGCGCCGAGCAGGTCGCCATAATAGATGCCGGTGCCGACGAAGGCCCAGTGCTCGGGCCGGTAGACCGGAAAGCCGCGTACGCCGCGCGGCGCGCAGCCGCCCCAGCCGGCATAGACTCCGCGCGTCGCGTTGAGGCCGAAGGTTGCGCTGCCCGGACGGCCGATCTCAGGCGCTTCCCAGGAATTGGTGGCACGGGTGACATCGCCGCCGCGATAGGCAGGGTCCTCGGCGCGGGCGCGGTATTTGTAGCAGACCTGCCGACGTCCTTCGTCCTCGAGCCTGGTCTGCCACATGAAATTGCCGGCAAAGCGCGCCGCATGGCCGCCGCGCTCGACATAGGCGTCGACCGCGTCGCGCATCTCCCAGGTCCAGTATTCGTCGTGGCCAACGAAGACGACGCAGTCGTAGCCATCGAGGATTTCGGGCGAGAAATGCAGGTCGTGCTGGCTGGCGAGATCGACCGTATAGCCGGCGCGCTCGGCGAAGCGGAAGAAATGGCTGTCGTAGCTCGCCCAGCCGGAAGAGGCGTATTTCTTCGAGTGGCCGGTGGCAAAGGCCCATTCCATGTGCGGGTAGCGAGGCACGGTCTTTGGCGGCACCGCGACTTCCACCGGCACGCGCGGCGCGTCCTTCGGCAGCACGACGAAGCCGCGGCACCAGGGGCGCTGCGTCGAAACCATCGTGGCGTACTGGTCGCGCTTCGGGCCGGTGATGCCCTGATAGTGGTTCGAGCCGCCCCAGGTGTTGTAGGCGAGCCAGGTGCCGGTTGCTGCGACCTGAAGCAGCCGGCCGGGCTTGCGGCCGGGCAGGGGCGCGACGATGAAGAGATGGTGGCTCTCGATCGTTCCACCGCCTCGGTCATCAGCGGCAAGCGTCACGCGATAGGCGCCTGACGGCCAGTCGTCGCCGATGCGGAATTCGAAAGTCGCGTCCCAGCCGCAGCCTTCGACCGAGCATTGATCGGGCGTTTCCTGCCAGCGCGCCAACAAGCCGGTCTTCTCGCAGACTTTGGTTTCAACGCCGCCGTCGCGGACAATGACGATGCCGAATTGCGGCGCGGTCGAGCTGACGAAAAGCGTCACCATCTCGCCCGGCCGGTAGGAAAAGCGCTCGCTGTAACACCAGATCTCGCCGCTTGAGCCGTCCATTCCGGGCCATTCGTAATAGTGACCGCGCACCGCTTCGCGGCGCTGCTCGGGCGTCAGCCCGAAATCGGGGAATTCGGTCGGCAACTGCAGCAAAGAACACCTGAAACCAACAGGCCGCCATTGAGACCATTGGCCCGGCCAAGCGTCAAATGGAAACGATCGGGCCAGCGAGCACTTGCGCTTGGCGATATCCGGCAAACGAACTATTTCTCCTTGGTAGATGTTTCAACGCCGGGAGCCGACATGCTGCGCGTGCAAAAGGTCAAGGTCGACGACATTTACGTGCCGACGGCGCGCCGCAAGACGCTGCATCCCGAGACCGTGCGCCATCTCGCCGAAGACATCCTCGAGAACGGCATGAAGACGCCGATCCAGGTGCGCCACGACGGCAAGCGCCATGTGCTGGTCGAAGGGCTGCATCGGCTGGAAGCCGCCAAATGGCTCGGCGAGACCGAGATCGATGCCTATCTGGTGCAGGCGCGGCGGCACTGACTCCGTCCTGTTTTTATTGCCATGCCGGCGCCCGCATCACCGCAAGCGATCGCATCCCATCAAAGCTTTTTGATTGACGATAAGATGCCGGTCGCTACCGTGCCCGCATCCCGACAAACCGAGTGCTTACGATGACCAAATACCTGGGCGGGTGCCTGTGCGGAGCGGTGCGCTTTCGCGCCGAGGCCGAACCGATCAACGAGCGCGTCTGCCATTGCCGGATCTGCCAGAAGGCGATCGGCGCGGCCTTCAACGCGCGGCTTCTGTTCCGCATCGACGACGTCACCGTCGAAGGGCCCTTGGCGACGATCAATTCCTCGCCGGACCTCAAACGCGGCTTCTGCGCGGCCTGCGGCACGACGCTGTTTTCGCGGCGCGATTCCAGGGGCATCCTCGGCATCACCTCCGGCTCGCTCGACGATCCGTCCGTGTTCAAGCCCGACATGCATTTCTGGACCGCTTCCATGCAGCCCTGGGTGCGGCTCGACGACGGCCTGCCGCAATATGAGGGCGCGCCTCCGGCTTAACCTTCTCCCGTAAGAGAAGGTTAAGGTCTGCACAAAAATTTCATCTTCGATTCACGAGATAGCCGGCAAAGCGTCATTGGCGGGCCATCATTGGCTGATTATCTAACGCCATGCGGGAAGGCATCGAGGAGGCGACGGATGAGCGAGAGCATCAACACCCTGGACGAGCTTTTGAACGACCCGATGATCCAACTCGTGATGGAGCGTGACCGCGTGCGCCCGGCCGAGCTTCGCTTGCTCCTGGAAAAAGCTCGCGACAGGGCTGCCGACGATTCCCGCATCGACCAGCCGGTGGTGCCGCCGGCGCATGTCGTGGCCAGAAGCTGCCTGAAGCAATGGCTGTACCGCTAGGGTCAGCTCGAATTCGCCGGTAAATAGCTGTAATGGCTGCGGAAATAGGCAATTTTGAAGCCGAGCCGCGCGTAGTTGCGGTAGGCCGGGCCGTCACGTTCGGGGCGCGGCGCCTCGATATCGGCGACGAACAGTTTTGCGCCGGCGGCGATGCCGTCGCGGACCAGCCTTTCACCAAGCATGGCGTCGAGATCGAAGCTTGGCGCCATGATGCCGGGTACCGGCGCGTCGATGCCGCTCCAGGCGGCGCCATTTGAGATGAACAACGAGCGTACCGCTGCCACCGCGCCATCCCGTTTCAGCATGTAGTGACGCCAGCCCTTGCGGCCGACCAGCGCCATGAGCCAGGGCGAGGTGGGTAGCCTGTATTTGCCGTCGATGAAGGCAGCCCATTCGGGAGCTGTTTCGGACGTGACCTCCTCGACCGATAGATCGTCGGCGGAAAAGACCGGTTCGGCCGCCAATGGTGTCGCATCGCGAAAGATGCGGTCCCAGCCGCTTTGATGCTGCAGCCCGCGCGCTTCCAGCCAGCATCTCAGCCGCGATGGCTCGGTGTGCGGGCTGGTATAGAACCACGGCCGCAAAATGCCGGCGGCGCGATATTGCGCGAGCAGCGCGTCGACCTGATCCTCCGTCGCCGGGCCGTCGATGCCGATGTTCTTCACGCAGTTGAAATGGATGAACGGGATCGTCGTGCAGGTGGTCCAGACGAGGTCGCCGTCGCGGGCGATCGACAGGCCATGCCGGGCGGTGAAATCCGCGGGCGCCGCATCATAGAGATCGAGCCAGGCATTGACCTCTGCGCGTTCGATGGCGCGGCTCAAATCGCGCGAGACCTCGTCGATCGCGATTTCTGGAGCGTGCGGTTCCGGCGGCACGACTGGCTGCAGTTCCGAGAGGGCGGCGGTCGACATGGTGATCCTCCTCCGATTTACCTTACAGCGTAAGATTAGTGGATGATAATATGGAGGTGGACGTTGTCAAGCAGGATTAGCGGCACCTTACAAATCCGTGAGTTGGATTCACGCTATCGTGAGGCTAAGCCTTTTCCCTGAGGGGCTTTGCGAAATGACGATTTACTTTGCTGTTGGGAAAGGACTGGGATGACCGACGTCTGCACACAAGGGTTGGATACCGGCTTTGTCGGCCTGGGTTATGCCAAGGTGGCATTTCTCGGCATCGTGCAAGGCATCACCGAATTGCTGCCGATCTCTTCGACGGCGCATATGCGCATCCTGCCCGCCGTGCTCGGCTGGCAGGATCCCGGCTCCGCCTTCTCGGCCGCCATGCAGCTAGCGGCATTGGCCGCGGTGGTCAGCTACTTCTGGAGCGATGTCAGGGACGTGACCGTAGGATCGCTGTCGGCGCTCGCCCGCCGCGATTTCAGTGACCGCTATTTGCGCCTGGCGATCAGCATCGTGCTGGCGACCATTCCGATCATCGTCGCCGGCCTGGCGCTTTCAGGCGTTCTCAACGCTTGCAATTCACCGCTGCGGAGCCTGAGCGTCATCGGCGGGGCCTGCATCGTCATGGCAATCCTGCTGGCGCTTTCCGAGATCTACGCCAAGCACAGGCTCACGCTCAACCAGGCTTCGATACTTGACGCGGTGCTTGTCGGCGTCGCCCAGGTCGGTGCGTTGATCCCCGGCGTTTCGCGTTCGGGATCGACGCTGACAGCCGCGCTGGGTTTGGGTTTCGCCCGGCCAGAGGCCGCGCGCTTTTCCTTTCTGCTCGGCCTGCCGGCTATCGCGCTTGCCGGCCTCAAGGAGCTGTGGGAGTTGCACAAGGTGCATCTCGGCGCCTATGGCTGGTCGGTCCTTGCCGTCGGCCTGGTCGTTGCCTCGATCTCGGCCTTCTTTGCCATATGGGGGCTGATGCGGGTGCTGGAGCGCTTTTCCGCCTGGCCCTTCGTCATCTATCGCGGCCTGCTCGGCATCGTGCTGCTGATGAGCGTCGCTGCCGGCTGGCTGAGCTAGAGGCTGCCGCAAAATCGGCTATACGGGTACCTGAACCTTCGCTTCGGGCGCCCTGATGGACCTTGTGACGCTGCTGCAATCGGTGCCACTGCTGGCAACGCTGGTGAAATCGGCGCTGCCGGCCGCCGTCGGCGCGGGCATGGGTCTCGGCCAATGGCTGGCGGCGCTGCCGCCTTGCCGCGACCACACCTTCGACAGCGCGACCTACCTCGTCTGCGAGGCCGATCCGAAGCACTATTCGATCGAGCTGTTCTGGAAGGATCCGGACGGCAAGCTCTACCAGTCGCTGCACAATCTTCGAAACGCGCAACAGGCTTCCGGGCGCACCATGCTCTTCGGCATCAATGCCGGCATGTACCATCCCAATCTCGCGCCGGTCGGGCTCTATGTGGAGCGAGGGCAGCAGATCGCGTCGGCGAAGATCGGGGCCGGCACCGGCAATTTTTCCATGCAGCCCAACGGCATCTTCTATCTCAGCGGCGGCAAGGCCGGGGTTCGTGCGACGAAGGATTTTTTGAAGCGTCCCCCAAAGGTGGACTACGCGACCCAGTCCGGACCGATGCTGGTCATCGACGGCAAGCTGCATCCGAAGTTCCAGGCCGGCAGCCCATCGCGAAAAATCCGTGACGGCGTCGGCGTCCGGGCAGACGGCGTCGCGGTCTTTGCGATCTCGAACGATGTCGTGACCTTCCACGAATTCGCCCGTCTGTTCCGCGACGAGCTCGGCTGTCCCAACGCGCTCTTCCTCGACGGCTCCATCTCCAGCCTCTATGCGCCGGCGATCGGCCGCAACGACGATTTCTGGAACCTCGGACCGATGATCGGCGTGTTCAGGCGAGGCGGGTAGACGCTGCCCGTCGACGACCGTCGAAAAGCTGCGTCGGTAAAACGCACCGCGGCGCTGATTGCACCACGATGCCTTGGGTTCAGTGGGCGCGTCCTGGATTGCAGACAGCAGCCACGGCCCACCGGCCTCGCGAGTGAAAGTCCACAGCTCGGTCGTCTCGACCGGGTTGTTAGGATCGCCCTTTTCGACGGCGCCGGTCTGGCGGCTGCGCATGACATCGATCGCCGACCAGCGCATTGCGGCGGTTGCATAGTCGCGAGAGCCCTCTCGCCACGCCTCCGCAATATCGGCTTCCAGCAGCTCAAGATTGGTCACATCGTTCTTGAGGCCATGTGTGGCGTTGTCCGCCAGTTCCTCCGAGAGGTAGGAAACCATTTCGGGCGTCGTCAGCCGCCGCAATCCCTGATGGTCCTCGCGACTGAACGCGGCCTGCACGTCGCCGAGGATGCGTTCGAACGTATCCCGATCCGCATCCGTGATGCCGATTTCGTCAGCGCCGGATGCGCCGGTCGCGCCCAAGCTCTGCGTGCTGGACCGATAGCTAGGTTGGGAGCCTCCCCAGCCTTGCTGGCCGAAGGGAAAGCCGGAGCTTCTCATATTCGCCGGCGCGGCATTGTCGCGGCCGAAAAACCGCATCGCCAGCATGATGAGGCCGCCGATCAGCAGCAATTGGAAGATGAAGCTGAAGCCGCCGCCAATGCCGCCGAAGCCATGGCCGAGCATCATGCCGAACAGGCCGTTGAAGAGCAGTCCGCCGACCAGCCCGCCGACAAGGCCGCCGCCAAATCCGTTCCAGAAGCCCGGGCGCGCCTGGCCGGGGAAAGACTGCGCCGGCGGGATCGACTGGGTGGTGTTCGGCGTCATCGAGCGCGTCACGGGCGCGGTATAGGGCGCGGTCTTCGTCGGAGCCGGAGCCTGGAAAGTCCGGCTGCCGCGGCTGCCGAAACTGCCGCCCATGCGCGCCTCCGCAGTGCCGATAGTGGCGCTTCCGAGCGCCATCAGCAGGATCAGGAAGATCGACGCGAATTTGATCGTCCGTGATTTTGACATTGGTGACAAATCCTTGGGGTGACAATCCTTGGGTCGGAGCGTTTCAAACGCATCTAGCGAGCCCCCTATATGGGTACGAATTGGGGCAGGGTTAGACCCTGTCTTTCAAGACGTCGGTTGTAGCGGGCCTGCAGCTATTCAATCGCGGCCTTGCGGCTTCCGGATTCACGGCGGCTGGGCCAGTCGCGAATCGCCCGGCCGGGCCAAAGGTAAATTTTGATTCAAACTTTGTTGGTAATTTCTCGTTAGGAATGGGGCTTCCGGCGGCGCTGTTCCTGCCCTCGGTCTGTTTTGTTTTGCGTACAGGTCAAGATGCGGATTTTTGGCGTCGTCAGTCTCGTGCTCGCAGCGCTCTGCCTTGCCGGCTGCTCGTCCACCTCGGGCGTCGATGCATTGCAGATGCCGTCCAGCGAGACGACCAGCTCCGTTGTCAGGCCCAGCGCGCCGGTGACGAAGGCCGCGAGAGCGGTCGATACTGAGACGACTGTCGAGACCGCGTCGATGTCGGGCGCTGCCCGCATGAGGCCGCCGGCGTCGCTGCCTGGCGATGGGAATCCGCGTCCTGACAACGAGAATGCGAATCTTGATGACGAGAACGCACGCCCCTTCGGCCTGGCCGAGGAAGAGACGGTGGCGTTCCTTGCTCCCGACCTGCCGGACAGCGCCGAACCGCCGGTGCAGGAGACAGCGCTCGTCTCGCCGCCGAAGCGACTGTCGCGCGCCGCGCCCGCCATGCTGGCAAGTCCTGTCACGCGTTATGCTTTCCGCGATGCCAAGCCGATCAACTTCGGCCGATCTTCGCCGCGGCACCTTGCCGTCCACGGCGTCGATGTCTCGCGCTGGCAGGGCAACATCAACTGGCAGAAGCTGCGCGCCCAGGGCGCCAACTTCGCCTATATAAAGGCGACCGACGGCGGCGACCATCTCGATCCGATGTTCATGAAGAACTGGCGCGGCGCCGATGCCGCCGGGCTGAAGCGCGGCGCCTATCATTTCTTCTACTGGTGCCGCACCGCCGGCGAGCAGGCCGACTGGTTCATCCGCAACGTGCCGCGGGTCGCGGGCGCGCTGCCACCAGTGATCGACGTCGAGTGGAATGGCGACTCCTCCTGCAAGCGCCGGCCCTCGCGCGAAAAAGTGCTGGAGAAGATGCAGGTGTTCATGGACAAGCTGGAACGGTATTACGGCCAGCGGCCCATCATCTACACCAGCCCCGATTTCTATCGCGACAACCTGCGCGGCGCCTTCCCGGACTATCCGTTCTGGCTGCGCGCGGTCGCCGCGCACCCGTCAAAGGTCTATCCGGGCCGCAACTGGCTGTTCTGGCAGTATTCGGGCTCCGGCCTATCGCACGGCGTGAGCGGCCGCATCGACCTCAACGTGTTCCACGGCGACGAGCGGCAATGGCGCGCCTGGCTCGGCGGCGGCCAGATGGTGGCCGACGCGGATTGATCCGCTTTCGGATTTGCGCGGCTGTCTGAGGGGCTTGGGGCGCGATTCCGCGAAGGTCGCATAGGCAAGCACGCCCATGAAGACCGCGAAGTAGGCCAGGACGACGGCGAGAACGATCAGGGTTTCGGCAGGCATATCCGGTCTCCTTGAGAAGATGGTCAAGGAGACAGCGGGATGGGTCGCGATGCCTTGATTTGGATCAAGCGATTTGCCGTTTGGACGACCGGCATATCGTCGGCAATTTCAGGATTCCGCTAACCACCCGCTCACTTTGTCCCTTAGCGCTGCGGCAACCGCATTCCGGTAACGTATGCGTGATCGCAACCTGGAGGGGGCAATGCGCAATCTGATCGTTACCGCCGCTGTGGTGGCCGCCGTCGGCTACGGATTCTTCAACTCGATGGCTCACGTGCGCGGCAGTGAGCCCAAGGACAACATCGTCGCCTATTCCACCGCGGACAAGGCGATGCAGGGCGCCAAGGCCAAGGGCCATTCGACGCTGCCGCGCTTCCATGAGTTGATGGACGCCCGCACGCCCGGCACCTACACGGTCAAATTCCCGCTGACCCAGAACGGCGCAACCGAGCATATCTGGATGCAGCTTGTGGCCTTCAGCGACGGCCATTTCGTCGGCCTGCTCGCCGACAAGCCGGTCAACGGCAACCAGTACTACAAGATGGGCGACCGCATGACGGTGGCCGAGACCGATGTCGAGGACTGGATGATCCGCAACGGCGCCGATGTCTATGGCGGCTACACGGTGCGCCAGGCGCTGGCGGACATGCCGAAGGAACAGGCGGCGAAGTATGCGATCACGTTCAAGGATTGAGCGCGGCTTCCCTTCTCCCCTTGTGGGGTGAGAAGCGGTCTGCGTTAGCGGACGAAAAGCCAATTGCTTGGCTTTTCGAGCTTCGAACGCCCTGAGCCTGCGAAGGGCCGGGTGGTGGCCGATCCACCCCTGCTGGGTCCCCGCTGCTTCGCAGCGTCCCAGCGTTCGCCGGCCTTTCATCGTGCACTGGCACGATGAATTCGCTTCGCGAACCGGCTGCTCACCCCACAAGGGGAGAAGGAGAGGGCGCGCGCTACGCTTCGTTGAGCATCGCCTCGATGTTGTACCCATCGGGATCGAGCACGAAGCAGGCGTAGTAATTCTCCGCATAGTTGGGACGCAGGCCGGGCGCGCCGTTGTCCGCAGCACCGGCCTCGAGCGCCGCCCGATAGAACGCATCGACCTCCGCCTTGCTCTTCACCCGGAAGGCGACATGCAGATGGGTGAGTGGTGGCTTCTCGCCCGTGCGCTGGATTTCGAACAGGCAGCCATTGCCGACATCGAAGGCCCAGAACACGCCGTCCTTGCCGAAGGAGAGGCGATAGCCCAACGGCACGAACGCCTTTTCGTAGAAGAGCTTGCTCATTTCGAGGTTGCTCACTTCGATGGTGATGTGGTCGATCATGGATTGTCTTGGAGAATCGCGACCAGCGGCCACCCACAACGGAGATGGCGGATGTGGCTAGGCCTCTATGTATTCCGCCAGACTTACGCCTTTCGGCACATCCAGCCCATCGGCACGCAAGCCCTCGATATGGAAACGAATTGCATCGCGAATTTCGGTTTCCACTTCAGCGACTGTGGCGCCGGTCGCGATGCAGCCAGGCAGATCCGGCACATAGGCAGAGTAGTTGTTCCCCGCTTTCTCAATGACTACGGCGTAACGCATGCCATCACTCCTTCAGGCCGGACTGCTTGAGGATGCTGTTCAATGTTCCTGGTGCAACCTCTTCAGACGGCTTGCCGGCCACGGTGACGCGGCCGGCTTTGATTTTGTGCTTATATTGGCGATGGCTGCCTTTGGTTGCAACCAGATACCAGCCGTCGACTTCCAGCATGCGAATAACCTCGCGGACTGTCAGTCGACCTGACGCGTCACTAATTCTCACTCACCTTAACACCTAAGTCGCTGAAATCGATGATGAATTTCTGCGCCAACTTCATCGTGCCTCATCGTTTCCACGCTTGAAAGCTGCTCAGAAATCCGCGGGTATGTGATCTGATGGGCCGCTTACGGGCCGGGTCAGGTCTAATCGAATTTCCGGTTTGATCATGACGCGCCGGCACTCATCCTGAAGGAGAGCTTCAGGCGATGTCGGAGATGAAAAGATGGGTAGGGTGAATTGCCAGATGGGGATCGATGAAATGATGAGGGACATCGCGACAATACGGGAGATCGGTCTGGTCGACGCGATAGGTCGGCTCATCGAGGAGGCGAGGGGGCATCCCGACGCAGAACGTGCGGCGGGCGAGATTGCCGATCATGAGGTCTGGTTCAAGTGGGCCACCGAGCACGAACGAACACATGGCCGGGACAGCCTTCTGGACACCCAGCACCCAATCTACCTCGAGGCGGAAGAAATGGCCCGCAGCGTCAGATACGTGGGGATTGCGGGCGGTGGGTATCCGATCGCCGATTGAGGCTCTTCGCCCACGCCTCAGCAAGCGGCCGTTTATATGTGCCTTTCTCGCTGATTTTCGCTTCGTCGCTATTGCACACCGCGTACACTGGCTTCCCGCCAAGATCGAACTCAAGGGTGACCCACGCATTACCTTGGGCCGGTGGCTCGACGCGATCTCCTACAGGAGCCTTATCGTCGGCTCCCAAGGCCTCGGACAATTCCGCCTCGTTGTCGAATGCCTTCTTCAGGAAAAGGTCGTTCTTGAACCTAACGATCCAGACCGTCTGGCCATCCACGTCGAGCGGCAAGACCCTGTCATCCTTTATCGAGGGTGCTTTCTTCATGACGCGTGCTCCTTTGCGTGAGTAGCCCAATGAAGGATTCGAGCCGCAAAGTGAACTAGGACGGCTCGATCGGAGGTGGAATCTCGGATCTGCGGTAGAGCGTGATTCCGAGTTCGTCCGGGTCGGTGATCGGTTTGACGCCCGCCGCGGCGAGCATTTTCTTGACCCGGGCGAAATGCTCCCCGCGTTCCTGGGCGAGGTTCATGAGCGACACATACGTCTCCTTGAACGCTGCCAAATCTTCCGGCATCACGATGGTCTGCGGGCAGCGGTTGACAGGGTTGATTGCCGTCCTGGCGGGAAGGTGACCGTGCTCAATCAGGGCTTTAACGACATCGGTCGAGGCTTTCAGCCTGTGCTCGACCTCCCGCAGGGATAAGCCGCCATGATCTGCGAGCTTTGTTTTCTCTCGGAGTTCCCCCAGATCGACCAGCACCGAAAGGAACCCGCGCTCCGCAGGATCGCGGCCAACACGCGTGAGCTTCCCGTCTAGCACCAGCCGCACGACGTCCATGACGGGGCAGCAGCACCGCTTGGCAGCCTTCAGGAGAGTCTCGAAGGCGGGATCGTCACCGAGGGCCGGGTCGGCCTTGCGCAGCAACCGCTCGAGGAACTCGTCAAGATCAGCCTTCCTGAACGTGTAGTGCATACCCGAATTTCCGCGGGGCTTCTCGATCATCGGCTTGATCAACCCGCCCCGGACTAGGGCTTCGTCGTGAGGCCGCGGCACATTCAGGTAGGCTCGCGCCCCCGTCATGTTCATCGCCTCCTTCAGCTCTCTTGCGAGGGCCGCCACCTGTTCCGGATCGGCGACCACCCTGTCGTCGATCATTGAATCCGAGTCCTTTCCGGCAAGTCCCGCTTTCCTGAGCGCCTTCCGCAGGCGCTTCGGATGCATGGCGAACTCCTGGGCGGCCGTGTGCACCGAATGAAGCCGACGAGCGCCCACATCACGTCCGAACAGCGTGTCGCCCGGACCGAAGGGCAGCGTCTCGACGGCATGCTCCAGGATGATGTCCCGAACGGGATCGTAGACGCGGTCCTGGCTCTCGTGCGCCAGCCAGTCGTAGAGACGCCCGTACATGACTTTCGGACCCGCGCTGGAGCGACGGGAACGAAATGGCGCCTGGAGATCGTCCAGGAACGACCTGATGCCGGCAGCGCCCTTGTCTACGATCTCGAAGCCCGCCGCCTCGCATGCCCAGGCATCGTCGTCACTGAGGTCGTCCAGCGCCACCGTTGGCCCGTGCAGGGCTACCGCGCCGGTGACGAGCGGGAGGTGCAGGGCCGCATAGAGAGGCAATCCGTCGAGCCACGATCCGGAAGCCGTGCCTTCCAGCCGCCTGGCCACATAGAGCTCGAGCTTCGAGGGCGAGCGGAGCACCGCTGCGTCGGCCAGGAATTGCAGGCGGGGGATAGCGTCCGCGATCACCCGCGAGGCATCGTGAATGACATTCGGTCCGTCGAGCTTCCCGACCTCGGCGAGAGCCATTCCGTGCCTGTCACAGGTGCGCAATCCCCGGATCAGCCACATGCTGCGGCGGTGCGGCCTGGCAGCAAGCCGGCAGTCGAGCCGCTCGATGTCTTCGCCCATGCAGGCCGGGCACATGCGAACGCGGTTCCTGACCAAGCTCGACTGCAGCAGGTGCTGGCCCTTGTACATGAACTGCCGCTTTTCGCCGAACCGTGTGAACGCCTCGCCGAGGAGCCGTTTTCCGTCTACTCCCGACAGATCGGCGAGCGCGAGGACGGGGTCCGGCTCCCCGTTGATGATCCCGCGCGGATCGATGCCGAAGTCGCGACAGAACTCGCGCATGTCGTCCCGGCAGACTCTCGTCGACAGCCGCGAGGCGAAATCCGGCGGGGTCTCGCGGTCCCCCAGCTCCAGGGTAAGTGAAAGCCTCATTGCCTGACTCCTTTCGTGCTGCGCCCCTTCGGCTTTCGTGCGCCGGTAACCTTTCCGGCCTCGTCGACAACGTCCTCGTAGAGCGCCGCCTCGACTGGGATCGCGGTCCAGTTGTCGGCAATGAAGGGGTTGAGATCGTCGTCCCTCACGCCCGTGCGGATGGCGTAGACATCCGCGAAATGGCCGAGGCCGAGTTCCCCGCCGCCTTCCACCATCAGGCATTCCGCGATCGCATCCTGTACGTATTCGACGACGATGCCGAACTGGTAGGTGGCTGCGTGGAGAAGGCGGTGCGCGAAAGCGTCCGCCTGAAGCTCGCCACAGCCGATGGACGGGCAAATCGCCACCAGGTCCCGGACTGTCTGCCGCACCGACTCCGCATGGTCGGGAAATGCCAGCGCCTCGAAGGGCAGCACGCGGACGCGCCTCTTCATGGAAGCGTCGTTCTGGCAGAAGCGCGACAGCTCAGGCAGGCCGGACAGGATCAGCCAGATCGGCCAGTCCGCTTCCTGCATCATCCGCTTGAGCGTGTTCTCCACCTCCTGGGCCATGGTGTCGCTCTTGATCTCGTCTCCGTGCTGCGCCTCGTCGATATGGAGGATTCGCACCCCGCACTCGGCCATCAGCTCGCGCACGACGGGCCAGACCTTGCTGTGCTGGATTTCCCGGCGGCCGTGGTAGCCGAGCTTGCGGGCGATCTCGTTGCCGAGCGCGCCCAGCGTGAACGGGGAGGGGGCTACGACGGATAGCAGCGGGCACCACTCGTCAGGCTTGCCGAAGCCCTCGAACTCCGGACGGCTGGCGAAGGCATGGGCGAGCGCGCGGCTCTTGCCCGCTCCCGCCTGTCCGGTGACGACGAGCGCGCGGCCGCCGCGCACCATGCCTTCAGCCGCGGCCACGCCAGGCTGCTCGCCAAGTTCGAGAAGCATGGAGTCCAGGAGCCAGTCGATCTGCTCGCGGAGCTGCTCGTCATACACCGTGGGCAGGTAGGCCGAGAGGACTCGGCCCACCGCCTCATTCACCGTGCGGCGCTTGTCGGTCTGGTTCGATACGATCCGGTTGAGGAAGGCGGCAGACTTGCCGCCTGGACCCGAGGTGTTCATCATGTTCATCTATCAATCCTTCCTGAGAAAATCCGAGCTGAGGCGGCCGCGGCGGCGCGCGACCGGCGCTTGCGAGTCGTCGTCTACTGAGTGGGTTTCCTGAATCTGGGAGTCGTCAGCAGATGTTGGCAGGTTGTCGCTCTGCAGATCGTCAACCTCCAGGTCATCGAACGTCTGGCCTCGGTCGCTTACGGTCGTGTAGTTGAAGTGCCGCTCGATCTCCGCCTCTCGCCTTTTGACCTCCTGGTTGGAGATCGTAGAGGGGCCGATCCCGGCAACCGACGCTGAATGCCTGCCAGTCTCGCGCAGATCGAGCAGAGCAGCTTGAACGATGTGATCGCTGAGTTTGGCCACATCGGCGTGCTTGCGCCGCAGGGCCGCTGCCGTCTCCTCCCAGAGGGCAGCGGAAACGCCTTCCATGGGCATGTCGCAAGGAACGTCAAACCATTTCGCTCCGGGCATGTTTTTCGAAACCCAGATCGTGCCAAGGTTTTCCAAATCCGCTCGCATTCGGATGTCGGCCTGGCCGACCTCCCTGCGCAAGCGACTGAGGTCCTCCGAGCGATAGTAGAGTCCAAGAAAGCGGACGCCGCGGTTCTGGATGCGCCTGTTGTCCGAGAAGCCGAACGCGATCGTCATCACCTCCTTCGTAGGCGGAGGCACGACCTTGAACAGAGCGGCCCGCTCTTCCCAAGCGTCGTTCGGCGTCTGGCCGCCGAGGCCGGCGTGGGGAGAGTTGTGGTAGACGTCTACGATATAGCGAACCAGTGCGGGTCCCAGGACAGCCGAGACGACGTGAGCCAGCGCTTCGGGATTGGCTTCGCCCTTGTCGCCGACGCTGGAGAACGTGCGACCCTGGAAGAACGGCAGCAACTGGGAGTCGATGGTCTCGAAGAAGCGCTCGACGACGCCTCGCGCGTCAGGGTGCGAGGCAGGCCCGATCTCGTTCGCGGAGCCAATGTCGGTCACCCTGCAACGGAACCCGGCGTCGATGAACTCGGATCCCGAGTCCGTGGGTACCATCAATGGCGAACAAGCGTGGTGCCACGTGGACCGGCAGCCGGCGGCGAGCGCGATTCCGTCCTTGTTGCGGCAGACCATTTCCAAGGTGCGAATCGAGGTGTCCGCGTTCGCACTCCAGGACAGCGTCGCACCCATGACGACCTTGGTGGCTTCGTCGATCGCCACGCACAACATGAGCCTGAGCTTGACGATCTTCCCAACGAGTTCCTCGGGGATGCCTTCCCAGAATTGCTCCGGGAGCCTCACTGACATCAGCTGGACGCGCCAGCAATCGAGCGCGACACGCTCGCCAGGGTACAGAACCGATTCCGGCCTGCCGCTCACCTTGTGCGTCCTGCGGGCGTGGCTTGCTCCGTACCGGGCGAGGGCCACCTGGTAGCTGTCCAATTTCCGGATCGCGCGCTCGAAGGTGCTGAGCGATGGGACCGGGAGCGCAGGCAGATCCTGGGCCGCGCGGGCCACGTTCGTCGCGGCGAAGGACAACGCTTCCGGATTGCGGATTCGAGCGGCGCCTTCCCGGTCGCGTCTCGCGTTCTCCTCTTCGAGCGTGATCGAGCCCGTCATCAGCTTGTACAGCGTCGCCGCGGACGGGCGGCTCCGGTCAAGGTAGGCTTGCACCCACTTGGCCACCAACGCGACCGAATGCGGGTCCGTGATTTTCGGCGTGCGGCTGCCCACGCGGCCCTTGCGGTGGTCGCGCAGCGCGAGAAGGTCCCATTCGTGCTGGACCAGGTCGCGAATCCATTTCCGCACGGTGGCGGGCGAGGGCGCGCGGTAGGCATCCTTGGCCTTGCGGGCCGAGATCTCCCGCATGCCGGCCGCATCCCTCTTGCCGCGCTTGCTCTGGCGGCCGTCGTCACCCTCGTCGTCCACGCCGTAGACCAGACGCGCCATGACTTTGGCGATCGTCCTCTTGAGCGCCTTGTCCGTCAGGCTGGTCAATCCGTCGTCGTACATCTGAACAACATGGCGGCAGAGCTTCCAGTAGAAGGCCAGCTGATCCTGTTCCTCGCCGTCCAGGTCGCGCGCCGACTTGACGTCCGGCAACCTGGCGAGAAGGACCTGCCGGGATTCACTGTTCCTTTCCATGAGGGGGTCGAGCTTGCCCGCTTCGACCAACTCCCTGATCTCATCCTGGGGGAAAACCTGGCGGAGCTCGGGGTTGGCCAAAGGACTGGCCGTCAGCACGTGCCTGTCGTGGCTGATGTGTTTGTAGAGGATCTCGTCGAAGCCATCTCTGATTGCGAAGACGTGACCCGGCTCGAAACCGTAGGTTGTCGGAGCGGACGAGCGGAAGGCATTGCCGTTGAAGACGTTCATAGTAATTCTCCTTGTTTGATGAAGGTCAGGCGCGGGCGCGCCTGACGAAGCATTCGTAGGAGATCCGGGCATTGTCCCAGACCTCCAGTCCGCCGATGCCGATCATGCGGACGACGGCGTTGAAGGCGTCGCCGCCGATGCCGGAAGCAGCCACCAGGTCGCGAAGGCGACACCAGCCGTGCAAGCTGTCGGCAAGTCCCGCGACGACCGCGTCGGCCTTCTCACAAAGGAGCCGACGAGCGCGAAGCAGGAGCCTCGCATCCGCCACGTCATCCGGGTGGATGTGATCCTCGGTCCGGACCAGATAGACGTCAGCAACCGACTTCCCGTGCTGTTGCTCGATCAGCCGCTGGACCTGAAGGACTCCCGATTTGACGACCTTGCTCCTCGGCTTCACGTCAACGGCTGCGCGGGTGCCGTCGACGAGGTCCACGAAAGCGTCAAAGGTGTGCATGGCGAGCCTCCCGTTTTCATCCGAGTATTCGACCGGAGGCGGCTGATCGAGGTAATCCTCGACCACGCTACTGGCCAGCGAGATGTAGATGAAGCCGCGCTCGAGCTTGCTCTCGTAGACGAACTCCCGGTTCCGGGCGTGGTCGACCACGGTTCCCCGATAGGAGGCGGTGGAGCGCAAGGACATCCCGCCCTCCACCGATTTCCCTTTCTGAGCAGCAGGGCGCGACAGCTTCCGCGACGCGCGGGTGGGCTCCGGAGGAGTCCACGACCGCGCAGCCTGCGTCAGCCCGCTATGTGCAAGCTCCTTACGGCGGCAGCGCCGTCACCCTCCTTGGGGCGAAGCACTGCTGCCGAGGACAGCCAGTCCGGCCGGAGTTCCTCCCGCAGCGGAGCGCGCGGAACGAATCGGTTGGTTGCAATTTTCTTGCGCATGTTGAGCCCTCCTTTTGTGCGCGCGCCGACAGCGTTCCCTGGCGGGACACCGTGACGGTTCGACAGTTTCTGGGAGGGTCAGGAAGCCGGAGCGAGGGTTCTCCGGCACAACATACCGGAGGCCTCAGCCTCGTGCTTCGCGGCCGTCCCGCGTCGCTATCGATATGCGTGTTGCAAGCATCAGTTTGTTCCTCAATTGCCCAGCTTGCGCCAGGGAAGGCGGCATATAGGGCGCGGATCCTTCGAAAAGGTAAACAGCGAGATTCAAATTTGCTCGGATCCGAACTATTTCGATCGCAGTCCGATCAGGATGCTGAGGTGAACCTTAAGGAGGGTAACGACCGGTCCCTGTTGAGCGCTCCCACTGCATCGTTGCTTAACTCATCCAACTCTGCCTTGATGCCGACTGCCGATGCGGCCAAAGCTTTACAGAAGCCGACGCTCGATGCCGCGCACCTGTTATGCGAATATCCCGCACAGAAGGTGAACCTTGTCATGACAAGCACCCCACGCGGCTGACGCCCAAGCCACAACTTTCCTCATCGTGCTGATCAGAATTTCCGGCCTCTGGGCGCGCCAGGCCCGAGCGAGCGATTGGCCTCCGCCCGCTCATTCCGCACCCAAATCCCGACGTGTGGTTGAGCGTCATGATGAAGGCGGGAGCCCGGTGATGCGGTAGTGCTGCTCGCCGGGATCTGCGCCGGGGGCGACAAGCAACTGTCGGCCCGGCGCGACAGTTAATGCCTAAGTTCGGTCGGACTGCTCGGCCAAGTGTCGATCTTTGGCGGCCGGAAGCGATCAAGAGCCATTGATGCCTGCTTCGAGAGCATCAATCTCCCGCTCGCCCGCGAGCCGTTGCCTGTATGAGGCGCTGCTAATATGGTTGCCGCTGCGGAGACAGCGTCTGAAGAGTTGGAACCATGGAGTCGCGCCCAAAGGTGTCGAAGGCTAATCGTGGGCGTCAAGTCCACCTCGACGACCCTGTAGTTGGCTCAGTCCAGAAAAGCCGCGGAATCGGCAAGAAGGCAGGCGGGAAAGAACCTTCGTCGACGGCCGTTCTACGTCGCGAACTTGCGCAAGCACATGCTCAGCTCGACGCAACTGCTGATGTGCTGAGGATCATTGGTCGTTCGGCTTTCGACCTGCAGATCGTCCTCGACAGATTAACCGTATCCGCTGCTCGCCTGTGCAAAGCAGATATGGCTGGCATATGCCTTCGCACCGAGAGCGACGGGTTCTACTACGCCAGCAGCCTTGGTTTTGCCGATGACTGGCTGGCCTACAACAAGGACCGGCGCCTCGATACGGGGCGCGGCAGCGTTGTTGGGCGGGTGCTCCTCGACGGCACGCTCGTCCAGGTTGCCGATGTCCTTGCGGACCCTGAATACACGTTTCTCGAGCCCGCTAGGAAGGCGGGTTACCGTACGTTCCTAGGGGCTCCGCTAACGCGGGACAACAAGGCCATCGGCGTCCTGGTCCTCGCTCGCAGGGCCGTTGCGCCGTTCAGCACAAGGCAGATCTCCCTAGTGGAAACGTTCGCCGACCAGGCAGTGATCGCCATCGAAAACGTGCGCCTGTTCGATGAGGTGCAGGCCCGCAATCGCGAGATATCGGAAGCTCTGGAACAGCAGACGGCGACCGGCGACATCCTGCGGGTGATTGCGGCGTCACCGACCGACATCCAGCCGGTGCTGCAAGTGGTGGCCGAGAGCGCAGCGCGGTTCTGCGACACCCACGATGCCATCATATTCCTCGAGCAGGACAACATGCTTGTGCCCAAGGCGCACCACGGGCAAATTCCCTTCGATCTCCCGCCGATGCCGACCACCCGCGACTGGGTTACCGGCCGCGCCTTCGTCGACCGGGAGACGGTGCATATCGTGGACGTCGCAGCGGCAGGCGAGGAATTCCCGATCAGCAAGGTACTCGCCGAGCGGTTCGGGCACATGACGATGGCAGCCACGCCGCTGATACGGGAGGAGCAGGCCATCGGGACGCTCGTCATCAGGCGTATGGAGGTTCGCCCGTTCAGCGACAAACAGATCAACCTGCTCAAGACCTTCGCCAACCAGGCCGCGATAGCGATCCAGAACGTCAGGCTGTTCGAGGAAGTCCAGGCGAGGACGCGCGAGCTCGGCGAGGCATTGCAGCAGCAGACGGCGACGGCTGACGTCCTGAAATCGATCAGCCGCTCGACCTTCGACCTGCAGACAGTGCTCGACACTCTGACCGCTTCGGCTGCGCAGCTGTGCGAAGCCGACATGGCCGGCATCGCGCGGCAAGAAGCGGAAGGCTACTACTACGCCACAAACTACAACCTTCCCAACGACTGGCTGGAGTTCGTGAAGGACAAGCATTTTACGCCCGGACGCGGTACCGTCCTAGGGCGCGCACAACTCGACCGCAACATCGTTCACGTGACTGATGTTCTTGCCGATCAGGATTACACCTTTCTGGATGCGGCGAAGACCATCTGGTTCCGCACGGTGCTGGGCGTGCCGCTCATGCGGGAGGATGATCCGATCGGCGTTCTTATCCTTGCGCGCCGGCACGTCGCCCCTTTCTCCGACAAGCAGATCGACCTCATTCAAACTTTCGCCGATCAGGCCGTGATCGCCATCGAGAACGTCAGGCTGTTCGAGGAGGTCCAGGCGCGGACGCGTGAACTGAGCGAAGCGCTCAACCAACAGACTGCTACCGCGGACGTGCTCAAGGTGATCAGTCGGTCGGCTTTCGATCTTCAGCCGGTCTTGCAGACGCTATCCGACTCGGCAGTGCGTCTGTGTGGCGCCGACATGGGTGGGATCACGTTGCGCGAGGGCGATGCCCTGCGGTTCATGGCAGGCTCGGGTCAGGAGCCGGAGCTGTTTGCCTACGAGATGGCTCATCCGCATCCGATAGGGCGAGGCACTTTCCAGGGGCGTGCAGTCCTTGAAGGGGCGACGGTCCACGTGCCCGACGTATCGCTGGATGCGGAATACGAAAGGCCTGAGGCCGCCGCCACCGGCAATTTCCGCGCGGCACTTTCGGTGCCTCTGAGGAGGGGCGATGAGGTCATAGGGGTCTTCGGAATGGCGAGACGAGCTGTCGGGCCGTTTGCGCAGCGCCAGATCGAACTCGTGGAGAGCTTTGCGGACCAGGCGGTGATCGCGATCGAGAACGCCCGGCTGTTCGACGAGGTACAGGCGCGCAACAGAGAGATTTCGGAAGCGCTGGAGCAGCAGACCGCGACCGGTGAGATCCTCAAGGTGATTGCATCTTCGCCGACCGACATCCAGCCGGTGCTCCAGGTCGTCGCAGAGAGTGCCGCCCGGTTTTGCGATACCAGCGACGCGGCCATCCTTCTGATTCAGGACGGGAAACTCGTCGGTAAAGCTCATTACGGTCCGATTCCGTTCCAGCTCCCTCCGATGCCCATAACCCGGGACTGGATCACCGGCCGCGCGGTCGTTGACGGGCGGACTTTGCACGTTCACGACATGACGGCCGAAGAGGCGGAGTATCCTCTCAGCCAGGCTCTGGCATGGCAGTTCGGCTTCCACACGATCGCTTCCACGCCGCTGCTGCGCGAGAGCGAGCCGATCGGTGCGATTGCGGTCAGGCGCGATGAGGTCAGGCCGTTCAGCGACAAGCAGATCGACCTACTCAAAACGTTTGCGGACCAGGCGGTGATCGCCATCCAGAACGTCAGGCTGTTCGACGAGGTGCAGGCTCGCACCGCGGAACTCAGCGAAGCTCTGGCACAACAGACGGCAACCGCCGACGCGCTCAAGATCATCAGCCGCTCTACGTTCGATCTCCAGGCCGTTCTGGATACGCTGGCGCAGTCGGTGGCACGGCTGTGCGAAGCCGATACCGCGACCGTCATGCGTCAGAGCGGCGACAACATCCTCGAAGCATCGCGCTGGGGATACTCGGCCGAGTTCGACGAGTACATGAAGAGGGCCGACAAAGGGCCGGGGCGAGGCTCGATAGCCGGACGCGTCCTGCTCGAAAGGAGGACCGTTCAAGTCGCGGACGTGCTTGCCGATCCCGAATATGCCCTCCGCGAAGGCCAGAAGCTGGCGGGCTTCCGGACCGTGCTCGGTGTGCCCTTGCTGCGCGAGGGCAATCCAGTCGGTGTCTTCATCCTGACGCGCACGACCGTGAATCCCTTCGCGGTCAGGCAGATCGAGTTGGTGGAGACATTCGCCGACCAGGCGGTCATCGCCATCGAAAACGTGCGGCTATTCGAGGAGGTGCAGGCACGCACGGCCGAGGTGAGCGAGGCCCTGGAGCAGCAGACCGCAACCGCGGACGTCCTCAAGGTGATCAGCCGCTCGGCGTTTGATCTGGAGGTCGTGTTCCAGACGTTGCTCGAGTCGGCTGCACGCCTGTGCGCTGCGGATTGCGGATCGCTTTCGCGCAGGGACGGCGACCTCTACAGGGTCGTAGCCTGGGTCGGCTTCTCCAAGGAGTATCGCGCCTACGAGGCGGCACATCCTCATGCGCTCGGGCGTGGCACGTTGCACGGACGCGCAGCGCTGGACCGCAGCACGGTCCAAGTTTCGGACGTCCGGCTCGATCCGCAATATGCGAGACAGGAGGCCTCGGCCATGGGGGGCTTCCGCGCGGTTCTTGCGGTCCCGATCCTGCGCGAGGGGGAAGCGGTCGGCGTGCTCGCGCTGGGACGCCGCACCCCCGGCCCTTATACACCGCGCCAGGTCGAGCTCGTCGAAACCTTCGCCAACCAGGCGGCCATCGCCATCGAGAACGCCCGTCTCTTCGACGCGGTCCGCAACCGCTCCGAGGAGCTATCCCGCTCTCTGGAAGATCTGCGCACGGCCCAGGATCGCCTGATCCAGACGGAGAAGCTCGCCTCGCTCGGCCAGCTAACGGCCGGCATCGCGCACGAAATCAAGAACCCGCTCAACTTCGTCAACAACTTCGCATCCTTGTCGGGCGACCTGCTCTCCGAATTGAACGAGGCCATTGACCGAACCGCGGCCGACGCGTCGGCCCGCGCCGAGATCGAAGAGCTGATGACGATGCTGCGCGGCAATCTTGCCAAGGTCGAGCAGCACGGCCGGCGCGCCGACTCCATCGTCAAGAACATGCTCCTGCATTCCAGGCAGGGTTCCGGCGAGCATCGGCCGACCAGCATCAACGCCGTCGTCGAGGAGAGCCTGAACCTCGCCTATCACGGCGCGCGTGCGGAGAAGCAGGGCTTCAACATCACGCTCGAACGGAATCTCGATCCAGCGGCCGGAGAGGTCGATCTCTATCCGCAGGAAATCACGCGGGTGCTGCTCAACCTCATCTCGAACGGGTTCCATGCCACGACCAGCCGGCAGGCACAGGCGAACGGCGCCTACGAGCCGGTCCTCGCCGCGTCGACCAAGGACCTCGGCGACCGCGTCGAGATCAGGATCCGGGACAACGGCACCGGTATTCCACCCGAGGTGAGGGAGAAGATGTTCAATCCCTTCTTCACGACCAAGCCCGCCGGAGAGGGGACCGGTCTAGGATTGTCGCTCAGCCACGACATCGTCGTGAAACAGCACGCCGGCACCATCGAGGTGGCGACCGAGCCGGGCGAGTTCACCGAGTTCAGGATCGTTCTGCCCCGAAGCGCCGCTTCGCTCGGCAAGCAGGAGGCAAACCCGTGACGCTTCTCATTCTCGTGGTCGACGACGAGCCGGACGTGGAGACACTGTTCAAGCAGCAGTTCCGGCGCGACCTCCGCGACGGCCGGTTCACGATGGAGTTTGCGCTGTCGGGCTCGGAGGCGCTGGCGCTGATCGAGCAGGCCACAAACGTCACGCTGATCCTCATCCTTTCCGACATCAACATGCCCGGCATGAGCGGCCTCGATCTCCTGCCGAGGGCGCGCGCGGCGCGTCCCGATGTTCCCGTCATCATGATCACCGCCTACGGCGACGCCGAAACCAAGCGCAGGGCGATCGAGTCGGGCGCCGAGGCGCTGTTGACCAAGCCCATCGATTTCATCGCCCTGCGCGCGGAGATCGAGACGCGGATCGGAAGGGCAGCGTGAGCGCGCGTATCCTCGTGGTCGACGACGAGCCGGACCTCGAAAGCCTCCTGCTGCAGAAGTTCCGGCATCAGGTCCGCGACGGCTCGGTCAGCTTCCTGTTTGCCCGCGACGGGGTGGACGCGCTGGAGCTGCTCGAGCGGAACGGCGACGTCGACATGATCGTCTGCGATATCAACATGCCGCGCATGGATGGCCTATCCCTCCTGCAGAAGCTCCAGGAAGCCGAGCGGCAGCTGTCGACGATCATCGTCTCGGCCTATGGCGACATGGCCAACATCCGCACTGCCATGAACCGCGGCGCATTCGATTTCCTGATGAAGCCGATCGATTTCGTCGACCTCGAGGCGACGATCGCCAAGACGCTCAGGCATCTGGAGACGTTGCGCGAGGCGCGGCGGCGTCAGGCTGCGGCCGAACGCGCTCACGCGGCGCTGTCTCGCTATTTCTCGCCGAATCTCGCCGCGCGGCTGGCGAGCGACAGTGACGCGGTCGGCCTCGCCGGGCAAAGACGCGAGGTAGCCGCGCTGTTCACCGACATCGCCGGCTTCACCACGCTCGTCGAGACGATGGAGCCGGACACGCTCGGCGACCTGCTCAACGACTATCTGGCGGGAATGACCGACATCGTCTTCCGCCATGAGGGGACGGTGGCAAAGGTGGTGGGCGACGCCTTGCACGTATTGTTCGGCGCGCCCAGCGAACAGCCCGACCACGCCGTCCGCGCGGTCGCCTGCGCGCTCGAGCTCGACGCTTTTTCCGAGGCCTTCCGCGAGCAATGGCGCACGAAGCGCATCGTGCTCGGGCCGACACGCATCGGCGTCAATGCCGGGCCGGCGATGGTGGGCAATTTCGGCGGGGTCCGCTTCTTCGACTACACGGCCTACGGCGACACCATCAACATTGCGGCCCGGCTCGAAGCCGCAAACAAGCAACTCGGCACGCGCATCTGCGTCAGCGAGAGCGTGGCGCGGGCGGTGCCGAATTTCCGCGGCCGCCCGGTCGGCGACCTCGTGCTCAGGGGCAGGACCGAGCCGCTCAGGGCGTACGAGCCGCTGCCGCCCGATCGGGGCGAGGACGATTCAGCCGATGGGTACGGATCGGCGTTCGCGCGCCTGGAAGCCGACGATCCGGGCGCGATCGGAGCCTTCGCCGCGGAAGTTGGAAGGCGCCCCGGCGATCAGCTGGCGAGCTTTCACCTGAAGCGGTTGCTCAATGGAGCAAAAGGCATCCGCATCCAGATGGATTGAGCAAACCACACAAGTGGAACTGGTGGTTCCGCCGATCAGCATCGAGGTGAGGTCCCAACTAATCGAGCACGGATGGACGCGACCCAACATAGGAGCCGGAGCCCTGAGCACGTCCGATGCCCGAATTATTAGGATTTCAAGCCTGATCCCCGGAGCCGCCGTCGCGCGTCCCGGTAGGCGCTGGCGCGCGCAGTCCGCAAGGGCTTGAGCGGAGCGTCCCTTGAGGACGAGCACGACTGCGCTAGGGACAGAGCAGCGTCGGCAGCCCGGGGACTTCTGGCTGGCTGATCCCTGGTGGGTCCAGAGCGTTGTCTCCGTCTCCTTTCTCGTTTCGCAACAGCACTCCGATGACGAGTCAGGCCGGAGCGCGATATTGTTGAGAGCGGTCCCAAGACCTGCGAAAAGTCCAATCTGCACACTCACTGGACACTTGGACTCCGGACAAGGTTCGTTATCCGGCCACTCCGACCATTTTCAAGCCTAAGACTTGCCCCTAATCCCTTCCCGTTAATCGGGAGCAATCCTACCGTTGCGGAAGAGCGTGTCCTTGATCTGGCTGTCTTCCGGAAAGTGCTAGTAATTGGCGACAAACAACAACGCCTCTTTCTGGGCCGCGTTTATTGCGCCGGTACGAACGCGTCGATCAGTGTTTCGGTACCCACTGCCACGCAGCCGCAGGCGGCCGCACATGTGGCAGGTACCGGGCGTTCCGGTCATCGTGGCGCGAGCGAAAAGGGGATTTTAAGGCGCGCGCCACGCATGCCAGCTTTTCCCTTCTTACCAATTTCCCATCCGGTTCTGCGCCGCACTATTGAGCGCCTGAGAAGCGGATCGATCGAAGCTGTCGGCGCAAGCCGCATCGACGTCAGCCTTGGTCAAGCAAACGTCGCGCAGATGGAAGTTGGACAGGTTACCGAGCGAGCGCTCTATGTCGCGGCGGGTCCGCCATTCATGGACAAGGGCCAGCAGGCGTTCGAGCGGCAGGCCACGAAAAGTACCCGGCACGCGCAGTGCGGTCCGGCCTAGCGTCGTTTGCGTCATGTTACGCCTGGTCATGGTAATCTCCGTTGGTTGGGGATGGCCGAATGACGATCACCATGACGGTGGAAGGCGAGCAGGCGCTAGGGCAGATTCGGAAGCGTTCCGCTTCAGATTGTGAACTCGCCCTGGACCTCCGCAGGGTCTAACTTGCGGCAAAGGAGAGTTCAGTCATGACGCGACGGCCTTACGGACTGATCTGCCCTATCGCGTGCGCCTGCGAGATCCTGGAACCGCGCTGGACGATCCAAATCCTGACTGAGCTCTGGAACGGCTCGACCCGTTTCAACGACATTCGCAAGGGACTAGGCAACATCTCGTCCGCCCTCTTGTCGAGGCGGCTCAAGGAGATGGAAGCGTTGGGCCTGGTCGAGCGCATCGAGGACAAGGCGAAGGGTACGGTCGACTATTTCCGCACCAAGAAGGCGATCAACCTCGAGCCGGCGATGAACGCGCTGGCGGAATGGGCGCAATGCAACATCGAGGCGGAGATCGCGCTCAGCGGTGCGGATGCTTCGACCATCATGTGGATCGTGCGGCGAAAGATCGACCTCGCTGAACTGCCGCGGCGGCGCGCCGTCATCCGCTTCCATTTCCGCGACGATCCCCCACCGAAGTATCCGCATTACTGGCTTGTGGTCGAGCCAGGCGCGGAATTGCCCGAGTTATGCTCGCTCGATCCCGGCCGCGACGTCGACCTTTACGTCGAGACCGGAGTTGTTTCGCTTGGGGCCATCATCGAGGGCCGTTCCAGCGTCGAGCGCGAGATAGAAAGAGGCGGACTTTTCCTGAGCGGCGACGCCGGTCTTGCCCACAGCATGGACCGCTGGCTGCGAATCTCGGTCTATGCGGCGTTCGAGGGAATTGTCCCGCTTTCTTCACAGTGAGACCACCTTACGCGTGAAGGGTCGTAGCCGTGCTACGCCGAGCAAAGACATGTCGGCGGACTGCGAAGGCCTTATCCGGAGGACACCGGGCCGTGACCGCGATGACGAGTTTGCTCCGGCCTAGGAGCAAGCCTCGAGAACGCGGCTTCTAGCCCGCCCGTAACTGCCGCTCCACCTCCACAACTTATGAAGAGATCAAATACCTGCTCATTCAGACTTCCCTTCGTCGAGTAAGCTGTGCGCAGTTCCTCGAAAGATCTTTCGGGCGAAGCGCGCGCCGTTTCCGATAGGCCCGCAAACAGATGTGCGAGGAAATCGCGGGCGTGCTCGTTGAGCATACCCTTCGCCATCATCCAGCGCGCGATAACATCAAGAAACCCAAAGTAAGTTCCCATGAGGCAACATGCCGCCCCGAATAACTCGAACTCAGCAGCGTCGCGCGCCTCAACGACCGAACCGAGCGAGGAGAACAGTTCGGTGACGACGGAATCGCCTGGAAATATAGCGGTCACACCATGCAAGTCGGCAACAAGAGGAACCGGGATTGCACGGCAGAGTCCTGGTATGCCACGGGTCCACTCCGAGAGCTCTTCCAATTGGAGGCCCGCCACAAAGCTCACAACCCGTTGACCTGGGTGAAATTCTAGCCTTGCAACGATGTCATTCGCGACTTGCGGCCGAACCGCGAGAAACACGATGTCGGAGGAATCAACAACCCTTTGGTTATCACGAGCAACTCGGATGAGTTGATGAAGCGCTGCCAAGCGAGCAGCCACCTCAGCGTTGCGCGGCGACACCGCAATGCCCTCAAGGTCGTTCCCTGCCTTGACCAAGCCTCTGACGACGCTCTCTGTGATCGCACCCGTTCCGACGAATCCCAATTTCATCTTGATCCCTTGAGCGAGGTGGCCAGACCTCGAAGAATGGTCCAGCACAAGCACGTGTTAGCTCTTGGTCATCTTGGTCGGTTGACCACGACACCGCCTCATCTCGCTTCGTGGTGTGCCGACCGTGTCTGTCCTAACGACTTGCCGCGATTGAACTTGTGCCCGGCGGTGCGAAAAAGCACGTCCACCTGAATCTCTGATAGGCTTCGAACTTCATGTGGGGGGTGATCGCTCGGTAAAACGTCATCAGACGCTCGCAAATATGATACCGATCATCCGGCGCGGGCTGGACGCGATCTCTAGGAATGAACCACTCAGCTTCTTGCGGCTCATTCAGGTAGGTGGGACGCGGCATCCTCACAAAATAACCGTCTTTGGTCATCCTGACGTTGCTGGAATCGATTGGGCGGCAATCCTTGTTGCCGCAGCAGTCATAATGAAGAACGGGATCAGTCTTCCCGGTGTACCAATCGTGAGCGTTCGCCTCGGCGGCTAAGACAAGCCACATCAATGCAGTAGTGATTTGGAACTGCACCATGAATTAGCCCTCGCATTTGCTTATCATATTAGTATGTGCTAATCTAGGAAGAAATCGTATCGCCCAGCAGAGAAGTCCAAGGCCACCTGGCGTGTCCGCGCGAAGGGTGCCGTGGCTGGTGACGACTTCGGTCACAGCAAGGGGGGAGGCCCTTCGATGCATGTGGTCAGCACGCGACGACGGGCAGGGCTGGCGGGCTTGATGGCCACGGCTGCGGCGCTGGAGAGTGGTTCTGCGTTAGCGCACAGCGCCGATCGGGCCTGGACCTATCTATCAAATGCCCTCGGCCATCGCTGTATCTATCAGTCGGACTTTCTCAACCTGATCCGGGATAAATCATGATCTGGCCATTTGGCGGGCGCGGCGGCGCCCTCGGGTTGGACGCTATCATCGCCGCAGCGTGTGCCTTCGGAGTGCCGGTGGCATCGGCACATAGCTGGTACGAAAAACAGTGCTGCGAGGACGAGCATTGCGAGCCGATGGCAGATGGCGCCGTTCGCGAAACAAGCAAGGGCTTCAAGGTGCCGTCCGGTGAGTTGCTGCCTTACGGGGACGGCAGGGTGCGTCAGTCACACGACATGCGTTACCATTGGTGCCATGACCAAAAAGCAACGGTAGAACGGCATCGTGAAATACCATTTGGCCCTGACAGTACGATCTGCCTGTACGTGCCGCCTAAGTCATCCTGACATTCTGTCCAATTAGCCCTTTACGAAATCCTCCCCTTAACCAGCTTCCCGCCGGAGGTGGTCTGGAACCCAAGCCTGATCCCCGGAGCCGCCGTCGCGCGTCCCGTAAAGCGCTGGCGCACGCAGTCTGCAAGGGCTTGAGCGAAGCGTCCCTTGCAGACGAGCACCGCTGGGGACAGAGCGCGTCGGAGGCGGAGCGGGTTCGGGCGGCCTGATCCTTGGTGAGTCCAGAGCCTCGACATGTCCACATGACCCAAATGGGCCATGTGGCTCCTCAAGTGGCATGGTAATCAGCGCTCTGGGAACGACGCGTTCCGCGTGCGCAACCGCAAGGTCGTCCCTACACCCGACGGAGGAAATTGCGATGAAAGCCTTGACCTTATCCGTTCTGATCGTGGGCCTCACCATCACTCCTGCTCTTTCCGAGACAATGCCAAAAGGCGCTGCGCCTGTAACGAGCACCGATATCTCTTCGATGTTTGGAGGGAGGACTTACACATTCAAAGAGAAGGGGGCGAACGGAAAAACCGTAAACATATCGTGGTTCCTCGGTGCCGACGGCAAAATGCTGGGCTACACCGGGAATGGTCCTTCCTATGCCGTGGGCACCTGGACGGCAAGCGATGGCAAGTTGTGTGTTTCCAACAAATGGAAGGGCTCCTGGGGCGAGTCTACGTCCGGCGACTGCCAGCTTTGGGCCCGAGACACCAAGAACCCAAAGAAGCTTTATCGTGCCGAGATAAGCAAAGGTGGCGACTACACCGCCTACAAGCCAATTCTCAAGGTTGGAGATTCGATCTCGAAGGAGATTGAAGCCCTCAAGAGGAAGCTGAAGTAGGCTTTTGGCGAGGCATCGCGACAATGTCGCTCGATCGGTCCTTGTAGGGTTGGGCTCCAGAGGTCGCATACGCGGGTGCCTCGGGGAGGTTACGATCGGAACAGTTATCCTAATGGGCGGGGGTCCTTACAGGCCGCTTAGCGACCCCAATGGAGAATGGCTGGTTTGGGATGCTGTGCGGGAGAACGTGGCCGAGTTCGGCGGCTGCGCTTTTCAGGGCCTCACGCAGAGAGAGGCAATGAGGTTCTCGACGCTGATGAACGACATGGTAAGGCCTTCGACTCGGAAGGGGGTCACCTCCCCTGTTCGTCCGTTCTTCCACATGACCCATTTGGGTCATGTGGACCCCAAAGTGGACATGGTAATCAAGCTCGCCAGCACAAATTCGGGAGGGCAAAATGGCGAAAATGAAGGCTCTGTTCTTTGCGGCAATCCTTGCCGGCGTGTTGTACCCGATTGCACTTACTACGTCGGCAGAGGCAGGTTCGGGGAAGGCCTGTTTCAGCAACCCGGCTGGGAAAGTGGTTTGTCCCGGTTGATGCTCGGAACTCAAAAGTCAGCTTTTTGAAAAGCGGTAGGCCGCAACCGGCGACTGGACCAGGAACTACGAGCGCGCCGCCGCCAACGCGGCGGCATTTCTCGGCCTTGCCGCAGCGATGGTCTTGCTCAGGCGCGCCGCGAGGTTGTCAACGGTTTGAAATCTGGGACAGGCTCGTCTCCAAGAAGTTCGCCGCGATGGGCGGCGAGTACGCGTGCTCGGATGCATCAGCAGCGCAGGCGCGTCGTCTGAATTCTTCAGCGGGGTCAGGGCTGCCGCAGCCCCGACCCCGCGCCAAGATCATCGGCCACCCGGCGGTCCGCTTGCGATCCTCGAGAGCAGGGCAATCAGTTCCGCCTGTCGATGGGTGTCGGTCTTGGCGAAGACCGCCTTGAGATGGTTGCGCGCGGTCTCGTAGGAGATCGCCAGCTCATCCGCGGCCGCTTCCAAGGCTTCGCCTGACGAGACATGGCGGGCGAGCCTCGCTTCGGATGCGGTCAGGCCAAAACAGGACCGCAGGACAGCTTCAGGCGGCCGCGGGCGCACATCCGGATCAAGCAGCACGACGGCCGCCTGGCAGGGCGCGAGAGCGTTCGGCGACACGGCCGGCAGACGCATCGGATATGCCAGCAGGGGATGCCGACCGATGCGCGGCAGGGGCACCGGCGGCATGGACGATGCTGGTTCCATGGCGTGCAGGAGCTCCCAGATTGACTTCTGGATGGACACGGTGGCATCCCTGTGGGCTGACACCAGCCGGGAATTGGAAATCTGGAGGTCAGGACCAAGCAGTTGTTCGGCGGCGGAATTTGTTCGGATGACTTTCCCACCCTGGTCAATCATGACGACGGCTGTTCCGCTTGCGTCGAACGCATCCGACGCGGCCTCGGCGCGCGCGAAGCCCAGAGCCCGGACCATTGCGGCAACCGATCCCAGATGAGCGGATAACCGCGCAAGCTCGCGCATTTCGTCAGGCAGAAACTGTCCCTGTCCGGCAGTTCTCTGGAGCGTCAGTGCCCAGAAGGAGTCCCCGGCGGCGATTTTTACGGCCACATATCCATGAAGGCCCAACGGCTGGAGAAAGTCCTGATAGAATGGGTGCCTGCCAATCTCTTCAGCAGTCAAAAGGTCGAAGTCCGTCGTGACGCCTCGCCGATTCAGAAAGGGCGCAAGGCGGTATCTCTCGTCCTTGGCTATCCAGCCATCGCGGACATACGCCTCGAAAGCGCGTTCCATTGCCGCATTGCGCGGTACCGCTGGCAGGTGTCCCCTCATGTCGAAGAGCAGTGCCCCGGCGCTCCCGGTCGCCTGCGCAGCCACTTCCATTGCGGCGTTCCAACGCGTTGGATCGACCGCCGCCTCGACCAAAGCAGCTGTGATCCCCGACAAATTGAAAGCTGCCCCCATCGTTCCCCCGCTGGGTGACGAACGGATGCCAGCTAAGCGCAGCGACTATCGAATTTCAAGTCGGACAAAGGAGGGCTCGTATCCCAATTTGGTATCAAGATACGCGTCAGAGCAGGACCAGCTGTGGCGAGAACGAGGAGAGCCGCCGTGTTTGCGCCATCCCGCTCGCAGTTCCTTGGAAATTCAGGCGGGTCCGCTCGCCGAACCCGGCGCCTGTTCTGCTCCGCGCACCCGCGCTGGGTCGGCGGAACTGTTGGGCCGCCGGAGCACGAGATGTTCTCCCATCGCGGCAAAAATAGGTGTCGTCCAACTCACTATGGAGGCGGTTTCGCACTGACCGAGCCGCAAGGCGGGAGTCCACCCTGCGCAGCAACGGCTCTGCCGATGAAAGGCCAATGTTACTGAACCGTGGCCGCAATCCCGAACCTGTCCTGCAATGCCCAGACGCTCGTGCTGACACATGACCCAAACGGGTCACGCGGATCAGAAATCGCCGGGGCAATATCCGAGACAATTGGCAGTGGGGAGAGCTACTTAACCGCTTGAGGAGCCCCTGTTTCTGTCCGGATCGCGCATGTTCTGGAGGGATCGACTATGCTATCCAAAGTCGAACATCGTGATTTCGATGTGATGGAAGGTGTGACGACCGACTACTACAACAAGTCGGATACAGACCTTTCCGCTAGGTGGCGGGCTCTGACAGGTTGGTTCGACGCACGGCTAGGAGCACGCCTTGATCCCTATTGCAAGTATACAGCTTCGCGAATCGACAGCGAGATAACTGCGTTCACGAGGGACGGTGAACCTGTCTCCGGCGTGAACTTCGCTTCACAGGACTACCTGAACCTCTCGACGGAGAAGCGCGTGATCAACGCGGCGACGGAGGCCGCCGAACGGTACGGTGTCCACAGCGCCGGATCGTCCGCGCTAATGGGCCTCACGGAGGTGACGGTCGAGCTGGAACGGAAGCTCGCCGCCTTCCTCGGCGTAGCCGACGCGACGGTTTTCCCGACCGGATGGGGTGCCGGATACGGCCTTGTCAGGACGCTTGTCCGGCGCGAGGACCACGTCGTCATCGACGTCCTCGCCCATGCCTGCCTCCAGGAAGGAGCAGAGGCTGCTACGCCCAACGTCCACCGTTTCCCGCACTGCTCGAACGAAGGCGTAAAGCGGAGGTTGTCGCGGCTGCGCGCCGATGGCGCGCGTGCCGGAATTCTCGTGGTCACCGAGACTGTATTTTCGATGGACAGCGACGTTCCGAATCTTGTGGGGTTGCAGACAATTTGCTCGAAATACGGAGCCACGCTCATGGTCGACGTAGCGCATGACCTGGGGGCCATTGGCAACGGCGGCCGTGGATATCTTGAAATTCAGGGGGCCCTAAGGAACGTCGATATCATCATGGGAAGCTTCTCGAAGACCTTCGCCTCGAACGGTGGCTTCGTCGCCTCAGACAGAACCGAGCTGAAACTGGCGCTCCGATCCTCGTGTGGGCCGCTGACCTTCACCAACGCCATGTCCCCGATGCAGGCGGCTGCGGTGCTTGCCTGCCTTGCCATTGTCGACAGTCCCGAAGGAGAAAGGAGGCGGAGACGGCTGATGGAAAATATCAACTACATGCGAAGCCGCCTTCAGGCGGCGGGTTTCAACGTTTTAGGAGCTCCGAGCGCGATCGTACCGGTCGTCCTCGGCCGCAACGGCCTGTCGCGCATGATGACATCGTCTATGCTGAGCAATGGAGCGATCGTGAATTTGGTCGAATATCCGGCCGTCGCGAAAAACGGATGCCGCTGGCGGGTGCAGATGATGCACAACCACACGAAAGGGCAGATTGATTCGTTCGTCGAGACAGCCGTTGCGGCGCGCGAGGCCATTAGCTGCCAAGGCGACAATCTCGTTGATGAGACTGTTTGAGGAGTCGACGAGCGGCCCTTCTTTCTTTGCTCTACGCTGCCCGTCGCGGCATTGCGCCCGGTATCGTAGCCGGCGATGTTCCGAGTGAACACGACAAGCGCCCGCCAGGATGTCCTTTCCCGCCGAGCTGAGCTAGCCAATCTACACACTCACTGGACACTCTGACTCGGGATAAGGTTCGAGTCCTCTGGGCCGCACCAATCGAATCCTTGTGGTTCGGCGAACGCCCGTTCACCCTGCATGGATGGACGCCATTTTTCCGCCTTTAGCCTTGACGACGCCCGCCTTGTGCGAGGCGATCGCCCACTGCCTCACGGAGGACCTGCTGTCTCCCGCATGGAGGACTCACGCACCGAAGAGCGGCAATCCTCTGGCCGGACATTGCTATGCCGCCTCGGAAGCGGCGTTCCACCTCCTCGGCGGTTATGCCGCGGGCTGGGTGCCGCACGTCATCAACCACGAGCGCTGGGGCTTAAGCCCGGCCAGATGCACTGGTTCCTGAGGAATGCGGCGACCGGAGAGATCGTCGACCCGACCGAGGGCCAGTTCCCGAGCGGCGCCGACCACTCGGCGGGGAAGGGCTGCGGGTTCCTGACGGAAGGACCCAGCCGGCGCGCGAGGGAGATAGGACGTCGCCTCGGAAGCCTTCCGTTCGATAGGGGGCTAGGTCCTTCGACACCGCCCGAGCGGCTCATGAGAGTTTCGGAGCATAGCGCAGCTTGGTAACGGGAGGATGCACCTGGCGGGGTGTGGCGCTGGAGCCTTCGACCCTGACGACACCTTCTTTAACTATCCGGCTGCGCCAGGCATCAGAACAGCGTAGGTCGCGGGACAGATCGGGACGGACGCCGACCAACGGCATTGCAGAGGTCGGGCGTAATCCGCGCGTCCACCGCCCAGTCGGCTAGGCACGTGTAACTGGCTCGCGCCGCTCCCGTCATCGGGATGGAGCGCTTGTTGCCAAGCTCCTTCAGGAGACCGAAATAGGCAGCGTACGTCCCTCGCATCGGGCGCAGCGGGACCGTGACCCAGGCTGGGATGGCGGCGAAGCGCTCGGCGAGCTGATAAACTTGGCGGAGCGCCAGGGCAGTTATGTCATCGACGGTCGCGCCCTGCTCCTTCATTCGCCTGTTGATGGCATCGGGCACGAGGATGCAGTTGTAGGACTCGTTCAGCCCGCCCACGTCGCGTTCCTCGTTTCGGGCTTTCACGCCGATGAAATAGCGGATGCCGCCCTTCTCGGCGAGGACGTCTGCGAACGGCTGGTTGTGCACGTCGTCGTTCAGGTTGCGAACGCCCCGAAATCCGTTCCGGACGAGAGCCTCCGCAGCCAGCACTTCACCCAGGATGCCAAGTTTCGATGTGCGGCGAACCCGCGCGACGATGTCTTCCATTTCCCACCCCCACTCTGGTTTGAGCCGGCGGTGCGGGACACTCCAGCGCCGCTCTCCCACTCATGAAAAGAGCATCCAGAGCGCCTGGAAGATATAGCCGATGACCAGCGATCCCGAAACCGCCAGCGCCACGAACAGGGCGATGGTTGCCGGCCTGAGTACCAAAGCGACGGCCATGACACCCCAAATGCTCACCGCGCCGCCTGAAACGAGGAGCGCCATTGCCGCGCCGGGCGACATGCCGAGATCGAGCAAACCTCGAACCAAAGGCAGTGCCGCAAGGCCGTCGAGATACATCGGCGCGCCGACCAGCACCGCAAGCGGGATCGCATAGGGGGAGCCACTGCCGATATAGGCGGTGAGGACATGTGCGGGCAGAAGGTCTCGCAGCAGGAACTCGGCCGAAAAGGCAAACGTCAGACAGAGCACGACGGTTCTTGTTGTGGAGACAAGATTTGCTCCAAACGCATGCATACGCGCCGGATCTCGCCAGATCCGGAAAGACAGGTCCGTTGGCATGCACGTGCCACATGGTCCGCCCTTCACGACTCCTTGTGCCCGTAGCGGGTTTTGGACCATCTGTGTATGCGCAAGGAGCGCTGTCATCGCGCCTGAAAAGACCCCCAGCGCAAAAGCCGCAAGCATCTTTCCGATTGCGAATCCAGGCCCGAGCAGCGCCCAGGTCGCGGTCAGCATTGTGGGTCCCGTAATGGGCGAGGAAAGCCAAAATGCCATGATCGGCGCAAGCGGAACGCCGGAAGCGAGGAATCCGGTCGTGAGCGGCAGCACCGTTACGCCACATACGGGCGTCACGGTGCCGATTCCCGACGCGATCAACACAGTCGCGACAGGGCGGCCCTTGAACCATCGCGCCGTAACGGTCGCTGCTCCACTGGCAGCGACCCATGCCGAGATGATTAGCCCGATCGCAACCATCAACGCGACGTCCATGAAACTCTGCAGGACGAAATGGAGCGTCCCATATGCCCGTTGCGGCCACATAAGCGCGACAGCAACCGTCAGAACGGCGGCGGTCGCCCAGATGAGCTGCCTTCCTTGAAGTCTCGGGAGCGCGACAATCATGGCATCACCCTCTTTGTGCCGTCCAGGCCAGCGACCGCCGCAGCGCGAGGAAGTCTCGCGCAGCACAGGCCGCGCTCCATGGCTCGCTGCCGACATAGGGCCGAACCATATTGCGCGACATCTATCCTGTCTTCCTGTCGTCACCGTCGACCAGCTTGAGCCGCGGCTGCTGGGCGATCAGCTCGACCACCTCGCTGGCATCGAGCGTCCCCTTGATGAGCAAAGCCTCGGCGACGCGATCTACCTCCAGCCGCTCGCGTTCGATGATCCGCTTCGCCCGCTGGAACTGCTCCAGCAGCATCCTGTCGACACGTGCGTGCAGGAGGCGGTCGAGCCGCAATGCGGAGAAGAGTTCCTCTTCGTCGTCAGGTGCGAGGTACGCTAAGCCTTCGCCAAGGCCGTAGGATGCCTCGAACGCCAGCGCCGAAAGCGTGGCCGTGTGGAGGTCGGAACCCCTGCCACCGCCACCGCCCGCCGACCGCTCCCCGAAGACCACTTCCTCGGCCGCGATGCCTCCAAGCCCAACGGCGATTCTGTCGAGCAGCTGGGCGTGGGTGCGTTCCTTGATCCCCTTATCCCTGAAGAGGGTCCCGCCGCCGTTCTGAAACAGCTCGGGATTCGGGAGGATGGCTTTCTCGACCGAAACCGAGACGAGTTCGCCGCACGCGAGCGCGAGCGCGACGATGGCATGTCCGGTCTCATGGACGGCCGCCCGGCGGCGCATTTCCGGTGGAATGGGAACCAAAGCGGGAAGCTCGGACACAAGGTCGTCGAGCGCCATGTCGCGGCGCGCCCGCCTTGCCCGCCGTCTCGCCTGCCGGACCAGTTGCTCGAGGGAGGCGCCATTCCAGCCTTCGGTTCTCTCAGCGATTTCCGACAGGTCGGCATCGGCAAGCAATCCCTGCAGGTGCCAGCGCAGGATTCCTTCGCGGCCCTTCTGGTCCGGCAGGGGAATGCGGACATGCCTGTCGAGGCGGCCGGCGCGGACGATCGCGGCATCGAGCCTGTGGGGATGGTTGCAGGCTCCGACCACGACGACGCCCTCGCGGCCCTCCGCGCCGTCGATGCACTCGAGCAGCGCGGCCACCACCTCCGTGCAGTACTGTCGGTTGTAATCGTTGAACTTCTCGCGGTCGCCGACGGCGTCGATCTCGTCGATGAAGATGATCGACGGCGCATTCTTTCTTGCGTCGTCGAACGCCGCCCGCATGGCCTTCAGAAGGTCACCGAGGTGGCCCTTCGCCTGCCAGCGGCCGAGGGAGCCAAGGACGAGGTGGACGTTGCAGGTGCGAGCGAGAGCGCCCGCGAACGTGGTCTTGCCCGTTCCGGGCGGCCCGGAGAGCAGAATGCCGCGATCCACGTCTGCCCAGCCGATCGTTCCAGCCCGCCAGTCGGCGAGGTCAGTCGCCAGTTCGCGGCCCCATTCGCCCGCCTCGCCGAGGCCATGGAGGTCGTCAAGCGTCGGGCCGGAAATGTCTTTGGCCGCCCTCGGCGCACTGGCCTGCACCATTAGCTTGATCGCGTGAGCGACGGACCTTCCCGGGCGCAGCGTGGCACCGATGACGGACAGGGGCATCGTGGCGATGAACTCGGCCTGTTCGGGCGTGATCTCCGTCTTGAGGCAGAGCCTTGCCCCGGCGATGACGTGCCGCGGCAGGATCGGCCCCACTTCGACCACCCCGTCAGTGGCGAGGCGGAAGTAATCCGGCATCTCCGTGCCGCTCTCCATCACCAGGACGACGCGCCGCCGCTTCGAGAGCGCCGCGGAAAGTTCCGCCTCCTTGGCCTTCGACCAACGGTCGCCCTTCGTCAGGATCTCGGTGCCGTCGAGGCCGCCATAGATGAAGGAAGGGCCATGCGCGGCATAGTGGACAGCCTCTTCAAAGATGTCCTTATCCGCGCCCGCCGGGAGCAACAAACCGACGACCACAGGTTTCAGCTGCCGGAATTGCGGGATGGAGCGGCATGCCCGCATGATCGCGCAGTAGGCGAGGAAGCGCGGTAAGGATTGATGCAGCTTGTTGCGGAAGGTGCCGGCATTGCTGCTCCCGGCACCCTTCAGGGTCTTGTAGCGGATCATGTCGACACCTCGGTCGCAACCGTGCCACAGCACGGTGATGGAAATCGGAAACTGACGAAGAGACGCGCGCGCTCAGGCGCCGATGGCCGAGCGTATGGGCGCGCGCCGGACCTGCCTCGTAGTCGTCTCGGATTTCCTGGAGGTGTGGATCACGACATTGTCCTCGGTTTCATGCGCATGCGTTCTCGGCCGCCGCAAGGGCGGCCGCGGGAGCGGTCAGCGTATGAGGTCGAGGTGTTGGCGCGTGGTCATGGACGGGAACGTATAGTGAACATAGCCCAGGCGGTCAAGCGCCGCACCAACATATCGTGGTTCCTTGAGCAAACGTTATAAGCGGTCGTTGGATTGCCTTATAAATGGTTGCGGAACTGGGAAAACATTTCCCGCCGTTATCCTGCATCCTTAAACGAATATGTCGTAAGTGACGGCATCTGGTACACGAGCCCGGCTAGCAGTTCTGGTCTGACCTGCCGCGGTTTCAACAAGCATGTTGGGAGAGGTCATATTGATGGATAGTGTGAAGGCTCTGAGAGAAACTGCACAGGAAATCGACCAGGTCGCGCCAGCAAGACACGTCGCCGCTTCCGGGCAGGGGCGCCGCAATGGGCGTCAGTCCGGCTCGGCGAAAGCGAACGAGCAGTCGATCGACTACGGCAGCCTCGGAATTCCGGAAGCCGCCGTGCCCTCGTTCGAGGAGGCTCGGGAGATGTTCGCTTCACTCGGCCGGAAGCGGACCGAAGAAGTGTTCGCTTGCGGGGAGATGCTCGCGAAAGTGCGCGGCAAGTCACCAAGCCAGGATGTCTTCGAGCGTTGGTCTAAGCAAGCATGCCGGCTCACCAGGCGAGGCGCCGGCAACTACATCGCCGTTCACAACAACCTGCGTGCCCATCGGAAGGTCCTGGTCGACTGCAGCGTGCCTGCGGCCGCTATGTACGCGCTGGCGGCAGCGGCGGCCGAAACCGTCGCTTCCGTAGTAGCAGACCTCAAGGCGGGCAAGCGGCCGACCGTTCGCGAAATCAGGGGTCTGGTTTCCGGTGATACTCAGACTGCGCAAACAGACCCCGCCGACATTGCCGGAGTCGATGGGCTGAGAGCGCTGGCGCGGGCGAAGGCCCAGAACGGGGTGCCGATCCTTGTGGAGAGGCTCAAGGGGATGCTTGGCGATATCCAGGCTGCCCTCCAGCCGCACTTCGAAGGGAAGAATGTCGCCAAGGGCGCGCTGGTCGCGAAATTGGAGCATCCGGCGCGCCGGGCGCGCAGCGAACTGGAGAACCTCGCGCTGTTTGTCGAGCCGAACTCCCGAAGCAGCGAAACCTGGAGAGTGCATCCTGCGATCTTCCCGCACGGAAGCCCGTGGGAGGCGGTTTCTCGGGTTCTCTTCAAGCTTGGCGGGCGCGAGGAATGGCCCGACGCCAACGACCTGGGCGCTTGGCTTGCCAAGGACGTCGTGCCGGCGATCGAATTCGCCGTCGGCGCAAAGCCCTCAAAAGGCATCTCGACAGAGTGAAAGCGAAGCGCTCGCCCTATGGCGGGGGCGTGCAGTTGCCGCAAAACGATGCACCGGTTGTGGCCGACGGTGCCCGCCTTTCGGAAGGATGCTCCACTCGAGTGATGCGGGATCGAAAAGTCCTGGCAGCGGGAAATGACGGTCGATCCGCAAAAAGTCCTTGGTGTTCATCGTGGCGACGACGCCACGATGCACGATGGCGGATGCCGCGATCGCGAGGTCTTGGTGCATTCTTGCGTCCTTGGCTTGTGGCGATTTCGTCCACAGGTCTTTTAGACTGGGGACGAGCGTCATTCGGGCGTAGAGCTTCGAGGTGTCGGCATCCATGGGGAGGAACGCCATGTCCGACACCAGAAGGCGGTCGAGCCAGGACTGCAGTTCAAGGGATCTGGCAACGTTCCGTGCTTGAAGCATCGTAATGCCTCGCTGAATTTCGATCACGCAGCCAAACGGGATCGCGAGCGAGGTGTCCGTTTCCGCTATCCAGCGGACAACGCTGGGATGTGGTCTTTTTTTGATGAGTTCGCTTACTACGTTCGTGTCAAGGACATAAATTCTCGGGAGTGGGCTCACTGCTGGCATCCTGTTATTGTGTCAGTGTGATTGTGCGGCGCGAACGTAGGCGAGAGGCACCGGCAAATCGTTAAGCATAGTCGCCCTGTGCGTAGAAAGGATTCAGCTTGGGCAAAAGTCCCGAAAAAAAGAGAGGCTCAAAGCCTGCGAGTACCGAATCGAACGCCTGGCCGGTCGCCGATGCGCAGGAGAGGTTCGCGGAACTCCTCGATGCGGCCGCCAATCTTGGGCCGCAGACGATCGTCGACCACAACCGCAGCTTCCAACTGACCCTGACAAGAAGCCGCTGGTCGCCTGAGGCAAAGGAATTGCTCCTGAGTGGGGGACGGGTAGGGGCTGCCGGAAAAGCGGACAAGCACTGACGGCGGTTGGCCAGTTTCAGGAAATGTTTTCCCGAGGTACGGCCCAACTGCCTTGGCGTTTGGTTTTGGAGGTAGTCAGAGGGCAAGGTAGGCCCGTTGATTGACCGTTGGCCTACGTCCAATCCGGCGTTCCCGCCACACGTGTCGAACGACTGCTGAGCGCCCAATCTCGGCCGCTGGAGGCAAGCTTGACACGGCCTGGAAGCAGACATGGTTGGAGACTGCGCGGAGAGTCTAGCTTGTCCCCTTCAGGCCACGACTCGCCGGTACTGTCGATCGGCCGCCTAGTGTGTAACACTACTAGCTAATATATGGGTGAGGGAAAGCATTCCTCTCGACCTTGGCGGAATGTTCCTTTTGGGAGAAGCCGATATGCAGGGCTCAGTCGAAAGCGACCTTGCCAGCCGCCTGGAATCCGCCAACCGGCGTATTGCCGAGCTGGAAAACGCCGAGGCAACTGCAGCAATCGAACTTGACCGTCTTTCTGTCGAAAACAAGCGTTTGAGCCAATTTGCCGAGGTACGCACAAAGGAACTCGCCATTCTTAATAGCGTCGGCGAAGCGATGGCGAAGACGCTGAATGTGAAGACAGTGACCCGCATCGTCGGCGATAAGGTGCGCGAGATATTCGGGGCCGACATCACGGAAATCCTCTTGCGCGACGAGGCGTCCGACCTGATCACAGTCCCGTACTCATTTTATCGCGGCTATCAGGATGTCGAACCGTTTGCTTTGGGCGAAGGATTGACCTCCAAGGTTATCCTCTCCGGAAAGCCGTTAATTTTCGCGACTTTCGAAAAGTCCCTTGAGTTCGGTGTCATTGCACTCACTGAAGCGGAGCGAGCCGAATCCTATATCGGCGTGCCGATCATTGCCGGAGGCAGAACTCTGGGCGTTGTCAGCGTGCAGAGTTACGAGAAGAACGCCTTCAATGAAGATGATATTCGCCTTTTGCAGGGGCTCTCCTCCAGCATGGGCGTCGCCATCGCCAACGCTCGCCTTTTCGACGAAACCCAGCGGCTGCTGAAAGTGGCGCAAGACCGGGCCAAGGAATTGGCCATTCTCAATAGCGTCGGCGAAGCGATGACGAAGTCACTGAATGTCGACACAATTATTCGGCTCGTGGGCGATAAGGTCAGGGACGCATTCGGCACGGAGGTCAGCGAGATTCTGTTGCACGACCGCCAATCCGGCGTAGTTCGAGTTCCTTACGCTTACTATAGGGGTTACAAGACTATCGAGCCGTTTCCGATAGGGATAGGGCTTACATCGGAAATTATCTCCACGGGAAAACCGTTGGTTTTCAGCACCATGGAGGAAGGAAAGAGGCGCGGTGCCTATTTCCCGGACGAAGATGACAGGACCTCTTCATACATTGGCGTGCCGATCAATTCGGGCGAGAGAACGCTCGGCGTGGTGAGTGTTCAAAGTTACGAACAGAACGCATTCGACGAGAACCACGTACGTTTGTTGCAGACGATAGCCTCCAATATGGGAGTCGCAATCGCCAACGCCCGCTTCTTTGATGAGACTCAAAGGCTTCTAAAGGAAACGGAGCACCGTGCCGCTGAACTGGGCGCGATCGGCAAGGTCAGTCAGGCACTCATAGGCGAGGCTGAACTTGGCAATACTATCCAGCTGATCGGCGATCAGATGCAGGAGATTTTCAACGCCGACATAGTCTACGTCGCTCTGCTCGATCCGGAGACAAAGCTGATCCATTTTCCTTATCAGTTCGGCGAAGCCTTCACCACACTTAAGCTCGGCGAAGGCCTCACAAGCAAGATCATAGAAACCGGCGAGCCGTTGCTCATCAATCAGGATGTCGCGGAACGCGGCGCGGAAATCGGAGCAACTCCGGTTGGCAAGGATGCGTTGTCCTACCTTGGCGTTCCAATCAAGACGGCTCAAGGCAATGTCGGCGTGATCAGCGTGCAGAGCACGACACGGGAGGGTATGTTCAACGAAAATTCGCTGCGACTGCTCTCGACCATTGCCGCCAATGCGGGAGCCGCACTTCACAACGCACAACTGTTCACGGAGCTTAAGGAGCTATCGCGCGCCTTGAAGGATGCCAAGGAAGCGGCCGAGGCGGCCAACGAAGCCAAAAGCACGTTCCTGGCCACCATGAGCCATGAAATCCGCACGCCGATGAACGGTGTCATCGGTATGGCCAATTTGATGCTCGCCACGCAGCTTGACGATGAGCAGCGGGAAATCGGCGAGACGATCAACAACAGCGCAGAAGCGCTGCTGACCATCATCAACGACATACTCGACTTCTCGAAGGTGGAGGCGGGCAGGCTCGACCTTGATCCTCGGCAGTTCGAACTGCGCGAATGTCTCGAAAGCGCGATAGACCTAATCGCGCCAAGGACGGCAGAGAAGGGACTGGACCTCGGCTACGTCGTCGAGCCCGGCACGCCGGAAACGATTGTCGCCGACAGCAACCGTCTACGCCAGGTTCTGATCAACCTGCTCAACAATGCCGTCAAATTCACTGAGCGAGGAGAGGTCGTACTTTCCGTGATGGAGGTGCCGTCCAAAGCCGCGGACAGCAGCCAACAGGAAGGCGGGCGGAAAATGTGTACGCTGCAGTTCTCGGTGCGTGACACCGGCATCGGCATAGCCAAGGACCGGATGGATCGCCTCTTCAAATCATTCAGCCAAGTCGACGCCTCCACGACGAGACGCTATGGCGGAACCGGGCTTGGTCTGGCGATAAGCAGGCGTTTGGTGGAATTGATGGGAGGTGAGGTCTGGGTAGAGAGCGTTGAAGGCAAAGGTACGACGTTCTTCTTCACCATCCGCGCTCCTGTCGCATCGAGCCGAAAACCAGCTCACTCACTGCAAGCAAGGGACGAACTGGCGGGCAAGCGGATGTTGGTCGTCGACGACAACGCAACAAACCGGCGCATCATGTCCCTGCAGGCCCAGTCCTGGAACATGGCTGCAGCTGAAAGCGAACATCCCGCGGAAGCGCTTCTAAGGCTCGCGCGAGGCGAGGTCTTCGATGTCATCGTTCTCGACCTGAACATGCCTGACATGGATGGCATCGAACTGGCGAGACAGATACGCGCGCTCGACGGCAAGGGCAGCGTTCCGCTGGTGCTACTCAGTTCAATGGTGCCCATGCCTGAAGACAAGAAGAAGGAGATGGAAATCATCAAGTTCGCGGCCACGCTTTCCAAGCCGATCAAGCCATCGCCATTGCTCAACACCTTGCTGTCGATCTTTGTCGGATCTCCGACCCGTTCCATCCGATCCGACCAGCCGAAGGGGCCGGCTCTCGACAGTACGATGGCGCAGAAGTTTCCGCTTCACATCCTCCTGGTCGATGACAATGCCACCAACCGAAAGCTTGGCTGCAAGGTGCTCGAGCGCCTGGGCTACAAGCCGGAACTGGCTGTCGACGGGCAGTCGGCGGTCGCTGCATACACCCGGGGCAGCCACGACGTTATCCTGATGGATATCGAAATGCCTGATATGGACGGTCTCGAAGCGACAAGATTGATCCGCGCGTCCGGCCGCCAGCATGCGCGTCAGCCGTTCATCGTGGCTCTCACCGCCAACGCCATGGCCGGTGATCGCGAGAGGTATCTGCATGCGGGCATGGACGACTATCTCAGCAAGCCGCTACGCGTAGAAGACCTCATCGCGTCGCTGAACAAGTCGGTGCTGGTTGGCGCGCAGAGATTTGCCGGCGCAGCGAGCGATTTCGACGAACCCAGCGTGCCAAGGCTCTGAATGCAAATGGCGGGCCTTGGCGCAATTGCCACCAGCGCGGTGGCGGCATTGATTGGGAGTTGCGCGCTATCTAATTTAGCATGTCTGCGATAGTCTGCATTTTGAGCGCGATAGAGCTCTGACAAATCCAAGAGGGGTTCGATTTCGGTCTTACTTCACGAGCACCGGGAGAAATTCGCGGTCAGTGGTTATAACTAGAAGAAACGGACATCGGGGGGTGGCGTGGCGATCGACAGAAGGGCACTGGACAAGCTGCGCGAGCTTGTCGGTGGCGAAGAGGCTGACCTTGTAGAGCTCGTGGCGTCCTTTCTCGAAGAGGGGCCATCCGTCATGCAGGACATGTGGTCGTCGGGTCGGGCTTCCGACCTAGCGGCCACCCGGCGGGCTGCCCATTCCCTGAAATCCAACGCGCGGGATATGGGGGCGGCCGAACTTAGCCAAATCTGCGCTCGAGTAGAGGCGCGATGCGCAGCTGGCGAGCCGGCGGATTTGGCGGAAATCGATAACGCGCAGCGCGCCTTCGACGCCGCCGTCACGGAGCTTCGAAAAATCTTCAATCTGGGAGAATAGCGTGAGCAGCCCTGGCAGGATCCTCATCGTTGACGACTCCCGGACGATAAGGATCAAGCTCAAGAAATCGGTCGAGGCTCTCGGGCACGAAGCCGAGGCGGTGGAGAGCGGCCGCGCGGCGCTCGATCTGCTCGCCACCGAAAATTTCGATCTCATCCTTCTCGATATCATGATGCCGGTGATGGACGGCTTCGAGGTGCTGAAGAGTCTCAAGGCGTCGTCCAGAACGCGGGATGTGCCGGTTATCGTGATTTCCGCGCTCGATGATGAGATGAGCAGCGTCGTCAAGGCGATCGAATTGGGCGCCGAGGATTTCCTGCCCAAGGATTTTGAACTCGCTCTTCTTAAAGCACGGGTTTCCACCTGCATCGAGAAGAAGAGACTGCGCGATATCGAGAAGGAATATCTGCGACAGGTGGCCAAGCTGACTAAGGCGGCCGCGACCTTGGAAAGCGGGAGGTTCAACCCTTCAAAGCTCGGCATCCGCGATGTGGCAGGCCGCCCGGATGGTCTGGGCAAGCTCGCCACGGTTTTCGCTACGATGGCCCAGAAGGTCTATGAGCGCGAGCGAAAGATGCGGCAGAATATCCGCACATTCCGTGGCGCATTGCTGCTGTTGGCCTGCGGAGGACTGTGGGGCCTTGTCGTGCCGCTCTCGAAGATGGCTTCACTCATTGAAGCCCATCCGATAGGGCTGGCGCTCCTTATTGACGTCATTGGGGCAGTGTTCTGCGTCGGGATAAGCATGAAGCGCAGGACAATGCCGCGCCTTGCTGACCTTACGCGCTCGGATTGGAAGTTCATCATCACCCTTGCGTTCGTCAGCGCGGTGGTCAATCAGGTGCTGGTCTATTGGCTGGCAAGCAAGCTTCCCGCCTTCATCGTCTCCATTGTCATCGTCCTGGAGGGATTCGCCGTATTCCTGTTCGCCGCCTTGATGCGGACAGAAGCGCCCAACCTGAAGCGGTTTTTGGGACTTGGGCTGGGCCTCGTCGGCATCTTCATCATACTGCTCTATGGAGAGCCGGCGGAAATGGCTACCAGTTGGTTGTGGCTTGTCATTGCGCTCGTCATCCCGATGACTTACGCGACCGAGGATATTTACCTCTCGGAGTTCAAGCCTGCTGCTATCGATAGCGTCGCTCTATTCGGCATCACCCTTATTGCTTCGGTTTTGATGCTAATTCCGCTGGCGGCTTTCTATCGGGATTTCGTGCCTTTCGGGTTATTGACCGGACGGCTTGGCGTGATCGTCGTTGTGATGGCCGTTGCCGGCAATTTGGCGATGCTCCTTTTCATCGCGCTGATCTCCAGCACAGGCGCTGTGTTCGCAAGCCAGAACGCCTACGCGGTGACCGCAGCCGGCATAGGCTGGAGCATGCTGTTGCTGGGAGAAGCGATACCGGCCCTCACTTGGGCTTCCCTGGCGCTGATCGTCGTTGGTCTTCTGATGGTCGAGCCCAAGCAGGAGGCTGAGGAAGAACCGCCGCTACTCGACGACGAGTTGGAGGAATTCGTTCCGCGGCTTGATCTGGTGCCGTCTCCCACTGAATGAAAAGATCGAGTCAACGGTCACTAGGCGGCATCGCGAATTCAACCTGACAATTCCCTAACAGCCGTTTCGGCACCGGCAGCCAAGCCGGCAAGGTGACTACTAAGCGCAAGGGCGGGCAGTGCTCCCTGAATGCAAGGTCGGCTTTCTAGCACCGCCCCAAAAGCCGGACCGTCCGCTTGCGGCCCCCATGACGACATGGCGGCTTGCGCCCACGCAAGCCGGGGGTTTGCGTGCCCGCTGCCCAATAGAAGAAATCGCCGACATCGACGTTGTCGGTCGCGCCCACACGAGTCCAGCTTACTACCGCGTTCCCAAACGGTCGTTCGCACCAGTACATTGCTTGCGACCGATCAGCATTTGTCAGCCGACCGGCGTCGGGATGCGGGCGACAACCTTGATCTCGAAATCAAAGCCGGCAAGCCAGTTGACGCCAACTGCCGTCCAGTTCGGATAGGGAGGTTGGCCGATCTCTTCGGCCCGGACGGCCAGCACCGTTTCGATCTGTTCGTCCGGTTTGGTGTGGAAGGTGGTGACGTCGACGACGTCGTCGAAGCTACATCCGGCGGCGGCCAAGACCTCGCGCAGATTGGCAAAGGCCTGCCTAACCTGATCCTCGAACAAGGGCTCGGGCGAGCCGTCGTTGCGGCTCCCGACCTGACCCGATACGAAGAGAAGGTCGCCCGAGCGAATGGCGGCGGAGTATTTATGAATATCGTATAACGCGTGGCGTTTGGCCGGATAAACGGCGTTACGTGCAGGCATTTCGGGTTCCTTTCAGTCTGGTGCGGTGCGACAGCGGGTCGGAGCTGAGCCGCCTCGGTTTTGATACGAGTGAGAGATAAGGCAATCGGATTGCCTGTGTTAGCCGTTGAATTCGACATGGGATGATGCAGAATCCCCATCAATGGCTCGCCCTTCGCTCAATGACCTTACGGCTTTCGTGGCCGTTGCCACGCACCGCAACTTCCGACGCGCAGCTGACGAGATCGGCACGGCGCCTTCGACGTTGAGCCATGCGATGCGAGCGCTCGAGGAACGTATGGGCGTGCGCCTGCTGAACCGCACCACACGCAGTGTTTCGCCGACGGAAGCAGGTTACCAATTGCTTGGGCGCCTTCAACCGGCGCTTGCCTCACTGGACGAGGCGCTCGACAGCGTTGCGGGTTTTCGGGGCAAAGTTGCGGGAACAGTCCGCATTAACGCACCGCGGCTGGTGGCTGGCCTTCTCGTTCGCGCGGCTCTTCCCCGGATGGCGGAGCTGCATCCTGACGTGACTGTGGATATTGTCGTCGATGGGCGACTCATAGACATCGTGTCCAGCGGCTTCGATGCCGGCGTGCGCCCCCTTGGATCAGTCCCCAAGGACATGATCACCGTGTTGCTTGCGCGCCCGCTGACGTTCATCTGTGTCGCCTCGCCCGCCTATCTCGATCGCCTCGGCGAGCCGGGAACCCCCGACGAATTGCGGCGCCACCATTGCATCGGTCACCGCATGCCCAGCGGCAAGCTCTATCGATGGGAGTTCGAGCGCGCGGGTCAGGAACTCGCACTCGAGGCAAACGGCACCATCGTTCTCGACGACGAAGAGCTGATGGTCGAAGCTGCAATAGAGGGTCTAGGTGTCGCCTACGTGGCTGATTGGGCCGTCGAGGCGGCCTTGTCCGAGGGCAGTTTGCGCAAAATTCTGACCGCGTGGGTGCCGGCTCCAGAAGAAGTTGCGGTCTACTACTCTGGACATCGAGCCGTACCGCCCGCACTGCGGGCCTTTCTCGATGTTGTCAAAGAGCTGCGGAAGAAATAACCGAAGCGACGAGCGGCTGTACCATGACTGGTCGTTGAGCTAGGGGTTTCACCCTTCTATGCCAGCCGACCAGTGTTGTGCCTCTAATCGTTATGCGGGCGGGCTCTACATTGGCCGACGACCAGTTTCGACCGTCAGGCTGAAGCGGGCGGGGAAACATGTTGGCCCGTCAACCGAACGGCGGCTTGTCGGCAGCATCATCCCGAAACCAGTCGGGCCACTTCCGGCCTTTTATCTGCTGTGGGAAATCATTTTCTAGCTGCAGTAGGCCTGAAGACGCGAGCGGCGGATTGGGTGGGAAGCGGACTGGCGGGTTCGGGGAAATCACGCTGGGAAGGTCGCCTTCCACTGGTAATCGAGTTTCGACGATAACGCGCACGACAGTTAGAGTAGGTTCCATCCTCCCTCAGCCCCCAGCCGCCTTCTTCTTCCGGTGGTCGGCTAGTTGATCCCACAGGCCAAGTACAAGCAGAGAATGGATCAGGAGATCACTGATCACTGCGTTGATCATACCGCGCTCAAGAGTGCCATGTGCAATCGAATTCCGCAGGTTTAGTCCCCGAGGATCGGAATAAATGAGCTTGAAATAGAGCGTCAGATCAGCGCCGAGGGTGTCCTTAACCACCTTGTTTCCGAATATTTCACCCATGCCGATAGCGATCTCGCGGTCCGGCATAGTTGGGTGCTTTCTAGCGACGGGTTCACCCAGTTTACCGGTGATGGTACGGAGTGCACGCTCTACCTGGGGGACCAGCACATGGATTGCTTTCATGTGATCGAGAGCAAACCACGCGCCCACGCCTTCGAGTAGGAAGCTGGAATCTTCGAATAGACCCGAGCGCTCGGCAAACCCGGTAACCGCATACGGGTTGAGTTCGTGTTTCTCGATCGCTGCCTGCAGCGTGCGGTGCAGGTATGGTGAAGTCCACTGCACATTCTGCTGGGCACGATGGATGACACGTCCGTCGAGATCGTCTTCTACCCCTCCAAGCATCGCGGCTTGATGATCTTTCGCCATTATCGCGATCGGAATGAAGTCCATGATCGAACCCTCGCCATCCTCCCCGCCTTTTTTGATCCGCGCCTCTATCTGCGCGACCTCAGGCACGAACTGGTTCGCAATCCTGGCGAAGGTGTGCAGCGGGCGGTCGGTGACCACCGTGGAGACGAACGCCTCCATTTCCTCCTTCGTAATCGTCTGAGTGGTCTCAAACGACTGCATTTCCTCTCGAGACGCTTCGATCGCTTTTATTCGCGCGATCCTCGCTCGCTTCGCATCCTCTTGGTTGCCGGCGTCGAGATAGGCGTTTTCGGCGCTCTGTAGCATCGAAGACGCGCGTAGGTTGTCACCAAGACCGGCGGTGTGCTCGAAGGCCCTACCCACTGTCTCCTGAAGCCGGACCACGTCGGGGCGGCGGCCGACGCGATTGTAGTAGGCCTGCAGCCGTTCAGAGACGCTCTCAAGCTGGAAGGGGTCGAACTTTTCAGCGCTCGCAGTGTCTGCGTAGTCAGCCGCCAGCCCCTCTAGGCTCTGGGCGAGATAGGCACGCCTGTAGTCGGTCAATGCTTTATCCGCGATGAGGCGGTCGTAGGTCTTCCACCACCACCCCTCTCCCGCCACGGCTTTGTCATGAAGCTGCATGAGCGTGACGATGGCTGCCTCGGAGCGGTCGTTGTCCCGGATCTGGCGAGCGATATCGAGTGCCCGGCTCACTGACGCGATCTGCTCATGAAACTCGGTTACGAGGCCGCTAGACACGCCCCCGAGATACGCATCAACGGCAGCGACGGCATGGCGAAAATCCGGCTTAGCATTGCCGACCGTCCTCGCAAGCTCCCAGCATAGGTCCGCATAGCGAGCCTGCAGTCCTGGGTGCCTGAACTGACCGACACGGCTGGCCCAATGCCGGAAGATGGCTTCGTCGACCTGGTCGACGGCCGGCGCGAATGCCTTCTTCCCGTCGATGCTGATCCATGAGCCGAATGGGCCGAAATAAGAATGCCAAGGCTCAAGGCCCCACGCTTCGGTCGTCAGAGTCCATGCGACGAGTTCGGCAAATGCACCGGCGTTTAGGTCGGCGTCGAGATCGCTCCCGAGCGTCGTGCGAGCTTTCATCAACTCTGTTTGAAAGTAATGAGACGGAAGCGGCTCCTGTCGTTTTTCGACATCAGCGATAATGTTCTCGAACTCTACCGGTACCTTCATCTGCCCTCCGAAATCATATCTCTATAGCCAACACTTCTATTGCCTTGTAGGGCCAAGGGGAGGGCGCTTGCGATACTTCGGCCAACAATTGAAAGCGCCTCGCCCACGGCAGTCGCTCCTCGGCGCGACGCGCTGCCCTCCGGGCGCGCTTCATATCCAGCCGCTGCTGAGCATACTGCTGTCGTGTCTGTTCCAGACCTTTCGACCTCCTTCGGCGATGGGCGCTGCACATTAGCTTGCGGATCGAATAGGATAGTTGCCGATTGAAAGGGACGAGGCATTGGCCGAGGAGCAGGTTGAGCGACGTCTGGCGGCTATCTTGGCCGCGGACGTGGTGGGCTACAGCCGCCTCATGGAGGCCAATGAGGAGCGCACGCTGAGTGCACTGCGCCAGCATCGTCACGAGTTCTTCGATCCTACCGTAGCCAAGCATGGTGGCCGTATCTTCAAGGTGATGGGGGACGGCTTTTTGGTCGAGTTCGGCAGCGTTCTCAACGCGGCGCGCTGCGCCGTTCAAATCCAGCGCGGCATGCCGGGGCGCAACGCGGGAATTCCCGAGGACCGGCACATAAAGTTCCGCATCGGCATCAATGTCGGCGACATCATCGTCGACGGCGAGGACTTCTACGGTGACGGTGTGAACATAGCGGCGCGGCTCGAGGGCCTTGCTTGGCCAGGTGGCATTGCGTGTTCAGCGGCTGTGCGCGACCACGTCGGCAACAAACTGGAACTTGACTTCCTCGACCAAGGCGAGAAGACCGTCAAGAATATTATCCAGCCGTTGCGTGTCTACTTTATCAATCTGAGATCGCCCGAAAGCGTGGTCGCTCAGGCAGCAACTGGGGGTGGTCAAGTAAATGACCGAGTAAATGACCGCTCCGACAAGCCGTCAGTGGCGATTCTGCCCTTTGCGAACATGAGCAACGATCCCGAACAGGAATTTTTCAGCGACGGCATCACCGAGGACATCATCACCGACCTTTCGAATGTTTCAGGGTTATTCGTGCTCGGGCGCAATACGGTCTTCACCTACAAAGGTAAGGCGGTGAACTTGGAGCAGGCAGCGAAGGAGCTTGGTGTCGCCTATGTGGTCGAGGGTAGCGTTCGCCGCGCCGGGGATCGCGTAAGGATCAATGCCCAATTGATCGAAGGTGCCACCAGCGGCCATGTATGGGCCGCTCGTTACGACCGTGAACTCAGCGATATTTTTGCGATTCAGGATGAGATCACCAAAACGATTGTTGACCAGCTCAGGGTCAAGCTTTTGCCGGACGAGAAGAAGGCGATCGAGCAAGCGCCTACCGACAATGTCGAAGCCTACACGCACTATCTAAGGGGTCGCCAGCTACTTCATGAGATGACGAGATCCTCCCTGATATTGGCTCGGCGGATGTTTGCGAGAGCCACGGACCTGGATCCACGATTCGCGCGCGCTTACGCGGGTATCGCCAATTGTGATTCGCGCCTCATTTCCAGGCACGGGGAGAAGGTTCCGGCCGACGATCTTCTGGCAACCACCGGCAAGGCCTTGGCGCTCGAGCCCAGTCTGGCGGAGGCCCATGCAGCACGCGCATACGCTTTGATGATCGACAGCCACGCCGAGGAGCCGGCTGTCGCTTTCGAAAAGGCCCTGGCGTTAGATCCTAATTGCTACGAAGCCCATCAGTTGTATGCCGAATTTTTCTTTACAAAGGGCGATTTCGAGCAGGCCGCGCACCACTACCTTCGTGCAATGGAGATTCAGCCTGATGACTATCAGGCGCCGCTTTTCCTGGTTGGTGTCCTTCGGTCCCTCGGACGTCTGGAGGAAGCGGCAAAATATGCGCGCCTTGGAGTGCGACGAGCCGAAGAGGCGCTTAGGCAGCATCCGGAAAACTCAAAGCCTGCGCAGCAAGGAGCCGTCGCACTGGCAGTCCTGGGAGAACGTGATCGGGCAGAAGAATGGCTGGCGCGTGCTTTGGCGATTGATCCGGACGATAACCTCTGCCGCTACAATGCCGCCTGCACCTATTCGCAGCTTGGCGAGATTGATCGGGCCATCGAGCTGCTGGAAATTTGCTTGCAGCAGTTTGGAAGTGATATGAAACTCTGGGTCGAAAATGATTCAGATCTCGATCCCGTCCGCAATCATCCGCGGTATCAACAGTTGCTCAAACTTGCCTGATAACGCGGCGTCCGATTGTAGCGCGAATCGGTCCTCACTGGGCTAGTCTAAGTTAGAGCAAAAGGTCGGCTTTTTCTGCCCATCTTCCCGAAAGCGGACCGCTTGCTGACGGCCCCCAACCTGCCAGTCAGAAACGCGCCTCTTGGCAGTCATTCCTACGGTCCCGTCGATTCACCAAAAGCGGACATCGCCAATGCACTGGACCCATGCAGCTTTTGGGCCAATTCCGGTCGTCTGCGGTTATGGCGAACAAGGTCGCATGCATATGCGCAAGCCGACTTTCAGCCCTTGCAGCATTTTGGGAGCTCACTCGACGACCGAAAATTCAAACTGTTCCCAACGGTATACGCTCTTGTATTCGTCCTGACGCCTAGGCGTTCTGAATGAATTGCGAAAAATCGCCCCACAGCTTGTCTGTTCTCTGGGGAAGGCGTTGCACAAGAAATTGCCTTGCACCCACGAGGTTCCTGTGCGGGTTCTCTGGCCAACGGTTTCGCTGACGGCGCCGTCGACCGAGGTTGTGCGCTGCATCGGCAGGAACGTGGGGTTTACCAATTTTCCGCGCGTTTCGTGGCCGAACATGAGAGACCTTATTTCCGCCCCTGTGAGCCGGTTCTTCGGATTCATGCCTGCCTTTGCCAATGCCGGCAGCTCGGGCACACCTGCCTTGGTCAGCCCGGCCAAAAGGCGTTCGATATCGGCCGTATTCTTGAACACCATGTAATCCTGGGTGATCAACTGGCTCAGCTCCCATTCCATTCTCCGCGCAACAACCTTCCTAAGCGTTTCCAAAGCGGCCGCGGCCTGGTCTGTGCGCCCAAGATGCCCATAAGCCGAAATGAGGACCTGCAGGGCGTAAAAATTCGCCCGTGAATCGGGTGATTTAAGGTCCATCTTCTCGATAGAGCGAACCGAGTCCTCAAACTTCTCCTGGCCGAACTCGGCCAGTCCGGCTTGGTAGCGCCTGTAGTCCATCCACGAGTTTGGGTCGACGCGCGCAGCCGCATCGAGATAGCTCTGCACTTCCTTCGGCCTGCCGTTGAAATTCAGGGCATTGGCCAGCGAGAGATAGTTCCAAGTATCGCTGGGATCGAGCGCCACCGACTTCAGAAGAACGGTGACTGCGTCGTCCGAGTCGTGCTCGCGGACCATCAACTCAGCGACGAGCTGATAGTAGCCCGGCGAAGGATACCTGGCCGCCGCTTTCAGGGTTTCATAGATCTTGTCATGGGCCTCGTCCTCCGTAAGCCCCATTACTACGGCCCGAGTGACATCCGCATCCCAATAGGCCCAGGCGAGCTGGGCGTACGCCGCGCCGAAATCGGGGTCGAGTTGCAGCGCTTGCTGGAAATGCTTCACAGCCTGCGCAAACTCCTCGGGCGTGTTGATACGGTTGTAGATGTCCATCCCCTTGAGATAGGCCTCATAGGCCTCGGGATTACTTGTGCCTCCCGCCCGGGCGGACGGCGCGCCGCCCACCAGGCGGAGCTGGAGCGCGCCCGCGATGCTGCTGACAACCCTGTCCTGCAGCGCGAATACGTCCGCCCACTGGCCGTCGAAACGCTCCGCCCAGAGATGCCTGGATGTCGAGCCATCGATCAACTGCGCATTGATGCGCATGTCGTCGCCGACGCGGCGAATCGAGCCTTTCAGCAGGTACCGGACGCCCAATGCCGCCGCAATCTCCTCCGGCTTCGGGTCCTTGTCCTTGTAAACGGAGGCCGCGTTGGGGGAGAAGACGAAAAGACCCGGCACACGCGCCAGTGCGGTCGTCAGATCCTCGGTGAAGCCGTTGGCGAGATATTCTTGTTCCTTGTCGTCGCTGAGATTGTCGAAAGGCAGGACGACTAGCGAGGGCCGGATGTCGGCTGCCACGCTGACGGTCGGAACGACAGCCTGTGCAGGTCTCTCCCACGGCTGCCACCATGCTGCTGCAAGGCCGAGAGCCAGGATGAGAACACCCGCTGCGACTGGAAAACGCCAGGCGCGCGGCTGGCGACGAGCATGGAGGGTCTTGCCCGCTGCCGCTGGGTCAAGCAGTACGCGATACGCCCGAACCGGTTCGGTGATGTTCTTAACCCTCTGTTCGCCCATTGACTCAAATGTGAACGCCAGCTTCCTCTCGACCTCCTTGGCCACTTTTCCCGAGACGCAGATGCCGCCCGGTTCCGCTAACTGCTGAAGTCTGGCCGCGATGTTGACCCCATCGCCATACCGGTCGTTGCCGTCAACGATCACCTCGCCGAGGTTGATACCGATCCGCACCAGGATCTGTTCCGCCTCGGGAAGCGAGGCGTTGCGCTCGGACAGGCCGCGCTGCAGCGACACTGCACATTCGACGGCATCGACGACACTGCCGAATTCGGCCAGCATCCCATCGCCCATCAGCTTGAAGATATGGCCGTGGTGGCGAGCAATTTCGGGTTCGAACAGTTCTTTGCGTCCGGCACGAAGGCGCTCGAACGTACCGGCCTCGTCGCGCTCCATCAGAGACGAATAGCCCACTACATCTGCGGCAAGAATCGCGGAAAGCTTGCGGTCCATCGTTGGCCTGACCCCGGCGGATCATACTATCGGTTGCTCTGAAAGGAAACCGACCCCACCAGCACTAGGTAGCAAATCCCCTCTTTCCGCGTGTTTCATCGACGGCTCATACGGCGAGGTGTCACCAATGCCGTATTTGCCACATTCGAGACAGTCGAGCTTGCCTGCGAGAATGGCTCGATTGGGTCAACTCAGACATCGGATCCTGAGATTTAACGTCCGCTATCGTTCTTCCCTGCACCACAAGCGAACTATCTGCTTTCGGCCCCCCCAACCGACCCAGCGCTAGGCGTTCCTCCCGTGGCCAATCATGGCCGAAGGAGAAACGAAATGGGACATTCTCACTATGACCCCACCGCTCCCGATCGCCGCGCGTGGAACGCGGGCAAGAAGGTCGGAACGAAACGCCCGTTGAAACCTCGACAGATATGGGCGATCCGGTTCTTTCTCGACCGAGAGCGGCGATTGCGCGATCGAGCCCTCTTCGATCTAGCAATCGACAGCAAGTTGCGCGGCTGCGACCTAGTGAGGATCAAGATCGGCACCTTGGTTCTCGGGCCGGAAATTCGCACCCGCGCGATGGTCGTGCAACAGAAGACAGGCCAACCGGTTCAGTTCGAGTTGATGAGCGATGCACGCTCCAGTCTTCTCGTATGGCTAGAACGGCGCGGCGGCACGGTCGACGATTATGCGTTCCCGAGCAGGATCGACCCAAAGCGTCACATGAGCACGAGGCAGTATGCCCGCCTCGTGGACGAATGGGTTGTGGCGATCGGACTTCGACCTCAGGAATACGGAACGCATTCGCTGAGGCGTACCAAAGCGTCAATCATCTACAAGGCAACTGGTAACCTTCGCGCTGTTCAGATTCTGTTGGGCCATACTAAAATCGAAAACACGGTCCGGTATCTCGGCGTCGACGTAGAAGACGCCCTCGAGCTAGCCGAGGCGACGGAGGTCTGACTGGAAGCGGCTTAGATGCCAAATTCACGGCACCGCCGATGATGGTGTAGTCCATTCCGTCGTCCGTACCGCGAGCGCGCAGCGTAAGAAGGGCCGTGCTCTCCGCCCCGCCTTCGTCGGTGTGAGTTTTCGCACTCGCCAGTGATGCAGAACGGGCGTATGGTGGTATATCGTCGGTGGCTAATACACTAGCTCCGCGACTGGGAGCGCAAGACTCCCGCATTGGACTGGGCGCGCTCCATCGACAACCGCTCATGCGCTCACGAGACGATCTGCCTCTATCGGAACCTCTTTTGATCGGTCCCGAATGGAATTGCACCTGCAGTTCACGAGAGGGGAGCGATGCCGTGCACATCATCCAGAACCGCCGCGGCTTCCTGGCCGGCGCTGCCGCAGCCGGCGCGGCGAGCCTCTTCGGCAGTCCGAAGCAGGCATTTGCCGAGGCGCCGCCCGAGACGACGGCGGTCCGACTTCCGGCGTTTCCCAAGATCGCGGATTGCATGACGCCTATATATATTTCTCAGGACCTGCTGCGCGCCGAGGGGTTTGCAGACATCACCCTAGTGACGAAAGGGACAGGTCCGGACTCATCGGACTGGATCGAACACGGCGAGGTGGACTTCGACTGGAACTACCCTCCGGCACACATCAGGTCTATCGCCAAAGGGGTTCCGATCACCGTGCTCTCCGGTCTGCACGTCGGTTGCCTCGAGCTGATCGCAAACGATCGCGTACGGACCATCCCTGACCTCAGGGGCAAGCGCGCCGGCGTCGATGACGTGAACGGCAATACGTATCTGCTCCTGATGATGATCGCAGCCTATGTCGGGCTCGATCCGGCCAACGACATCGAGTGGATTACGACACCGGACCCGGTCGAGGCTTTCGCGGAGGGGAAGATCGATGCCTTTCTCGGTACAGCCCCTGTTCCGCAGATCATGCGCGAGCGCAATCTCGGTCACGTGATCCTCAAGACATCCGTAGACCGACCCTGGGCGCATTACTATTGCTGCATGCTGGCTGGCACCAACGAGTTCGTGCAGCGCTATCCGGTGGCGGCCAAACGTGTCTTGCGTGCGCTTCTCAAGGCCGTCGACTTCTGCCTTTCCGATCCGGCAGCGGCCGCCAAGGCTGTTGTCGCGAATGGCCTCGGCAGCCGCGACGACTACATTCGCCAGGCTTTCGGCGCAGAGGTGCTCTACGACAAATGGCGCGAATACGACCCCGAAGATTCAATCCGCTTCTATGCGCTACGCCTGCAGGAGACGGGGATGATCACTTCCGATCCGCAGACGATCATCGCCAACGGCACCGACTGGCGCTTTCTCGATGAGCTCAAGCAGGAGCTGAAGACATAACGCGTGGCGGGATGCTGCACGGGAGGAGACCAAAATGCAGACCATCCAGAGCCGCCGCGCGTTCATCGCCGGCGCTGCGGCAGCCGGCGCCGCAAGCCTGATCGGCACCGCAGAGGCCAGGGCCGAGGCACCGCTGGAAACAACTTCGGTCCGGCTGCCCCGCTGGGTCGGCGGTTCCTATTGCTGGGCGGGCGCATACATCGCCGGGGAACTGATGCGCGCAGACGGCTTCACCGACGTTCGCTACATAGAGGGCGACAGGAGCCTGGACCAATCGGAGTGGATCGCACGCGGCGAGACGGATTTCTCGGTCAACTTCCCACCAAAGCAGATCGCGTCGATCGACGCCGGAGTGCCGACAAAGGTACTGACCGGGTTGCATTCGGGGTGCCTCGAACTGATCGCCAAGGAGAGTATCCACAGCGTCGCTGATCTGCGGGGCAAGCGGGTGGGCGTGGACGGCTTCAACAACTCGCGACACGTGTGGCTCACCCTCATGGCCAGCTATGTCGGGCTCGATCCCGCAAATGACATCCATTGGGTTCTGACCGAGGACGCCAAGCCGACGGAACTCTTCGTTCAGGGGAAGATCGACGCATTTCTCGGGACGCCGCCCCAGCCGCAGGAGCTGCGCGCCAAAGGGATCGGCCACACGATCCTCAACAATGCGGTGGACCGGCCGTGGTCACAGTATTTCTGCTGCATGATCTCGGCGACGACCGACTACGTGAACAGCTACCCGGTGGCGACCAAGCGGGTCCTGCGAGCCATCCTCAAGGCTGCTGACCTGTGCACCTCGGATGCGCAGTGGGTGGCGCGGCAAATGGTCGATCGCGATTTCGTGCCATCGTATGACTACGCGCTCCAGACGCTGAAGGATATCCGGTACGACCGCTGGCGCGATTTCGATCCTGAAGACTCGCTGCGGTTCTACGCCCTGCGTATGCAGGAGACGGGCATGATCAGGTCGAGCCCGCAGGAGATCATCGCAAGCGGCACGGACTGGCGCTTCCTCAATGAACTGAAGCGCGAGTTGAAAACCTGATCCTATTGTCTCGATGGAGGACGTAGACATGCAAATCATCCAGAGCCGCCGGCACTTCTTGGCCGGCGTTGGGTCGGTCGGCGCGGCAGGATTCCTTGGTACGACCACGGAGGCGCAGGCCGAGCAACCTCCAGCAAAATCGGTCACGTCATCGTCAATAGCGCTGTGGACCGCCCATGGTCGCAGTACTTCTGCTGCTTGTTGGCTGGCAGGAGGGAGTTCGTCGACAAGCATCCGATCGCGACCAAGCGCATCTTGCGCGCTATTCTCAAGGCGGCGGACCTGTGTGTCACTGAACCGAAGCGCGTCGCGCAACAGATCGTCGATGTCGGGTTCACGGCCCGATACGACTATGCCCTGCAGACGATGACCGACGTGCCTTACAACAAATGGCGCGAATACGATCCGGAAGACACGATACGGTTTTATGCGCTGCGGCTTCAGGAGGCTGGCATGATCAGGTCGGGTCCCCAGAAGATCATCGCAGATGGAACGGACTGGCGCTTCCTCAATGAATTGAAGCGTGAGCTGAAGACGTGAGCAACTGGTAAGTATTTGGCCCGGGAGCTCATAATGCTGGCATGGCCGACGCTCGGGCTTGTGCACAACACAGCATCCACTGGTCGGTGTTCTCGGTGTCACACTGGCCAGCATTTGGAAGGGAGGTCTCCATGCATACCCTATACCTTGGACGGTTCAGCCGACGCAGCTTCTTGCATGGGATGACGATGGCGGGGACAGCCGGGCTCCTGGGCTGGCCCCACCCCAGCCGGGCCGCTGCCGAGCCGCCGCCTGAGACGACGCGGATCCGGCTCGTCCGGATTCCCAGCATCTGTCAGGCCCCCCAGTACGTAGCCGAGGAACTGCTGCGCAGCGAAGGGTTCACCGACGTGCAGTACATCCAAAGGGAGGGGACCGCGGACATCGCGCCGGCCCTCGCGTCCGGTGAAGCCGACGTCAACAATCATTTCGCCGCCCCGCTCCTTCTCCGCCTGGAGGCGGGGGATCCCATCGTCATCCTGGGAGGACTCCACGTCGGCTGCTTTGAGCTGTTCGGGAACGATCGCGTCCAATCGATCCGTGACCTCAAGGGCAAGACCGTGGCCGTGCCGTCGCGTGATTCCAGCCGATACGTCTTTCTCGCCGCTATGACGGCGTATGTGGGCCTCGACCTCCACAACGACATAAATTTCGTCACGCATCCGGGACCCGAGTCCATCCGGCTCCTGAGTGAGGGGAAGATCGATGCCTACCTGGGCTTTCCCCCCGAACCGCAGGAGATGCGGGAGCAGCGGATCGGCCATGTGGTGATCAGCAGCACCGTCGACAGGCCCTGGTCGCAATATTTCTGCTGCATGCTGGCTGCAAACCGGGAGTTCGTCCGCAAGTATCCGGTGGCCACCAAACGCGCGCTGCGCGCCATCCTGAAAGCGGCGGATTTCTGCGCCAGCGAGCCCGAGCTGTCCGCGCAGCTCTTGGTGGAACAGGGCTACACCAAGCGCTATGATCATGCCCTCCAGGCGATAAAGGCGATCCCCTACGGTTGGCGTGAGTATAGCGCTGAAGACACCCTGCGCTTCTACGCCCTGCGCCTCCACGAGGTCGGGATGCTCAAGAGCACCCCCCAGCAGCTCCTAGCCCAGGGCACCGACTGGCGTTTCCTCGACGAGTTGAAGCGCGAGTTGAGGACATGAGGCGGACCCGCCCACGCATCTTCCGAGAAGGAGGATCTTCAACGAAGATCATCCAGACTCGCCGTCATTTCCTGGTCGGCGCCGCAGCCGCCGGTGCGGCCGGGTTCTTGGGCAGCACGACAGGATCCCGCGCCGAGCCGCCGCCGGAAACGACGACGGTCCGCCTGGCGAATGGATTGGCGGGTTCTTGTTGGGCGCCACAATTCGTTGCTCAGGACCTACTGCGGGCCGAAGGCTTCACTGATGTCCGGTACGTGGTACCGGATTGGGACAAGGATATGCTGCAGGACACCTCGGTGTGGATGACGCGCGGCGAGATCGATTTCGACTGGCAATTCGTGCCGGTAACCATCGCGATGATCGAAGCCGGCATTCCGGTCAAGATCCTGGTCGGCTTGCACTCGGGTTGCCTCGAACTGATGGCGCACGAGGGCATCAGCAAAATCACCGACCTGAAGGGCAAGCGGGTGGGGGTGGATTCATGGCATTGGGCTGCGCGCGTGTTCCTGTCCCTGATGACCGCCTATGTTGGATTGGATCCCAACAGCGACTTCGAATGGGTGGAAAGCAAGGAACTCGGCCTCGAGGCTGGATCGCTAAAGCTCTTCGCCAACGGCAAGATCGACGCTTTTCTTGGCACTACGCCGCAGCCGCAGATGCTCCGCGCCCGGAAGATTGGGCACTCGATCCTCGACACCAAGATCGACCGTCCGTGGTCGCACTTCTACTGCTGCACCCTGGCCGCCAGCGGCGACTATGCCAGCAAGTATCCGGTCGCGACCAAGCGTGTGCTTCGCGCCATCCTCAAATCGATCGACCTGTGCGGCTCAGCACCGCAGGCGGTGGCGCGGCAGCTGGTCGATCGCGGTCTCGCCGACAACTACGAACTGCTTGCCCAGTCGTTGACCGGGATCGGCTACGACCGGTGGCGGGACTTCGACACAGACGATGCGATCCGGTTCTATACGCTGCGGATGCGGGAAGTCGGCATGAGCAAGGCCAACCCAATCGATATCATAGCCCATGGCACGAACTGGCAGTTTCTCAACGAGATCAAGCGCGAGCTGAAAACGTGAGCAGGTGGCTGGCCCGGCTGTCGCTGCTGGCGGCGTTGATCGCAGGTCCGGCACACACGCATGACGCGGAGCACGACGAGCGCCTGCCGGTGATAGGGACTGCGCCGGACTTTACCCTGATGTCGCAGGATCGCACGCTCGTCTCGTTGCATGACCTCCGCGGCAGGGTGGTCGCCGTTGCCTTCATCTTTGCCGCCTGCACCGATGTCTGCCCGATGCTGACCGACAACATGGCCCGTGTGCGCGAGAAGCTCGGCGGTACGTTCGGAACCAAGGTCGCCTTCGTTTCAATCACGGTCGACCCGGAGCGCGACACGCCGAAAGTGTTGAAGGAGTATGCTCAGGCCTTCGACGCAGATTTGGAGGGGTGGTGGTTCCTGACCGGCGATCCTGCGGCCGTACACGAGGTCGGTCGCCAATACGGTGTCATTGCAATTAAGAAAGCCAACGGCGACGTCGACCATACGTTGCTGACGTCTCTCATAGACCCGGCGGGCAACTTGCGCGTACAATATCTTGGTGCTGGGTTCGACCTAGAGGAGTTCCGGGGTGACCTTCTCAGCCTCGTGGACGAGGCCAGGTAACGTCACCAGCCGATTGGTGGGCTGGGTGGCGAGGTTTCCTGCGCGCGTCCAGACCAAGCTTTTGATCGCCTTCCTGTCGATTGTCGGCCTGCTGATCGTGCTCGGCGCTGTCGGGTTGCAGGTGCTGAGCGGCGTCAATGATCAGACGAACGAGCTGATCAAATTGCAGCGCAAGATCGCAGCGTATCGTCAGGTCCAGCACGATACGACCAACCAGCTCTACGGCATCTCGACCGCGCTGTTGCTGCAGGACGACCGGCTGCTGGATGCGGCGCTGCGCCAACTCAACCAGTTCGGCTACGACCTCGACCGCATGGAGTTTGTGGCCGCGAGCGAGGCCGAGGTGCTCGGCCAGGTCCGAGAGGAATACGGCCGGCTCACGACCGCGGTCACGCACGTCGCAGAGCTCGTCCGCGCCGGTCGAGTGGAGGAGGCGCGCAAAGTCCAGCAGGATGGGATCATGACGTCGGCCGATCGCCTCGAGCGGCTGACCAATCAGCTGGTCAACATCGCCGAAGCCGACATGGTGACCGCGATCGAGACAACCGAAGGGGCGTATGCGACCTCCCGGCTGATCGTGCTGTCCTTTGCCGTCGGCAGCATCCTGCTGGCGCTGGGGCTCGGCTACATTATCTCCTGGTCGCTGATCGAGCCGGTGACGAAGATCGAGGCGCGCCTCAACCAGATTGCAGCCGGCGATTTTGCGCAAAAGGTCGAGGTCGCCAACCGCGATGAGCTCGGTGCCCTTGCAGGCAACGTCAACCAGACGTCGGAGCAGCTGGGACGGCTCTATCGGGAGGTCCAGTCGCGCACGGCCGAACTCGCCCGCTCGGTCGGCGAGCTGGAGGCGCTCGGCGAAGTCAGCAAGGCGGTCAACTCGACGCTCGATCTCGACACCGTGCTAAAGACGATCGTGGCCAAGGCGGTTCAGCTGTCGGAAACGGATGCGGGCACGATCTACGTTTTCAGCAACACGCGGCAGCAATTCCGCCCGCGTGCCAACTACGGCATGAACGACGAGCTGATCGCGGCAATCTCGCACCAGACGATCGGGCTGGCCGACATGGGCATCGGCGACGCGCCCGGGCGCTGCACGCCAGTGCAGTTTCCCGACCTGAGGGAGCAGACTTCCTCCTACCCGGTGAGAAAGACGATCGTCGATGCCGGGTATCGCGGTATCCTGATCGTTCCGCTGCTCAGGCCAAGCAAGATCGTCGGCGCGCTTGTCGTCAGGCGCCACGAGCCGGGTGCGTTTGATGAGCAGGTCGTCCACCTCATGGAGACGTTCGCTGCCCAATCGGTGCTCGCGATTCAGAACGCAAAACTGTTCCGCGAGATAGAGGAGAAAGGCCAGGAGCTGGAGGCCGCCAGCCGCCACAAGTCGCAGTTCCTGGCGAACATGAGCCATGAGCTCAGGACGCCGCTCAATTCGGTGCTGGGCTTCACCGAGCTCCTGGTCGACGGGATCTACGGCGAGCTTCCGGAAAAGGCAAAGACGACCATTGCGCGCGTGCAGGCCAATGGCCGCCACCTTCTCGGGCTCATCAACGACGTGCTCGACCTTTCCAAGATCGAAGCTGGCCAGCTGACGCTGGCGATCGAGGATTACTCGGTCGGACAGATTGTTCGAACGACCGTCGCCGCCGTCGAGCCGCTGGCGCAATCGAAAGGCCTCGTGCTTTCAACGATCGTTGCCGATAACCTTCCGATCGGCCGCGGAGATGAGCGCCGGTTAACGCAGGTCCTGCTCAACCTTGCAGGCAATGCGGTCAAGTTCACGGAGACGGGTGCGGTCGACATTCTTGCCGATGCGATCGACGGGCGTTTCGAGATAGCGGTACGGGACACCGGTCCGGGCATTGCCCCTAAAGACCAGCGGCTCATCTTCGAGGAGTTCCAGCAGGTCGACAGCAGCAGCACGAGGCAGAAGGGCGGCACGGGCCTTGGCCTGGCGATCTCCAAGCGCATCGTGGAAATGCATGGCGGAACCATCGACGTCGAGTCCGTGCTCGGGTCGGGCTCGACGTTCCGCATGAAGCTACCGATCCGTGTGGAAGAGGATGTGATGGCCGCATGAGCAAACGGATCTTGATGGTGGAGGACACCGAAGACAATCGCCAGATCATCCGCGATCTTATCGCGACCACGGACTATGAGCTGATCGAGGCGGCGGACGGCGCGGCCGGCGTCACTGCCGCCGCAGAGCACAGGCCCGACCTCATCCTCATGGATATTCAGCTTCCCGTCATGGACGGCTACGAAGCCGCGCGCCGCATCAAGGCCGACCCGGCGCTGCAGCACATTCCGATCATCGCCGTCACCTCCTATGCACTATCCGGCGACGAGGCGAAGGCTCTCGCCGCGGGGTGCGACGGCTACATCGCCAAGCCGTTCAGCCCGCGCCAGCTGCTGGCGAAAATCCGTGAGCTCCTTGTCTGAGGGGATTTTGCCGTGCACAATCCGCCTCGCATTCTCGCGGTCGACGATACGCCGGAAAACCTTGAGATCCTGCGTATGCGGCTCGAGGCGAATGGATACGAGGTGGTGACCGCGGCGGACGGCGAAGAGGGTCTGGCGAAGGCCCGTCAGCTCGAACCGGACCTGATCCTGCTCGACATCATGATGCCCAAGCTCGACGGCATCAGCGTGGTGCGCATGGTCAAGCAGGATGATGCGCTGCGATCGACCCCGGTTATTCTCGTCACGGCAAAGGCAGACACACGCGATGTCGTCGAGGGACTGGATGCCGGCGGCGATGACTACCTCACCAAGCCGTTCGAGCATCGGGCGCTGCTGGCACGCGTGCGCTCGATGCTTCGCCAGAAGGCTCTGAACGATACGGTGGCAAGCCAGACGCGACGCCTTCAGGAACAAGCAGCACAGCTGGCCGATTGGAACCGCTCGCTGGAGCGGACAGTGGCGGAGCAGGTGACGGAGATCGAGCGAATGGCCCGGCTCCGGCGCTTCCTACCCGAGCAGGTCGCCGACCTCATCGTTGCGGCGGGCAATGGCGAGACGCTGTTGCAGAGTCACCGTCGCGAGGTGACCGTCGTCTTCTGCGACCTGCGCGGCTTCACGGCCTTCGCCGAGACCGCCGAGCCCGAAGAAGTGATGTCGGTTCTCAGCGAGTATCACGCTTGCCTCGGCGATCAGATCGTTCGCCACGGCGGAACTTTGGAGCGGTTCGTCGGCGACGGCATCGTCATTGTCTTCAACGACCCGCTGCCCTGCGCCGATCATACCGAGAAAGCGGTGTCGATGGCCGTAGCGATGCGCGACACGATCGACGAGCACTCGGAGCGATGGCGCAAGCGCGACTACCGGCTCGGCTTCGGAATCGGAATTGCCCGGGGGCACGCGACCATCGGAAGGATCGGCTTCGACCAGCGGTCAGACTATGCGGTTATCGGCACCGTGCCGAATCATGCGGCCCGACTGTGCGAGGGAGCCAAGTCTCGCCAGATTCTCGTTAGCCAGCGCGTTCTTGGCGCCGTCGAACCATTGGTCGAAGCGATTCCCCTCGGCGAAGTGACGCTGAAGGGCTTTCTCCGCCCGATGCCTGCCTATGAAATCGTGCGGTGGCTCGGTCGGCCAAGCTAGTGTTGGGCGCACTCTGGTCACTTCGGACGATACGACCCGTCGAACATCCGGCACAAAGCATCTCAGCCATCGACCGATCTCGAAAGCGCCGCAGCGGGAGGAAAGCGGTCATTCCGCCGGCAGCAACCGAATGGCAATAATTGGCGTGAAGCGGTCCGCGCTCCGCTAGATGAAAAGGTCTACTTTCTAGCCCAATCATCTCGAGAGGGGACAGTCAGTTTCCGTGATGAGTTTCGGGCGCCGGCAGGCGCCCGAAACTCATCACGGAAGCAGTGGGACCGCTTGTGGTGGAAGAAGAACGATAGCGGACATTCGACTTCCAATGTACTATGCCGTGAGTGCCCCAAAGCGGACGGTCGAGATCCCTCTCCCCAATGTCCAGCCTGGGTCGCTCACCGCCTGGGCATCCCCAGTGTGAAGGGGCCATCGGGTCGGCGGGGATTGACGCCATTTCACTTTCGGTCAAACACTACCTGTCACCGAACATCGACGGAGGTCGTGATGTCGGAGGATCATACCAACAGGCTCGGTGCGATTCATCGAGAGTTGCACAGCCATCTCCCATCTGAGCCTGCGCTGCGGGTGAAGGCGCTCGAAAGCCTCCTCGTTGAGAAAGGACTGCTTGATCCCGGGACCGTCGATGCCTGGATCGAGGTCTACACCGAGGAGATCGGCCCCAAGCGTGGCGCAGAGCTTGTCGCACGAGCCTGGACCGATCCGGCCTTCCACGACAGGCTCCTCGCCGATGGAACCGCAGTGATTACCGAGATCGGCTTCGAGGGCTTGGCCGGCGGCCACCTCAGGGTCGTTGAAAACACTCCGGCAGTTCACAACCTCGTCGTCTGCACGCTGTGCTCGTGTTATCCGCTCGCTGTCCTCGGCATTCCGCCCAACTGGTATAAGACTGCTGCCTACCGTTCGCGCGCGGTGCGCGACCCGCGCGGTGTGATCGCCGAGTTCGGGGAGGTCATTTCCGACGACCTGGAGGTTCGTGTCTGGGACTCGACGGCCGAAGTCCGCTACCTCGTACTGCCCGAGCGGCCCGCTGGCACCGAGGACTGGGACATCGCTCGTCTCGCCGACCTCGTCACTCGTGACTCCATGATTGGCACCGAGCGTGACCTCGGGCGACGCCTCGGGGCAGGATGATGGACGGCATCCACGACCTTGGCGGTAGGCAGGGCCATGGGCCTATCGACGTCAACGAGCCGCCCCACCCGTTTCATTCTGCTTGGGAGGCGCGCCTCTTCGGTATCGTCCGCGCCTACACCCGGCCGGCGACGTTCAGTATCGACTTGTTCCGCCATGCCCGAGAGTGCATCGATCCCGCCGACTATCTGACCCGTCGCTACTATGACCAGTGGCTCGAGGCCCACGCCACGATGCTGGTCGACGCCGGTGCCGCGACCGTCGAGGAACTCGCGACGGGCAAGTCGGCACGGCCCATTCCCGGGATGCCTGCTCCCATGCCGCCCGAACAGGTGGCGGCGGCCAAGAGGGCCATGAGCCGCTACGACCGAGTGTTGGACAGGCGTCCAGCGTTCGCCCGTGGCGACCGGGTGCGGACTATCGCGTCCGGCTCCCTGGGCCACACTCGGCTGCCGCAATATGCGCGCGGCCGCGACGGGGCAATCGAGATGTTCCACGGCTGTCATATTCTTCCCGACACCAACATGGCTGGCGACGGACCTGCCGAGCCGCTCTACACGGTGTCATTTCTCACCGCGGAACTTTGGCCTGAAGCGGCGGGCCGCAAGGACCGGGTCTATCTCGAGCTCTGGGAGAGCTATCTTGAGGGCGCCTGAGTCAGCGCTAATGCCGCGTGAACCGTCGCCGGACGCGCCGGTATTCAGCGTACCATGGCACGCGGAGGTCCTAGGCATCGCCAATGCTCTGATGCAAAATGGAATGTTCTCCGCCGTTGAATGGGCGGAAACTCTCGGCGCCGAAGTCCGACGGCTGGGGGATGTGGGAGAACCTGACAATGAGGAGACTTACTACCGAGCGGTGCTAGGTGCCCTGGAACAGCTGGTCGGGGAGAAGTCGCCCGACACGAGAGGATTGCTCCTCGACCGGGTCGAAGCGTGGCGGCGTGCCTACCTGAACACGCCACATGGCCAGCCAGTCACCCTCGATGCAGCGGCTCTATCGTCGCATAATGATCAGGATCACGACCACTAACGGCCTTCTTCGCCGAATGTCTCCACGCGGCCGATGTCCGCTTTCGGTAAGAGCGAAATAGCTTCGAATGACCGCAACTGGGCGCAAAGCTGCCAGTTGGGTCACGCTTGCTCTGTGTCTGATTTGCGTCCATGGCGGCGTACTCCCGGCGGGTTATCCATACTGAGGTTGTGTCAACTATTGTCTGCAGCCAGGCGCTCTTCCTGGCGAGCGTGCGCTTCCGGCCGAGATCGTTGATTTAGTCGGGCGGCTACTGGCGCCGAACCGCGCCAGACTTTGGCAGCCATTCCGCATCGAGGTGCTGCGGCGAGTTGCCCGTCGAGTAGAACACCGCGTCTCGCGCAGGTGCCCCGGGGCTGCTACAAATGCTGCTCCGGGCTTGGGGGGAGCGAATGAGCGGCGTCCTCGACGTGGTGGTCATAGGGGCTGGCTGGGCCGGGCTCGGCATAAGTCACGGACTCAGGCGCTCCGGTGTTTCCCATGTCGTTCTGGAACGTGGACGAATAGGCGAAACCTGGCGGTCGCAGCGCTGGGACTCCTTTCACTTCAACATTCCCCGCGTACTGACGGTAATGCCCGGTGATCACTATGACGGCAGCGATCCAGAAGGGGCGATGACCCGCGATGAGTTTGTCGGCATGCTGGAGGGCTACGTGTCGCGAAACAGCCTGCCTGTGCAAATCGGAGAGTCGGTGACCGAGGTAACGCCCGATGGCGCGAACGGCTACCACGTACGGACGCAGAGCCGGATGCTGAATGCTCGAAACGTGGTTGTCGCCAGCGGCAGCCTCAACCGACCAAGGCGGCCGGCGGTATCGCAGCGGATACCCGCATTTGTCCGCCAGATAGATGCATCTGATTACCGTTCCGCCACGGCCCTCGAGCCAGGGGCCATACTGGTGGTGGGCAGCGGCCAGTCTGGCGGCCAGATCGCCAAAGACCTTTCCGACGCCGGCCGCCAAGTCTTCTTCGCCACCAGCAAGATCGGGCGTATCCAGCGGCGCTATCGGGGCCGGGACGTCGTCCTGTGGCTGGTTGACTGCGGCCTGATGGACATCCGGCGGGAAGAATTCGTCCTGCCATCCGGTGCAATCCCCGGCCGCCCTCTGCAAGGCGCACTCGAAACCATCAGCCTGCAGTCGCTTAGCGCCCAGGGCGTGGTACTGCTCGGCAGGGTAGCGAGCGTCGACGGCAAGGTGCTGACCTTCGCGGGTGATGTCGCCGAGAACGTCCGGTTTGCCGACGAGAACTCGGCGACGTTGCGCCGCAAGATCGACGACTACATCGCGCGAAATAGCATCGTGGCGCCGCCCGCTACCGACGATCCGGCTGAAGTGGTGCCACCGAAGATTCCGTTCCCGCCGATCACGTCGCTCGACCTCGAGACGAGTGGCATCAGCACCATGGTCTGGTGTACTGGCTTCGACGGCGATTTCAGCTGGGTCAAAGTTCCATTCGCCCTCGGGGCGGATCAACAGCCGTCGCACGTGGACGGGATAGGAGCCGCGAGCGGGGTCTATTTTGCAGGCCTCGACTTCGCCTCTACCCGCAAATCGGGGACGATCCTGTCGAGCATCGATGAATCCCGCACGATCGTGGGACATATCGTTCGGCGCCTTGGCCAGTTGTGAGGAGTGAGCGACCGCCACCGAGATCGACCCGCCTGCTGCTATGGCGGCAGAGAACAGGCTTGTCGAGAACTATGCCACGACGTCGCTTTGGGCCAGCGGTCATTGGCAATCGATAGTTCGCGGTTCTGGTGCATTTTCACAATCGGAATGCATCAGTGGCGCCCCTGATGGCCGGGCTTGCCCCGGCCATCCAGCCACGCGCGTCTGCCGCGTGAAAAGACTTCTCTTGCCGCGCCGACGCGCGGCTCGAGGGGCCTTCCTGGGCCGTTTCTCCTTCCCGAAACCCGACTTTGAGCGCAACCAGCGCTCCTGACCCAACTCGGTCATTGCCGCCACACAAGCGGAATGTCAGGTTGCACGCCAGAAGCGGACCCCTTGCGGTCAATTCGGTGCCTCTCCCCACTAGGCGCCATTTCCTTTACTATGTTCCGCAATCGCGGGAGGGTAGCGCCTTGGATCGCGTTCACCGCAGATTGGCCACTGTCCTCGCCGCCGACGCAGTTGGCTACAGCCGTCTGACTGGCAGAGGCGAGGAAGGGGCGATTGCGACACTGCGGGCGCATCGTCAGGTCATTGACCGGGTGATCGAGCAACATGAGGGACGAGTGTTCGGGAGCGCTGGGGACAGCGTCGTCGCCGAGTTCGCGAGCCCAGTCGAAGCGGTTCGGTGCGCCACCGAAATCCAATTCGAAGTCGACAAACAAAATGCCGAACTCTCCGAGGCGAGCCGGCTACGCTTTCGCATCGGCATCAATCTCGGCGATGTTGTCGTCGAGGGTGACAATCTCATGGGCGACGGTGTGAACGTCGCCGCCCGTCTGGAAGCGCTGTCACATCCGGGTGGAATGTGCATTTCGGAAGCGGTCTACGCACAGGCCCGCGATCGGCTCTCGCTCGAATTCGTCGATCTTGGCGAGCACAGGGTGAAGAACATCGCCCGGCCTGTGCACGCTTACCGCGTGCCTCTCCCTTCGGAGGAGCAGGTCACGTCGCCTTTTCGAGGTCTCAACCCCTTCGAGTTCGAAGACGCTGACCTCTTCTTCGGACGAGCTCGGGCGACTGCCGCCTGCATAGAACGCCTGGAGCAGCAAGCTGCCAATGGCAAGGCATTCCTGCTCATCTATGGTATGAGCGGCTCGGGCAAGTCCTCTCTCCTGCGAGCAGGGCTGCTGCCTTCCATCACTCGGCCTGGCGCAGTGGCTGGCATCAATTTTTGGCGCCGCTGTCTGGTCCGCCCATCGGAGGGTCCTGATCCGGTCACATCACTGGCCGCGGGGCTGCTTCACCAAGGCGCCCTCCCTGAGCTGGCTTGCGAACCGGCAGCGCTGGCTCAACTCTGTTGGAGTTCACCTGATCGAGCTCTGGCGCTGATACGACAAGCCCACGCCAAAGCCGCGGCGTCCGCAGGTTCGGTCCCTACGCAACTGCGACTGATAGTTGCCGTCGATCAGATGGAGGAGTTGTTCACGACGGAGGAGGAGCCGGCATCGCGCGAAGTGCTGGTGCGGCTCCTCGCGGCACTCGCCGGCAGTGGACTGGCTTGGGTGATCGCGACGATCCGATCGGATTTCTTTCACCGTTGCGGCGAAGTCCCGGGCTTCTCGGGGCTGAAGGATGGGCTCGCCAGCTACGAGCTCTTGCCGCCATCCGGCCCTGAGATCGCCCAGATTATCCGCGAGCCGCCCCGCGCCGCGGGGCTCCGCTTCGAGGAGAGTCCTGATCGAGGACGGCTCGACGATGTGCTGCAGGATGCGGCAGCTGCTGATCCCAGATCTTTGCCGCTTCTCGAATTTGTGCTCGACGCTCTGTACGAGACGGGGCGGGAGCGCCGGATCCTCACCTTTGCTGCATATCAGGCACTTGGCGGCCTCGATGGGGCGATCGCGCGCCGCGCCGACGAAGTCGTAGACGCTCTCCCGCCGGACATCCAGGAGGAGCTGCCAATAGTGTTGCGTGCCCTCACCACGGTGCGCCCAGGCGATGAAACAGTTGCGGCACGTCCGGCCTTGCGCGCCGAAGTCACGGGCACGCCTCAACGATTGGCTCTCGTTCAGGCGTTGGTCGCCGCTCGCCTCCTCGTCAGTGATGAGGATGCCGCAGGCCACGTCTTCGTTCGCGTGGCACACGAAGCTTTGTTAGGCCGCTGGCCGCGCGCTAGCGACATTGTCAATTCAAACAGAAGCTTCCTCGAGACCCGGGCCCGGCTCATGGCTGACGCCCATCGCTGGCATTCGGATAACAGGAACCAGGAACTTCTCTTACCATCCGGCAAGCGTCTCGCCGAAGGCGAGGAACTGCTGCAGTCGAGACGGGAAGAAGTCGACGATCAAGTCATCGAATACATCGAGGCGTCTTCTCGTGCCCAGAAAGAGAGGGAGGAGAAGGACCGACAAGCAGAGCGGGCATTGATTGAGGCGGCCGAAGCTGCAAGACGCGAGCGCCTCGAGCGTGAGGCCGAACGCCGCAGTCTTGCGGCCGCGGCGGCGAGCCGGCTCGCACAGCGCACGCGCTATGCGGCCCTCGTTGCGACGGCGTTGGCTCTCATGGCCGGCGCGGGCGCGTTCTTCGGGTTCAGAGCCCAACAGGAAGCAACGCGGCAAGCGGAGTTGGCGGAGCAGAGCGCAGACAAGGCGAGGTCGGCCGAAAAGGAGGCCCTCGAGGCGCGCGATCAGGCGCTCCGCAATCAGTCTCTTTCGCTTTCGTTTCTTTCGCAGCAGACCGCGGCGAGCGGCGATACGGAGGCCGCGATCCTGTTGGCGCTGGAAGCGCTGCCGAAGAGTGGATCGGGGCCCGCTCGGCCATATCTCTTTGAAGCCGAGGCCGCACTTTTCAACGCTCTGTTGGTGCACCACCAAACAGCGGTCTTCAAGCACGACGCCGGGGTGACGCAGGCAGCCTTCAATCAGACGGGTGATCGCATTGTCACCGCGTCCTACGATAAGACCGCACGCATTTGGGACGTCGCGAAGGGTAGCGAGATTGCAATCTTGAAGGGCCATCAGGGACCCGTGGAGAGAGCCGGATTCAGTCCGGACGGACGCCGGGTCATTACGGCCGCAAGGGACGGCACAGCGCGCATCTGGGATGCCGACTCTGGAGCGCAGCGTGCTGTGCTTGCGCCGGTCGGCGATTATCCAACGGCTGTGTTCGATTCGAACGGCGACCGGGTGTTGACTGCGGGGCAGAACAGTCACGCGTCACTCTGGGATGCCCGGACGGGAACGAAACTCCTGAGCGTAGCCAGCACTGGAGACGGATTGGCTGGCTTCAATCCGGATGGTCGCAGCTTTGTGACCTCACAAGAACGGAAGGTCTTCGTCTGGAATGCCGCGGATGGCGCGCTGATCCGTGAATGCCGCGTTTACACCTACGCATCCACACTCACATTCAGCCCGGACGGAAGTCGGCTGTTGGTAGGCTCGTGGGGGGATATTTCATACGGCAACTTCCCTGCGCTTTGGGACCCATCGAACGGAACCGAAATCGCAAGGCTCCTTGGCCACAAGAGCGACACCCAATTACAAGGCGCAACGTTCAGTCACGACGGCCGCCGGATTGCAACGGTCTCGCTCGATGGCAGCGCACGAATCTGGGACGGAAAGTCGGGATTCTTGCTTGACGTTCTCGGTCAAGAGTCCCCCAACTTGAAACTGAAAGACATCGATCGGGACGACCGTGATGTCGAAATGAACAGCGCGTTCAGCCCCAACGATCGCCTTTTGGCCACCGCTTCCATGAACGGTCCAATACGCATCTGGGACGTCGGTCGAGCGTCGCTGTTCAGCACGATCACCGGCCATCGTGCCTTGATCGAGCACCTCGAGTTCAATCCAGTCGACAGCAATATTCTTCTCACGGCTTCACACGATGGCACCGCCCGCCTTTGGGACGTCGACGGGATTCTGACGACCGATCTGATGAACAAGTATCCGCCGACCTTCGCGGTGTTCAGTCCTGACAATGTGCATCTTCTGACTGGAGGCGGGGACGCCAAAGGGCACCTGTGGGATGTAGCCGGCCGTGAAATAGCCGAGTTCGACACAGGCGAGATTGTCAACGATGCGACGTTCAGCCCTGACGGAAGTCGGGTTGCAACCGCATCCCTTTCGGGCCGAGTTCTCATCTGGGACGTTGCGGGCAGACGCGAGATCGCGCGCCTCCAATATCCTCTCGGGCTCCTTCAAGTTCAGTTCAGTCCGAAAGGAGATCTCCTGGCGTCGAGTTCGACTGACGGCACGGCCCGGTTGTGGAACGCAGCAACTGGTATCGAAGTCGCCACTATCCAGACAAGTGGGAGGCAGATTGTTTTCAACCCGGACGGCGATCTCGTCCTCGCCGCGACCAGCGACAACGCCGCGCACCTGTTGGAAACGAACGGGACCGAACTGAAGAAACTGGTCGGGCATGAGGGCCGAATCACCGGGGCGGCATTCAGTCCGGACGGCAAACTGGTCGCTACAGCCGCACTCGACCACACCGCGCGGATCTGGTCGGTCAAGGACGGAAGCACCGTCGCGATCCTAAGAGGTCATGGCGATCAGCTCACCGAAGTCGCGTTCAGCCCGGACGGTCAGTCACTACTGACTGCCTCACGCGACGGCACCGTACGAATCTGGAGCGTCCCAGACGGAACGGAAAGGGTCGTTCTCAGGGGGCACACCGGCGCAGTGACCAGCGCGCAATTCAGTCCTAACGGTCTCTATGTCCTGACAGCCTCAACTCAGGACGGAGCGGCCCGGCTCTGGGCCGCGCGGACGGGGCGCGAGATGGCAGTGCTTGCCAGTCCGAAGGAGGAGAACAAGCGGCCGGCACCGACACGCGCGGCCTTCAATTCAGATGGAACGAGGGTCGTGATCGTGTCCTATGAAGAAGACGTTCGCGTCATCCGGGTTTTTCAGACACCCCAAGATCTCATCGATTTCGCGAAGCAAACTGTTCCACGCGAACTGACCGCGTGCGAACGGCTTCGCTTCTTCCTTCCCGTCAAAGGCGACGTTAGCGATTGTCCAAGTTGATGTCGCCAAACGCCCGTGGCTGGTGACCTAACCGGCTATGCCGTAGCCAACGAGTTAGTCGCAAAGGCGCGTATTGGATCCTATAGCAGTCATTTCCAAGCCGTTCGCGTCGACTGCATTTGGCGCTACAGCGACCAACAGCTTCCCGCTGATAACGTCCGCTCTGGGGTAACGGCGAATTCAAACAGAGCGACCGCAGTTAGGGCGCAAAGCTGCCAGTTGGGTCACGCTTGCTCTGTGTCTGATTTGCGTCCATGGCGGCGTACTCCCGGCGGGTTATCCATACTGACATTGTGGCCAATTAAACGGCGAGCGATCGTCAGCGCTGAGAAATGCCGATAGCATCTTTTCGTCTGATCCGGGCCGATGATCCGAGCGCATCCGGGTGCCTTCCCGCAGCTTTTCAGGCGAAGATTCGCTAGCCGGAGCGCTCGCGCCACGTCTCGACTAGGAACAATGCCTTGGCGCCCGCGAGGTTGACAGCCAGCGCGGCATGTCGCCCGGTCGGCCGGGCCGGCTTGGGTCCCTTGTCATGGGCATCGCTCAGTTTGTTACGCACGGCACCTAATCCCTCGACGATCGTCTGACAGCCGACAAGAATGCGTTTGAAGATTTCTTCGATGTGCTGGTCCGGCGCAAGATTCAGGCTTTCAGCCGCCGTGCGGTAAAGCCGCGGGAGCTCGTCCTTCTCGTTGTAGGACGCGCCCGACCCGTCGATGATTTGCTTGCAGACTTCCTCGAGCAAGGTGCGCGCCAAGGTGATGGCTCCTTCCGGATCGGTCTCTCTGCGGCCGATGGCGCGTTGCCAGATGGCGTGAACGCCGCTCTGATCGAACGCGGCAAGACTGTCAGACACTATCATGTCGGCCGGCTGGCTCAGAGTTGCCCGCCCCACCGCCCGCGCCAGGTCGTCCGTAGGATACTCCTCGAGCACACGCTGGGCGATGACGAGCACGTCTTCCCGCGACAGTTTCAAAAGCCTGGTCGCAACGTATTTCTGCTTGCTCGAAAAGGCCTGGTCGCGCGTTCCCGGCGCCATGCCCAGGGCCTCGCAGACATCGGTGAGGATGTTGGCGCTGATCGGGTAGAGTGCGTAAACATCGAAGGGCGCGATAGCGATATTGGTGAAGCCGGCCACGCCACGCCAGCAGACGAAAGCGACCCGCCCGCCCGGCTGGAGGGCATATGGGCGAACGCCCCCGTCGGATCGTCGAAGAACATCACCCCGAAACGCGAGAACAGGATGTCGAAGGCGCCCTCCGACCACTCGGACTGAACGTCATCTCAGCGCCACCTCGGTCATTCTTTCAGAAATTTCCCACAATCTTCGTCTGACCACCGGATCTAGTGCCTGCGGGGGAATACGTGCAGGATGCGGATGCCCACGAGTTTCACGAAACCGGTCGGGACCGTAGTAGCCACCTCCCTCCGCCTGGACGGACGTAGCCGCGTATAGAGAGGGCAGCGCGCCTTGTGATGCGGGCTGGAGCAGGAACCACAAAAGTGACCGCGCCAACCCCGCAAGGCTTCGCCGACCAAGCGTGTTGTGCACGAGATCGGTCCGCGAGACGCCGGGATGGGCTGCCATGCCCGAAAAGCCCCATCCAGCAGTGCGGCTGCGGCTATCAAGCTCAAGGGCGAACATCAAGCATGCGAGCTTCGATTGGCTGTAACCAGCCATTGGGCGATAGTTCTTTTGGAGATTGATGTCGTCAAAACCGATCCGTCCACCATTTGCAGCGAGACTTGAAAGCGCGACGACGCGGGCGTCCTTGCCTTTCGAGAGGAGCGACTTCAGACGAGCCGTCAAGGCGAAGTGGCCGAGGTAGTTCGTACCGAACTGCAGTTCGAAACCGTCTCTGGTCTCTTGCCGTTGCGGCGGGAGCATGACGCCGGCGTTGTTCACCAGAAGGTCCAGGCTCCGCTTCTCATTCTCCATCTGCTTTGCGAATGCGGCAACCGAGGACAGATCAGCCAGATCGAGCTTCCCGAAATGCACAGTCGCACCCGGCACCGCGCGTTCGATGTGGGACACCGCGTCGGCGCCCTTTTGAGGGTCGCGGCCCGCGATGGTCACGTCACATCCTGCTCGGGCGAGCGCGAGGGCCGTCTCCAATCCTAACCCACCAGTTCCAGTTACGATCGCGGTTCGTCCATGCTGGTCGGGGATGTCACCGGCGTTCCACTTTGCCATCTTGCGTCCTTTCATAATTTTCGCACTTGGTGTAAGATCAATATCGCACCGAGTGTAATTTTGCAAGAGGGCCGAGTTGGACAAATCCGGGCGTACAGAGGGCAGTGGCCTGCGGGAGCGGAAAAAGCGCGAGACGAAGAAGCGCATCACGGAGAAGGCAATCGCTCTTTTCCTCAAGCGTGGCATCGATCAGACAACACTCGACGAAATCGCCGCTGCAGCCGGAATCTCGCGCAGAACCTTCTTCTACTATTTCACGTCAAAGGACGAGATTCTGCTGTCCGTCCTAAGTGGGATTGGTGAGCTACTGACAGATGCGGTGCGAAGCGCTCCCGCGGGCTCCACGCCAATAGACGCAGTATGGGATGCAGTCGTCAGCGTTTGTGACGCTATTCCAGCCAACGACATGATTGAGCTGGACCGACTGATGCGGACGAGCCCGAGCGTGCAGGCGCGCAAGCAGGCATTCTACGTACAGCAGGAAGGTGAAATCTACGCAGCACTCAAAGAGCGGTGGCCGGAGCCCGAACGATCAACAACATTGCGCACCGTCGCGATGATCTCGGTCGGCGCTCTACGAGTTGCAGCAGACATCTTCACCCAGGAGAAGGGCACACGGCCCATGATCGAACTCCTGGACGAAATATTCGGCAGTGCCGCCAAGGAGATTCGCTCTCGTCGATAGCCCGGAATTGCACCCTTACGGCGCCCGCACTGGGTCGGACGCCGTGCCCACCGTTAAGCTGATTGAGTCCAGACCCTAGTCACCTGAATCTGAAGTTCGGTTCATTGTCTTCTGGCAGAAACGCTTGACCGATGCGAGGATCTGGTC
>NZ_JAVIIY010000014.1:0-143973 GCF_033977345.1 Mesorhizobium dulcispinae
ACCATCGCCTGTGGCCCGCGGGTTCCTTCCTCGGGGACTTTCGTACGCCTGCCGGCGCCCGAAACTCTTCACGAGAGCAGACCGGCAGCTTCGGTCTGCGAATCTTCAAGAGCGGACATTCAGGTTGGCCGTGGGCATCGTCCTAACGTGACCCCAGCCGGTCATTCGGGGCCAGCGAATCTGGCGTCCCGCTGCCAGACGGGCTAGATAGAATGTACGAGTTGACGAATTGCTGATCGTGACTCGAAAGGATGTTGAATGGCCGAAGGCCGTGCACATCGTCGCCTCGCCGCTATCCTCGCGGCGGACGTGGTCGGCTATTCGCGCCTCATGGAGACCGACGAGGCCGGAACGCTCGCGCGGCTGAAGACGCTGCGCCAGAACATCATTGACCCCTCCATCGCCTCGCATTCAGGCCGGATCGTCAAGCTGATGGGCGACGGCGCCCTCGTCGAGTTCGCCAGCGCGGTCGAGGCGGTGACCAGCGCGGTCGAAATCCAGAACAAGATGCGCGAGCACAACGCCGACGCGGGAGACAACGCGATCTGGTTCCGCATCGGCATCAATGTCGGCGACATCATCGTCGAGGGTGACGACATCTATGGCGACGGCGTCAACATCGCCGCCCGGCTGGAAGCGTTGGCCGAGCCCGGCGGTGTGTTCATCTCCCGCACCGCCGCGGACCAGGTGCGCGATAAGGTTCCAATCAATATCGAGGACCGCGGCGACTTCGCGGTCAAGAACATTGCGCGCCCCATCCAGGTGTTCTGTGTCGTGGTCGACGACCGGCTCGCCAAGGCTGCCCAACGGGGCGAAGCGGCACCTTCCAAGCCGCCCAGAACTCCGTCAATCGCGGTTCTTCCGTTCGTCAACATCAGCGGCGATGTTGAACAGGAGTACTTTGCCGACGGCATCAGCGAGGACATCATCACCGATCTGTCGAAGGTCGCCGGGCTGCTCGTCATCGCCCGCAATTCGAGCTTCACTTACAAGGGCAAGAGCATCGATATCCGCACCGTGGGGCGCGAGCTCGGCGTGACCTCGGTGCTGGAGGGCTCGATCCGGCGGGCCGGGAACCGGGTGCGGATCACCGCGCAGCTCATCGACGCCACGGCCGGGACACACCTTTGGGCGGACCGCTACGACCGTGACCTCACCGACATCTTCGTGGTTCAGGACGAGGTAACGCGCCAGATCGTCGAGGCGCTGAAAGTCACACTTACTCCAGCGGAGTCGGCGCGTATCGCCCGTACGCCAACGAGAAACATCGAGGCGCACGATCTCTTCCTGCGCGGGCGGGAGGCGTTGTTCGGTCCTGAAAAGACAAAGGAGTCTTTCGAGCGCGAAGTCGCGCTGTTCACCCAGGCGATCGAGCTCGACCCCGACTATGCCGAACCATATGCTGGTTTGGCCCACGCCTACAACCACGACTTCCAGAACCACTGGAGCGGGCGCACCGACAGCCAACAACTATCGGGCCACTACAGCAGGCTGGCGCTCGAGAAGGACCCCACCCTGCCCTATGCGCACTCTGTAGCCGCGATCGTGAAGTTCTGGGAGAAGGATCTGGCCGGTCATCGCGAAGAAGTGGAGAAGGCGCTGGCGCTCAACCCCAACTTCGCGTTGGCGCTCCGCATGCGCGGGGTGGGCAACATCTACAACGGCGCGCCCCTGGAGGCGATTCCGGATCTGGAGCACGCGCTGCGCCTCGATCCGCTGGTGGGGCACTTGACCTGGCAGTTCATCGGCTCCGCCTATCTCATCGCCGGCCAATACCAGAAGGCTGTCGAGGCCTTCCGTGAGCGGATCCGCCTCTCGCCCAAGACCGACCTGTCGCGCGGGTTTCTCATTGCCGCCCTTGGTCACCTCGGCGAAGTCGACGAGGCGCGGTGTGTTTGGGCGGAACTGAAAGAGATAAATCCGAACTATCGCATCTCGGAGCATGTCGGGCGGCTGCCATTCCGGGATCCCGCCGATGCCGAACGCATCCGGGTCGGCTTCGCCATGGCGGTACCCAAATAAGCGGTTGCGCGGCCCTCTTTTGCGGGCGCGACCGCGACCTCCAGCGTGGTCGCCGGCAATGTCTGGTTTCGGGCAACGGTAACGCTGACCTCAACGGCCGATATCAGGCGCAAAGCGACCGCCTTGGCAGACGTAAGTCGCCTTTGGTAAAACTCGGTCTTTCAGAATAGTTGGGTTTTTACTCTAAGCCGCCTTTTTCGCCAGCCGCGCCTTGATGCTCGCCACATCGGCGCGCGGCGTCGCGGCGAACAGCGTCTTGGTGTAGGCGTGCTTGGGGTCGGAGAAGACCTCGTCGCGCGGGCCGTATTCGACCGCTTCGCCGAAATACATCACCATCACGTCGTCGGCGATGTAGCGCACCACCGAGAGGTCGTGGCTGATGAAGACATAGGTCAGCTGGAATTCGTCCTGCAGGTCGGCAAGCAGGTTGAGCACCTGCGCCTGCACCGAAAGGTCGAGCGCGGAGACCGGCTCGTCCAGCACCAGCAGGCTCGGGTTCAGCATCAGGGCGCGGGCAATGGCGATGCGCTGGCGCTGCCCGCCCGAGAACATATGCGGGTAGCGGTTATAATGCTCCGGCCCCAAACCGACCTTCTTCAGCATCTTCATCGCCAGGTCGCGGCGCTCCTCGGCCGGCTTGTCGGTGTTGATGAGCAGCGGCTCGCCGAGCACGTCGCCGATCTTCTGGCGCGGGTTGAGCGACCCGTAGGGGTTCTGGAAGACGATCTGCACCTTGCGGCGCATCTCCTTGGTCAGTCCGTCCCTGGCGATGTCGACCTTGTTGCCGTCGATGAAGAGCTCACCCGCCGTCGCCGGATCGATCAGCGTGATGATGCGGGCGAGGGTTGACTTGCCGCAACCGCTCTCGCCGACGATGGCCAGGGTCTTGCCCTTCTCGACGCTGAAGGAGACGCCCTTCACCGCATGCACGGTGCGCGCGCCACGGAACAGCCCGCCGCCGACATGATAGTCACGTTTGATGTTCTTGCCTTCGACGACTTTGGTCATGCGCCTGCTCCGGTCATGCCCCAGCTACTGGGGGCGCCGGCTCGAACAGCATGTCGGAGACGGTCGGCAGCCGGTCGCCGACGGCGTTGTCCGGCAGCGCCGAGAGCAGCGCGCGCGTGTAGTTGCTTTTCGGGCTCTCGAACAGCGACAAGACGTCGGCCTCTTCCATCTTGCGGCCCTTGTACTGGACGATGACGCGGTCGGCGGTCTCCGCCACCACGCCCATATTGTGGGTGATCATGATCAGGCCCATGCCGTATTTGGCCTGCAGCGAAACCAGGAGATCGAGGATCTGCTTCTGGATGGTGACGTCGAGCGCGGTGGTCGGCTCGTCGGCGATGAGCAGCTTTGGATTGCAGGCGATCGCCATCGCGATCATGACGCGCTGGCATTGGCCGCCCGACATCTGGTGCGGGAAGGAGTTCAGCCGCTCGGCGGGCTCGGGAATGCCGACCTGCTTCAAGAGCTCGATGGCGCGGGCCCGGCGCTGCGCACGGTCCATGCCGAGATGGAAGCGCAGCACTTCCTCGATCTGGAAGCCGACGGTGAAGCACGGATTGAGGCTGGCGATCGGCTCCTGGAAGATCATGGCAATGTCCTTGCCGATGATCTTGCGGCGCTCTGCCGGGCTGATCTTCAAGAGATCGCGGCCGCCAAATGTCATGCGGTCGGCGGTGACGGTCGCCGTCCAGGGCAGAAGGCCCATCACCGCCAGCATCGACACCGACTTGCCGGAGCCGGATTCGCCGACGATGGCCAGCACCTCGCGCTCGTCGACATGGAGCGAGACGCCGTCGACGGCGCGGAACGGGCCGGACGCGGTCTGGAATTCGACGACGAGGTTCTTGATGTCGAGCAATGCCATTACGACCTCCTGAGCTTCGGATCGAGGGCATCGCGCAGGCCATCGCCGATCAGATTGATGGCAAGCACGGTGATCAGGATGGCAAGACCCGGGAATGTCACCACCCACCAGGCGCGCAGGATGAATTCGCGCGCCGAGGCGAGCATGGTGCCCCATTCCGGCGTCGGCGGCTGCGCGCCAAGGCCAAGGAAGCCAAGTGCGGCGGCTTCCAGGATGGCGTTCGAGAAGGACAGCGTGCCCTGGACGATCAGCGGCGCCAGGCAGTTCGGCAGGATGGTCTTGAGCATCAGCCGCAGATGGCCCGCGCCGGCGACCTTCGCCGCCACGACATACTCGCGGCTCTTCTCAGCCATCACGGCAGCGCGCACCAGCCGCGCGAAATGCGGCTGCAGCACGAGCGAGATCGCCAGCATCGCGTTGAACAGGCCGGGGCCGAGGATGGTGACCAGCACCAGCGCCAGAAGCAGCGACGGGAAAGCGAGGATCAGGTCCATGACGCGCATGATCGCGACATCGACCCAGCCGCGGAAATAGCCCGCCAGCAGGCCGAGCGTGATGCCGCCGGTGAGGGCCAGCGTGACCACGACCGCGCCGATGAGCAGCGAGAAGCGCGCGCCGTAGAGCAGGCGCGAGAGGATGTCGCGGCCGACCGGATCGGTGCCGAGCAGATATTGAGTGCTGCCGCCCGTCTGCCAGGCCGGCGGCCTGAGGAACGCGGTCTTGTCCTGGATGTCGGGCGCATAGGGCGCGAGCAGCGGCGCAAAGAGTGCCGCCAGCACCAAAAGGATGAAGACCACCAAGCCGATGACGGCGCCGCGGTTGACCGAGAAATAATGCCAGAAGGTCTTGAAGCCGGTCAGCCGGTCCGGGCTGCCCGCGGCCATAGGGGCGATTTCGGTCGACTGGCTCATCACGCCGCCCTGATGCGCGGGTTGATGACGGCGTAGAGCACGTCGACGATGAGGTTCACGGCCATGACGATGAGGGCGATCAAAAGCAGACCTGACTGCACGACGACATAGTCGCGCTTGAAGATGGAATCGACCATCCACTTGCCGATGCCCGGCCAGGCGAAGATGGTTTCGGTGAGGATGGCGCCGGCAAGCAGCGTGCCGACCTGCAGGCCGATGGTGGTGACGACCGGGATAAGCGCGTTGCGCAAAGCGTGCACGCCGATGACGCGGGCGGCCGAAAGCCCCTTGGCGCGCGCGGTGCGGACATAGTCCTCGCCCAACACCTCGAGCATGGCCGAGCGCGTCTGGCGCGCGATCACCGCCAGCGGAATGGTGCCGAGCACGATCGCGGGCAGGACGAGATGGCTGAGCGCCGAACGAAACGCATCCCACTTGCCGTAGAGGAGACTGTCGATGGTCATGAAGCCGGTGATCGGCTTGAAGAAGAATTGCAGGCCGATGCGGCCGGAAACCGGCGTCCAGCCGAGGTAGCCGGAAAAGAAGATGATGAGCAGCAGACCCCACCAGAAGATCGGCATGGAATAGCCGACGAGGGCTGTCCCCATCAGCGACTGGTCGAACCAGGAACCGCGCTTGACGGCCGCGAATATGCCGGCCGGGATGCCGATCACCATGGCGAAGATCATGGCGAAGAAGGAGAGTTCCAGCGTCGCCGGGAAGAGCGTCTTGAACTCTTCCATCACCGGGCGCTTGGACGAGATGGAAACGCCGAAATCGCCTGTGGCAACCTCGCCGACATAGCGCGCATACTGCTCCCAGATCGGCAGATTATAGCCGAACTGTTCCTTGAGCTCTTCGTAGCGCGCCGGCGATACGCCATGCTCGCCGGCCATGGCCAGGATCGGATCGCCGGGCAGCAGCCGGACGAAGGCGAAGGCGCAGATGGTGATGCCGACCAGGGTCGGGATCAGGAGGGCGAATTTATTGAGAAGATATCGGAGCATCGTCGAATGGAATGGGGCGGCGCTAAAATTGCGCCGCCCCGTTCGCAATATTATTCGGCCTTGTCAACGCCGTCGAAGCGATGAATGCCGAGCGGGTCCATCTTGTAGCCGCTGACGTTGTTGCGAACGACCGAGTAGACCTGGCTGTGGGCCAGCAGGAAGGCAGGGGCCTGCTTCTGGAAGATCACCTGCGCCTGTTCGTACAGCTTGGTGCGCTCACCCTGGTCGCTGGTCTTCTTGGCCTTCTGGATCAGATCCTCGAAGTCCTTGTCGCACCAGCTAGAGTAGTTCGAGACACCGATGGCGGAGCAGGCGAAGAGGGTGGCGAAGAAGTTGTCCGGATCGCCATTGTCGCCGGTCCAGCCGACCTGGAACGCGCCTGGACGATCCTTCTTCTTGCCCTCCGCGCGATACTTGGTCCACTCGTAGTTGACGATCTCCGCCTTGACGCCGACCTTGGCCCAGTCGGCCTGGATCAGCTCAGCCGCACGCTGGAAGTTCGGGTTGTACGGACGAACGCGGTCGGAGGCCCAGAGCTGGATTTCCTTCAGCCCGGCATCGGCCAGCACTTTCTTGGCCGCATCCGGATCATAGGAATCGAACTTCACGTCCTTGTTCCACGACCACATGGTCGGCGGGATCAGGTTCTGGGCCGGCGTGGCGCCGGCATCCTGGAACAGCGCCTTGATCAGCGCTTCCCGGTCGATCGCCTGGTTGAGCGCATGACGAACCTCGGGCTTGTCGAGTGGCGGGATCGTCGTGTTGTAGCTCATATAGCCGATGTTGAGGCCGGCCTGATCCATCAAGGTCACGTCCTTGTTGCCCTTGATGGTGGCGAGGTCCGCCGGATTCGGATAGGGAGCCACATCGCATTCGCCGGCCAGCACCTTCTGGGTACGAGCGGTCGCGTCGGGCGTGATGGCGAAGACGAGATCGTCGATCTTCTCCTTGCCCTTGAAGTAGTCCGGGTTCGCCGCATAGCGGATGACTGAATCCAGCTGATAATCGACGAACTGGAACGGGCCGGTGCCGATCGGCTTGGTCGAGAAGTCGGCCATCTTGCCGGACTTCTCGAGCTGGTCCGCATATTCCTTCGAGACGATCGAGGCGAAGTCCATGCCGAGGTTGGCCAGCATCGGCGCGTTCGGCTCGGTCAGCGTCAGCTTGACGGTGAGGTCGTCGACCTTTTCCCATTTGGCGACGTATTTCGGCATGTCCATGCCGGTATAGTAGTCCCAGGTCAGGTTCGGCAGATATTTGTCACCGTTCCACGGATTCTGCTTGTTGAACTGACGGTCGAAGGAGAAGATCACGTCATCCGCGTTGAGGTCGCGGGTCGGCTTGAAATAGTCGGTGGTCTGGAACTTCACGCCCGGATGCAGGTGGAAAGTATAGACCAGGCCGTCGTCGGAGATTTCCCATTTGTCGGCGAGGCCGGGCTCGATCTCGGTGCCGCCATGCTTGAACTCGACCAGGCGCGAATAGACCGTGCGCGACGAGGCGTCGAAGTCGTTACCGCCCGTCGTCGTACCCGGATCGAAATTGGCCGGCGACGCTTCCGAGCAATAAACAAGCGTCTTTGCATTGGCCATCCCGCCGAGGACGCTTGCAGCCAGCAACGCGGCTGCAAAAGTCATTGTCTTTTTCATTGAGCACTCCCTGATGTTCTTCCAAGCCCCTCTATCAGGCTCGCGAAGCGCGCATATAAGCACCGTTTTTCGGGCTTTGGAACACCCCGTTTGCGTACCCCACGGTAAGCAGGAAAAGAATCCGAATTCTCCTCAAAAGGTGGAAAAAATTAGCAGAATTTTTCGATCACGACATTGTTAACGACCGCATTTTTTTATTGATTGGCCGCCTCCCGAAATTGGAGCGAAGGGCACCCTTCTTGCGATCCTGGTCCTCGCCGGCACACGCTTCCGGGAGCGGTCGGGAGAAGAGATTTCCGCGGCAAATCTTTCCGCCGCTGCCGCTGGGGCAAGACTTGCACCGCCGCCGATAGAGGCAATACATAGGTGTCAGGCGGGATTTCTTGGGAATCCGCGATCGGCGGCAGCGGAGGACGCTTCCTATATCGGAAGGGACGCGGCGCGAGACAGCAAGACCAGGGACACCAGGGAGGGATTTGGTGGCAAAAGCAGCGAAGACGACGCCCCCGGCGAAGGCAAGAGCCAAGGCCGCGACCGGCAAGGCGGTCGCGCCCAAGGCTTCACCTTCCAAGACCGCTTCCCCTGCCAAGGCCGCTTCATCCGCCAAGGCTTCTTCACCCGCCAAGACGCCGTCACCTGCAAAGGCCGCCTCCAAGCCGAAGGCCGCTGCGAAGCCAGCTGCCGCTCCAAAAAACACGAATCCCGGATCCGCCGCCAAGGCTGCAACCGCAAACACCGACAAGCCTGCGGCCGCGAAGCCGGCCTCGACGCAGGCCAAGCGGTTGCCGAAGGCGATCACCGAGCTCACCGCCGGATTGCCGGAAAAGCCGTGGCTGAAAAACTATCCGAAGAACATGCCGGCCAAGATCGGTCCGCTCTCCTACAATTCGATCGGCGATTTCCTCGTCGGCGCCTGCAAGCAGTTCTCCGGCCAGCCCGCCTATGTATGCATGGACAAGTCGATCTCCTACGCCGAGCTCGAGCGGCTTTCGGCGGCCTTCGGTGCCTATCTGCAGTCGAAAGGCCTGGAGAAGGGCGCGCGCGTGGCGCTGATGATGCCGAACGTTTTGCAATATCCGGTGGCGATGATGGCCGTGCTTCGCGCCGGCTTCACGGTGGTGAACGTCAACCCGCTCTACACGCCGCGCGAGCTCGAGCATCAGCTCAAGGATTCCGGTGCGCAGGCCATCGTCATCCTGGAAAACTTCGCCACCACGCTGCAGGCGGTGATCGCCCGGACGCCGGTCAGGCATGTGGTGGTGGCGGCGATGGGCGACATGCTGGGCGGCCTGAAAGGCGCGATCGTCAACCTCGTCGTGCGGCGGGTGAAGAAGATGGTTCCCGCCTGGTCGCTGCCCGGCCACGTCAAATTCAATGCTGCGCTGAAGGCCGGCGCGGCGATCGCCTTCAGACCGGCAACGGTCTCGGGCGACGATATCGCCTTCCTGCAATATACCGGCGGCACAACCGGCGTGTCGAAAGGCGCGACGCTGCTGCACCGGAACGTCTTGTCCAACGTGGCGCAGAATTCGCTGTGGGTGGAGGACGCCTATACGATCAAGCCGAAGCCCGCGCATCTCAACTTCATATGCGCGCTGCCGCTCTACCATATCTTCGCGCTGACGGTGAACGCGCTGATGGGCATGCAGCAGGGCGCGCAGAATGTGCTCATCCCGAACCCGCGCGACATTCCGGGCTTCGTCAAGGAGCTGCAGAAATATCCGGCCCACATCTTCCCGGGCCTCAACACGCTGTTCAACGCGCTGCTCAACAATGAGGACTTCCGCAAGCTCGACTTCAGGCCGTTGATCCTGACGCTTGGCGGCGGCATGGCGGTGCAGAAGGGCGTGGCCGAACGCTGGAAGGCGCTGACCGGCTGCCCGGTGAGCGAAGGCTACGGGCTTTCCGAAACCTCGCCGGTGGCGACCGCCAACAAATTCAGCTCCAGCGAATTCACCGGCACGATCGGCCTGCCGCTGCCTTCGACCGAGATCGCCATCCGCGACGACGACGGCAACAACGTGCCGCTCGGCGAAGTGGGCGAGATCTGCATCCGCGGGCCGCAGGTGATGGCCGGCTACTGGAACCGGCCGGACGAGACCGCCAAGGTGATGACCAAGGACGGGTTCTTCAAGTCGGGCGACATGGGCTTCATGGACGAACGCGGCTACACCAAGATCGTCGACCGCAAGAAGGACATGATCCTCGTCTCCGGCTTCAACGTCTATCCGAACGAGCTGGAAGAGGTCGTGGCGCAGCATCCCGGCGTGCTCGAGGTGGCGGCGATCGGCGTTCCGGACGAGCATTCCGGCGAGGTGCCCAAGCTGTTCGTGGTCAGGAAGGACCCGGCCCTCACCGTCGAGACGCTGACCGCTTATTGCCGGGAGAACCTCACCGGCTACAAACGGCCGAGATACATCGAATTCCGCACCGAGCTGCCGAAGACGCCGGTCGGCAAGATCCTGCGGCGCGCATTGCGGGAGTAGACTTGAGCGAAAATGTTGCCTGCCTGACGCCAGAGCGTCGCGGCGGCCTCGATCCGGCGGAATTCATCAAGGCGAACATGCGGCTTTTGCCGGTGCCGTCGCTGCCCGAAATCCGCCTCTATACAGCCCATCCCGGCAGCGGGCTGAGACGGCTGCTCGAACCGGATGATGGCGCCGACGAGGGCACGGCCGAGCCGCAGCCGCCCTACTGGGCCTATGCCTGGGCGGGCGGGGCAGTGCTGGCGCGCTACATTCTCGACCGGCCCTCGCCCGTTGCCGGCCGCCGCGTGCTCGACCTCGGCGCCGGTTCCGGCCTTGTCGGCATCGCCGCGGCACTGGCCGGGGCAAGCGAGGTGATCGCGGCGGAAATCGACCGCAACGGCGTCGTCGCGCTCGGCCTCAACGCGGCGGCCAACGGCGCCGCCATCGCCATAATCGGCGAGGATGTCACCGCCGGTCCGCCGCCTGTCGTCGACCTAGTGCTCGCCGGCGATGTTTTCTACGGGCAGGCGGTTGCGCGACGGGTCATCCCCTTCCTCGACCGCTGCCTCGCCGCCGGCATCGAGGTGCTGGTCGGCGATCCGGGCCGCGCCTGGCTGCCCGGGTCGCGGCTTCGGCTGCTTGGCGAGTATCAGGTGCCTGATGTTGGCGGAAACGGCGGCGGCGCGCCGAAACCGAGCGGGGTGTTTCAGTTCGTCGCGGCGGCTGCTGATTAGCCTGCCGGCACGCTCACCCGCGCGGCGAGAAAGTCCGGCAGGTCGGCGACCGAGTCCAGGATGACGTCGGCCATCGGCGATAGCGAGTCGCGCGTGCCGGTGCCGGAAAGCACGCCGATCGCCAGTCCGCAGCCGCCGGCGCGCGCCATTTCGAGATCGTGGCGATTGTCGCCGACCATGGCGATCTCGCTGGGCTTCAGCCCGGTCAGGTCGCAGAACGCGACGACGGTATCGGGCGCCGGCTTCGGGTTCGCCACCGCATCATAGCCGAAGGCGGCGTCGAAGAGCTGCGCGACACCGAGCGTGGCGAGCGTCTTCTCGGCGCCGCTGGTGGAATCGTTGGTGGCGACGCCCAGCCGGAAGGATCGCTTGTGCAGGGCCCGCAGCGACTCGACGATGCCGGGAAGTGCGACCGCCATCGACGAGCCCTGCACCGAGGTGATCTCGTTGAAGCGGGAGACGGCCAGCATCTGGTCCTCGTCCGACAGGCGCGGGAACCAGAGCTCGACGACATCCATGTTCGAGCCGGAGGCAAAGATCGAATCGGGCTTGAAGCGCTTGCTGGCGAAATCGAAACCGGCCGCGGCGAGCAACCTGTCCGCCTTCCAGCGATCGCCCTCGGCGGCGTCCATGGCCATGAAGTCGGCAATGCCGAGCCAGGTTGCGTTGAAGTCGACAAGCGTGCCGTCCTTGTCGAACAGAATGCCCTTGATATCTGCCAAATCCTTTTACTCCGCGCTGCGCAATTGGTGGATATGTCCCACCAGTCCGGCAGTCGAGGCGTCGCGGTTTGCGGCAGTCTCCTTGCCTTCCACGACAGGCAGCAGGCCGGTCGCCAATTCCTTGCCCAGTTCGACACCCCACTGGTCGAACGAGTTGATGTTGAACAACGTGCCTTCGACGAAGACGCGGTGCTCGTAGAGCGCGATCAGACGACCGAGCGTGCGCGGATCGAGCTTGCGATAGAGGATGGTGAGCGAGGGACGGTTGCCCGAAAAGACGCGGTGCGGCGCAATGCGGTCGACATCGGCGGGCTTCATGCCCTTGGCCAGCATCTGCGCGCGCGCCTCTTCCAGCGTGCGGCCCTTCATGAAAGCCTCCGACTGTGCCAGGCAGTTGGCAAGCAGGAGGTCGTGGTGGTTCTTCAACTCGGGCTCGTGGCTGACGGCGGCGGCGAGAAACTCAACCGGGATAAAATCGGTGCCCTGGTGCAGAAGCTGGAAGAAAGCATGCTGGCCGTTGGTGCCGGGCTCGCCCCAGACCAGCGGGCCGGTCGGCGTGGTGACCGCGCCGCCATCCAACGTGACACTCTTGCCGTTCGATTCCATATCGAGCTGCTGCAGATAGGCCGGCAGGCGCGAGAGGCGCTGGTCATAAGGAATGACGGCGCGCGCCGGATATTTGCAAACCACCCGGTGCCACCAGCCGATCAACCCCAAAAGCGCCGGCAGGTTCTTCTGCAGTGGCGCCGAGCGGAAATGCTCGTCCATCTCATGCGCGCCGTCGAGGAAGGCGCGGAAGTTGCGCGGGCCGATGGCGACCATCACCGGCAGGCCGATGGCGCTCCAGACCGAGTAGCGGCCGCCGACCCAGTCCCAGAAACCGAAGACACGGTCGGAGGCGATGCCGAACTTCGCCACCAGGTCGAGCGCGGTCGAGACGGCGGCGAAATGCTTGCCGATCGCCTCCTTGCCCAGCGCCTTCTCCACCCATTTGCGCGCCGTTTCGGCATTGGTCATCGTCTCGACCGTGGTGAAGGTCTTGGAGGCGATGATGAACAGCGTCGTTTCGGGCGAAAGCCCCTTCAGCGTGTCGTGGATGTGGGCGCCGTCGACATTGGAGACATAATGCGCGCGCGGCCCGTCGTGGTAGGGCGCCAGCGCCACCGTGACCATTGCCGGTCCGAGGTCCGAGCCGCCGATGCCGATATTGACGATATCGGTGATCTTCTTGCCGGTGGCGCCGGCGGCCTTGCCCGAGCGAATGGCCTCGGCGAAGGCGCCCATGGCATCGAGCACCGCAATCACCTCGGCCTTGGTGTCCTGGCCATCGACCACGACGCTCTTGCCGGTCAGGTTGCGCAGCGCCGTGTGCAGCACGGCGCGGTCTTCGGTGATGTTGATCTTCTTGCCTTCGAACATCGCGGCGCGACGTCCCGCGAGATCGGCGGCGCCCGCAAGCTTCTCCAGCATCGCCATCGTGTCAGCGTCGACCGCGCATTTCGACCAGTCGAGCAGAAGATCGCCATCGGTGGCGGAAAACCTTTCGAAACGCTTGGGATCGGCGGCGAAGGCGTCGCGCATTGTGCCCTTTGTGGCCGCGCGCTGCTCACGCAGAGCGGTGACCTGCTTGTCGAAGGCTGACTGATCCACTGGCGGGCTCCTGGCGGGTTTTTAGACTATTTTAACAAGCCGGATGTTTCCGGCGCGTGTCGGCGCGTCATTCTATTGAGCCGATTTCGATTTATTCAAGCGCGGCGATGCCGCAGCGCATCACGCTTTGATGATGCGTTGCAATACAGTTTCGTGACCAATGGATCACTTTCATGACCAATGGATCACTTCGTGACCAATGGATCACTTCATGACCAATGGATCACTGGCATAAATCCCAGCGATCAGAAAAATTGATTGGCGCAACCCCTTGTGCCACCCCTACACTTGACTGGTCCAGCCAAGTGAAAACAGCTGGCCATCCGAGGAAGATTTCCCATGCCACAGCGCAATGACACGGCCATATGGTCCGGCCTGTTCCGGATTTCGGCCGAATCCGGACAAACCCTCCAGGCTCAGATCCGCCAGGCGATCGTCGCAGCCATCCTCGACCGCCAAATCGCCGCTTCGATGCCGCTGCCGTCCTGCCGAATTCTGGCGGAAAAACTTGGGGTTGCCCGCGGCACGGTGGTGCTTGCCTTCCAGCAGTTGGTCGACCAGGGCTTCCTGGTGGCACGCGAGCGGCGCGGCCATTTCGTCAACCCTGACGTGCTGGCCACTCCCGCCAAGCCGCACCAGAAGGCGCCCGACCAGCAGAACGAGATCGACTGGAAGGCACGCCGGCAGATCGCCGCCAGCGACATGCCGCCGCCGGCCAAGCACGACAACTGGATCAAGTCCTCCTATCCGTTCGTCTACGGCCAGTTCGACCCGGCGCTGTTCCCGACCGCCGAATGGCGCGAGTGCAACCGCATGGCGCTCGCGGTGCTGGAGATCCGCAACTGGGCGTCCGACATGGTGGACCGCGACGATCCGCTGCTGATCGAGCAGATCCAAGCCCGGCTTTTGCCGCGCCGCGGCATCTTCGCCAATCCGGACGAGATCATCGTGACGCTGGGCGCGCAGAACGCGCTCTACATGCTCGCCTCGCTGCTGATGACCAAGGGCTCGAAGGTGGCGATGGAAGACCCCGGCTATCCGGATGCCCGCTCGATCTTTCGGCTGGCCGGCGCCGATATCCAGCCGGTTCCGGTCGACCAGTCGGGCATCGTGACCTCGGCAATCCCCAGCGATTCCGGCTTCGTCTTCGTCACCCCCAGCCACCATTGCCCGACGATGGTGCCGCTGTCGGCGGAGCGGCGGCAGGATCTTCTGGCGCGGGCCAATCGCAACAATCAGATCATCATCGAAGACGGCTATGACAGCCAGCTTCTCGACGAGGCACCGCAGCAGGCGCTGAAGAGCCTCGACCGCTCGGGCCGGGTCATCTATGTCGGCTCGATGTCGAAGACGCTGGCTCCGGGTCTCCGGCTTGGCTACATCGTGGCCTCGGCCGGGCTGATCGCCGAGCTTCGCGCGCTGCGCCGCTTCATGCTGAGACACCCGCCGGCGAACAACCAGCGCGCGGTGGCGCTGTTCCTGTCGCTCGGCCATCACGAGGCGCTGGTACGCAGGCTCTCCGCCGCCTTCGATGAGCGGCGCAAGCGTCTGGTCCATGCGATTTCCGCTTTCCTGCCAGAGTGGCGTTCGACCGACTCGGCGGGCGGCACATCGCTCTGGCTGGAAGGGCCGCGCGGCACCGATTCACGAGGGCTTGCGGAAGCAGCCGCCTCGCGAAGCGTCATCATCGAACCCGGCGACCGGTTCTTCGACCGCAGCGAAAAGCCCTCTCGTTTCATGCGGTTGGGCATCTCTTCGATCTCACTGCAGCACATCGAGCCCGGCATCCGGGAACTCGCCACGGCAGCCGGACGCCGGCCCGCGGCGGCCTGACCGCGGACAGATTTTTTAGATGGGAGCCGGCGCGAGTCGGCTCCCTTTTGTTTTGCACCCTGCTTGCTTTAGCATCCTGGCATATTCGACGGGACAGGCTGGCTCATAGGCTGTACCAATGCCAGCGGCATAGTCGGGCCTATAGGGGACGAGGCAGGCCGATGGTGGACCAACCGCCACGCACCCTGCCCCTGAAAAGCTAAAGGTGGAGTGCTTTCCATGTCAGTGGCTCTTGAGAAGCAGGAAGCGTCGTCGGACCAGCGTTCGCGGCGATCCGGCGGGCGCGAAGCGCGCCGCGCAATGCGGGCGGCGCCTTTAGCCGACGACATCCGTCCGGTGCGGCCAGGCCTCGAAGGCGGCAGTTACGGGCCATTGAGCCAGAATGACCGCGAGCGCATCCACGAGGCGGTGCTGACGCTTCTGGAAACGGTCGGCTTCGCCAACGCCATCCCCTCCTGCATCGAGGCGCTGACCAAGGCCGGCGCAACCTATGGCGACGACGGGCGCATCCGCCTGCCGCGCGCGCTGGTGCTCGACACGATCAAGAAGGCAGCGCGCCACTTCACGCTTCACGGCCAGGACCCCAAGCACGATATGGTGATCCAGGGCAAGCGCGTGCATTACGGCACGGCGGGTGCCGCAGTGCATCTGGTCGATGTCGAGAAGCGCGAATACCGCGAATCGCAGCTGCAAGACATCTACGACGCCGCCCGACTGGTCGATGGGCTCGACAACATCCATTTCTTCCAGCGCACCATGGTGCCGCGCGACATTCCCGATCCGCTCGAGATGGACTTCAACACGCTCTATGCCTGCGTGATGGGAACGTCGAAGCATGTCGGCACCTCGTTCACGGTGCGCGAGAACGTCAAGCCGGCGCTGGAGATGCTCTATGCGATCGCCGGCGGCGAGGAGAATTTCAGGGCGCGGCCGTTCGTGTCCAACTCGAACTGCTTCGTGGTGCCGCCGATGAAATTCGCCGAGGACGCCTGCGGCGTGCTCGAAGCCTGCGTCGAGGGCGGCATTCCAATTCTTCTCCTGTCCGCCGGCCAGGCCGGCGCCACGGCCCCCGCCGCGATTGCCGGCGCGGTCGTGCAGGCGGTGGCCGAAGTGCTGATGGGCCTCGTCTATGTCAACGCGATAAAGCCCGGCCATCCGGCGATTTTCGGCACCTGGCCGTTCGTTTCCGACCTCAGGACCGGCGCCATGTCCGGCGGCTCGGCCGAGCAGTCGGTGCTGACCGCGGCCTGCGCGCAGATGGCGCAATATTACGACCTGCCGGGCGGTTCGGCCGCAGGCATGACGGATTCGAAACTGCCCGACATCCAGTCCGGCTACGAAAAGGGCATCACCAATGTGATGGCGGGGCTCTCCGGCCTCAACCTGGTTTATGAATCTGCCGGCATGCATGCCTCGCTGCTCGGCTTCTGCCTCGAAAGCCTGATCATCGATAACGACATGCTTGGCCACTGCCTGCGCTGCGTGCGCGGCATCGAGGTGACCGACGACGCACTGTCGATCGACACGATCTCCGATGTCTGCCTCAAGGGGCCGGGCCACTATCTCGGCAACGAGCAGACGCTGAAGCTGATGCAGACCGAATATTTCTATCCCGCCGTCGGCGACCGCTTCTCGCCCAAGGAATGGAACGAGAAGGGCCGACCCGACATCCTGCAGCGGGCGATCGCCGAGAAGAAGCGCGTGCTTGCCGAGCGCTTCCCGCGGCATGTGTCGCGGCTCGTCGACGACAAGCTGCGCGCCCGCTTCGGCGAGATGATCAAGTTGCCGCGCAACAAGATGGGCGGCTGATCTCTCCGCTCTCGTATCCTACTCTGCGCTCAACCCGTAGCGCTCGACGACCTCGGCGTTGATCAGCTTTGCGTGCAGCGTCATCAGTACGATCTGCGCGTCGAAGCTGTCGCCGGCTTCGAGCGCCGCCTCGATGCGGCGCTCGGCTTCCAGCGTCGGCTCCCTGCCATTGGCCTGCTCGAAAGTTTCAGGCCCGGCGATGCAATAGCTGCAGAGTTGCGCCACCGACTGATAGGCCTGCGGCGGCGGCTCATCCGGCCAGCGGTCATTCAGCAAATTGACGATGGTGAGTTTTACGCCCTCCGGCACCAGCGCGGGATGCAGGTCGGCCGCGCGCAAGGCGTCGTCCAACTGCCGCAGGTCGCCGGAGCGGCCGAACATGCCGAGGAAGCCAAGGGAAGAGCGCCGTTTCGCCATGATGGTCCTTTCAATCCGATGTCCATCATTCATATGGGGTCATCGACGCTTTTGTAGCGCGCCCTTTCGCCGACTGCCGTTCAGGCCAGCCAAGCTTTGAGGCCGAATTCCTGCTGCAGGAGATCTTCGGCACTCTCCAGGGCACCCTCGATCCAGCCATGGCTGTTGGACCAGGCCTCGCCGCAGATATGGAGGTCGGGCGCGAGCGTTCGGATGCCTGGCGCCACAGTCGCGATGTCGGTGCCGCGGCTCCAAACGTGAGATGCGCCGCCATAGGCCGAAGCACCCCAATCCTGCGCAAACCCGCCGGTCGGCTCCGGCTGGGCACCTGACGGCCGGCAAACTTCGAACATCTGTTCGTGAAAAGCCTCGAGCGCCGGATGTCCTTCCGGCAGCGGCGCGAAGCCAGTGTGGGGATCGAGCTGCGGCAGCAGTTTCCTCCAATAGTCGATGTGCGGGCCGTCACAATAGGCAACGACGGCCCCGCGGCGGACCGAACCATCAACGGCTGTCGGGCGGGCAAAATGCCAGATCTGACGGGCCGGCAGATCGGTGACGCTATGGCCACCTTTGATGCCTTGTCGTTCCCACCACGCAGCGGGATAGCATGCGGCGAGCGTCAGCATCGGCCAGGGTTGCGCGCGGCCAATCTTTTCAGCCACGCTTCTGCCGAGGAACGACTGCGTGTTTTCGACCAAAATTCGCAGCGGCAGCGCCGGCAGCGCCAGCACGACCTTGCGGGCTTGGACCTCGAAGGTCTCGCCGTCGCCGGCGACCGACAACACCAGTCCCTGCGCCGATCTCCTTGCGGAGATGGCGGTGTGATTCGTCCTGATGGCCCCGCCGAGACTGACGATCTGCTCGGCGATCCGCTCTGCGATCGGCTGGAAGCCGCCGTCGGGAGCGAGGTAGGAAAGGCCACCGCTCAGCTCGCCAAGCGCGAGCCTGAAGGTCTCCGCGGCATTGGGCCCGCGGAGCAACAGCGAATAGCCTACGGCATCCTCCGCGAAGGCCAATTCGTCGGGTCGAAGGACCGTCGACAGGGCCTCCCAAGCCGACCAATCGATGAGCTTGCGCCCGCGGTAAATGTAGCCTGCCGCTCTGTTCCATTCATCGCTGCCAAACGTCTCGGAACCGGGGACGATTTTCGCGGCTGCTTTTCTAAGCAGGCGAGACGGGCCCTTGGCCTGCAGGCGCCGCGATACTTGGTAGGGAAACAGACGACGCGGAGCAAAGCGCGAAATCTGGCTGTAGGAGAGGCTTTTGCCGCGCAGGTGCAACCGGTTCGCCCCTGTGGCGATAATCGGGTCGGACACGGTCACGCCAACAGCGGCAGACAGGTTCCGCAGCAGTCGGTGCTGCGGCATCAGCGTCATGGCGCCGAGATCGATGCTGAAGTCCGGCTCACCCGGGAAAGAGACCGTCGAAGCGCGACCACCGACGCGGCTCGTGGTTTCAAAGACCGCAACCTTTGCCGGCCGCGTTTCCGAGAGCAAACGCCACGCGAGAAACAGGCCGGCCATTCCCGCGCCGACGACGGCGATGTCGAGGGGTTCTTTCCCGCAGGATACTGCCTGTGCCATCGCCGAGTATCAATCTCGCATGGGGGGGCGCCTGTGAGCCGCCTCTTGATTTCGTGCAGGAATACCGGAAACTAACAGTAAAGCGTAATATCGTACCGATCTGCATGGCAAATCGGATTTGACAACGGGCAATTGGCCGCCAGGGGGGCAAGGCACTATGAAGAAACAGTATCAGGCACCGGTCATCCGCAAAGCTGGGCGGCTGTCCAGTATCACCGCTATCGCTCCATCCTCAGGTGGAACACCGACCTAAAGCGTCGCCCCTGAAAACGTTTCAAGCGACGCGCTTTAGGTTCTTTGAGCAGCAATAGCAATTGACCCGGAATGCTGGCCTGACGGCCAGCATTCCGTGTTTTCATGAGACCGATGACGCTCAGTGATTGTCGCGCGGCACGCCGCTGGTGCGCGCGACGTCCTGGTACTTCACCGCCGGCTTCAGCACCATGCCGGCCGAGAACTGGTCGACCATGCCGCGCTGGATCTCCTGCCACGGCGTCTGGTGCTTGGGGTAGTGATAGCCGCCGTTACTTTCGAGCTCGGCCCTCCGCCTGGCGATCTCCTCGTCGCTGACGAGGATATTGGCCGTGGCTTTCTTCAGGTCGATGCGGACGCGGTCGCCTGTCCTGAGCAGCGCAAGGCCGCCGCCGATTGCCGCCTCCGGCGAGGCGTTGAGGATCGACGGCGAGCCCGACGTGCCGGACTGGCGGCCGTCGCCGATGCAGGCCAGCGAATGGATGCCCTTCTTGATGAGGTAGGCCGGCGGCTGCATGTTGACCACCTCGGCGCCGCCCGGATAGCCGACCGGGCCGGCGCCGCGCATGAACAGGATCGTGTGCTCGTCGATGCCTTGCGCCGGATCGTCGATGCGGGCGTGGTAATCCTCCGGCCCGTCGAAGACCATGGCGTTGCCTTCGAAGGCCTCCGGGTCGTTCGGGTTGGAGAGATAGCGCTCGCGGAATTCGGGCGAGATGCCGCTGGTCTTCATGATGGCGGAATCGAACAGATTGCCCTTGAGGTTGATGAAGCCGGCATTGGCCTTGAGCGGCTTGGCGACGCTGGCGATCACGTCCGGGTTCTCGTTGACGGCGTCCTTGCAATTGTCGCCCATGGTCTTGCCGTTGGCGGTGATCGCATCGGGATGGGGCAACAGGCCGCCTTTCATCAGCTCGGCCACCACCGCCGGCACGCCGCCGGCATGGTGATAGTCCTCGCCCAAGTACTCGCCCGTCGGCTGCAAGTTCACCAGCAGCGGCACTTTGAGGCCGACATTCTGCCAGTCGTCATTGTCGAGCGGCACGCCGAGATGGCGCGCAATCGCGTTGAGGTGGATCGGCGCATTGGTCGAGCCGCCGATGGCCGAGTTGACGACGATGGCGTTCTCGAAGGCCTTGCGGGTCATGATGTCGGACGGCTTCAGGTCCTCATGCACCATCTCGACGATGCGCTTGCCGGTTTCGTAGGCGATCTGGCCGCGCTCGCGATAGGGCGCGGGGATGGCGGCCGAGCCCGGCAGCTGCATGCCAAGCGCCTCGGCCAGCGAGTTCATGGTGGTGGCGGTGCCCATGGTGTTGCAATAGCCGGTCGACGGCGCCGAGGAGGCGACGATATCCATGAACTCGTCATAGTCGATCTCGCCGGCCGACAGCCGCTGGCGCGATTCCCACACGATCGTGCCGGAGCCCGTGCGCTTGCCCTTGTGCCAGCCATTGAGCATCGGCCCGACCGAAAGCGCGATCGCCGGTAGGTTGACTGTTGCCGCCGCCATCAGGAGCGCCGGGGTGGTCTTGTCGCAGCCGATGGTGAGCACGACGCCGTCGAGCGGATAGCCGTAGAGCACCTCGACAAGGCTGAGATAGGCGAGATTGCGGTCAAGCGCCGCGGTCGGGCGCTTGCCGGTTTCCTGAATCGGATGGCACGGGAACTCGAAGGGGATGGCGCCCATCGAAACGATGCCTTCGCGCACGCGCTTGGCGAGCTCGAGATGGTGCCGGTTGCAGGGCGATAGGTCGGAGCCGGTCTGGGCGATACCGATCAGCGGCTTGCCCGACATCAGCTCGGCGCGGGTCAGCCCGTAATTGAGGTAACGCTCGAGATAGAGCGCCGTCATGCCCGGATTGTCGGGGTTGTCGAACCACTCTTGCGAGCGAAATTTCTTTTTCTTGGTGGGGGCGCCTGCCATCGTAGTCTCCGTATTTGTATGACAAATCGATATGACAACGCGCTCATGCAGGCAAGAGGCAGACTCGCCGCAGACCCGCACTTTGGTGCGATAGACAGAGAAAGGGCCGCGCGCTAGGACCAATCGACGTCAGCAATCCGGGAGGTCTTGATGGCTTTGGTGATCGAAGGCGAGGAGCGCATCGCCGCACCCGTCGCGAAAGTGTGGAAAGCCCTCAACGACCCGGACATCCTCAAGGAGGCCATTCCCGGCTGCAAGAGTCTGGAAAAGAAATCGGACACCGAGATGGCCGCGACCGTGGTGCTGAAGATCGGGCCGATCAAGGCGACATTCAATGGCGAGGTCATGTTGAAGAACCTCAAGCCGCCGCATTCCTACACGATCCAGGGCGAAGGCAAGGGCGGCATCGCCGGTTTCGCCAAGGGCGGCGCCGACGTGACGCTGACCGCCGACGGCGCGGATACGACGGTGCTGAAATACGCAGCCAAGGCGGACGTCGGCGGCAAGATCGCACAACTCGGCAGCCGTTTGATCGAATCGACATCGAAGAAGCTGGCCGGGCAGTTCTTCTCGACGTTTGGAGAGAAGGTGGGCGGCTGACCCCTCCCCCTTGAGGGAAGGGATATCCGTGCTACTCGAACACGATGCTCGGCACGGCGGCTTCGGCTGCGCCGCGTTCCTCATTGACGCGATCCCAGACCTTCGAAGCGATATCGCGATAGATTTTCGCCTCGGCGCTGTCGGGCTTCGCCACGACCACCGGTGCGCCGGCGTCCGAGCTTTCGCGGATGCCCATCTCGAGCGGCACCTCGCCGAGGAAGGTGACGCCGAGGCGCTCGGCCTCGCGGCGCGCGCCGCCATGGCCGAAGATGTCGTAGCGCTTGCCGGTGTCGGGGGCGAGGAAATAGCTCATGTTCTCGACGATGCCGAGCAGCGGCACATCGACCTTTTTGAACATGTTCAGGCCCTTGCGAGCGTCGATCAGCGCGAGATCCTGCGGGGTCGAGACGATGACGGCGCCGGCAAGCGGCACCTGCTGGGCCATGGTGAGCTGGGCGTCGCCGGTGCCGGGCGGCATGTCGACCACCAGCACGTCGAGCGGTCCCCACTCGACCTCGCGCAGCATCTGGGTGAGCGCCGACATCACCATCGGGCCACGCCAGATCATCGGCGTCTCCTCGTCGACGAGGAAGCCCATCGACATGACCTTCAGGCCGTAATTCTGCATCGGCTTCAGGACCTTGCCGTCGACCGTCTGCGGCCGGCCATGGATGTTGAGCAGCCTCGGCATCGACGGCCCGTAGATATCGGCATCGAGCACGCCGACGTTCAATCCATTGGCGGCCAGCCCGAGGGCCAGGTTGACGGCGGTCGTCGACTTGCCGACGCCGCCCTTGCCGGAAGCGACGGCGATGATCGCGTCGATGCCGGGCACGCCGCGCTTGCCGTGGCTGTGTGAGGCAGGCGCCTGCGGGGCGGCACGCTGCGGCGCGGCCTGTGGCGCGGGCCGCGGCGGCGCTGCCTGCGGAGCCGGGCGCGGCCGAACCGGCGCTTCCATGCCGCCGCCCTTCTTCTCCGCCGTCAGCGCGACGATGGCGTTGACGACGCCAGGGATTTCCTTGACCACACGCTCGGCGGCGGCGCGCAGCGGCTCCATCTCCTGCGCACGGGCGGCGGGAACGGTTATCGAGAAGAACACCTTGGAGTCGGCGATGAAAATCTCCGAGACCAGGCCGAGGTCGACGATATTGCCGGTGAAATCCGGTCCATTGACCGTCTTCAGGCGCTCGATGACGGTTTCTTTACTGACGGGCATGAGCTTTTTTCCCAAGCGTTTGCGGTTCAGATAATGCAGTTCCCGGAGAGAACCAAGCTTCGGAACGGCATATGCGGCGACATGCCTGCAAAAACTTGCACGCGCGTGTCGGGTTTCGCGGACGCCCTTCGTCTTCCAGAAAGATGCATCCCCAGAAAGATGCATCCCGATTGCACAGGCTGCGGTCGCCAGAGGCCAGCGCAACTCTATTTCCTTTCCTGGCTTCCGGTGCGGCAGCCAACAGGGTGCAGCCAAGAGAGAAAGGAGACTCGTCATGCTCGCAAACAGCAACGCAACGGCCAATCTCGCGGTCAAGGACCTGGAAAAGGCAAAGGCCTTCTATGCGGGAACGCTGGGCCTCAGCCAGGTTGACGATATGGAGGGCGAGCTGATCGTCTACAAAAGCGGCGACACGCTCATCAACGTCTATCATTCGCAATTCGCCGGGACCAACAAGGCGACCGCGGTAACCTGGGCAGTCGGCGACCAGATCGAGCCGATGGTCAAGTCGCTAAGGTCGAAGGGCGTCACCTTCGAGCACTACGACATGCCCGGCCTGGCGCTCGAAGGCGACATCCATGTCGGTCACGGCATGAAGGTCGCCTGGTTCAAGGATCCCGACGGCAACATCCTGAACCTGGTGGGCAAATAAGCCATCTGGCGCAGTCTTGCCGGGCTGGATAGCCTGCGCCGATGATCGACAAGCTGGAATTCTTTATTGCCTTAGCCAAGGAAGAGCATTTCGGCCGCGCGGCCGAAGTGTGCGGCGTCACCCAGCCGACACTGTCGGCCGGCATCAAGCAGCTCGAGGAGCAGCTCGGCGTCATGCTCGTGATGCGCGGCTCGCGCTTCCAGGGCCTGACACCGGAAGGCAGGCAGGTGCTGGCGTGGGCGCGCCGCATCGTCGGCGACTCAAGGGCCATGCGCGAGGAGATGCGGGCGGCGCGCCGCGGCCTGTCCGGCCGCATCCGTATCGCCGCCGTCCCGACGGCGCTCGCCATGGTGGCGCGGCTGACGACGCCGTTCCGCGAAAAGCATCCGGGCGTCACCTTTTCGGTGCTGTCGCGGACCTCGATCGAGGTGCTGTCACTACTAGGCAATCTCGATATCGATGCCGGCATCACCTATCTCGACAACGAGCCGCTCGGGCGGGTGACCAGCGTGCCGCTCTATGACGAGCGCTACCAGCTGATCACGGCGGTCGGAAATCCCTATTCCGACCGCGACAAAGTGACGTGGGCCGAGATCAGTCAGCTGCCGCTCTGCCTGCTCACCCCGGACATGCAGAACCGGCGCATCATCGACCAGCATCTGGCGGAAGCCGGCGTGCAGGTGCGGCCGACGCTAGAATCCAACTCGATGATCGTTTTGTTCTCGCACATCCGGACCGGCAAATGGTCGTCGATCATGCCGCTCAACCTCGCGGAAACATTCGGCTTTTCAGAGCCGATCCGGGCCATTCCGATCGTCGAGCCGGATGCCAGCCACACGGTCGGGCTGGTGGCGGCGCCGCGCGAGCCGCACACGCCGCTGGTGCAGGCGCTGCTGGACGAGGCGATGGCGCTGGCAGACGATTTCCGTGCCCATCGCTAGGCTAGACAATGCGGGCTGACCAAGCTCGATAGAAATTTTCTATCGAGCAACGAGACAGCTTTATTGATCTAGAGGGTTTCCTCTGATTTCGTAAGGACTTAGCGATATTGCGCCCAGTGCATGTCGTTGCCCCGAAACCGCTCTATATGATGGGGTGACATATATTGGGCCGCCACGACCAGGGAGGGCGCTGCATGCCGATGCAGCCTGCAAGTACCGAGATCGCGTCGCGCACGGCGGCGATCGTCAACGAGTTGAAGGGCCTCGAAGGTCCCTTGCTGCCGATCCTCCATGAACTCCAGGAAGAGTTCGGCCATGTGCCGCAGGCAGCGCTGCCGGTCATTGCCGACGGGCTGAACCTTTCCAGGGCCGAAGTGCACGGCGTCGTCAGCTTCTACCACGATTTCCGCGCCCAGCCGGCCGGCCGGCATGTCTTGAAGCTCTGCCAGGCGGAAGCCTGCCAGTCGATGGGTTCGGAGGCGGTCGCCGCCAAGGTCAAGCAGCTGCTCGGCATCGATTTCCACGAGACCGCCCGCGACGGATCAGTTACACTGGAGCCGGTCTACTGCCTCGGGCTTTGCGCCTGCTCGCCGTCGGCGATGCTCGACGGCGAGGTGATCGGCCGGCTCGACGACGAGAAGATCGAAGAGATCGTCGCGGAGGTGCGTTCATGATCCCGCGCATCTATATCCCCGCGGATTCCGGCGCGCTGGCGCTTGGCGCCGAAAAGGTCGCCAAGGCGATCGAGAAGGAGCTCAAGGAGCGCGGCGTCGAGGCCAAGATCGTGCGCAACGGTTCGCGCGGCGCCTATTTCCTGGAGCCGATGGTCGAGGTGGCGACCGCCGAGGGCCGCGTCGCCTACGGGCCGGTGAAGCCATCGGACGTCAAGAGCCTGTTCGACAGCGGCTTCCTCAAGGGCGGCCATCACAAGCGCTGGCTCGGCGCGCCCGACAAGATCCCCTTCCTTGCCAAGCAGACGCGGCTGACCTTCGCCCGCTGCGGCGTCATCGATCCGCTGTCGCTCGACAATTACAAGTCGCATGGCGGCCTGAAGGGCCTTGAGAATGCGGTCGCCATGGCGCCGGCCGACATCGTGAAACAGGTGACCGAGTCCGGCTTGCGCGGCCGCGGCGGCGCCGGCTTCCCGACCGGCATCAAGTGGAAGACGGTGCTCGATACGACGTCCGAGCAGAAATACATCGTCTGCAACGCCGACGAGGGCGACAGCGCCACCTTCGCCGACCGCATGATCATGGAAGGCGATCCCTTCGTGCTGATCGAAGGCATGGCGATCGCCGGCATCGCCACCGGCGCGACCAAGGGCTTCGTCTATATCCGCTCGGAATATCCGCATGCGGTGGCGACGATGAACAAGGCCGTCGCGATCGCCCGCAAGGCGGGCGTCCTCGGCCTCAATGTGCTGGGCTCGCCCAATGCCTTCGACATGGAAATCCGCGTCGGCGCCGGCGCCTATGTCTGCGGCGAGGAAACCTCGCTCTTGAACAGCCTGGAAGGTAAGCGCGGCGTGGTGCGCGCCAAGCCGCCGCTGCCGGCGATCCAGGGCCTGTTCGGCAAGCCGACGGTGATCAACAACGTCATCAGCCTGGCCTCGGTGCCGATCATCATGGACAAGGGCGCCGCCTACTACAAGGATTTCGGCATGGGCCGCTCGCGCGGCACGATCCCGATCCAGATCGCCGGCAACGTCAAGCATGGCGGCCTGTTCGAGACGGCGTTCGGCCTGACGCTGGGCGAGATCGTCGACGAGATCGGCGGCGGCACGGCTTCGGGCCGCCCGGTGAAGGCAGTGCAGGTCGGCGGCCCGCTCGGCGCTTATTTCCCGCGCGCACTGTTTGATACGCCCTTCGACTACGAAGAATTCGCCAAGCGCGACGGGCTGATCGGCCATGCCGGCATCACCGTTTTCGACGACACGGCCGACATGATGAAGCAGGCGCGCTTCGCCATGGAGTTCTGCGCCATCGAGAGCTGCGGCAAGTGCACGCCCTGCCGCATCGGCTCGACGCGCGGCATGGAGGTTCTCGACAAGGTCGCGGCAGGCATCGAGGCAGAGAAGAACCTCGCTCTGGTCACCGACCTCTGCAACACGATGAAGTTCGGATCGCTCTGCGCGCTGGGCGGCTTCACGCCCTACCCGGTGATGAGCTCGATCACGCATTTCCCCGAGGATTTCAAGCCGGCGCCGACGCGCGTGGCTGCCGAATAGGAGCTGGCAGATGAACATCAAGGCCGACTTCCCGACGCTCATCGAAGAGATCGATTACGGCACGCCGGAGTCGAAAGCGACGAAGCAGGTCACGCTTACGGTCGACGGGCAAAGCATCACCGTGCCGGAAGGCACCTCGATCATGCGCGCGGCGATGGAAGGCGGGGTCGAGATCCCGAAGCTTTGCGCCACCGACATGCTGGACTCCTTCGGTTCCTGCCGCGTCTGCCTGGTCGAGATCGAGGGACGCGGCGGCACGCCGGCCTCCTGCACGACGCCGGTCGGCGAAGGCATGGTGGTGCGCACGCAGTCCGAGCGGCTCGACGCGATCCGTCGCGGCGTCATGGAGCTTTACGTCTCCGACCATCCGACCGGATGGAACGAGAAGGCCGGGACCGGCGCCAGCGAGTTCGACGCGGTGGCGAAGTCTGTCGGTCTCACCGAGAACCGTTACGGTGTCGAAGGCCGCAACCACGTCAAGGAAGAGGGCGGCGTGGCGCCCGGCCACGGCTCGCTGGCGGTCGACTACATCGCCCGCGACGAATCCAACCCCTATTTCACTTATGATCCGGCGCAGTGCATCGTCTGCTCGCGTTGCGTGCGCGCCTGCGAAGAGGTGCAGGGCACCTTCGCGCTGACCATCGAGGGCCGCGGCTTCGAATCGCGCATGGTCGCCGGCATGCATGAGGATTTCATCGCTTCGGAATGCGTCTCCTGCGGCGCCTGCGTGCAGGCCTGCCCGACCGATGCGTTGCGCGAGAAGACGGTGCTCGAAAAGGGCATGCCGGAGCGCTCGGCCGTCACCACCTGCGCCTATTGCGGCGTCGGTTGCTCGTTCAAGGCAGAAGTGAAGGGTGACGAGGTCATCCGCATGATGCCCTACAAAGACGGCAAGGCGAACCACGGCCATTCCTGCGTGAAGGGCCGTTTCGCCTATGGCTATGCCACGCACAAGGACCGCATCCTGTCGCCGATGATCCGCGAGAAGATCTCCGATCCCTGGCGCGAAGTGACGTGGGAAGAGGCGATCGCTCATACGGCCAAGGAATTCCGCCGCCTCCAGTATCAATATGGACGCAGCGCCATCGGCGGCATCACCTCCTCGCGCTGCACGAACGAAGAGACCTATCTCGTTCAGAAGCTGGTGCGGCAGGGCTTCCGCAACAACAATGTCGACACCTGCGCGCGCGTCTGCCATTCGCCGACCGGCTACGGCCTCGGCCAGACCTACGGCACCTCGGCCGGCACGCAGGATTTCGACTCGGTCGAGTTCACCGACGTCGCCGTCATCATCGGCGCCAACCCGGCTTCCGCCCATCCCGTGTTCGCCTCGCGGCTGAAGAAGCGGCTGCGCGAGGGCGCCAAGCTGATCGTGCTCGATCCGCGCCGTACCGAGATGGTGAAGTCGGCGCATGTCGAGGCGGACTATCACCTGCCGCTCAAGCCCGGCACCAACGTGGCGGTGCTGACGGCGCTGGCGCATGTCATCGTCACCGAGGGTCTTTTCAACGAAGCCTTCATCCGCGAGCGCTGCGACTGGGCTGAGTTCCAGGACTGGGCGTCCTTCGTCGCCCTGCCGGAAAACAGCCCGGAGACCGTCGGCAAGCTTTCGGGCGTCGATCCGGAGCTTATCCGCGGCGCCGCGCGGCTCTACGCCAAGGGCGGCAACGGCGCGATCTATTACGGCCTCGGCGTCACCGAGCACAGCCAGGGCTCGACCACGGTTATGGCCATCGCCAACCTCGCCATGGCCACCGGCAATATCGGCCGCCCGGGCGTCGGCGTGAACCCGCTGCGCGGCCAGAACAATGTGCAGGGCTCCTGCGACATGGGCTCCTTCCCGCACGAACTGCCAGGCTATCGCCACATCTCCGGCGAAGCCGTGCGCGACATCTATGAAAGTCTGTGGGGCGTGAAGCTGGACGAAGAGCCGGGCCTGCGTATTCCCAATATGCTCGATGCCGCCGTCGACGGCTCGTTCAAGGGCATCTACATCCAGGGCGAGGACATCCTGCAGTCCGACCCGGACACCAAGCATGTCGCCGCCGGCCTCGCCGCGATGGAATGCGTCGTCGTGCACGATCTCTTCCTCAACGAGACGGCGAACTACGCGCATGTCTTCCTGCCGGGCTCGACCTTCCTCGAGAAGGACGGCACCTTCACCAATGCCGAGCGCCGCATCAACATGGTGCGCAAGGTGCTGGAACCGAAGGCGCGCTACGCCGACTGGGAAGCGACACAGGAGCTTGCCCGCGCCATCGGGCTCGACTGGAACTACACGCATCCGTCTGAGATCATGGACGAGATCGCCAAGACGACGCCGAGCTTCGCCGGCGTTTCCTTCGATCTGCTCGACCGCGTCGGCTCGGTGCAGTGGCCCTGCAACGAGAAGGCGCCGCTCGGCACGCCGATCATGCATGTCGACGGCTTCGTGCGCGGCAAGGGCAAGTTCATCCGCACCGAATATGTGGCGACGGACGAGAGGACCGGCCCGCGCTATCCGCTGCTGCTCACCACCGGGCGGATTCTCTCGCAGTACAATGTCGGCGCGCAGACCAGGCGCACCGAGAACGTCGCGTGGCATGCCGAGGACCGGCTGGAGATCCATCCGCACGACGCCGAAAACCGTGGCATTCGCGAGGGTGACTGGGTGCGGCTGGCGAGCCGCTCCGGCGAAACGACGCTGCGCGCCCTGATCACCGACCGCGTCTCGCCCGGCGTCGTCTACACGACCTTCCACCACCCGGACACGCAGGCGAATGTGATCACCACCGACTTCTCGGACTGGGCGACCAACTGTCCGGAATACAAGGTCACCGCCGTGCAGGTAGCGCCGTCCAATGGCCCGACCGACTGGCAGAAGGACTATAACGAGCAGGCCCGCCAGAGCCGGCGGATCGCCCCGCTGGAAGCGGCGGAGTAGTTGTGTCGAGGCAAGAGCTTCAATCTTGACGGCTGATCGATCCCCACTCCGTCGAGCTTCGCTCGACAGCTCTCCCCCGATCGACGGGGGAGAGGAAAGGCGTGCGGCGATTCCAGTTGGCTCCTTTCCTCTCCCTCCGGAGGGGGGAGAGGTGGCGCTGCGAAGCAGCGACGGAGTGGGGGAAGGCCTGGGAGAGCAGTTGCCGATTGAAGTAAGAGGCCTTCGACATATCCTGAGCGAAATGGCCGGCAGGCCAGAGGGTGGCGCCTCGTGACCCGCCCTCCTATCTCTCAGATCTCTCGTCTCGCGCGTCGCGCCGGCGGCACTGCGGCTGCGAACCGCATGGTGCCGGAGGAGACGCCGGTGGCGTTTTCCTATGCCGGCACTACGCATGCGGTGATGATGGCGAGCCCCGCCGATTTCGAGGATTTCGCGCTCGGCTTCTCGCTGACCGAAGGCATCGTTGCCGACCCGGCAGAGATCGAGGCGATCGAGGTCGAGGATCTCGGCGCCGGCATCGACATTCAGATCAAGCTGAAGGACAAGGCCAACACGCGCTTCCAGGCGCGGCGACGCCGCCTTGCCGGACCTGTCGGCTGCGGCCTGTGCGGCATTGAATCCATCGAGGAAGCGATGCGTTCGGTCGACGCGGTCGGTTCGTCGAAGCTTACGCTTGAGGCCGAGGACGTCACCCGTTCGGTGAAGCTGCTGTCGAAGCTGCAGCCGCTGCACACGGAGACGGGCGCGGTGCACGCGGCCGGCTTCTACGTTCCCGGCAAGGGCATCGTGATGGCGCGCGAGGATGTCGGCCGCCACAACGCGCTGGACAAGCTTGCCGGCGCGCTGGCGAAGGCCGGCATCGATGGTGCGAGCGGCGCCGTCGTGGTCACCTCGCGCGTGTCGGTCGAGATGGTGCAGAAGACCGCCGCGATCGGCTCCCCGATCATCATGGCCGTTTCGGCGCCGACGGCGCTCGCCATCCGCACGGCGGAGGCTGCCGGCATGACGCTGGTGGCGCTGGTGCGCGGCGACGATTTCGATATTTTCACCCACCCCGACCGGGTGGCCTGCGGAGTTGCCAAGCATGTCGCATGACGAAGACCACATCGCCAGCACCAGGGAAAAGCTGGTGCGCATGGCCAATCAGATCGCCACCTTCTTCCATTCGAAGCCGCGCGAGGAAGGCATCACCGGCGTGGCCGAGCACATCAACAAGTTCTGGGAGCCCAGGATGCGGCGGCAGTTCTTCGAATTGCTGGACGGCGACCCGGAGGATTTCGACGACCTCGTGATCGCCGCTTCGGCCAAGATCAAGCGCCCGCTGACGCCGGAGCAGGCCGACAAGAGCCTGGGCTATGTCAGGCCAGCGGAGGCCACTGCTCCGCACAAATAGGAGCTGCCGCGCGCCATCGGCGCCATAGGTCTTAAATTTCCGCTCTCTAAAGTTTGTCTGCCGCGCGTGGCGGCGTTCTGCTATGGTTCCGGACAGGAAATCGTCTGGCCGGCGGGGCAGTTGCGTGAGGCCGATCGAGACCAGGTACGCCCGTAGCGGGGATGTGCGGATCGCCTACCAGGTGGTCGGTCAGGGTTCGTTCGATCTCGTCTTCGTGCCGGGCTTCATCTCCAATCTCGACCTGCAATGGGAGGACGAAGGCTACAGCCGCCTCTTGAAGCGGCTCTCGGCCTTCTCGCGGCTGATCCTGTTCGACAAGCGCGGCACCGGGCTTTCCGACCGCGTCGACCCCCATCATCTGCCCAGCCTCGAAACCCGCATGGACGACGTGCGCGCGGTGATGGACGCCGCCGGCAGCGGCCGCGCGGCGATCCTCGGCGCCTCGGAAGGCGCGCCGATGGCGATGCTGTTCGCCGCCACCTATCCGGTGCGGACGCGGTCACTCGTGCTCTATGGCGGCTATGCGCATTTCCACAAATGGGTAATGCCGCCGGAGCGTCTGGAAGCCTTCATAGAGACGGCGGAGACGTCATGGGGCACCGGCGCCACCCTGCCCAATTTCGCGCCGGGCCGGGTGGACGACACGCATTTTTCCCAATGGTGGGCACGCTTCGAGCGGCTATCGGCCAGCCCGACCGCCGCGGCGGCGCTGGCCCGCATGAATGCCGGGATCGATGTGCGCGGCATCCTGTCGGCAATCAACGCGCCGACGCTGCTCGTCCACCGCCGCAACGACGCGCGCGTCGACGCGGAGGCCAGCCGCTTCCTTGCCAGGAAGATCCATGGTGCCCGGCTGGTCGAGATACCCGGGCGCGACCATCCGATCTGGACCGGGGACGTCGACCGGGTGGCCGACCTCATCGAGGAATTCCTCACCGGCCAGCCGGCGGTGGCCGACACGGAGCGGGTGCTCGCGGCGCTGCTGGTGACGCGCATCTACGACACGGCCAAGCTCGGCGACCGCATGTGGAGCGAGCGCAGCCAGCGCTTCCAGGAAACATGGCGGCTGCTGATCGGCCGCCATGGCGGGCGCGTCGCCGGCACGCATGGCGAGCTGATGGTCTCGCGCTTCGACGGGCCAGCGCGGGCCATACGCTGCGCGGCGGCGCTTCGCGATGCGGCGCAGCAGATCGGCGTGGCGAGCGCGCAAGGCGTGCATGTGGGCGAGATCGAAATGCGCGGCCAGCCGGTCGGGCTGACAGCGCGGGTGACGATGCAACTCGCCACCCATGCCGGACGCGGCGATATCCTCGCTTCGCGGCTGGTCGCCGAACTGGCGACAGGCTCCGGCCTGCGTTTCGTCGATGCCGGCCGCATCAGCCTCGACGAGCTGGGCGAGCCGCTGCCGGTCGTCCAGGCAACATCGGAACAGCATCTGGAACCGGCCTGCCGCCCCAAACCCAGGGCCATGGAGCCGGCGGCACTGACGGCGCGGGAAAGCGAGGTGGTGAGCCTGATCGCGGACGGCATGAGCAATGCGGCGATCGCCGCCGAGCTGAAGCTCAGCGAGCACACGGTCAAGCGGCATGTCGCCAACATATTGCTCAAGCTCGACCTGCCGTCGCGGGCGGCGGCGGCGGCCTTTTCGGCCAGACAGACTGGCCCGGAAGGGCCATGAGAGCCATGGCGCTTTCGAGCGAAGCGGCTCGAGCGCTGGAAGCGGTACGAATTCTTCCCATGCAGGCCGGGCGATGTCGCCGAGACGGCACTGCGAATGGAGGATGAAATGCTGAAACTGAATCGCAAGATCGGATTGCTGGCATTTGCCGCAGGCGCATTGCTGGCCATCACCTCGGCACGGGCCGAAGACGCTTCGGCCACCGCCGCCTACAAGGACATCCAGGCCACGCTCGGCTCGGTGCCCGACATGTTCAAGACGCTGCCGGACGTCGCCGTTGCCGGCGCCTGGGCCGAGATCAAGGGCGTGCAGCTCAATCCCAAGACCGCCCTCGATGGCAAGACCAAGGAGCTGATGGGCCTCGCGGTCGCCTCGCAGATCCCCTGCCAGTACTGCATCTATTTCCACACGTTGGCGGCCAAGGCCAACGGCGCGAGCGACGAGGAGATCAAGGAGGCCGTGGCGATGGCGGCGATCGTACGCCACTGGTCGACCATGCTCAACGGCAGCCAGGTCGACCTCGCCACCTTCAAGAAGCAGACCGACGACCTGTTCGCCAAGGCGAAGTCGCAGTGAGGAACTGGCTGCCCGGCAGCTATGCCGGGCAGCTCTCAATCGAACGCCCGGTCAGACGGGCCATGGAGATCAAAATGCCGACCAAGACACAAGTCGTAGACGGCGCCGCGATCAAGAAGGCGATCGAGAGCCGCGACGGCAGGCTGCTGTCGAGCTTCTACAATGACGATGCGCTTGTGCGGGTGATCGACCGCAACAATCCGCCGAGCAAGCCGCGTGAAATCCGCGGCCGCGCGGCGATCAGCACCTTCTGGGACGACATCTGCAGTCGGGCGATGACCCACAAGGTCGACACCACCATCGCCGAGGGCGACAGCCTCGCCTTCACGCAGGCCTGCGCCTATCCGGACGGCACGAAAGTGTTCTGCGCGGCGATGCTGGAGCTGAGGAACGGCCGCATCGCCCGCCAGACGGTCGTGCAGGCCTGGGACGAGTGATCAACCGCGGGCTCAACCGCTATCAAGGAGGAGAACCAACATGTTCAGCGCCAGATGGCAGATCGACGCCAAGTTCGGCCACAAGCAGACCGTGATCGACATGATGCGTAAATGGGAACGCGAGATCGGCTCGCAGGTCGGCCTCGCCGACCTGAAGTTCCGGCTCATGACCGGTTCCGTCGGCGCGCGAGAAGCGACGGTCGAGGCCCATCACGAGGTCGAGAGCCTGGCCCAGCTGGAGGAATTCTTCGCCAAGATCGCCAAGATCGACGCGCACGCCAAATGGGGCAAGGAGTTGGAGCCCTATGTCGTGTCGGGCACCAGCGTCTGGCAGATCCTCCGGATCGTAGAGTAGCGGCTGGGTGACCCGCCTCTCCCCTTGTGGGAGAGGTCGGATTGCCCCGATTTGTCCTTCACAAATCGGTTGGCAATCCGGGTGAGGGGTGACTTGGCGCCAAGCTGGAACACCCCTCATCCGTCTTGTCGCTTCGCGACAAGCCACCTTCTCCCACAAGGGGAGAAGGGGACACCGTTGCGCGTACTACATCAGGCCGAGCTGCTTATAGAAGCCGAGCGCGTCGTAATAGTCGCTCTGGGTCGCGATCTTGCCGTCCTTGATGGAAAACATCGAGGCGCCGGTGATGGAGAATTTCTTGCCGGTCGCCGCCGTGCCGTCTCCCCAGGCGCCGGTGTTGGTGCCGGAGAACTCCCATTCGAACGAGACGCGGTCGCCGTCGACCAACGGCTTGCCCTTCATCGTCCAGACCGCATCGGGAACGGCCTTGAGGAAGTTGTCGATGACGCCGGTCTTGGCGGCGTCCCTGCCCGCCACCGGCTTGCCGACGGAAGCGTCGTAATAGCTGACGTCGTCGGCGAAGTAGCCGGCGGCCTTGGCCGAGTCATGCGCATTCCAGGCTGCGACATAGGCCTCGACCACCGACTGCGCGGTGTCCCCGGCGAAGGACGGCGTCACGGCAAGAAGCGTGGCGGCGATGGCTGCGGATGTCAGAAACTGGCGGCGTTGCATTGTTGTTTTCCTCCCTGGTTGAATGCTTGCCTCCGTCTTCCTTCTCCCTGTGGGAGAAGGTGGCCGAGCGAAGCCCGGTCGGATGAGGGGTGTTCCAGCTTGGCGTCAAGCTTACCCCTCACCCGGATTGCCAACCGATTTGCGAAGAGCAAATCGGGGCAATCCGACCTCTCCCACAAGGGGAGAGGTAAAAGCGCTAGCCGTGCGCCACCATCACGTGGCGAACGGCGGTGTAATCCTCCAACGCGTAGAGCGACATGTCCTTGCCGTAGCCGGACTGCTTGAGGCCGCCATGCGGCATCTCGTTGGTCAGCATGAAGTGGGTGTTGATCCAGGTGCAGCCGTATTGCAGGCGAGCGGCCGTTGCCATGGCGCGCGAGATGTCCTTGGTCCAAACCGACGAGGCGAGACCGTAGTCGCTGTCGTTCGCCCAGTTCACGGCTTCGTCGACCTCCGAGAAGCGGGTGATGGAGACGACCGGGCCGAAGACCTCGCGGCGCACGATCTCGTCTTCCTGCAGCGCGCCGGCGACGACCGTCGGCTGGTAGTAGAAGCCGGAGCCATCGCCCGGCTTGCCGCCGGTGGTGATCTCGATGTGCTTCAATTCCGAAGCGCGCTCGACGAAGCTCGACACGCGGTCGCGCTGGCGGCGCGAGATCAGCGGCCCGATCTCGTTGTCGGTGTCGTCGGGCAAATTGTACTTGATGGTCGAGACCGCCGAGGAGAGGTCGGCGACCAGCTTGTCGTAGATCTTCCTGCCGGCATAGATGCGGCAGGCGGCGGTGCAGTCCTGGCCGGCATTGTAATAGCCGAAGGCGCGCAGGCCGTTGACCACGGCGCCGAGGTCGGCATCGTCGAAGACGATGACCGGCGCCTTGCCGCCGAGCTCGAGATGCGTGCGCTTGACCGACTTGGCGGCCGCCTGCAGCACCTTCTTGCCGGTGGCGACGTCACCGGTGATCGAGATCATGTTGACCTTCGGATGATTGATCAGCGTGTTGCCGACGCTGTCGCCGCGGCCGAGCACGACGTTGACGACGCCCTCGGGCAGGATTTCTGCCAGTATCTTCGCCAGCTTCAGCGTCGTCAGCGGCGTCTGTTCCGACGGCTTGAAGACGACGGTGTTGCCGCCGCCGATCGCCGGCGCCAGCTTCCAGGCCATCATCATCAGCGGATAGTTCCAGGGCGCGATTGAGGCGACGATGCCGATCGGATCGCGCCGGACCATTGAGGTGTGGCCGGGCAGATATTCGCCGGCGACCTGGCCGGGCATGGAGCGCACCGCGCCGGCGAAGAAGCGATAGCAGTCGACGATCGCCGGGATCTCGTCATTAAGTACGGCATTGATCGGCTTGCCGCAATTCAGCGCCTCGAGCGCGGCAAACTCCTTCGCTTCCGCCTCAATGCGGTCGGCGATCTTCAAGAGATAGCCGGAGCGCTGCGCCGGCGTCGTGCGCGACCAACTGACGAACGCTTGTTCGGCGGCAGTAACAGCAGCCTCGATCTGCGCCGGGCTCGCTTCAGGCAGATTGAGGATGGTCGCCCCGGTCTTCGGATTGAGGATCGGCTCCTCGGTTTCGGTGCCCTTCTCGAATTTCGAGCCGATGAGCATCTGGGTGTCCATGGGGTTTCTCCTCGATCAGTAGCGAATAGCGAGTAGCGAGTAGGGTTTGACCGTAGATGTCGCCTATTCGCTATTGGCTACTCCCTATTCGCTGTTTCATTTTCCACTCCCGGCGATCTGGTCGCCATCGCGGGTCAGGTAGTAGGCAAAGAGGATCGGCAGCAGCGTTACCAGCACGACCACCATGGCAACGACATTGGTGACCGGACGCTGGCGCGGGCGGATCAGCTCCTCGAGCATCCAGATCGGCACGGTCTGCTGCTGGCCGGCGGTGAATGTGGTGACGATGACCTCGTCGAAGGACAGCGCGAAGGCGAGCATGCCGCCGGCAAGCAGCGCGGTTGCGATGTTTGGCAGCACGACATGCCTAAACGTCTGGAAGCCGTCGGCGCCGAGATCCATCGAGGCCTCGATCATCGAGCCCGAGGTGCGGCGGAAGCGGGCGACGGCGTTGTTGTAGACGACGACCACGCAGAAGGTGGCGTGGCCGAGCACGATCGTCCAGAACGAGAACGGGATGTCGGCGAGCGCGAAAGCCGAGCGCAACGCGATGCCGGTGATGATGCCGGGCAGCGCGATCGGCAGGATGACCAGCAGTGAGATGGTTTCGCGGCCGAAGAAGCGCGTCTGTGAGACCGCCGCGGCGCAGAGCGTGCCCAACACCAGCGCGATCGCCGTCGAGATGGCGGCGACGCGGATCGACAGCGACAGCGCCTCCCACACATCAGGCCGGTTCCAGGTCACGGCGAACCATTGCGTGGTCAGCCCCGGCGGCGGCCAGACGAAGCTCTTCTCCTCGGTGGTGAAGGCGTAGACGAAGATCAAAAGGATCGGCAGGTGCAGGAAAAGCAGGCCGCAGGCGGCGGCGATCTTCAGGCCGAGCGGAGCGGACTGGCCACGATCAGAGCGCATCGAAAGCCCCCATGCGCTTGGCGCCCCAGAGATAGAAACCCATGATGACGATGGGCACCACGGTGAAGGCGGCGGCCAAGGGGATGTTGCCGGCGGTACCCTGCTGCGAATAGACGGCCTGGCCGATGAAGAGCCGCGAGGTGCCGATGATCTGCGGGATGATGTAGTCGCCGAGCGTCAGCGAGAAGGTGAAGATCGAGCCGGCGACGATGCCGGGTAGGGCCAGCGGGAAGAGCACGTTGCGGAAGGTCTGGCCGGGCGAGGCGCCGAGATCGGACGAGGCCTCGACCAGATTGCCGGGCACGCGCTCTAGCGCCGCCTGCACGGGCAGGATCATGAAGGGCAGCCAGACATAGACGAAGACGATGAAGGTGCCGGTGAAGGACACCGACAGCGAGTTGCCGCCGACGATCGGCAGTGACAGCCAGCCGTCGAGCATCCAAAGCAGGCCGAGCTTGCCAAACAGCCAGGTGAGGATGCCTTCCTTGGCGAGGATCAGCTTCCAGGCATAGACCTTGACCAGATAGCTCGACCACAGCGGCAGCATGACGCCGAGATAGAACAGCGCCTTCCAGCGGCCGCGCGCATAACGCGCCGCGTAATAGGCGATGGGGAAGGCGATGACCGCGGAAGCGAGCGTGACGAGCGCCGCCATCGTCACCGTGCGCAGGATGATGTCGAGATTGGCGGCCTGGAACAGGTCGCCATAGGTCTTCAGCGTGAACTCGCGATTGATGAGGCCGGAGAATTCGTCGATCGAGAAGAAGCTCTGCAAAAGCAGCGCGAAGAGCGAGCCGATATAGACGATGCCCAGCCACAGCACCGGTGGCAGCAGCATCAGCAGCAACAGGAGTTTCGGCCGGCGCCAGAAGAGGTCGGAGAACGTGCCTCGCAGGCCGCCGCTGCCCGGCAGGATGGCGGGGGCGGTGGCACGCGGCATGGCGGCGTCGAGGCTCATGCCGTCTCGTCCATCAGATGCAGGTGCTCGCGGTTGAAGGTGAGCATGACAGCCTCGCCCTCGGCGGGGAGCGCCGTGCCGGCCGGCACCATGGCATGCAGCCTCAGCCCATTGGCGTCGAGCGCCAGCCTTGTGGTGGCGCCGAGATAGTTGGTGCCGACCAGGCGCGCGGCAACGCCGTCGCCGCTCGTCGCGATTGAGACGCGGATGGATTCAGGCCGGAGACTGCCCCAGCGATGCTGGCCGGAATAGCGCTGGACGAAATCCGGCGGCAGCACGTTGGAGGAGCCGACGAAATCGGCGACGAAGCGCGTCCTCGGCCGCTGGTAGATGTCCTCGGGCGTGCCGACCTGCATGATCCTGCCGTCGTTGAAGACGGCGACGCGGTCGGCCATCGACAGCGCCTCGCCCTGGTCGTGGGTGACGAAGACGAAGGTGATGCCGAGCACCTTCTGCAACGACTTCAATTCTTCCTGCATGTTTTCGCGCAGCTTGAGGTCGAGCGCGCCGAGCGGCTCGTCGAGCAACAGCACCTTGGGCTGGTTGACCAGCGCGCGGGCGAGCGCGACGCGCTGGCGCTGGCCGCCGGAAAGCTGGCCGGGGCGGCGGGCGCCATAGCCCGGCAGCCGCACCAGCGAGAGCGCCTCTTCCGCCGCCTTCAGCCGCTCGGCCTTGCCGACGCCCTTGACCATCAGGCCGTAGGCGACGTTGTCGAGCACGTTCAAATGCGGGAACAGCGCATAGTCCTGGAAGACGGTGTTGACGTTGCGGCGATAGGGCGGAACGCCCTCGGCGCGTTCGCCGAAAATCGAGATCGAGCCTGCGGTCGGCTGCTCGAAGCCGGCGATCAGCCTGAGACAGGTCGTCTTGCCGGAACCGGACGGCCCGAGCATGGCGAAGAACTCGCCAGGCGCGATCTCGAGATCGACCGCGTCGACGGCGCGCACGCTGCCGAAATGGCGCGAGACTTGTTTGAAGGAAACGGCGGAGGTCATGGGCCCTGTCAGTTCAGTTGCCGGGTCTAAGAAGTCGCACGGCGCCCTCCCTCCCCCTCGTGGGGAGGTCGTGGCGAAGCCGTGGGTGGGGGTGATGGCGAAAACCTATCCGCAACCCCCACCGACGCTCAAGCGTCGACCCTCCCCACAAAGGGGAGGTTAAGAACGATCACCGCCCGCCGATAACGCCGATATAATCCGACACCCAACGGTAGTAGGGCACGCACTGGTCGTTCTGGCTGGCGCATTTCGAGACCGGGGTCTTCCAGAACTTGATCTTCTCGAAATTGTCGTAGCCGTTGGTCTTGCAGCCCTCGCCGCCGAGCAATTCATTGCCCTTGCAGGCGGCCGGCACGACCGGCAGCGAGCCGAACCAGGACGAGACGTCGCCCTGGACCTTGGGCGAAAGCGAATGCTCGAGCCACATGTATGCGCAGTTCGGATGGGCAGCGTCGGCTTCCATCATGGTCGTGTCGGCCCAGCCGGTGACGCCCTCTTCCGGCACGGTCGAGGCGACCGGCTTCTTGGCGGCGACCAGCGTGTTCACCTGATAAGGCCATGAGCCGGAGGCGACCACGCCTTCGTTCTGGAAGTCGTCCACCTGGATCGCAGCGTCATGCCAGTAGCGGCCGACCAGCGTGCGCTGCGTGCGCAGCAGCTCGAGCGCCGCCTTGTACTGGTCTTCGTTGAGCTCATAGGGATCCTTGATGCCCAGTTCCGGCTTGTGGAACATCAGGTAGTTGGCGGCGTCCGCAATGTGGATCGGACCGTCATAGGCCTGAACGCGGCCCTTGTTCGACTTGCCGTCGGGCAGCTTCATCTCCTCGAAAACGACGTTCCAGCTCTTGGGCGCTTCCTTGAAGACGTCGGTGTTGTACATCAGGATGTTCGGGCCCCACTGGTAGGGAACGCCGTAATGCACCTTGTCGACGGTGAACCAGGGCGCGTCCTTCAGGCGGTCGTCCACCGTCTTCCAGCTCTTGATGAGATCGGTGTTGATCGGCTGCACGCGCTTGCCGGCGACGAGGCGCAGCGAAGCATCACCCGAAGCCGTCACCAGGTCGAAGCCGCCTTCGTTCATGAGCGAGACCATCTCGTCCGACGTGTTGGCGGTCTTGACGTTGACCTTGCAGCCGGTCTCCTTCTCGAAGGCGGTCACCCAGTCATAGTTCTTGTCGGTCTCGCCGCGCTCGATGTAGCCCGGCCAGGCGACGATATTGAGCTCGCCCTCGCCCTTGCCGAGCTCCTTGACCTGGGCGATCGCCTGACCCGAGAAGGTCAGCGCAACCGTCAACGCCGTGCATGACTTCAGGAATGCATTCATCATCGATCTCCCATTTTGGCGCATGACCCCGAAACCGGTCCGGTTTTCGGAAAGGATCATGCGCAAACCTGAACGCCGGAACTCTCAGCGCCCCGACAGCCGCGCTCCCGAGCGGCTTTGTTCCCTGGGAGAAAGGTGCTGTGAAAATTCCGGTTTCGCAAATTCATTTATCAGAAAGGCGATATCGGATTTTCCGATAACCAGACACGATCAAGCCGCCGCCGTCGCCAGCCAGCAGGCGGCATTGAAGCGAGCCCTACCGTCCTCCACGAAAGGCGCGAATGCAGCAGGCAAGACCGCGGTGATTTTTTCGGCCGTTGCCTGGTCTACCTCGCGCAGCGCAGCGCCGACCGGTCCTAGCCGGGTGGCATACGTCATCAGATCGCCTTCGGCGATCTGACACAGGACGTCCGCCTGTTCGACTTTGATTGACGACCAGCCGCTCGCTTCAAGGATCCGCTTCACTTTGGCGCCGTCGGCAAAGGCAAACTGCCCCGGCGCCTCGGGGTCAGGCCCGGGTGCGGGCGGCAGGAAAGGCGCGGCCGCTCGCGCAGCGGTCGTCATGAAATCATTCTCGGCCGGACTGCGCCAAGCGACAAAGGCGAGTTTGCCACCGCGCCTTGCGGCCTTTCTTATGTTGGTGAACGCGGCCACGGGATCATCGAAGAACATGACACCAAAGCGCGAGACAACAGCGTCGAAGCGCCCGGATTCGAACGCATATGCCTGGGCATCCCCCACTTCAAAACTTGCATTTGCCACCTGTTCCGCCCGCGCGCGCTCCGTCGCCAGGGCGACAAGCGGCCGCGAGATGTCGAGCCCGACACAGCGTCCGTCGTTGCCGACGCGGCGCGCCATCGCCAAGGTCGTGGCACCGGCGCCGCAGCCGATATCCAGGACATTGCCCCCTTCCCCGGGATAGCCGGCGTCCACGACCAGGCGCTCGAACGGCGCCAGCACCCCGTCGAGGATCGGCTGCATCTGGACCCAGGCCTTTCCGCTGACGTCGTTCCAGAGAGCGGCTTGCTGCATGTTTGGCTGCGCGGATTGCGGCATAACGGACCTCACTTTCTGTTGCTCTCGCCGATCGTCGCGAGCACTCTACGAGTTCAAGCCGACTTGAGGTCAAGTATGAAAGACATGGACATTGCTGAAGTGTCGCGCCGCGCCGGCGTGCCCGCCTCGACACTTCGTTACTACGAGGGGAAGGGCCTCATCGCCTCGATCGGCCGTCGCGGCCTGCGCCGCTTGTTCGACCCGGCCGTCCTGGAACGGCTCGCCTTGATCGCGCTCGGACGCGCAGGCGGATTCGCACTGGACGAGATTTCCTTAATGCTGACGCCCGACGGTCTGCCGAAAATGGATCGAGGGCGCCTGGATGCCAAAGCGAACGAACTGGACCGCACTATCCAGCGCCTGACCGCGATCCGAGAGGCTTTGCGTCACGCCGCCCGATGTCCGGCCGTCCGGCCGATGGAGTGTCCGACGTTCCGGCGCGCCGTCAGGCTGGCCGGCGCCGGCCGCTTCGAGGTTGCTCCGATCGGCCCGTTCAAGGCGGAGGCGGTTTCCGCAACAAGGGGCAAGCGCAAGACTGGCGACGTCGACCTGGCGTAGGCGACACTAGAGCCGTTCAACGTTTCACGGAAACGCTGAACTGCTCTAACTATTTGTTTTTACGCAATTCCGGACGGAAAACCGTTACACACTTTTCCTGGAATTGCTCTAGCGGCGCACCATGCGCTGCGATTGGGCGAGGCCGATGAAGTCGCGGGCGGCTTGCGGCAGGCCGGAACCGCGGCGCCAGACCATGCCGACCTGAACGACCGGAAGCGAGCCGGAGATATCGCGGGATTCGATGCGGTCGCCCTCCAGCGACCAGGGACGGTAGACGAGGTCGGGCAGGAGCGCCACGCCGGCGCCGGTGGCGACGAGGCTGCGCACGGCCTCGACGGAGCGGGTGCGGAAGGCGACATGCGGTCTCGCGCCGATCGCCGACAGCAGCTTGCCGGTGTTCTCCTCGATCTCGTCGACGGTGAGCATGATCAGCGGCTCGGAGGCGATGTCGCCGATCGAGATGATATCGGCGCTGGCGAGCTTGTGGCTGAGCGGTAGCCAGAGCCGATAGGCCGAGACTTCGAGGATTTCGGATTGCAGCGCGGTGCGGTCGCGCAAATTCGAGGTGACCATGACGGCGATATCGAGCTTGCCGCCGACCAGAAGGTGCTCGAGATAGTCGCCATTGTCCTCGATGGCTGAGACTTCGACGCTCGGATAGGCACGGCGGTAGCGCGCCAGCAGGTCGGAGAGCACGTAGCCGGCAACGAGAGAGGTGACACCGAGCTGCAGCCGCCCGCCGGCAGTCATCTGGTCGCCGAGGAAGGCGCGGCGCGCGTCGGAGACATCGGCCAGGATCTTGGTCGCGTGGCGTAGGAATTGGTGACCCTTGTGGGTGATGTTCAGGCCGCGCGGATGACGCTCGAACAGTTCGACGCCGAGATCGCTCTCAAGCTCCTTGATCGCCTCGGTGACCGAGGACTGCGAGATGGAGAGGTTCTGCGCGGCACCCGACACCGTGCCGTGCTCGGCAACGGCGACGAAGAACTGAAGCTGGCGGATAGTGAAGGCCATGGCCGGACTAAACACCGGCGCGGCCAGGAAGGAAAGCCGGTCGCGCCCTTGTCCAACGCTGTCCGGGACTAACCTCGCGCCGGACCGAGACGCGGCCACCAAAGGCGCCGGTAGCGCAGCGCAAGCAGAGCCGTCATTTCCAGGAGGACGACGATGATGCGAAAGGCGACGACAAGGAGATCATGACCGCTGCCGCGCATCGAATAGCCCGCGATCAGAAATCCGGTGTTCCACAGAGTTGCGCCAAACAGCGTGGCAAGGGCAAACGGCAAGACCGGCAGGCGCAATGCACCGGCCAGGATGGGCAGATAGTTGCGCACCGTGGGGACGAACTGGGCGACGAGCGAGGCCCTGACGTGATTGCGGCGGTAGGCTCGAGCGAAGCCGGCATAGGTGGCGTGACGCAGAAATATGTATCTGCCGAAACGGCCGACCAGCGCGTCGGCGCGCGCAGGTCCCAGCCTGCGCCCCATCGCGTACCAGAACAGGCAACCCGTTGTGGATCCGAACGTCGTCGCCGCCAGCAGAACGCAGAGCGTTGCAAGGTCGGGCGACCTCGTCATGCCGAGGAACAGCAGCAGCACATGCGACGGCGGCGCGGGCAGGATCTTTTCGGTGAAGGCAAGGCAGGCGATGCCGAATAGCCCAAGCCCCAGCATCGCCGACAAGGGATCGGTCATGAGAAGCGCCAGTCGTAGGTGCTGAGGTTCTTGATCCTGGACACGCGGTAGACGGTCGCCGGCGGGAAGTTGCGGAAGGTGCTGCCGATGCGGACCGCTTCGAGGTCGAGCCTGTCGAGGACCGTCTGGTCGAAGGGGCAGCGACGGCCGAAGGTAAACTGGTAAAGTGCTGCACCCGGCCGAAGATTGGCAAAGACGCCTTCCAGAATCGCGGATGATTTGCGCGGCGATATCAGCCGGAACGGCAATCCGCTGACGGCGGCGCCGGCGTGCGGGCCATCGAAAAGCGATAGATGGCGCAGGCCCGCCGCATCCATTTCAACGACGCGCGCCGCCGGGAAACGGCGCGTCAGCAAGGAAGCGAAATCCGGATCGGCCTCGACCAGCGTCAGGTCGCGTTCCTGAACGCCGCGCTCCAGCAGCGCACGCGTGAACGGACCGGTGCCGGGCCCAAGCTCCAGTACCGGGCCGGTCTCGGGACCGATCTCGCGCGTGATCAGCGCGGCGAGGCTGGGGCTGGACGGCGTGACCGAGCCGATCCGGAATGGCGCCAGAGTCCACGCCATAAAGAAAGACAAAGCGTCATTTGCAGGCATATTGACCTCGTTGCTTATGCGGGCGATTCGCTTGCCCGGCATTCGACGAGGCGCTGTTTGCGGCCGCCGGATTGCATGGACATTGCGTGTAGCGGGGCTTCGCGAAAGAAAGCGCCGCCGGCCAACGGCGCCGATTGGCGCCATGTTTACGCAATCTTGGCGCGATAGCGGGCCGGCAAGAGACTGTAAGAGGTGGCGGATGCGAATCCTGCTGGTCGAGGACGAGCCGGAAATGGTTTCGGCGCTGCGCGCGGCGCTGAGGCGGCATGACATGGTGGTCGACCATGCGGCTTCGCTGCTGGAGGCGGACGGCTTTGTCGCCGCCGACAGCTACGACATCATCCTGCTCGACCGGCAACTGCCGGACGGCGACGGCCTGACGCTGGTGCCGCGCCTGCGCAAGACCAGGAACACCACACCTGTGCTGATGCTGACGGCGAGAGGCGACACCGCCGACAAGGTCGATGGGCTCGACATGGGCGCCGACGACTATCTGGCAAAGCCGTTCGCCTTCGAGGAATTGCTGGCGCGGCTGCGGGCGCTGCTCAGGCGGCCGCAGGCGATCGAGACACAGACGATCCGCGCCGGCCACCTTTCGCTCGACGTCGGCCACCGGGAGGTCTCGATACGCGGCGAGCCGCTCGCCCTGCCGCGCCGGGAACTGCTGGTGCTGGAGGCGCTGATGCGCCGAACGGGGCGCATGGTGCAGCGCGAGGCCTTGATGGAAGCGGTGTTCGGGCTCGACGACGAGATCCAGTCCAACGCGCTCGACACCCATGTCTCGCGCCTGCGACACAAGCTGACCGATGCCGATGGCGGAGTCGTCATCAACGGCATACGCGGCGTCGGCTATCTGCTGCGCGAGATCACATGAACCTCAGCCGGCCGCGCTCGCTGAAATGGAGCCTGGTGCTGCGCATCGCGATCCTGCAATGCGTGATGCTGACGCTGATCATCGTCGGCACTCTCGGCGCCATGCTCGCCACCGGCATCGTCCCGAACGATTACGAAGACGGCACGATGGACGTGTTGACCGATGCGCTGACGCGCGATGCCACCGGAGCGCTGATGCTCAGGGACACGTCCAATCTCGCCAGGTTGCGGACGAATGTTCCCGACCTCTGGTTCATCATCCGCGACAGGCAAGGACATCGGCTTCAGGAGGGCGCCGTGCCCGCCCCCTACCAACCCTTTGTCGCTTTGCTGGACAATATCAGCGACGCCCGTATCGACTTGGCCATCGGCGAGGCCTCGCCGCCCGGCGGCAAGATCCGGTGGACGGACACGGCGGCCGGCAATGTCCAGATCATGAGCGGCACGAAGGGCGAGCTTTCGCTGCTCCGCGTGCTTGGACAGGCGCCCAACCTGTTTCTGTGGGGGATATTGCCGCTGGCGGGTCTGATGGCGCTGGCAACGCTGTTCGTGACCCCCTGGGTGGTGCGCGGCGCGCTTTCTGGCCTCGGCAATGCGGCCGCCGCGGCCGAGCAGATCGACATCGACAAGCGCGGGGTGCAACTGCCCCTTGAGGGCGTGCCGAAAGAGGTCACACCGCTGGTGAAGGCGGTCAACGCAGCGCTGTCGCGTCTCGACGCCGGCTATGAACGTCACAAGCGCTTCCTGACCGACGCCGCGCATGAGCTGCGAACGCCCGTCGCCATTTTGAACACGCGGCTTGCCTCGCTGCCCGCGACGCCTGAGCGGGCGCGGCTGTTGCAGGACGCAGCACGTCTGTCGGCGCTTGCCGACCAGCTGCTCGATCTGCAGCGCCTCGACCGCCAGGCCGAACATTTCGGCCCGGTCGACCTGGTTGTGGTGGCGCGCAATGTGGTGGTCGACCTGGCGCCGATGGCGTTCGCGGCCGGCTACGAAATGTCATTCGATCCAGCGAAGGAGAAGCTCGCCGTGCGCGGCGACCGCACGGCGATCGAGCGCGCCGTGACCAACCTCGTCCAGAACGCCATCGACCATGGCGGCAAGACCGGCCGGATCACCGTCAGCGTCCGTTCGCCCGCGGTGATCGAGGTGCTGGACGAAGGCGACGGCGTCCCGCCGTCCGAGCGTGAGCGGATCTTCGAGCCGTTCTACCGACTGCGGCCGCAGGACCACGGCGCCGGGCTCGGCCTGAACCTGGTCCGGGACCTGATGCAGCTGCATGGCGGCAAAGTCGAGGTGCTCGACGGCAGCGCACGCGGCGCCTGTTTCAGGATGATCTTTCCGGCCATGCCGAGCGGCTGAGACGCGGCCGGCGTAATTCCGGACGCAAAGCCGTTGCACACTTTTCCTAGAACCGCTTAGGCCGCCGCGATGCTGAGCCGCGCGCCAGCCTGGCTGAGCGCGGCGGCGATGTCGCGCGGCGGCGGCTGGTCGGTGGCAAGCTCGGAAAAACCGTCGAAGCCGCAGACCTGAACCAGCCCCTGCCGGCCGAACTTGGTGTGGTCGGTGACGACCAGCGAGCGCTGGCCGCGCGACAGCACCATGCGGGCGAATTCCGCCTCCGCGAGCTCGTAGTCGGTAAGGCCGGCGACGGCATCGACCGCGCCAATGGAGATCACGGCGTGGTCGACGGAGAAGCGGCTGACAAAATCGATCGCCGTGACGCCGAAGGCCGCGCCCGAATCGCTGCGCAGCTCGCCGCCGGCCATATAGACCTTGTTGCCGTTCACGGTCGCCAGCGTGCGGGCGATGTCGGACGAATTGGTGACCACCGTCAGACGGCGATGGCCGAGCAGCTCGCGCGCCAGGAAGGACGTGGTGGTGCCGGTGTCGAGCATGATCGACTCGCCGTCGCGGATGGTGGCCGCGACCATGCGGGCAATCAGGCGCTTTGCCTCGGCATTTTCGCGCATGCGGCGCTCGAACGGGGCCTCGCCCGTCATCGACGGCAGGCTGACGGCGCCATGCATCTTGAGCAACGCCCCGCCATCGGTCAGCGGTTTGACGTCTCGCCGCACCGTTTCCAGCGACACGCCCAGCCGCTCGGCCAGGCTGGCGATGGTTACGGTGCCCTCCTCGTTGAGGAGCCGCAGGATCTCGCCATGCCGTTTCGAATGGATCATGTGAATGTCCGGGATTTTGACCGATTCTAAGGCATTCCTAACGCTTTTAAAGGAATTGCTTATATTTTCGGGCAAAACACCCAAAAAAGGTCACAGCTTTTCATTGACAGCAACATCACCCTGGCGTGAGATTGATGGGTGACAGGCTCGGAACTGCCACGGGAGGGTGATGGCAGAGCCGCAATCGACCGACCAGATTTTCTGGAGCGTGCCTGACGCGCGTTATTTTCGAATCCGCGGGGGCGGATGCCGGGATCCTGAACCTGGCCAAGGGGCTCGTCGGTGCGGTGCGGGATATCGATCCCGGCGTCTCGCACCGACGAGGCTTTGTTGTTCTCTCTCACCGCTTTGCCCGAAACCGGCGCATTGTGAAAAGCCGGCTGAAGCAGGAACGAACCCGTGAGCGCCCCCGAAATCGTCGAAGACCGCATCCGCGCCCTGCCCTGCTGGACCGGCAGCGTCGAGATCGAGCCTCTGCCGGGCGGCCTCAGCAATGCCAACTATGTCGTCACTGACGCCGCCGGACGGCATGTCGTGCGTTTCGGCCAGGATTTCCCGTTCCATCATGTCTTTCGCGAGCGCGAGGTGATGACGGCGCGGGCGGCGCATGCGGCCGGCTTCGCGCCGGCCGTGCATTACGCAGAGCCCGGAATTCTGGTGACCGAGTTTCTCGGCGCCAGGACCTTCCTCGCCGAGGATGTGCGCGCCGATCTCGGCCGCGTTGCGGCGCTGCTGCGCGGCTTCCACCGCGAGATGCCGAACCATGTCTCCGGCGCCGGCTTCATGTTCTGGGTGTTCCACGTCATCCGCGACTACGCCCGCACGCTGGACGAAGGCGGCAGCCGCAAGAAGGACCAGCTGCCGCGTTATCTCCAGCTGGCGGACGAGCTCGAACGGGCGCAGAAGCTCTTGCCGATCGTCTTCGGCCATAACGATCTTTTGCCGGCGAACATCCTCGATGACGGTAAAAGGCTGTGGCTGATCGATTTCGAATATGCCGGCTTCAACACGGCCATGTTCGATCTCGCGGGCGCGGCCTCCAATGCCGGCATGAGCGACGACGAGTCCTTCGCCTTCCTCACCGCCTATTTCATGAAGGAGCCTGACAGCGAGATCCGCCGGTCGCATGCGGCCATGCAATGCGCCTCGCTGCTGCGCGAGGCGATGTGGAGCATGGTCTCCGAGCTCTATCTCGACGCTCCCGGCATCGACTACGTCGCCTACACCGAGGAGAATCTCGTGCGGCTCGACGCGGCACTGGAAAACTACCGGACGAAATACGGGACAAAGCCATGACCCTGCCCAGCCATGCCGGGATCGTCGTCATCGGCGGCGGCATCATGGGCTGCTCGACCGCCTATCATCTGGCGCGCGACCACAAGGCCGACGTGGTGCTGCTCGAACAGGGCAAGCTGACCTCGGGCTCGACCTGGCACGCGGCCGGCCTGGTCGGGCAGTTGCGATCGTCGGCCTCGATCACGCGCGTGCTCAAATATTCGGTCGAGCTGTACAAGGGGCTCGAAGCCGAAACCGGCCTGGCAACCGGCTGGAAGATGACCGGCTGTTTGCGGCTGGCGACGAATGCCGACCGCTGGACCGAGTTCAAGCGGCTGGCGACCACCGCCAAGAGCTTCGGCATGGACATGCAGCTGTTGTCGCCGGCCGAGGTGAAGCGCATGTGGCCGCTGATGGACACAAGCGACCTTGTCGGCGCCTCCTGGCTGCCGACCGACGGCCAGGCAAGCCCTTCCGACATCACGCAGTCGCTTGCCAAGGGCGCGCGCATGCATGGCGCAAAACTGCTCGAGGACGTGCGCGTCACCGGCTTCGAGATGAAGGACGGCCGCATCGTCGCGGTGAAGACCGACAAGGGCGACATCGCCTGCGAGAAAGTGGTGAACTGTGCCGGACAGTGGGCGAGGCAGGTTGGCGCGATGGCCGGCATCAACGTGCCGCTGCAACCGGTCAAGCACCAGTATATCATCACCGAGAAGATCGAGGGGCTCGCCAACGACGCGCCGACGATCCGCGACCCCGACCGCCGCACCTATTTCAAGGAGGAGGTCGGCGGGCTGGTGATGGGCGGCTACGAGCCGAACCCGCAGCCCTGGACGACGGGCGACGTTCCCAACGACTGGGAGTTCCGCCTGTTCGACGACGATTACGACCATTTCGAACAGCATATGGCCCAGGCGATCGAGCGCGTGCCGGCACTCGCTAACGCCGGCGTGAAGCAGATGATCAACGGGCCGGAGAGCTTCACGCCGGACGGCAATTTCATCCTGGGCGTCGCGCCCGAATGCGCCAACATGTTCGTCGGCGCCGGGTTCAACGCCTTCGGCATCGCGTCGGGCGGCGGCGCCGGCTGGGTGCTGGCGCAATGGGTGGTCGACGGCGAGGCGCCGCTCGACCTTTGGGTGGTCGACATCAGGCGTTTTTCCGGCCTGCACCGCGACCGCGACTGGGTGTGCGACCGCACGCTGGAGGCCTATGGCAAACACTACACGATCGGTTTCCCGCATGAGGAATATCTGTCTGGACGGCCGCGCATCGTCTCGCCGCTCTACGAGCGGCTGAAGACGCATCGCGCGGTGTTCGGCTCAAAGCTCGGCTGGGAGCGGCCGAACTGGTTCGCGCCCGGCAGCGTCGAGCCTGAAGACATCTATTCGATGGGGCGGCAGAACTGGTTCGGGCCGGTCGGCGACGAGCACCGGCATGTGCGCGAGAAGGTCGGCATATTCGACCAGTCCTCCTTCGCCAAATATGAGATGACGGGCGCCGATGCGCTGAAGGCGCTCGACTTTATCTGCGCCAACGACATCAATAAGCCGGTCGGCCGGCTGACCTACACGCAGCTTCTCAACACGCGCGGCGGCATCGAGGCGGACCTCACCGTATCGAGGCTCGGCGAGGACAGGTTCTACGTCGTCACTGGGACGGGTTTCCGCACCCATGACCTGTCGTGGATCGGCGACCATATCGGCCAAGGGCTCGATGCGACGCTGAAAGATGTCACCGAGGATTTCGGCACGCTGTCGCTGATGGGGCCGTGCGCCCGGGATGTGCTTTCGGCCGTTACGGACGCCGATGTCTCCAACGCCGCCTTCCCATTCGGACACGCGCGCGAAATCGAGATTGCCGGCCACACCGTGCGGGCGCTGCGCGTCACCTATGTCGGCGAGCTCGGCTGGGAATTGCATGTGCCGATCGCCGCCACGGGCGAAATCTTCGACGCGCTGATGACGGCAGGAAAGAAACATGACATCCGTCCCGTCGGCTACCGGGCGCTGGAATCGCTCCGGCTGGAAAAGGGCTACCGCGCCTGGGGCTCCGACATCACGCCGAACGACACGCCTCAGGAAGCGGGTCTCGGCTGGGCGGTGAAGCTCCGGAAGAATACCGATTTCGTCGGACGGCGGGCGCTGGAGACGGCGGCAGGCAAGCCGCTGGCAAAGCGCTTTGCCGGCTTCACGGTCGACGATCCTGCAATCGTGCTGCTCGGTCGCGAGACGATCCTGCGCAACGGCGAGCCAGTCGGCTATCTCACCAGCGGCGGCTATGGCTACACGCTGGGCAAGAACATCGGCTATGGCTATGTGCGCAACGCCGACGGCGTCAGCGACGATTTCCTGGCCTCAGGGGACTACGAACTGGTGGTGGCGATGGAGCGCACGCCGGCAAGAATCCATCTCGAGCCGATGTACGACCCGGCGGGAACGAAGATAAAAGCCTAGCCAGGAAAGCCGTCAGCCGACGCGCAGGACGAGGCCCCTGCTCGGCACCGTGTCGGCCTCGCCGGGCATCGAGGCGTACGGCTTTGTCTCCTCGACGCGGGTTATGGCGCCTTGCGCTTCCAGCTCGGCGATACGCTCGGCAAAGCCGGCCTGCCACAGCGTGTTCTTCACCGTCAGCACGATGATGCCGCCCGGGCGGCAGATCCGGATCAACTCGTCCAGGCCCTCGATCCCGACATGGCCAGAGGTGAAGACACCAGCGGAGACGATGCCGGCATAGGCGCCGTCGGCGAAGGGCAAGTCACCGCCGAGCGCCAGGCGATGCAGGGCCGTGTAGACGCCCTTCGCCCCGGCCTTGTCCAGCATGCCTTGCGAGATGTCGAGCGCCTCGACTTTTGGGTAGCCGGTGATGGCCAGCCATTCCCCGATCAGACCGGTGCCGGCGCCGGCGTCGAGCAAAGGTTCGGCGCCGCGCGGCAGATGGCGGGCAAGCAGCGCCAGGCAGATCGTCGGGTGGCGATAGCCCGCCGCCGACATGTCCGCGTCATAGGTCTCGGACCAACTGTCATAGATCGCAGCGACTTCCTCGGGCCTTGTTGCGGCGTAAGCCGCGCCCAGCGCGCTGTTGTGCTTGCCGTCCGTCATTGCCGCTCCCGCCGCCGATTCGCGTCCGCCATGGTAGCCAAGCGGCAAAAACTGTGGAACCGTTCCACTCATTAAACATGGCGTGATGGTAAAGGGGGATGACGATGGACGAGGCGCGCGCGGCGCTGACCGCCATTCCGGTGCTTGCCGGGTACGAGGGCCCGCTGGAGCGGCTGGGCGGCCTTACCAACCGTGTTTACAGAGCCGGCGAAGTCTGCCTGCGCATTCCCGGCAAGGGCACGGAGGAATACATCAACCGCGCCAACGAGGCGGTGGCGGCGCATGAGGCGGCGAAGGCCGGAGTCAGCCCCGAGGTGCTCTATTCCGATCCGGCATCGGGCTTGATGGCGACGCGCTTCATCGCCGGCGCCGAGACGATGTCGCCGGAGAAGTTCAAAACGCGCCAGGGGAGCCCGGCCCGCGCGGGCGAGGCCTTCCGAAAACTGCATTCGTCGAACGCGGTCTTTCCGTTCCGCTTCGAGTTGTTCGCGATGATCGACGACTATCTGAAGGTGCTGTCGACCAAGATTGTCGCGCTGCCGCCGGGCTATCACGACGTGGTGCGCGAGGCTGGCAGCGTGCGCGAAGCATTGGCGACGCACCCGATCCAACTTGCCGCCTGCCACTGCGATCCGCTCTGCGAGAACTTCCTCGATACCGGCGAGCGGATGTGGATCGTCGACTGGGAATATTCCGGCATGAACGATCCGCTCTGGGACCTCGGCGACCTCTCGGTCGAGGGTAAGTTCGACGCCAACCAGGATGAGGCGCTGATGCGCGCCTATTTCGGCGGCGAGGCAAGGCCGGCCGAGCGCGGCCGCGTCGTCATCTACAAGGCCATGTGCGACCTGCTCTGGACGCTTTGGGGGCTGATCCAGCTCGCCAACAACAATCCGGTCGACGATTTCCGCGCCTATGCCGACGGCCGCTTCGCCCGCTGCAAGGCGCTGATGGAGACAAAGGAATTCTCACGCCATCTGGCGGCCGCGCGGCTGGGTTAGAGCAATTCCATATGAGGTCGCTTTCAGAGTTCCAGCGATCCTAGGTGAAAACTCGCTGTATCTCATTCAGCGAGCCGGTATCGTCAGACTTTCTGCAATACCAAATAAGCAGGGCGATGGTACCGACTGGGAACAACCCTGCAAGAAGTTGATGCCAGCCGCTTCTGTTGATGTCATGCAGCCGGCGGGTGGTCATGGCAAGCGTCGGCACAAGGATGGCAAGATTCCAGATCGATGAGACAATCTCATTTCCTGCAACGGCATCAACCACGATCATGATGACGCCGACGATGAAAATGAAGAGGTAGGTGTACCAGAACTCCGACCGACTGGCTCTGCCGGAAAAATTTGCATAGTTCTTGAAGAAACTTGAGACAGCCTCACCAAGATTCATCGAAGGCGGTGTGTCTCCAAAACGATTGGCTCCAGCCGGCGCTGCTCTTAAGACAAACACCAATGGCAAGGCGATAAGGACCAGAATTATGAGCCAGTGCCATATGGAGAAACTACCCATCATTCCCCCCTGTAACCCCGGTTTTCCAGGCAACTAATATCCTGTCTGCCTCGCCAAGAATCAATCGCAGATTGCACTCGGGCAGGCAATTTGCCCCGTAAAATACTTTCGTTGGACTGCTTAGTTCACGCCCTTCGGCACGTTCTCCGGCGGCACCACGGTTTCCACCACCTTCTGACGGTGGAAGATGAAGATGCCGGCGAGCACGACGATCGCCGAGCCGGCCAGGATGCGCGGGCTCGGCATATCGCCGAAGAAAACCAGGCCGAAGACAATGGCCCACAGAAGCAGGCTGTAATGCAGCGGCGCCAGCGTCGAGGCCGGCGCCAGCTTCAGCGCTCGAGTGATCATCAGATGGGCGGCGCAGGAGACGACGCCGAGCAAAAGCATGGCGCCGAAATCGAGCGCGGACGGCGTGCGCCAGGCGCCAACGGTGAGCACACCGCCGACAATCAGCGTGCCGATGGTCTGCCAGGTGACTAAAGTCGTGTCACTCGTTCCACGCAAACGCCGGCCGAGGATGATGGCGAAGCCGAAGGCGACGCTGCCGATCAGCGCATAGGTCGACGACAGCGAGAACGCCGCCGACGAGGGCTTCAGGATGATCAGCACGCCGCAGAAGCCGACCAGGATCGCCAGCCAGCGGCGCCAGCCGACCTTTTCGCCGAGCAACAGATGCGAGAGCGCGGCGACATAGATCGGTCCGGCCATGTAGAAACTCATGACGTCGGCGAGCGGTAGATAGACGACGGCGGCGTAGAACAGCCCGGTATCGAGCGTGGTCGCGACGACGCGCAGGAACTGCAATGTCGGCCTTTCCATCCGGAAGAGCTTGCCCGCGCCCTGGTTGGCGATCATCGGTCCAAGCACCAAGAAGGCGCCGATGGAGCGGATCAGCACCACCTGGCCGACCGAGAAGGAGGCGACCAGCCATTTGCCCATCGCGTCGTTCAACGCGAACATGAAGTCGCCGGCCAGCATCAAGAGGATGCCGGCGAGCAGGACGTTCCGGATCGTAAAATTGCGGGCGATGGTCTGAACCATGCGGCTCCCTAGCTGCAAGCCGCAGGTTTGACGAGCGAAATCCGTAAGACCAGCGAGGGAAACGAGGTAGGCGGCAGCGCCGGACTTCGTCATCCCCACGGGCGGAGCGGGAGCGAAGCGGACGCGCAGACCCGAGGATCCATGCCGTGACCTCGCGCGACGAGTGAAGGCGGTGCAGAACAGAGGACGTTCTGAACCGCCGCAACTCTCATAAGTAATGGCATGGATCCTATGGTCTGCGCCGCGTCGCTTCGCTCCTTGCTTCGCCATAGGATGACGAAGTGACGAGCGTTCCGGCCAATCGCGAACCGTTCATGATGCTTTGTCCCAAACGAAGCAAATCGCGGACTTTGGAGATTGGCCGAAGCGCGCTGTCCGTCCGCGCACGCGACCGGTCAAACCGAGACGCCAGAGACCTACGCTGTTTTATGCCGCCGGTTGACCTGCGCCGGGCGGCCGGCGATCGACAGCCGCGTTTCCTGCTTCGTCCGTTCAGCGACCACCTTGCCTCTCGCGATGACGCAAAGGCGCTCGGGGCGCAGGCGCACAGCCTCGATCGGGTTGCCGGCATCGAGCACGACGAGGCTGGCGCGCTTGCCGACGGCAAGCCCGAGATGGTCGAGGCCCATGATGGCGGCGTTGACGTTGGTGACCATGTCGAAGCAGCGCGCCATGTCGGCCGGGCTCGACATCTGGGCTACATGGAGCCCCATGAAGGCGACGTCGAGCATGTCGGCGGTGCCCAATGAATACCACGGATCGAGCACGCAATCCTGGCCCCAGCCGACGCGGATGCCGAGCGCCAGCATCTCCTTGACCCGGGTCAGGCCGCGACGTTTGGGGAAGGTGTCGTGGCGTCCCTGCAGCATGATGTTGATCAGCGGATTGGGGATCGCCGAGACGCCGGCCTCGGCGATCAGCGGCAGGAGCTTCGAGACGTAGTAATTGTCCATGGAATGCATGGAGGTGAGATGCGAGCCGGCCACCCTGCCCTGCAGCCCGAGGCGCTGCGTTTCATAGGCAAGCTGCTCGATGTGGCGCGACAGCGGGTCGTCGGTCTCGTCGCAATGCATGTCGACCATCAGGCCGCGCCCGGCGGCGATCTCGCAAAGCTCCGTCACCGAGCGCGTGCCGTCGGCCATGGTGCGCTCGAAATGCGGAATGCCGCCGACGATGTCGACGCCCATGTCCAACGCGCGGATCGTATTCTCGCGCGCCGTGGGCGAGCGATAGAACCCGTCCTGCGGAAAGGCGACCAGCTGCAGGTCGATATAGGGCGCGACGGTCTTCTTGACGTCGAGCAGCGCCTCCACGGCGAGCAGCCGGTCGTCGCAGACATCGACATGGGTGCGGATGGCAAGCAGGCCCATCGATACCGCCCAATCGCAATAGGCGAGCGCGCGGTCGCGCACGGCCTCATGCGTCAACAGCGGCTTCAACTCGCCCCAGAGCGCAATGCCTTCGAGCAGCGTTCCGGAAGCGTTGATGCGCGGAATGCCGTAGGAGAGCGTGGCGTCCATATGGAAGTGCGGATCGACGAACGGCGGCGAGACGAGGTTGCCGCGCGCGTCGACCTCGCTCCGGGCCGGGCCCCGCAGCTCCGGCTCGATCGCCGCTATTGTCTCGCCCGTAACGCCGATGTCGGCAATCCGTCCGTCCGGCAAGGTGCCACCGCGCACGATGAGGTCGAAATCCATCTGTCGTCATTCCCTCTGCAGAATCAGCATTTATCGTGACCGAAATGGTCTGCCGCAGCCGGTTCTTTCCCGGCGGCGAAAGGTTTCCTCCGGCGGCAACTCGCTCTATAAGCCGCCTCTCGCCTTCGTGGCGAATCCGAAATTGACATGGGATAGGCCGTTTGTTTCGCTTCTTCCGCTCGACGGAGAACCAGCGCCTCGTCGCAAGGCTGGTGAGGGAATCCTTTCGGGAGCATAAATTCGGCTATGGCGCCGCCATGGTGTCGATGCTGGTGGTGGCCGCCATGACGGGCGCCAGCGCCTGGATCCTGAAGGAGATCACCAACGAATTCGTGGTCTACAAGAGGATCGACCGCGTCAACCTGATTGCCGCAGGGGTGGCCGCGATCTTTCTGCTCAAGGGCCTCGCAACTTTCATCCAGTCCTATTTCATGAGCAGGGTCGGCAACGCCATCATCGCCGACCGGCAGCGCAAGATCTACGACCGGATCCTGGCGCAGGGCATCGAATTCTATCATTCGACCTCGTCGTCCGACCTGATCACCCGCATGACCAACAACGCACAGGCCGCACGCAGCGTGCTCGACCTCGTCGTCACGTCCTATGTGCGCGACCTGGTGACGCTCGTGGTGCTGGTGCTGGTGATGGTCTGGCAGCAGCCGGCGCTGTCCCTGATCTGCTTCGTCGTCGGGCCTGTAGCGGTCTATGGCGTCAACCGCATCCTGAAACGCGTGCGCAAAATCGCCCAGATGGAATTTCGCTCGCTCGGCCAGATCGTGCATGTCATGCAGGAAACGGCAATAGGCGTACGCGTCGTCAAATCCTTCAATCTCGAAGGCGCGATGCGCAAGCGCATGTACAAGGCCGTCTCGGACGTCGAGAACCGCGCCAACAACATCGCCACGCTTGAGGCCGCCACCAGCCCGGTGATGGAAACGCTTGCCGGGCTGGCAATCGCCGGCGCCGTCTTCGTCAGCGGTTTCCTGGTGCTGGAAAGCGGCCAGATGCCGGGCAACATCATGGCCTTCATCGCGGCGTTGCTGCTCGCCTATGAGCCGGCAAAGCGCCTGGCGCGCGTGCGCATTTCGCTGGAGACCGGCATCGTCGGCGTGCGCATGATGTTCCAGCTCGCCGACCGGCCGCTGACGCTCGCCGAAAAGCCCGGCGCCAAGCCGCTGCAGCCGGGGCCGGGCGAAATCCGCTTCGACAATGTCAGCTTCGCCTATCCGGAGAGCCCGCCGGTGTTCGAGGGCTTCAACCTGACGCTCGCGGCCGGAAAGATGACGGCGCTGGTCGGGCCTTCGGGCAGCGGCAAGTCGACGATCCTCAACCTGATCATGCGCATGTACGATCCGCAGAGCGGCAAGGTCGAGTTCGACGGACAGGACATCTCCTTCGCAACGCTCGACTCGCTCAGGCAGAAGATCGCCTATGTCAGTCAGGATACGTTCCTGTTTGCCGGCACGATCATGCACAACATCCGCCTCGGTCGTGAGAGCGCGACCGACGACGAGGTGATCGCCGCCGCCAAGGCAGCGAATGCGCACGATTTCATCAGCGCCATGGCCAAGGGCTACGACACGGAGGTGGGCGAGAACGGCTCGCTGCTCTCCGGCGGCCAGCGCCAGCGCATCTCGATCGCGCGCGCCATGCTGCGCAATGCCGAGATCCTGCTGCTGGACGAGGCGACCAGCGCGCTCGACGCCGAGTCGGAAGCGCTGTTCCGTGACGCGCTGCAGCAGCTCACCGTCGGGCGCACGACGATCGTCATCGCGCACCGGCTATCGACGGTGCATCAGGCCGACACGATCGTGGTGCTGGAGAGCGGCAAGGTGCAGGAAAGCGGCCCGCACAAGACGCTGCTCAAGCAGGGCGGGCTCTACCAGAAGCTTTATGAATATCAGCTGATGCCGTAGCGCCCCTCTTCCCTCTCCCCTTGTGGGAGAAGGTGGATCGGCGCGTAGCGCCGAGACGGTTGAGGGGTGCTGGACGGAATGAGACGCCGGCGAATTCTGACTGGATGAGCGGTGTCGCCAAGCTGGAACACCCCTCATCCGTCCGAGCTTCGCTCGGCCACCTTCTCCCACAAGGGGAGAAGGAGAAGTGCTCCCTATTCCGGCACTTTCCGCACCGCGCCCTTGTCGGCGCTGGTGGCGAAAGCGGCATAGGCGCGCAGCGCTGTCGTCACCTTGCGCTTGCGCTTCTCCGTCGGTTTCCACGCGTCCGCGCCCTTGGCCGCCATTGCCTTGCGGCGCGCGTCGAGCTCGGCCTCGCTGACGGCGAGATGGATCTTGCGGTTGGGGATGTCGATCTCGATCGTATCGCCTTCCTGCACCAGCCCGATCAGCCCGCCCTCGGCGGCTTCTGGCGAGACATGGCCGATCGACAGGCCGGACGTGCCGCCGGAGAAGCGGCCGTCGGTGATCAGCGCGCAGGCTTTGCCGAGGCCCTTCGATTTCAGGTAGCTGGTCGGATAAAGCATCTCCTGCATGCCGGGGCCGCCGCGCGGTCCCTCGTAGCGGATGACGACGATGTCGCCCGCCTTGATCTCGTTGCCGAGGATCGCCTTGACGGAAGCGTCCTGGCTTTCGAAGACGCGGGCCGGGCCGGTGAACTTCAGGATCGACTCGTCGACGCCGGCCGTCTTCACGATGCAGCCGTCGAGCGCCAGATTGCCTTTCAGCACGGCGAGGCCGCCGTCCTTGGAGAAGGGCGTCTTTGCCGAGCGGATGACGCCTGTCTCGCGGTTCGTGTCGAGCTCGTCCCAGCGGCGGTCCTGGCTGAAGGCGACCTGCGTCGGCACGCCGCCGGGGGCGGCGCGGAAGAACTCGCGCACGTTCTCGGCCGAGGTGCGGGCGATGTCCCAATGGTCGAGCGCTTCGCCAAGCGTTGCGGTATGCACCGTCGGCAGGTCGCGGTTGATCAGCCCGGCCTGGTCGAGCTGGCCAAGGATCGCCATAATGCCGCCGGCGCGATGGACATCCTCCATGTGCACGTCGGCCTTGGCCGGCGCCACTTTGCAGAGAACCGGCACCTTGCGCGACAGCCGGTCGATGTCCTCCATGGTGAAGTCGACCTCGCCCTCGTGCGCGGCGGCGAGGATGTGCAGCACCGTGTTGGTAGAGCCGCCCATGGCGATGTCGAGCGCCATGGCGTTCTCGAAGGCGCCCTTGGAAGCGATGCTGCGCGGCAGCGCGCTTTCGTCCTCCTGCTCGTAATAGCGCTGGGCGAGATCGACGATCAGATGGCCGGCCTCGACGAACAGGCGCTTGCGGTCGGCATGGGTAGCCAAGGTCGAGCCGTTGCCGGGCAGCGAGAGGCCGAGCGCCTCGGTCAGGCAGTTCATCGAATTCGCGGTGAACATGCCCGAGCACGAGCCGCAGGTCGGGCAGGCCGAGCGCTCGATCACCTTGACGTCTTCGTCTGAAACACGGTCGTCGGCCGCGGCGACCATGGCATCGACGAGATCGAGCGCCTGCGCCTTGCCGGCCAGCACCACCTTGCCGGCTTCCATCGGACCGCCGGAGACGAAGACGGTGGGGATGTTGAGGCGCAGCGAGGCCATCAGCATGCCGGGCGTGATCTTGTCGCAATTGGAGATGCAGACCATGGCGTCGGCGCAATGCGCGTTGACCATGTATTCGACGGAGTCGGCGATCAGCTCGCGCGACGGCAGCGAATAGAGCATGCCGTCATGGCCCATGGCGATGCCGTCATCGACGGCGATGGTGTTGAACTCCTTGGCGACGCCGCCGGCCTTCTCGATCTCGCGCGCGACGAGCTGGCCGAGATCCTTCAGATGCACATGGCCCGGCACGAACTGGGTGAAGGAATTGACCACCGCAATGATCGGCTTGCCGAAATCCGAATCCTTCATGCCGGTGGCGCGCCACAGGCCGCGGGCGCCGGCCATGTTGCGGCCATGGGTGGTGGTGCGGGAACGATAGGCAGGCATCGGATTGTCCTTGCTGGCTGGCCGCGCCAAGCGTGGGCGCGGCGGCGCTCAATTTCAGTCGGCGCCCTTATAGCGACCAAGGTCCGGCCTTGCCACAGTTTTGCGCTGCGCCACGATTCTTCAGGAAAATTTGAAATCGCTGTCGGATCGCGCATCGCCGATCCGTCCTTGAGGCAGACGGCACGGAAACGGCACCAGATCGTGCGCGCGCCGTTTGAGATGGAACCTGAACAAGTCCGAGGAGCAGACCTATGCAGAAGATCACCACCTTCCTGTGGTTCGACGGCCAGGCCGAGGAGGCCATGAACCATTACGTCTCCATCTTCAAGAATTCGAAGGTGCTGAGTGTCACGCGCTGGCCCAAGGGCCATCCCCAGGAAGGCCAGGTGCTGGTCGCCTCGTTCGAGCTCGACGGTGTGCAGTTCCAGGCACTGAACGGCGGGCCGCAATACAAGTTCACCGAAGCGATCTCGCTGTCGATCGACTGCAAGACGCAGGAAGAGGTGGATCATTTCTGGACCAGGCTCACCGAAGGCGGCGGCGAGCCTGGCCCCTGCGGCTGGCTGAAGGACAAGTTCGGCGTTTCCTGGCAGGTCGTGCCGGAACAGCTGCCGCGCCTGCTTCAGAACCCGGACAGGGCGAAGGCCGGCCGCGTCATGCAGGCGATGATGCAGATGGGCAAGATCGAGATCGACAAGCTCGAGGCGGCGGCGCAGGGCTGAGCGCCTTCCCTTCTCCTCTTGTGGGAGAAGGTGTCGCCGAAGGCGACGGATGAGGGGTGCTCCAGCTTGGCAATGACGGCGATCCGTCCAACACCCCTCAACCGTCTCGGCGCTCCGCGCCGATCCACCTTCTCCCACAAGGGGAGCAGGGGGCGCCGCGCCTTACGCTGCCTTGTCGCGGACCTGGTAATCCTTGACGGCGGTGAAGCGGATCGCTTTCCAGCGCTCGGCCTCGTAGTTCAGCGAGAAGGCATGTTGGGCGAGGAAGACCGGATCGTTGTCGAGGTCGCGGGCGATGTCGCCGCGATGCGCTTCGATGAAGCGCTGCACTTCCGCCTTGTCGTCGGCCGCGATCCAGCGGCAGACCGAGAAGCGCGACATCTCGAAATCCACCGGCAGCGTGTATTCGATGTTCAGCCGTTCTTTCAGCACATCGAGCTGCAGCGCGCCGACGACGCCGACGATGGCCGGAGAGCCGTCTTCGGGCGAGAACAGCTGCACGACGCCTTCCTCGGCCATCTGGTGCAGCGCCTCCTTCAGCTTCTTGGCCTTCATCGCGTCGCCCAGGCGGACGCGGCGCAGGATTTCCGGCGCGAAATTCGGCACGCCTCGGAACAGAATCTCCTCGCCTTCGGTCAGCGTGTCGCCGATGCGCAGCGTACCGTGATTGGGGATGCCGACGACGTCGCCGGCAAAGGCCTCGTCGGCGGTGACGCGGGTGCGGGCAAAGAAGAACTGCGGCGCCGACAGGCTCATCGGCTTGCCGGTGCGCACCAGCTTGGCCTTCATGCCGCGCTCCAGCTTGCCCGAGCAGACGCGGACGAAGGCGATGCGGTCGCGATGGTTGGGGTCCATGTTGGCCTGGATCTTGAAGACGAAGGAGGTCATCTTCTCCTCGGTCGCCTCGACCGTCCGTTCATCGGCTTCCTGGGCGCGCGGCGGCGGCCCATAGGCGCCGAGCGCCTCGATCAGGTCGCGCACGCCGTAATTGCGCAGCGCCGAGCCGAAATAGACCGGCGTCAGGTGACCCTCGCGGAAGGCGTCGACGTCGAGCGGACGGCAGGCCTCGCGCGCCAGTTCCAGTTCCTCGATGAAGTCGTTGCGCTCGTTTTCCGGCAAAAGCCCGGCGACGCGGTTGGAATCCGGACCATGGACCGGCGTGCGCTCCTTCTCGTCGTCGCTCCTGCGCACCGCGTTCTGCGCCAGGTGATAGGTGCCGGAAAAGGTCTTGCCGCGGCCGATCGGCCAGGTGACGGGTGCGGTGTCCAGCGCCAGCTTCTGCTCGATCTCGTCGAGGATCTCGAACGGATCGCGGCTCTCGCGGTCCATCTTGTTGACGAAGGTGATGATCGGGATGTCGCGCAGCCGGCAGACCTCGAACAGCTTGAGCGTACGCGGCTCGATGCCCTTGGCGGCGTCGATGACCATGACGGCCGAGTCGACCGCCGACAGCGTGCGGTAGGTGTCGTCGGCGAAATCCTCGTGGCCGGGCGTGTCGAGCAGGTTGAAGACGTTGTCGTCATACTCGAAGGTCATCACCGAGGTGACGACCGAGATGCCGCGCTCGCGCTCGATCTTCATCCAGTCCGACCGGGTCTGGATGCGGTCTTTCTTGGCCTTGACCTCGCCGGCAAGCTGAATGGCGCCGCCGAACAGAAGCAGCTTTTCGGTGAGCGTGGTCTTGCCGGCGTCGGGGTGCGCGATAATCGCGAAGGTGCGGCGGCGCGATACCTCTTCGGGAATGGTCTCGGGCATTTCTTCCAGGCGTTCCGTGTGACAGGCGGCGCTTCTACCAGCGCCGCGCCGACCTGTCGACATCGACGGGAGAACACCTTGGCCTTGCCGTTCCGGCTCAGGCCAGCTCAGCCATGCTTTCCGCCTTCGCGATCTCCGGCAGCCAGGCGGCGATAGCGCTGCCGATCGCGTCAGGGTGGTCTTCCTGCAGATAATGGGCGCCCGGGCCTAAATTGATGAACCGGCAGTTCTGCAGACCCGCGGCAAAGTCCTGTGCCGCCTGCGGCGAGATCAGAGCACCGGGATCGCCCGCAAAAAGCAGCTTCGGATACGAGGAAAGCCGCAGCGCCCGGTGATCGTGCCTGCTGATGGCGGCAACGTCGGCGGGCTGGCCTTCGATCGGCAATTCCCGCGGCAGGCGCAGAACCGGCTTGCGCGACTGGGTTGTCGAAAACGGCGCCCGGTAAGCGGCCATTTCCTCCCCGCTCATCGGCCGCAGCACGGAAGCCGGAAGCACCTTCTCGACGAAGACGTTCTCCTCCAGCACCAGCTTTTCGCCGACGCCCGGCGTGCGCAGCGCCTTGAACAGCTCGCGCGCCTGCGGGCGCTGATGGAAATCCTCCCAGCGCTCGAAGGGCCTGATGAATTCCATGAAGGCAAGTCCCAGAATGCGCTGCGGCCGCCTTGCCGCGAGATGGAACGCAAGTGCGGTGCCCCAGTCCTGGGCGACGATCGCCAGATCCATGATATCGAGTGCATCGAGGAAGGCATCGAGGTAGCGGACGTGATCGAAGAAGCGATAGTCGAGATCCGGCTTGCCCGACTGACCGTAGCCGATCAGGTCCGGCGCGATGCACCGCCCGACCTGCGCGACATGCGGAATGATGTTGCGCCAGATGTATGACGAGGTCGGGTTGCCGTGCAGGAAGAGCACGGTCGGGCCAGACGCACCAGCCTCCAGGTAGGACATGCTGGAATCGAGCACGGCGACTTGTGAACGCCGCGGGGCGGCGGCGCCGGTCTGTTGTCCGTCGGTTTTCGAATTCATCACGCTTTCTCCTTCCCAAACACGGTGCCGAAGATGATTTTCTTGAACCGCTCGAGCGGCGCCGGACTGCGCTCGACCTTCATGCGCAGCATGGCGCCCTGCCAGGACGACAGCAGGAAATCGGCGAGGTCATCGGCATCGAATGCGTTGGTGATCTCGCCCGTGGCCTGACCTTCGGCGATGCAGGCCGCGAATGGCTGGCGCCAGCGCTCGAAAATGTCGACCAGCCGCAGCCTGAGCGGCTCGCTATGAACCGCCGTCTCAAGGCTGAGATTGCCGATCATGCAGCCGCGCGCCCAGTCATGGGCTTCGAGCTTGGAGATGATGACGTCGAGATAGCGGCGCAGCCGGCCGGCGGGCGGCGTGCCGTCGTTTGCCAGCGCTTTTTCGACCAGCCCGCTGACATAGGCGAAGTAGCGCTCCAACACCTCGCCGGCAAACTCTTCCTTCGAGGCAAAGTGGTTGGTGAAGGAGCCCGGCCGGGCGCCGGCCGCGGCGACGATGTCGCGCACACCAGCACCGGTGTAACCATAATTCCAGATCGTCCGGAAACCGGCGTCGAGAAGGTTTTCGCGAAGTGATTGCCTAGCCATTTGGCTATAATACGTACGTACGTATTTATGTCAAGCCCCTAGGCTTGCGCCGGCGAAAAGGCTGCTGGGAACCGGCCAAATGGCGAAGAACTCCATCCTCAATTCACGCACTACCGTCCTCCCGGCGGCCGAACCTGGTGATCGATCGTATCTCCGACCGCTCGATGCCGATGTCGCGCAGCAGATAGTCCGGCAACTCGTCCAACGTGACGCGGTCTCTGCGGATTCGAACGATGCGCGCAAGCAGGTTTCCGCCGGAATGGCTGATCTCGACGACCGCGGCGAAGAAGCGCCCTAGCGCGGAGCGGTTAGCCGTAAGCTGCTGTCCAAGGATAGTCATGCTTTTATCTCCCTCTGGTTGAATGATGAAATTGGGAGGGCCAGCGCTGGCCCTCCCAAAGGGTTTTGCTGACAGAAGATTAGGATCGATCATGCTCGCAGCTCGCCTGCGAAGCGCCTCACGATCCATCTCCCGATCAGGCGGCGGCATAAGCCGTCGTCGGATCGAACAGGCGCTTCACCTGCGTGATCTTGGTTGCCGGGAAGCCGCTCATCTTGGCGTGGCGCTGGATGATCGCCTCGTCCTTGGCGAGGTAGACGCAGAAGGTCTTGTCGTCCGCCACGAAGGACTCCACCCACTGGATGTCCGGGCCGAGCTCGGCAAGAACGGCGTTCGAGGCCTTGGAGGCGTCGCGAAGCTGCTCGCGCTCGAAGGTGCCGACCTTGGGGATTTCCCGTTCGATGATGTATTTCTGCATTTCGCAATCTCCTTGATCTGAGGTTTGAAATGCCTCCGGACGCTCGACCAGGTCGACGCCGGTGACATCCCCGGGGCCGCTGAGCTAAACTGCAGCCTGGCTCGCCGGGCAGATGGAGAATTGCGCAAGAGGCGGCCAACAGTCCTTACGCCGGCCTTATCTTCTTCTGATCCTTTGCCTATTGCCGTTACGGGGGTAGCTGCCGATGGGAATTTATCGTTTCGGCGACTTCGAGCTTAACCAGGATTCCCGCGCCCTTCGTCTCGGCGAAGGCGAGATCGAGGTGCAGCCCCTGGTCTTCGATTTCCTCGCCATTCTGCTCCGACATCAGGAGCGGGCCATGAGCAAGGACGAGTTGCTTGAAACCCTGTGGCCGGGCGTGACGGTGACCGAAGCTTCGCTGCAGCGCGTGGCAAGCCTTGCCCGCGGCATTCTCCGCCAGGGCGGCATGGAGACGGCGCTGCGCAACCTGCCCCGCTTCGGTTACCGCATTTGCCTCGATCAACCAGCCGTCTTGGAAACCAAATCAGCTCCGGTCGAAGCGGGGAGCAAGCCGTCGAGCCCCGGCTCAGCGATCCTGTCCGCTAGCGCGGCGGTCGCGGCGAGGAAATGGCAAGATGCCGCGGCCGCTTTCGCCGAAGCGGACGCCGCCGGCGAGTTGCTGACGGCCGATCTCGAGGAATGGTCGCTGGCGCTGGAATGCATGGGGCAACCGACTGAAGCCATTCCATTCCTGACCCGCGCGGTAACGGAATATGGCGTCGCCGGCGAGCGCCTGCGCGCGGCGTCCCCGGCAGTCACGCTTGCCCGGATCCATCTGGAGAGGGGCGAGCTCGCCGTCGCCAAAGGTTGGCACAAGCGCGCCGCGCAGCTGATCGACAGCGCAACCGGCAGCAGGGAGCACGGCCTGTGGTGCTGGATGGGAGCGCGTCTCATGGGCGCGGAAGCAGAACCCGAGCAGGCGCTTGCATTTGCCGAGCAGGCCTTCAAAGTCGGCAAACATCTCGAAGACCCGGTCGTGGAATCGCTCGGCCTGATCTATCGCGGCTTCTTCAAACTTTGCCTCGGGGAAACCAAATCCGGCCAGGAGGACCAGGATTTCGCCGCCGCACTCGGCCTCTCAAGCGATATAGACCCGGTTGTCGGCGGCATCCTCTATTGCAACATCCTTTGGTCCTGCAGGAACTTCGGCGACTGGGCGAGGGCCAACCAATGGACCTCCGGCTACGAAAACTGGTGCAAGGGACACGGGCTGGAGAACCTGTCGGGATCGTGCCGGCTGCATCGGGCCGAGGTGCTCGGCATCCACGGCACGCTGAAGGAAGCGGAGGTACTGGTGCGCGCCGCTCTCGACCAGCTGGCTCTCGATGCACCCTGGGCGACGGGCGATGCCTTGCGGGTTCTGGGCGACATCCATCTTGCTGCCGGAAATTTCGCCGAAGCAGAAACAGCCTACCGCGCGTCGCACGCAGCAGGATGGGATCCACAGCCCGGCCTCGCCCTGCTGCAGCTTGAACAGGGCCAGGCGGAGGCCGCTTTCAGCGCGCTTGAGCGATCCCTGGTCGGCAATGGCTGGCCGACGCTGCAGCGGCGCGGTCTCGTACTCGCCACACTTGCCAAAGTGGCGGCACGTACCGATCGGCTGGAGCGCGCGAGAGAAGTCATTGCCGAACTGGAGAAGGAGCCGCTGCGCTGGCCGATGGCTTCCATCCGGGCACTGACCGCGCAGGCCAAGGCAGAGCTTTTCATGCGCGAGAATCGCTTGGCCGAGGCCGCGCGGGAGCTGCAGCTTGCATGTTCGTGCTGGACCGAAATCGGCTCGCCGATCAATGTCGCCGACGCGAGGCTGTCGCTGGCTGCGCTCCTCATTCAACTCGGCGATCGCATCGGTGCGGAGCTGGAGCTCGGCAGCGTTATGGCGGTCGCAACGAAAGTGGACTCGCCTCGTCTCATGCGGCGATACGAAGAACTGAAAGACCTGCTTTCGGATGCGCCTAAGACAGCAGTCGGCGGCGCGTAGAAATCTTCCCGCTTGAGGCCGAGCCGGCGCGATGGCATGACGGGGAAAATCTCCCCAAAGGTCCAGCATGAGCAGCGCAAAACACGTCATCGTCATCGGCGCCGGCATCATCGGCGCATCGATCGCCTGGCATCTGACGAAGGCCGGCGCGCGGGTGACGGTCGTCTCGACAAGCGGCGCCGGTGGTGTCGCGACGCCCAATTCCTTCGCCTGGATCAATGCAAGCTGGGGCAACCCGGAAACCTATTTCCGGCTGCGCATCCGCGCCATGGCCGAATGGAATCGGCTGGCGAAGGACTTGCCAGGATTGCCGCTTGCCTGGTGCGGCGGCCTGTGCTGGGACCTGCCGGCGGACAGGCTCGAAGCCTATGCGGCCGAGCATTCGTCCTGGGGCTACGGCATCGAGCGCGTCGACGCCAAGCAGGCGGCGCGCATCGAGCCCAATCTGGCGGAGATTCCCGATTTTGCGCTTTATGTCGCCAAGGAAGGCGTGGCGGAGCCGGTCGCGGCAACAAAGGCATTGCTGGCCGACGCTGAAGGACGCGGCGCGCGGATCATCATGGGAACCGTCGATAAGCTGGCGCTGACGAACGGCAAAGTCACGGCCGCCGTGGTCTCGGGTGAAACCATCGCCGCCGACGAGGTGGTGATCGCCGCCGGCGCCGGCGCGCCGGCGATCGCCGCGACGGCCGGCATCGAGCTGCCGATCGAGACCCCGCCCGGCCTGATCGTGCATTCGCGCCCGCACAAGAGGTTGCTCAACGGACTGGTGCTGGCCGAGACGCTGCATATGCGCCAGACGGCCGAGGGTCGCATCATCGCCGGCTCGGATTTCGGCGGCGGCGATCCAAGCGATAATCCCGAGGCCGCCGCGCGCGAGTTGCTTGCAACGATGCAGGCGATGCTGCGCGGCGCCGATGGGCTGGAGTACGACTTCCACACAGTCGGCTACAGGCCTACCCCGATCGACGGGTTTCCGATCGTCAGCCGCGCCGAGGGCGTCGGCGGCCTCTATATCGCGGTCACGCATTCCGGCATCACGCTGGCACCCGCCGTGGGATTGTTTGCGGCCCGCGAAATCCTCGACGGCGAGCGCGATGCGTTGCTCGCGCCTTACACTCTGTCGCGTTTCGCTCAGTAGTCCGGAGGGCGGCGAAAGCCGCCGGCGAACGGCTCGATCGCCGCCGCGATGCCGAGCAGCCGCGCCTCCGACCAGTGCCGCCCGACGAGCTGCAGGCCGATGGGCAAGCCGTTGCCGTCCTGCCCGCAAGGGAATGCGAGCGCCGGATGGCCGGAATAGTCGAAGACCGCGCCATAGGCCGGCAGCATCCAATAGCTCTCTTCCTTGCCGTTGACCTTGAGCGGGCTGCCGGGCTTGCAGTGAGGAAAGGCCGTGGTCATCGCGACCGGGCAGAGCAAGGCGTCGCAGTCTTCGAAGAAGCGCTCCCAGGCGAGGATCGACCGGTCGCGGCGGGCAAGTGCGGCGAACCAGCGCGACACCGGCGTCGGCTCAGCCGGCGGTTCCGGCTGCGCCGCCTCCAGCATCATGCCGATCAACTTGCCACCCTCGGCGAGGTCGTCATGCAGGTCGAGCTTCGGCAGTCTTGCTTGCTCGACGTGCCCGCCGACGGAGGCGAGCGCGGCGGCCAATTGCTCGATCGCGGCGTTGATCTCGGCGGCCACCGGAAAGCCGGGGAAGGCGCCAGCGAAGGCAATGCGCAGCGATTTCAGCTCGAGCTTCGGCATCGGATCAACCGGCAACGGCGCCAGATCGGTGTCGGCTCCGTCCGGACCGGCAATGATCCGATAGATCAGCGCCAGGTCCTCCGGATTGCGAGCAACCGGCCCGACGCAGGACATCAAGCGGACGCTGCGCGGAGCGCCGCCCGGATCGGGAAAAGCGCCGGCCAGCGAGATGCGATGCTCGGTCGGCTTCAGGCCATAGACGCCGCAGAAGCTGGCCGGCAGGCGGATGGAGTCCTGCATGTCGGTGCCGATCTCGAACGGCGTCATGCCTGTTGCAACCGCCGCCGCGGCGCCACCGCTGGAACCGCCGGCCGTGCGATCGACGTTCCATGGATTGCCGGTGCGGCCGAACAATGGATTGTCCGACTGCCAGTCGCCCAGCATGGTGGCGACATTGGTTTTGCCGACCAGCACGCCGCCGGCCGCTTTCAGCCGTGCCACGACGGAGCTGTCGCTCCTCGGCACATAGTCGGCAAAGGGCGGGAAGCCGACGGTGGTCCTCATGCCTGCCGTCTCGTGCGCATCCTTCAAGGTGAATGGCACGCCGTGCAGCGGGCCGAGCGTGTCGCTGCGCGCCAGCGCCACATCGGCTTGCCTGGCTCGCTCGCGCGCGCCTTCGCGGTCGAAGATGACGACGGCGTTCACCGCTTCGTTGTGCCGGTCGATCTGCGCCAGATGCGCATCGAGCGCCTCGGCCGCCGAAATTTTGCGCTCGGCGATCATGGCCGCGAGTTCGGTGGCGGAGGTGAAGGCAAGGTTCATGACGAGTGCTCCGGCTGGGCAGCGGCGCGTGTCCTACAAGATGGCGGACCGCGACGTAGCTTCAAGCCGAGTTCAGCATCGGGAGGACGGCGGTGCTTGATCGAAATTGCGGTTCAGCCCGCCAGCGCCAGCGGGGCCGCCGCCGGCGCGAACGGCCGGATGCTGGTGCCGCCCCTCGTCATGGTGACGAAGCTCGACGGCGGGATCGCCTGCCAGTCGCCGCCGTCGCGGTCGAACGGTTCCGAGACGAGGCAGCGGCCGGGGCGCGTGGCGAAGGCGCCGGTATAAAGCGTCGGCGCATGATCGTCGGTGGCGTAACGCACGGCGTAGAGCGCTTCGCCATCGGAAAAGGCCGCCGTCAGCTTCAGGGACGGCTCGATGCCGGCGCGGCGCGAAGCCTCGACGACGCGGCCGGTCGCGCGCGATACGGCACCCTGCGGGTCCGTCGATAGCCCCTGGTCGATCATCAGCAGGAAGAAGAGCTCGGAGTCGGTGGTGCCCTCGCGCTGGTCGAAGACTTCGTCGGTAAGCGAATTCTCAAGCGTGCGGCGGATCTTCTCGAAGCCACCGATCTGGCCGTTATGCATGAACGACCAGCGGCCGGAGACGAAGGGGTGGCAGTTCATCCGGCTGGTGGCGCCGCCGGTCGAGGCGCGCACATGGGCGAGGAACAGGCCGGATTTGATCTGGCGGCACAGGCTTTTCAGATTGGGATCCGACCAGGCCGGCAGGATGTCGCGATAGAGGCCGGGCTCCGGTCGGTCGCCATACCAGGCGAGGCCGAAGCCGTCGCCATTGGTCGGCGACTTGGCTTCCTGGGCGCAGTGGCTTTGGGCGATCAGCGAATGGCAGGGCGCGGTGATGATGTCTTCGAGGAAGACTGATTCACCAAGATAGGCCGCCCACCGGCACATCGCTTCCCACCATCTATCAGGCGCGGTCGATGAGAGCCGCCGGCTCCTTCACCGCGTGTGAACCTCTGTTGTTCGTGCGCTCGTAGAGCTCGCGAACGATTCGGCTCGCCGTAGTTTCGAACAGAAACGGCAAGAAAGCGTGAACGAGGGCGGCACCCGCTGCCATCGACAAGCGGGAACAGAACCAGGCGGCGAAGGCCATGTGGCCGAAATAAGTCTCGCCGACCTTGGCCGGGTGAGACGTGAAGAGCGCTGTGAGCCGTGTCGTCATGGTGATCCCTCCTGCCGGGATGAGCCCCGATAATGGGTATCCTGCCATGGGTCGAAGGTTCATCGGTCTCAAATTGTCCTTGAATTTCGGTACATATTGGGACATTCATCCCAATATGCCCTTCGAACTCGATGAAATTGATCGAAGATTACTGGCCGAGCTGCAGCGTGACGGCACGCTTTCCGTCGACCAGCTGTCTGACCGCGTGGCCTTGTCGCGCAATGCCTGCTGGCGGCGCGTCAAGCGACTGGAAGAGGACGGCATCATCACCGGGCGCGTGGCGCTGGTCGATGCCGACAAGCTTGGGCTCGGCCTTTCGGTGTTCATCCTGATCCGCACGTCAAATCACGACCCGGACTGGCTGCAGAAGTTCCGGGCGGCGGTGACCGGCTTTGCCGAGATCACCGGCGTCTACCGCATGTCCGGCGATCTCGATTATGTGCTGCGGGCCCGCGTCGCCGACGTTAAGGCCTATGACCGGCTCTACCAGCGGCTGATCGCCAAGGTGGCGCTGTCGGACGTCTCGGCTTCCTTCGTCATGGAAGAGATCAAGGAGACAACGGTGGTGCCGGTGGAGTTGCGCTGACACGGAACCGCATTGAAAGAAAGGCGTTGATAGCGTCGCGGCCGGGTTGACCGAATCGGTGCCCGCGTCGATAGGAATGGGCTCATGCGCACCGCTGTCTATCCTTCCTCCGTCATCGGCCCCACCGTCGGTTTCGTCAGGCTTCCGCATGGCGAGGGCTTGCCGTTGCCTGCCTATGAAAGCGCGGGCGCTGCCGGCATGGACCTGCGCGCCGCGGTGCCGGAAGACCGGCCGCTGCTCATCCTGCCGGGAAAACGCGCGCTGGTGCCGACAGGTCTGATCCTGGAAATCCCCGAAGGCATGGAAGGCCAGGTGCGGCCGCGTTCCGGCCTCGCCTTCAAGCACGGGCTGACCGTCCTCAACACGCCCGGCACCGTCGACAGCGATTATCGCGGCGAGGTGAAGGTGCTGCTCGTCAATCTCGGCGACGAGGATTTCGCCGTGACGCGCGGCATGCGGATCGCGCAGATCGTCTTTGCCGCGATGACGCAGGTAGCCGGCGAGGAGCGCTCGCTCGCCGGCGGCACGGCACGCGGCGCCGGCGGTTTCGGGTCGACTGGCACCGCTTGAATGCAAGTTCCAAAGCTGGTCATCTTCGACTGCGACGGGGTTCTGGTCGACACCGAGAACCTTGCCAACCGGCGTCTGGCCGAATGGCTGACCGCCGCCGGCTTCCAAACCACATTCGAATATTGCCGCAAGAACTTCTCGGGCCGCAGCATGGCCTCGGTGCAGAAAGAGATCGAAGCGGCGACCGAGATCCGGCTCGGCACCGACTTCGTCGATCGCTGGAACGCCGGCCTGCCGGACCTGTTCGCGCATGGCGTCGAGGCGATCCCCTATGTCCGCGACTTCGTCGAGAAGGTGCGGGCCGCCGGCATCGCCTATTGCGTCGCCTCGTCGGCGCGGGTCTCGAAAATGCATATCACGCTCGGGCAGACCGGGCTGCTGCCGCTGTTCGAGCACGCCATGTTCTCCTCGATCATGGTCGGGCGCGGTAAGCCGTTCCCCGACCTCTTCCTGCACGCGGCCGCGACGATGGGCTTCGCGCCGGCCGATTGCATCGTCATCGAGGACAGCGTCGCAGGCACCTTGGCCGGCATTGCCGCCGGCATGCGCGTGTTCTCCTATCATGCGGATCCTTTCTCGGACCCTGAGGGCCTGGCGGAAGCCGGCGGCGTCCTGTTCGACGACATGCGCAATCTGGCAGAATTGGTGCCGATCCACTGATCTGATTTCGGCCCCGCTGTGCGTTTCAAAGGTCCGTGCTAGCGTGCGCCCCGGAGCATGATACCGAAAAGTGTGGAGCGGTTTTCGAACGACATCATGCTCTACCTCTTTAATTGAGGGCCGGATTCAGATCTCAGGTCGACTCGACCTGAAATCATCCGGCTCTAGGGGGTGCCACGCCATGATTTCCAGTCTGTTTCGAATTGGCCTTGCCTGGCTGCTGCTACCGTGGGTGTGCGCAATGGCACTTGCGGACGCGACCAACTTTCCCGAGCTGGTCAGTCCCATTCCCGGCCATCACGACGTTACCTATCTCGACCTTGCCAGGATGGTCTTTCCCGATCTGACGGCAGGCGCCAACGGCTTCTACGACGGCACCGTGCCGATCGAGATGCGCCATATCGAGGGCCCGGACAGCGGCGGCTCGCCGCCTGCGACCACCAGCCTGTCCAATGCCGAAGTGCTCGCCATCAAGGCCGCTGGCAAGGACCGGTTGGCGATGCTTTACGATCTTGGGTACGGCTCCGACAGCGCCGAGGGCTTTGCCGTTCTGGCTCTCTACGACGTAACGGGCAAGCCGAGGCTGCTCGATGCCGTGAATGTCGCCGTCGACAGGAGCACCTCTTTTCGCGAGCCCGGCAAAGTCTCGATCGCCGCTGGCGACGATGCCATCGTCACCATGAGCACGCATTTCAATTCGAACCAGGGCTATGTCGGCACGATGCTGATCATGGTCCGCAACGACCGCTTCTACCTGATCGACGCGATCTATACGTTCGACGAAAATTATTGCGCCTACCGGCGCACGCAAAACCTGGCCGTCCGGAGCCTTGGTGGTCACAAGGCTTATGCGCCCATCAAGACCACAGTGACGGACGCGACGGTGCCGAGCGAGGAAAGCTGCGACGAGGCGCCGCCAAAGGCTACCTCTCATGACATTTCCGTCACCTATCATTGGGACAAGGCCAAGTCGCGCTACGTCAAGAATTCCGACGCCTTCGAGAAATTGTCAGCAGAAAACGCCAAGCGCTTCTGAGCCGAACGCATTCGTTTGCCCGACCCGGGCGGGCGCGATAAATTCCTCGCACAACCCCGATCATGATTGAGGACCCGCCATGGACAAGGGCAAGATTTTTCGCGATCTGCACGCCTCTACCTTCGTCATCCCCAATCCCTGGGATATCGGCACGACCAAGCTTCTGACCTCCTTCGGCTTCAAGGCGCTGGCCACGACCAGCGCCGGCTTCGCCTTCTCGCGCGGCCTGCCTGACGGCGCCGTGACGTTCGAGGCCATGATCCACCATTGCCGCGAGGTGACGGCGGCGACAGACCTGCCGGTTTCCGCCGACCTCGAACGCGGCAAGGGCGACAGCCCCGATCGGGCCGCCGAAACCATCTTCGCGGCCGAAGCCGCAGGCCTTGCCGGCTGCTCTATCGAGGATCACACCGGCGACCCCGACAATCCGATCTATGATTTCTCGCATGCCGTCGAACGCGTCGCCGCGGCCGTCGAGGCGGCGCGGGCGCTGAAGCACGATTTCGTCTTCACCGCGCGGGCCGAGAATTTCCTGTGGGGCAAGACCGATCTCGACGACACGATCAAGCGGCTGCAGGCCTTCGAGAAGGCCGGCGCGGACGTGCTCTATGCGCCGGGCCTCAGCGACGTCGACACGGTGCGGGCGGTGTGCTCGGCAGTGACGAAGCCGGTCAATGTCATGGCACGGCCCGGCTTCACCATCGCCGACCTTGCCGCGGCCGGCGTCAAACGCGTTTCGCTCGGGCCATGGCTGACGAATTTCGCCTATGGCATGCTGGAAACCGCGGCACGCGAGATCCAGCAGGACGGCACCTTCGGCTTCACCCGCGCAGCGATGCCGTTCGGCAAGCTGCAGGCGCTGTTCCGCGAGGGCGGTACCGAGTAGGTCTAGGCGCGCTCGCGCGCGGACACTGCCTTGTGCAGATGCACCATCGTCGCGGCGGCAAAGAGCGGCGTCAGAAGGTTGAGCAGCGGCACCGCAAGGAAGGCGGCGATAACCAGTCCGGCCAGGAACACGGTGCCGGCATATTTACGGCGCAGCGCCTTGGCTCCAGCTTCGGGGCGGAAGCGCATGGCGGCGAATTCGAAGAATTCGCGTCCGAGCAGATAGCCGTTGACGATGAAGAAGGCTGCGATGTTGATACCCGGCACCAGGAGCAGCAGCAGGGCGACGACGTTGCCGAGGATGACGACGCCGAAGAATTTTGTCGCCAGCACCAGCGATTGCAGCGCCGGCACGGCGCGGCCGGGGGGATCGCCGGGATAGTCGGTGCGCTCGACGACCTCGGCAACGTCGTCGAGGAACAGGCCGGCGATGATCGCCGTCACCGGGGCGATGAGCAGCGCCATCCCTACGGCCAGGACGATGCCGGCGATGATCGCGGTGAGCCATCCGGCCCAGGACGGCAGGCCGGGCACAAATGTCTGCAGCCACGGCCACGCCAGCCATTCGAGCAGACTCTCGATACCGAACCAAAGCGCCACTAGCGCCAGCAGTGTCAAGCCAAGCGTCTTCAGGAAGACGGAGCGAAATTCGGGCGAGAACAGCCGGCTGGCGGCGGCGCGGGCGACGTCAAGGATCACAGCGTCTTCAACCCCCTCATCCAGAAAGACGCTTCCGAGATAGGCAGGGTTGGCGCAAGGCGCAACTATCGCGCAAACCTGGCCTGCCTCGCCGGAATGGTCATGGCAGCAACGCCGACGACGACAAAGGCCATGCCAAGCCAAGCCGTCGGCCCAAGGCTTTCACCGAGGAAGACGGCGCCGATGCCGACGCCGATCGGCACGCGCAAATAGGCCTGCGAGGTGGTGCCGACCGAGCCCAGCGTGTGGATGAGCCGGAAGAAGATCGAGAAGGCAAGCGCGGTCGAGAAGACAGAAAGCCCGAAGAGAGCCAGGATCGATGCCGTCGATGGCGTCAATGTCCAGGGCCGGTCGAAGATGAGGCTCAACGGTATCAGGATCGCGGCGCCGCAGATCATCGAGCCGGCGGCCGGAACCATGGGATCCAGGCCTCTGAAGTTTCGGCCAAAGATGGCGGCGCCGGCATAGCAGACGGTGGCGGCGACGACAGCGAGCTGCGCCCAGAGCTGATGTCCGATGCCGCCAAGCGCCTCGGTGCCGACGATGAGACAGATGCCGGCGATGCCGGCGCCGACGCCCACCAGCTTGCGCACGGTCACCGGCTCATGGCGCGTGATCAGCGCGGTCAGCAGGAAGGTGAAGATCGGCGAGGTCGCGTTGAGGATGGTGGCAAGGCCGGCGTCGATGGAACGTTCGGCGGCGGCGATCAGCGTGAACGGGATGACGCTGTTGAGGCAGGCCTGGAACATGAAGCGGCGCCAGTTGAGCGCATCCCGTGGCATGGCGAGGCCGCGCCAGCGGATGAGGCCAAGCAGAATGCCGCCCGCGATCAGCGTGCGCCCGGCGATGAAGGTCACCGGCGGGATCGTCTCGACGCCGATCTTGATGAAGGTGTAGGAGGCACCCCACAACACCGCCAGCAGGCCAAGCAGCGCCAGTTCGGTCGTCATCGCGGTCTTTTCGGACATGGTCGTTTCGCGCCTTGTTTTCGATGGTCCGCTTCTAGCTCATACCGCGGCGGAGACGTTTCGATCGCGATCCAACCATAGCCGCCGTCGCCGGTATCGATATGGTCCAGTTCGACGCGATGGCTGCCGCAGCAGCCAATCATGACCGATCGGAAGTCGGCGAAGCGGAACCCAGTGCCGATTTTCGGGGTAGGCAAAGCGGCTGCGAGCCGCTAGACCCGCGCCCGGCCGGCATGGCAGAAAGCCGGTGGCTCGTTGGCGGAGACATTGATGCCGGAATATGACGTGCTTTGCATCGGCAATGCCATTGTCGACATCATCGCGCAGTGCGACGAGGCCTTTCTCGAAACCAACGGCATCATCAAGGGCGCGATGAACCTCATCGACACCCGGCGCGCCGAGCTGCTCTACAGCCGCATGGGACCGGCGATCGAGGCTTCGGGCGGCAGCGCCGGCAACACGGCGGCGGGCGTGGCGAGCTTTGGCGGCCGCGCCGCCTTTTTCGGCAAGGTGTCGAACGATGCGCTCGGCGACATCTACACCCACGATATCCATGCCCAGGGCGTGGCCTTCGACACCAAGCCGCTCCACGGCGAGCCGCCGACGGCACGCTCGATGATCTTCGTCACGCCGGACGGCGAGCGCTCGATGAACACCTATCTCGGCGCCTGCGTCGAGCTCGGACCGGAAGACGTCGAGGCCGACAAGGCCGCCGGAGCCAAGGTCACCTATTTCGAGGGTTACCTGTGGGACCCGCCGCGCGCCAAGGAAGCCATCCGGCAGACAGCGAGGCTGGCGCACGCCGCCGGCCGCGAAGTCTCAATGACGCTGTCCGATTCCTTCTGCGTCGACCGCTACCGCGACGAGTTCCTCGAGCTGATGAGGTCGGGCACGGTCGACATCGTCTTCGCCAACAGCCATGAGATCAAGTCGCTCTACCAGACCGCTTCCTTCGAGGAAGCGCTGGCGGCGATACGCAAGGATTGCAAGATCGCCGCCGTAACCCGCTCGGAAAAAGGCTCGGTGATCGTGCGCGGCGACGAGACCGTCGCCATCAAGGCGACCACCATCAGCGAACTGGTCGACACCACCGGCGCCGGCGACCTCTATGCCGCCGGCTTCCTCTACGGCTACACGACCGGCCGCAGCCTTCAGGATTGCGGCGACCTCGGCTCGCTGGCGGCCGGGCTGGTGATCCAGCAGATCGGCCCGCGGCCGCGCCAGAATCTGCGCCGCGAGGCGGAACAGGCAGGGCTGCTTTAGCCCCTCTTACCTCTCCCCCTGTGGGGTGAGAAGCGGTCCGCGTTAGCGGACGAAAAGCCAATTGCTTGGCTTTTCGAGCTTCGAACGCCCTGAGCCTGCGAAGGGCCGGTGGTGGGCGCTCCACCCCCGGCCGGGTCCCCGCTGCTTCGCAGCGTCCCGGCGTTCGCCGGCCTTTCATCGTGCCACTGGTACGATGAATTCGCTTCGCGAACCGGCTGCTCACCCCACAAGGGGAGAAGGAAGAGCGGCATTTGTCGCGCCGCTGTCATAGATCGCTCCTACAGGCATAGTGGGCGTTTCGCGACTGACATTTCGGGACGTCCGTAGCAGTTGGGGTGCCACATGCAAGACAGCAACCTTTACGGTCGCTGCGTCTGTCGTCATTGCGATTGCCGCTTTCCGTTATAGGCGTTCAAGAACCGCCGCGGCTGGGGAGGAGAGCGCGGCGCGCAAGACAGATGATGACCAGATTTCAGAATCCGCCTGAGGGAATTTCGCAAGAGGCCTTGGCCGGGCTGGTGGCCGAGGCGGTGCAGCAGGCGTTGATGCAGCATGGCGTGCTGCTGGATGCGGAAGCCCTGGTTTGCGCCAGCGCGATTGCCGGCAGCGTTGCCGCTGCCCTTCCCTTCCTGCCGCAGGTGCAGCGGCTCGCAATCACCTCCCTCAAAGGCGGCTGGACGGAGCTAACGTCCGAGCTTTTCCGCGCGATGGCGGAAAGGATCGCAGGCGCCGACCAGGCCGGCGCCGAGAGCGCGGACGAAAGCCCGACCATAGGATTTGCCAAGCCTGCCGCCCGGCCTCTGGCCGGGCGAGCTTCCGAGCTCCAGTCGATGCTCATCGAAGACTGGGCCGGCGAGGTTGCGGGCTCGACCTATCTCGAAGAGAAATTCCGCATCCCCCGCTCGACCCTGCACCGCTGGCAAAGGCGCGGCGAGGTCGTTGCGCTTCGCAAAGGCGGCCGCAAGCATGTCTTCCCGCTCGCCCAGTTCGTCGACGGCCGGCCGGCCCCGGGCATAAGCGAGGTATTGGCGGCGATCACCCATCCGAGGCTGGCCTGGTTCTGGCTGACCCGCCCGTCCGCCGAACTCGGTGGTCGTATTCCTATCGAGATGCTGCGCGAAGACATGATCGAGGATGTGGTCCGCGTTGCGCGCAGCTTGTCCTGACCCTCATTTTTTAATGTGCCTTCCCGCCCTTCAGCGTAGGTTGTTCAAAATATTAGCCGACTATCTTGTTGTTATGAAATTGTAATACTGGCACATTTGGCACATTGCCCAGGTCAAATTCCCGTCTCTAACGTATATATTGTGCAATATGTGCCATTCTTTCAGATATGTGACGTGATATTTGCGCAACAAGACTTTTATAAGCACCCAAAGGCCGCTTTTAAGACACAATCACTGTTGTGAACGACTGCCGATTGGGCCATGTCGAGGACGAAGAAGCGGCGCCGGTGCGCGACTTTTTCAACGATGGGGACGGGGGTGGCAAAAGCCGGATGGCTTGTCAGGCCTGTCTTGAACCTTTGACTGGAGATTCAAGAAAATGAACATCAAGAGCCTTCTACTCGGCTCCGCTGCGGCCCTGATCGCAGTTTCGGGCGCCCGCGCCGCCGACGCGGTCACCGTCGCCGAGCCGGAACCGGCCGAATACGTCAAGATCTGCGACGTCTACGGAGCCGGCTACTTCTACATCCCAGGCACCGAGACCTGCCTGCGCATCGGCGGCTATGTCCGCTATGACATCGGCCTCGGCGACGTCGGCTCGTTCGACGGCGCCAAGGCCAACGATCGTCAAGACGGCAGCGACAACAAAACGTGGAAGAAAAATGCCCGCTTCACGCTCAAGACCTGGACCGGCCAAGAAACCGAGCTCGGCACGTTGAAGACCTACACCGAGACCCGCTTCAACTTCGGCAATGGCTCTGGCGTGAGTGGTGGTCTTGTTACCGACAATCCGGCTGTCAATAAGACGCCTTCGCTTAAATTCGCCTGGATCCAGCTCGGTGGGCTCCGCGTCGGTAAGGACGAATCGGCGTTCGACACGTTCATCGGCTATGCCGGCAGCGTGATCCAGGACACGATCGTTCCCTATGGCGACTTCGACACCAATGTCGTCCAGTACTATTTCGACGCCGGCAACGGCTTCTCGGCCGTGGTCTCGCTGGAAGAGGGCTCGGGCACAGTCGGTACGATCGACAGCTATGTTCCGCATGTCGTCGGCGGCGTGAAGTACAAGCAGGACTGGGGCGCGATCACCGGTGTCGTCGCCTATGACAGCAACTACGAGGAAGTGGCCGGCAAGGTTCGTCTGGACGTCAAAGTCTCCGACGCGTTTTCGCTGTTCGGCATGTTCGGCTACGGCAACGACGGCAAGCTCAACGACGACGGCACGAACGTTATCGACGCTCATGGTCGCGGCTTCTACAAGCAGTGGGGTGGCAACTGGGCCTGGTGGGCCGGCGGCACCTACAAGTTCAACGAGAAGACCGCTTTCAACCTCCAGGTGTCGGGTGACGACGACAAGAACTATGGCGTGGCGGCGAACGTCGCCTATACCATGGTCCCCGGTTTCACGGTTACCGCCGAAGTCGACTACGATCACTACGGCAATTTCGATAGCCCCACCATCTACGGCAACTTTACCAAGGCCGACAAGAAAAACAGCGTCGGCGGCATCCTCCGCTTCCAGCGCTCGTTCTGATCGAATCCCTGCCCCTGAGAAAAAGCCCGCGGCACTGCCGCGGGCTTTTTTGTTGCAGCAACTGAGCAGAGGTCCCGGTAGGCCTATCAATTCCCCGCGGTATAGGCAGCGATCGCCGCCATGTTGACGATGTCACTGTCCTTGGCGTTGAGCGAGACGATCTGGACCGGCTTGTTCAGGCCGACCAGCAGCGGGCCGATGACCGTCGAGCCGCCGAGTTCCTGCAGCATCTTGGTCGAAATCGAGGCCGAGTGGAACGCCGGCATCACCAGCACATTGGCCGGGCCGGTGAGCCGGATGAACGGATATTGCGCCATGGCGCGCGGGTTCAGCGCCACGTCGGCGGCCATTTCGCCGTCATATTCGAAATCGACGCGGCGCTTATCGAGGATGCGCACCGCCTCCTGTATCCGCTCCGAGCGCTCGCCCTGCGGGTGGCCGAAGGTGGAATAGGCGAGCATGGCGAGCCTGGGCTCATAGCCCATACGGCGGGCAAAGCCGGCGGCCTCCTCGGCGATGTCGGCGATCTGCTCGGCATTGGGCATGTCGTGCACGGCGGTGTCGGCGATCATCACGGTGCGGCCGCGCGCGAGCACGATCGAGGCGCCGATGACGCGGTGGCCGGGCTTGGCGTCGATGACGCGGCGCACATCGTCGAGCGCGGTGGAATAGTTGCGGGTCACGCCGGTGACGATGCCGTCGGCATCGCCAAGTGCCACCATGCAGGCGGCGAAATGGTTGCGGTCGTTGTTGATCAGGCGCTGGCAGTCGCGGAACAGGTAGCCTTTCCGCTGCATGCGTTCGTAGAGATAGTCGGTGTAGATCGAGTTGCGGCGCGACAGCCTGGCGTTGATGATCTCGAGCCCCTGCTTGTTGAGGTCGATGCCGGCGTTGCGGGCGTTCTCCTTGATGACGTCGTCGCGGCCGAGCAGGATCGCGGTGCCGAGCTTCTGGTTCACATAGGAGACGGCAGCGCGCATCACCTGCTCCTCCTCGCCCTCGGCGAAGACGATGCGCTTGGGCTGGCGGCGGACGCGGTCGTAGATGCGCTGCAGCGTGGACGCGATCGGATCGCGGCGCGCGGAAAGCTCCTGTGCGTAGCGGTCGAGGTCGAGGATTGGCTTGCGGGCAACGCCAGAGTCCATCGCGGCCTTGGCAACCGCGAGCGGGATGGCCGAAATCAGGCGCGGATCGAACGGCACCGGAATGATATAGCTGGGGCCGAATTTCGGCCGGTTGCCCTGATAGGCGGCGGCGACGTCGTCGGGCACATCCTGGCGCGCCAGCTCGGCCAGCGCGCGTGCGGCGGCGATCTTCATCTCGTCATTGATGGTGGTGGCCCTCACATCCAGCGCGCCGCGGAAGATGTAGGGGAAGCCGAGCACGTTGTTGACCTGGTTCGGATAGTCCGAGCGGCCGGTGGCCATGATGGCGTCGGTGCGGATCTCGCCCACTTCCTCGGGCGTGATTTCCGGATCTGGATTGGCCATGGCGAAGATGATCGGGTTCTTGGCCATCGACTGCACCATGGCGGGGGTCAGCGCGCCCTTGGCGGAAAGGCCGAGGAAAACGTCGGCGCCGTCAAGCGCTTCGGCGAGGCTGCGCGCCTCGGTCTTGACCGCATGCGCCGACTTCCACTGGTTCATGCCTTCGGTGCGTCCCTGGAAGACCACGCCCTTGGTGTCGCACAGGATGATGTTTTCCGGCGCGAAGCCCATCGCCTTCATCAATTCGATGCAGGCGATGCCAGCGGCGCCCGCGCCGTTGCAGACCATCTTCGTCGTCTTCAAGTCGCGACCGGTGATCTCCAGCGCGTTGATCAGCCCGGCGGACGAGATAATGGCGGTGCCGTGCTGGTCGTCATGGAAGACGGGGATGTCCATCAATTCGCGCAGGCGCTGCTCGATTATGAAGCATTCCGGCGCCTTGATGTCCTCGAGATTGATGCCGCCGAAGGAGGGGCCAAGGAAGCGCACGCAGTTGATGAACTCGTCGGCATCCTCGGTCGCCACTTCGAGGTCGATGGAATCGACATCGGCGAAGCGCTTGAACAGCACCGCCTTGCCTTCCATGACCGGCTTCGAGGCCAGCGCACCGAGATTGCCGAGGCCGAGGATGGCGGTGCCGTTGGAGATGACGGCGACCATGTTGCCGCGCGCGGTGTAGTCGAAGGCACGGCTCGGGTCTTCCGCGATGGCGCGGACGGGAACCGCGACGCCCGGCGAATAGGCGAGGCTGAGATCGCGCTGCGTGGCCATCGGCTTGGTGGCAACGATCTCCAGCTTGCCGGGCCGCCCCATGGCATGGAATTCGAGCGCCTCCTGCGCGCTGACGGAGGGACCGCTGCTTTCGGTTTTCCTGGCCATGATGCTTTCGATTTCCTCGCCTTGCGGCACCACTTCGATGGGTGCTTGCTTATGGATTCCCGGATTAAGGCTACACGCGGCTGCTGTAAACCGACAAGCCGGGCAAAGCTGCTTCGACGCGGAAAACCCCGGCTTTGCTGAGGCCCGATTGGCGACCGGCTGGCAGTATGGCTCGCGGTTTCCCCTGCTTTTCGAGCACCCGGCATTAAACCCTACTGCCACATCTGCTAGCGTTCCGGCATGAACATGCACATGCCGACCGATCCCGACGCCCAGGAAACGACGACGACGGCGCCCGCCACGGGCGGCGTCACGCCGATGATGGAGCAGTATATCGAGATCAAGGCGGCGAACCCGGATTCGCTGCTCTTCTATCGCATGGGCGATTTCTACGAGCTGTTCTTCGACGACGCCGAAAAGGCGAGCCAGGCGCTCGGCATCGTCCTCACCCGGCGCGGCAAGCACCAGGGCCACGACATTCCGATGTGCGGCGTGCCGGTGCATGCGGCGGACGACTATCTGCAGAAGCTGATCGCGCAGGGTTTTCGCGTTGCCGTGTGCGAGCAGATCGAGGATCCGGCCGAAGCCAAGAAGCGCGGCTCGAAATCGGTGGTGCGGCGCGACGTGGTGCGGCTGGTCACACCCGGCACCATCACCGAGGACAAGCTGCTCGCGCCCTCCGAATCGAGCTTCCTGATGGCGCTGGGGCGGGTGAAGGGCGGCAATGCGGCCAGCCAGGGCAGTTTCGCGCTCGCCTGGATCGACATTTCGACGGGCGCGTTCCGGGTGGCCGAGACGACGGCGGAGCGACTGCTCGCCGACATCTTCCGCGTCGATCCGCGCGAACTGATCGTCGCCGAGCCGGTCTTCCACGACCCGGAGTTGCGGCCGGTCTTCGATCTGCTTGGCCGGATCGCCAACCCGCAGCCGCCCTCGCTGTTCGATTCGGCATCGGCGACGGGCCGCATCGCCCGTTTCTTCGAGGTGGCGACGCCCGACAGTTTTGGCACCTTCTCGCGCGCCGAGCTGTCGGCGATCTCGGGTACCATCGCCTATGTCGAGAAGACGCAGAAGGCCGAGCGGCCGCCATTGTCGCGCCCCGAGCGCGAGGAGAGCGGCTCGACGCTGTTCATCGACCCGGCGACGCGCGCCAACCTGGAACTCCTGCGCACGCTTTCAGGTAGCCGCGACGGCTCGCTGTTCAAGGCGATCGACCGCACGGTGACCGGCGGCGGGGCGAGACTGCTCGCCGACCGGCTGATGGCGCCGCTGACCGATCCGGCGGCGATTTCCGCAAGGCTGGATTCGGTCTCGTTCTTTCGCGCCGAAACGCGGCTTTGCCAAGGATTGCGGGCAAGCCTCAAAAGCGTCGCCGACATGCCGAGAGCGCTGTCGCGGCTGGCGCTCAACCGCGGCGGCCCGCGCGACCTCGGCGCGCTGCGCGCCGGCTTCGAAGCGGCAGGCGCGATCGCTGCGCTGTTCGCGACGACGGTGCTGCCGGCCGAGCTGGCCGCGGCGCTCTCGGCCATCAATGCCTTGCCCGAGGCGCTCGCCCGCCACCTCAGCGAAGCGCTCGACGACGAATTACCGCTCATCAAGCGCGACGGCGGCTTCGTGCGCAGCGGCTATCATGCCGAGCTCGACGAGATGCGGGCGCTGCGCGACGAATCGCGAAAAGTGATCGCCGGGCTCGAGCGCTCGCTGATCGAGGAGACCGGCATCCGCTCGCTGAAGATCCGGCACAACAATGTGCTGGGCTACTATATCGAGGTCACCGCCAACCATCATGGCGTGATGACCGGCAGCGATGCGGCGAAGGCGCGCTTCATCCACCGCCAGACCATGGCCAACGCCATGCGCTTCACCACGACGGAACTGGCGGAGCTGGAATCGAAGATCGCCAATGCCGCCGACCGGGCGCTCAGCATCGAGCTCGCCGCTTTCGACCGGCTGACGGCCGAGGCGGTCGGCGAGGCCGACAGCATCCGCGCCGGCGCCGACGCGCTCGCCATGCTCGACGTGTCGTCGGCGCTGGCGCTGCTTTCCGAAAGCGAGGGCTGGTGCCGGCCGGCGGTCGATTCCAGCCTCGCCTTCGAGATATCCGGCGGTCGGCATCCGGTCGTCGAACAGGCGCTCAGGCGTTCCGGCGAGGGCCCGTTCGTCGCCAATGACTGCAATCTCTCGCCGGAAGGCGGCGCCAAGACCGGCGCGATCTGGCTGCTCACCGGCCCGAACATGGGCGGCAAGTCGACCTTCCTGAGGCAAAACGCGCTGATCGCCATCCTTGCCCAGACCGGCTCCTTCGTGCCGGCGCAGAGCGCCCATATCGGAGTCGTCGACCGCCTGTTCTCGCGCGTCGGCGCCTCGGACGATCTCGCGCGCGGCCGCTCGACCTTCATGGTCGAGATGGTCGAGACGGCGGCGATCCTCAACCAGGCGGGCGAGCGGGCGCTCGTCATCCTCGACGAGATCGGCCGCGGCACCGCGACTTTCGACGGCCTGTCGATCGCCTGGGCGGCGGTGGAATACCTGCACGAGAAGAACCGCTGCCGTGCGATCTTCGCCACGCATTTCCACGAGATGACGGCGCTGGCCGGCAAGCTGCCGCGGCTTCACAACGTCACCATGCGGGTCAAGGAATGGGAAGGCGACGTCGTCTTCCTGCACGAGGTTGGCAAGGGTGCCGCCGACCGCTCCTACGGCGTGCAGGTGGCGCGGCTCGCCGGCCTGCCGGAAGCGGTGGTGGCGCGGGCCAAGGAGGTGCTGCACCAGCTCGAGGAAGGCGAGGTCTCGGGCAAGACCAACCGTCTGGTCGACGACCTGCCGCTGTTTTCTGTGGCGGTGAAGCGCGAAGCGCCGAAGCCGGCTAAGAACGACGCGCTGGGCGACGCACTTGGGGCGATCAATCCCGATGAGATGACGCCAAGGGAAGCGCTGGAGGCCCTCTATCGCCTGAAGGGTCTGGCGACAAGGCAATAGTACCTGCCCCGGTTGACTGATTGTACCGATCGGTACAATATCCGGCCTGCCAAATAAGGACAGGAGATTCTGATGAGCCGTCCGCCATTGCCGCCCTTCACGGCCGAAACGGCAGCGCAAAAGGCGCGCCTCGCGGAAGACGCCTGGAACAGCCGCGATCCGGAGCGGGTTTCGCTTGCCTATACCGAGGACAGCATCTGGCGAAACCGCGCCGAGTTCGTTTCAGGCCGCAGCGAGATCGTTGGCTTCCTGAAGCGCAAGTGGGCGCGCGAGCTGGACTATCGCCTGATCAAGGAGGTGTGGACCTGGAACGACAACCGCATCGCCGTGCGCTTCGCCTATGAATGGCACGACGACAGTGGCCACTGGTTCCGCTCCTACGGCAACGAGAACTGGGAGTTCGACGAAGCCGGCCTGATGCGGCGCCGCGTTGCCAGCATCAACGATCTGCCGATCGCTGAAAGCGAGCGGAAGTACCACTGGCCGCTCGGCCGCCGGCCGGACGACCATCCCGGCCTTTCGGAGCTGGGACTCTAGCGCGCATGCGGCGCATCGCGCCCGAGCGCGACCAATTGCTGGCGATTGTGGCCGAGGTTTTTCGCGAGCAAGGCTATGAAGGCGCCAGCCTGTCCTTGATCGGCGAGGCGACGGGGCTGGGCAAGGGAAGCCTCTACCACTTCTTTCCCGGCGGCAAGGAAGAGATGGCTCGAGCCGTCATCGACAACATCGACGGCTGGTTCGAGGAAAATGTCTTTGCGGCCTTGCGCGACAGCGCCGATCCACGGGCAGGGATCGAGCGGATGCTCGAGGCAACCGACAGCTACTTCCGCTCGGGGCGGCGGATTTGCCTTATCGGCGCCTTCGCGCTCGATGAATCCCGCGACCTCTTCGCCAGCCAGATCAGGGATTATTTCGGCCGCTGGGTCACGCATCTTGCCGATGCGCTGGCGCAATCCGGACACGGACCGGCCGAGGCAACGGAGCTTGCCGAGGAAACCGTCGCCGCTATCCAGGGTGCACTCACGCTTGCCCGCGCCGCCAATGACCTCGATGTATTTTCAAGGGCATTGCGGCGACTGCGGATGCGGCTTGGGGTACCCGCAAATATCTAGCCCCGGTTCCTACAAGGGTTCGAAGCGGAAGGCTGTTTCGGTTCGGGCAACGCGGCCGACGCCCGGTGAATCGAGATGCGCTCCCGCCACGCAATAAGCATTGTCAGCGGCAAGGGCCAATATCTGCAGCCTGCTCGCCCGCGCCTGCTCCTGGTCGGCGTCGAATTCCCATGCGACCTCCGGCCGATTGAACTGAAGCGACGGCACATGCACCAAGTCGCCCCAGACCAGCAATGTTTCGCCGTCGCCCGTGACACGAAAGCAGGTATGGCCGATTTCATGGCCCGGGGTGGCGATCGCCTCGATATTCGCGCTCAGGCGCTGTCCCGGGTCCAAAGGCCGTGCTCGACGATGGAACCGCTGCAACCTCGCCTCTGCCCGGAACATGTCGAGCTCTGGTCGGGGGACGAGAAGGCGGGAGAGTTGCGGGAAACCGTCCCGACCATCCGGAAGGATGAGCCCGTGGATATGGTCGAGATGGGTGTGGGTGAAGGTAACCGTGCGTATTCGATCGACGGCAATCTGCGCTTCGCCTAGCGCCTGCGGCAGAAACCCCATCGTCGGGTGCCAGGCGTTCGAGGATCCCGTGTCGATCAGCGTGATTTCGTGGCCGTCGTCGATGGCAAAGGCATTGACCGACAATCTGAGTGCGCCGTCGAAGAGCGGTACCTGCGGCGGGAGATCGGCGCCGAAAGGCTTGTTTCCCGGCTGGCGCAGTCTTCTGATTGGCATGTCGACATAACCGTCACGCAGCGATGTGACGGTTATGTCGCCGATTTTATAGGTTGTGTGATGCGGTCCCGCTGAGATTCGTTCCAACGCTTGCTCTCTTTTTACCGCAATTCCGAAGTGAGGTTTTCGGTTAAATCATCTCCAATCCGCGCTTGCGCATCGGCGGCGGGAAGGCGCGGTCGAGCTCGGCGAAATCTTGCGCCGTCAGAGCGATGTCGAGCGCAGCGGCGTTCTGGCGGACATGCTCCTGCCGGCTGGCCTTCGGGATGGCGATGACGCCTTTCTGCGCTATTACCCAGGCAAGGGCGATCTGCGCGGACGTCGCGTTGTGGCGCGCGGCCACGGCGTCGAGCCTGGCGTTGCGCGCCAGCGCGCCCTGCTCGACCGGCGAATAGGCCATCAGCGGGATGCCGCGCTGCAGGCACCAGGGTGCGAGGTCGAATTCCGGGCCGCGGCGCGAGAGATTGTAGAGGACCTGGTTGGTCTGGACGTTGGCGCCGGAGGGCAGACCGACCAGTTCCGCCATCTCGTCGGTGTCAAAATTGCTGACGCCCCAATGGCGGATCTTGCCGGCCGCCTTGAGGGCCTCGAAGGCCTCGACGGTTTCCTCCAAAGGCACGGTGCCCGGCCAATGCAGCAGATAGAGATCGATGCGGTCGGTGGAAAGCCGTTTCAGGCTGTTCTCGCAGGCCCGCTTGACGCCGGCACGCGACGCGTTGGTCGGCAGCACCTTGGAAACCAGAAAGGCTCCGTCGCGGCGCCCGGCGACGGCTTCCGCCACCACTTCCTCGGCGCCGCCGCCGGCATACATCTCCGCCGTATCGATCAGCGTGATGCCGAGATCCAGGCCGAGCCTCAGCGCCGCGACCTCGTCGGCACGGCGCCGGCGATCCTCACCCATCTTCCAGGTGCCCTGGCCCAGCACCGCAACGGCTTCGCCGGACGGCAGAGTGGTGGTTCTGATTTCAGAAGACATGGCATGCTCCGCGTGGAGCCGGATCGCAGCACAGCCATGCCGGGAAATCCAGACCTAAGTCCTCAGCCTCCGTCGGATTCCGGTATGGGGAGTTACTTCACAGGATGCTTGGCAAGCCAGTCCTGCATCTCTTTGATCTCGGGTTCCTGCGCCTTGACGACACCCTCGGCGAGCTTGCGGATTTCCGGATCCTTGCCATTGGCGATCACCACCTTGGCCATGTCGATCGCGCCCTGATGGTGCGGGATCATGCCGCGGACGAAGTCGACATCTGCATTGCCGCTGTAGTTGACCATCATGTCCCTGTGCATCTTGTCCATCGCGGCCTTGTAGCCAACGGTGGCGGGGCTGTCCGCGCCCATCGCCATGCCGGACATGTCGTGCTTCATCTCCTCGGACTGCGCCGGAACGCTTTCGAGGAACACCGCCAGCAGCATTCCCGCCGCCATCAGCAGCAACACAATCTTCTTGGCCAAGGTCATCCATGATCTCCTGTTGAATGGAATGTCGTATTTGGGAGCTTCGCTCAGAGTTTCAACGTTCTGAGCTGCAACGCGTTGCCGATCACCGAGACCGACGACAGGCTCATCGCGGCCGCCGCAATCATCGGCGAGAGCAACGTGCCGGTGAGCGGATAGAGCACGCCGGCCGCGACCGGCACGCCGAGCACGTTGTAGAGGAAGGCGAAGAACAGGTTCTGGCGGATGTTGCGGATCGTCGCCTGGGCGAGCGTGCGGGCTCTGACGATGCCGTTCAGATCGCCCTTGACCAGCGTGATGCCGGCGCTTTCGACCGCGACATCGGCGCCGGTGCCCATGGCGATGCCGACATCGGCGCCAGCCAGCGCCGGCGCATCGTTGACGCCGTCGCCGGCCATGGCGATGCCGGCGCCCTTGGCGCGCAGTTCCTCAACCAGCGCGCCCTTCTCCTCCGGCAGCAGGCCGGCGCGAACTTCGTCGATGCCGAGCCTGCCGGCGATCGCTTTTGCCGTGCGCTCATTGTCGCCGGTCGCCATGATGATCCTCAGGCCCTTGTCGTGCAGCGCCTTGATCGCCTCGGCCGTGGTTGCCTTGACCGGATCGGCGACGGCAACGAGGCCGGCGAGCTTGCCATCGACAGCAACGAACATCGCCGTCTTGCCTTCGGCCTGCAGCGCCTCCGCCTTGGCGGAAACGGGCGCGGTGCCGATGCCGAGGTCGGCCATCATCGCCGCATTGCCGAGCGCGACTTTTTTGCCGGACACCGTGCCGGAGACGCCCTTGCCGGTGATCGCCTCGAAGTCTTCGGCATCGGCAAGCGTGACGCCGCGTTCGGCAGCACCCTCGACGATCGCCTCGGCGAGCGGATGTTCCGAGCCTTTTTCAAGGGCGGCTGCGAGCGCCAGCAATTCATTCCCCTCGATGCCCTCGGCGGCGGCGACATCGGTCAGCCAGGGCCGGCCCTCGGTCAAGGTGCCGGTCTTGTCGACGATCAGCGTGTCGACGGAGGCGAAGCGCTCCAGTGCCGAGGCTTCCTTGATCAGCACGCCGACATGCGCGCCGCGCCCCGTCGCGGTCATGATCGACATCGGCGTGGCGAGGCCCAGCGCACACGGGCAGGCAATGATCAGGACCGACACCGCCGACACGATGGCGAAGGCCAGGCTGGGCTCGGGGCCGAAGAGCGACCAGGCAATGAAGGCGATGATCGCCACCAGCACCACTGCCGGGACGAAATAGAAGGAGACGCGGTCGGCCAACCCTTGAATGGGAGCGCGCGAGCGCTGCGCCTTGGCAACCATCTCGACGATGCGCGAAAGCGTGGTCTCGGCGCCGACCTTTTCGGCACGCATGATCAGCGAGCCGTTTTTGTTCAGCGTGCCGCCGGTGAGAGAATCGCCTTCCGACTTTTCGACCGGGAGCGGTTCGCCGGTGATCACCGATTCGTCGATCGACGAGCGTCCCTCCAGCACGATGCCGTCGACCGGCACGGCATCGCCGGGGCGGATGCGGAGCTTGTCTCCGGTCTTGACGCTGTCGAGCGGCACATCCTTCTCGGACCCGTCGGCGCCGATCAGGCGAGCCGTCTTCGGAGCGAGGTCGAGCAGGGAGCGGATGGCCGAGCCCGTGCGTTCGCGGGCTCTGAGCTCCAGCACCTGGCCGAGGAACACCAGCGCGACGATGACCGCCGCCGCCTCGAAATAGACCGGCACGGTGCCGTCGTGGCCGCGGAACTGATGCGGGAAGATGTCGGGGAACAGGGCGGCGACCACGCTGTAGAGATAGGCGGCGCCGACACCAAGCGAGATCAGCGTCCACATATTGGGGCTGCGGTTCAGGATCGAGTCCCAGCCGCGATGGAAGAACGGAAACGCCGCCCACAGCACCACCGGGCTCGCCAGCGCCAGCTCTACCCATGTTTTCGTGCGGCCGTCGATGAAGCTTTCGAAGCTCACGCCCAGCATCGGCGCCATGGCGATGATGAGAAGCGGCAGCGAGAGCACTGCGCTGACCCATAAGCGACGGGTGAAATCGACGAGCTCCGGGTTCGGGCCTTCGTCGCCGGAAGGCACGCCCATCGGCTCCAGCGCCATGCCGCAGATCGGGCAGGAGCCGGGCTTGTCGCGGATGATCTCGGGATGCATCGGACAGGTATATTGCGTGCCCTTCGGCATCGGCTGCGGTTCAGGCCGGCCCGCAAGGTATTTTGCCGGCTCGGCTTCGAATTTGCCCTTGCAGCCGGCCGAACAGAAATAGAAGCCCTGCCCTTCGTGGCGGACAAAATGCTTCGCGCTCGCGCGGTCGACAGTCATGCCGCAGACGGGATCGGTGGCGGTCAGGTATGTTTCCGGCTCGGCCTGCAATTTCGTGCGACAGCGCTCGCTGCAGAAATGAAAGGTCCGGCCGCCATGCTCGGCCGTCGGCTTGCCGGCGGCCGGATCGACCGTCATGCCGCAAACCGGATCGCGAATCACCGCTTCGGCGGCCGGCGCGGCATTTTTCGCCGAACAGCAGGATGCGCCGTGCGCGTGATGGTGGTTGTGGTCGGAATGACTCATGATCAAATGCCTTGGAATTCTCGAATTGAGGCGGAGGTAGTCCTTCCAGTTACTGGAAGGTCAAGGGTCGGTTTCGATTTTTCGAAATTCCGGTCGCTCGGCCTTGCGTTGCATCAATCGTACGCCATTGACGACACGCTTCCCCGCCCCATACACAGCGCCGCGAAAACACGCTATAGACGCCGCCGAATGGCAAAGATCTCCCTGAAACTCGACGAAATCATCGACGGCGACGCTTTGCGCTGCGACATGACGGCGCTGACCGCGGCGAGCGCCGGCGACGGCTCCGGCAAGGCTACCCGCACGGCCATCCTCCAGCTGCTCAAGGGCAGGCTTGGCGAGGGGCGGAAGATCGCCGAGGCCATGCTGAAGGAGGATGGCGGCGGCAATGCCTGCGCCGAGCGGCTGTCGCATCTGATGGATGAGCTGATCCGGGCGCTCTACGATTTCGCGGCCACCCATGTCTACCGGGTCAAGAACCGCTCGGCCGCCGAGCGCATGGTGGTCGTGGCGGTCGGCGGCTACGGCCGCGGCACGCTGGCGCCCGGCTCCGACATCGACCTGTTGTTCCTGCTCCCCTACAAGCAGACGCCATGGGGCGAGCAGATCGTCGAATACATGCTCTACATGCTGTGGGACATGGGGCTGAAGGTCGGCCACGCCACCCGCAACATCGAGGAGTGCCTGAGGCTGTCGCGCACCGACATCACCATCCGCACCTCGATCCTGGAAGCGCGCTTCCTGTGGGGCGAACGCAAGCTCTATGACGAATTGCTGACCCGCTTCGACCATGAGGTGGTGCGCACCACCGGACCCGAATATGTCCAGGCCAAGCTTGCGGAGCGCGACGAGCGCCACGCCAAGGCGGGCGAAAGCCGCTATCTGGTCGAGCCCAACGTCAAGGACGGCAAGGGCGGCCTGCGCGACCTGCAGACGCTGTTCTGGATCGGCAAATATTTCTATCGCGTGCGCACCGGCGAGGAACTGGTCGAGAAAGGCGTCTTCACCGAGGCCGAGTATCGCGAATTCCAGAAGACCGAGGATTTTCTCTGGGCCGTGCGCTGCCACATGCACTTCCTCACTGGCAAGGCGGAGGAGCGGCTGCATTTCGACATCCAGCGCGAGATCGCCGAGCGGCTGGGCTACACCACGCATCCCGGCCTGTCGGCGGTCGAACGCTTCATGAAGCACTACTTCCTGGTCGCCAAGGATGTCGGGGACCTCACTCGCATCTTCTGCGCCGCGCTCGAGGAAGAGCAGGCCAAGCATGTGCCCGGCTTCAACCGCATCTTCCTCACCTTCTCGCGGCGTAAGCGCAAGCTTGCCGGCACGTCCGACTTCATCGTCGACAACCACCGCATCAACATCGCCGACGACACGGTGTTCGAGCGCGACCCGGTCAATCTGCTGAGGCTGTTCTGGTTCGCCGACAAGCATGGGCTGGAGTTCCACCCCGACGCGCTGAAGCTGCTCACCCGCTCGCTCGGCCTGGTCAACAAGTCGCTCAGGCGCGACGAGGAGGCCAACCGGCTGTTCCTCGACATCCTGACCTCGGACCGCAATGCCGAGCTCAATCTCAGGCGCATGAACGAGGCGGGGCTGCTCGGCAGGCTGATCCCCGATTTCGGCAAGATCGTCGCCTCGATGCAGTTCTCGATGTACCACCACTATACGGTCGACGAGCATCTCATCCGCTGCATCGGCGTGCTGGCGGAGATCGAGCGCGGCGAAGGCGCCAAGGTGCATCCGCTGGCCCACTCGCTGATGCCGGATCTGAAGAAGAGCCGCGAAGCGCTCTATGTCGCGGTGCTCTTGCACGACATCGCCAAGGGCCGGCCGGAAGACCATTCGGAAGCCGGCGCAAGGATCGCGCGGCGCATCTGCCCGCATATGGGACTATCGGCCGCCGACACCGAGACCGTCGCCTGGCTGGTCGAGAACCATCTGGTCATGTCGATGACCGCGCAGACGCGCGACCTCAACGACCGCAAGACGATCGAGGATTTTGCTTCGATCGTGCAGTCGGTCGAACGGCTGAAGCTGCTCCTGATCCTCACCGTCTGCGACATCAGGGGTGTCGGGCCGGGCGTCTGGAACGGCTGGAAGGGGCAGCTGCTGCGCACGCTCTATTTCGAGACCGAGCTGCTTTTGACCGGCGGTTTCTCGGAAGTGTCACGCGCCGAGCGCACGTCCGCCGCGCGCGAGCAACTTGCCGAGGCATTGGCCGCCTGGCCGGCGAAGGAGCGCAAGCGCTATGTCGCCCAGCACTACGAGAACTACCTGCTCACCGTCGACCTGCCCGACCAGTTGCGGCATGCCGAATTCGTCCGCGAGGCGGACGCGGCGGGCAAGAAGCTCGCCACCATGGTGAAGACGCATGAGTTCGAAGCGGTAACTGAAATCACCGTGCTGGCGCAGGATCACCCGCGCCTGCTGTCGGTGATTGCCGGCGCATGTGCCGCAGCCGGCGGCAATATCGTCGACGCGCAGATCTTCACCACCTCGGACGGGCGCGCGCTGGATACCATTTTGATCAGCCGGGAATTCGACCGCGACGAGGACGAGCGGCGGCGTGCCGAGCGCGTCGGCAAGCTGATCGAGGACGTGCTGTCAGGCAAGAGCTGGCTGCCCGAGATGATCGAGAAGCGCACCAAGCCGAAGCGCGGCGCCAAGGCCTTCCGCATTCCGCCGCGCGCCGAGATCCGCAACACACTGTCGAATCGTTTTTCCGTGATCGAGATCGAGGGGCTGGACCGGCCCGGCCTGCTCTCCGAGGTCACCGGCGCGCTGTCGGATCTTTCGCTCGACATTGCCTCGGCCCACATCACCACTTTCGGCGAGAAAGTCATCGACACTTTCTATGTCACCGACCTCACCGGACAGAAGATCGACAGCCCAACACGCACGGCCACCATCCACAAGCGGCTGATCGATACGCTCGAAGGCAACGCCCCCGAACGCAACGGCAAGACCAAGGCCGCGGCCGAGTGACATCCATTTGACGCAATTCCGCAGGCAGTCATCCACCGCATGAGCCTTGTCAAGAAATTCGCCACCGTCGCTTCCGGCACGCTGATGAGCCGCGCGCTGGGATTCGGCCGCGAGATGCTGATGGCGGCGGCCCTCGGCACCGGGCCGGTCGCCGATGCCTTCAACGCCGCCTTCCAGTTCCCCAACACCTTCCGCCGGCTGTTCGCCGAAGGCGCCTTCAACGCCGCCTTCGTGCCGCTCTTCGCCAAGGAGATCGAGACGCACGGCACCGACGGCGCGAAGCGCTTTTCGGAGGAAGTGTTCGGCGTGCTGTTCTCGGCGCTTTTGGCGCTGACGATCGCGATGGAATTGGCGATGCCGCTGATCGTGCGCTACCTGGTGGCGCCGGGCTTCGCCGACATTCCGGGCAAGTTCGAGACGACCGTCCGGCTGGCGACGATCATGTTCCCCTATCTCATCTGCATGTCGCTCGGCGCCATGATGGCGGGCATGCTGAACTCGCTGCGCCGCTATTTCGCGGCGGCGATCGCGCCCGCCTTCCTCAACATCATCCTGATCGCCGTGCTCGCCTATGCCTGGTATCACGGGGCGGACGCGCATGATGTCGGCTACGGGCTCTCCTGGGGCGTGCTGGCCGCGGGCATCGTGCAGCTCGCCATCGTCTGGGTGGCGGTGCGCCACGCCGGCATCTCGATCGGCTTCCGTCGGCCGAAGATGACGCCGAACGTCAAGCGGCTCTTGATCCTGGCGCTGCCGGCCGCGATCACCGGCGGCATCACCCAGATCAACCAGCTGATCGGCACGGCGATCGCCTCGGGGCAGAACAGCGCCGTGTCGTCGCTGGCCTATGCCGACCGCATCTACCAGCTGCCGCTCGGCGTCGTCGGCGTGGCGGTGGCGATCGTGCTGTTGCCTGAACTGTCGCGGGCGCTGAAATCGGGCAACCTGATCGAGGCAGCCAATCTGCAGAACCGCTCGGTCGAGTTCACGCTGTTCATGACCTTGCCGGCGGCGGCGGCGCTCTGGGTGATGTCGGAACCGATCGTGCGGCTGGTCTATGAGCGCGGCGCCTTCGCCGCCAACCACTCGACGCCGATCGTCGCCTCGATCCTGGCGATCTTCGGCCTCGGCCTGCCCGCCTTCGTGCTGATCAAGGCCTTCACGCCGGGCTATTTCGCGCGCGAGGACACGCGCACGCCGATGATCTTCGCCGCCATCTCGGTCGGCGTGAACGTCGCCACCGCGCTGACCTTGTTCCCGTCGATGGGCGCGCCGGGCATCGCGGTCGCGTCGGCCGTCGCCGGCTGGGTCAACGCGCTGATGCTGCTCGGCATGCTGATTAGGCGCGGCCATTGGGGCCGCGACATTCCGCTCCTGAGACGCATCCCGCGGCTGGTGCTGTCGGCGGTGGTGATGGCTGTGGCGCTTTACTTCGCCGAGCACTACCTGGCTTCGAAGCTCGGGCCCGGCTCGCCGCTGGTGGTCAAGGCGACGACGCTGTTCGCGCTCGTCGGCGGGGGTGCCGCGCTCTACTTCATCACCGCATTCGGCACCGGCGGCGCCGATTTCGGCATGATCCGGAGGAACGTTCGGCGAGGTTCGGCAAAGGCGCCGCCGGTCACGGAACAGTCTCCAGATCCGTGAGCCTGAATTCGTCGGCTGTGGAGAGCATCGGAACGGCGTAGTATCGCGCGCAAGCGTAGTGGAAGCAGTCCGCCATGTTCAGACGAATGGCGTTGTTGCGAAACCGCGACGCGGCCTCCACGGATAGCGATGCTGCCTCGGACGCAGGCGGAAGCTCACGCAAGGCAATTGCCCGCTCTTCGAGAAAGCGGCTTACGATCTCCGCGCTCCTGGCAACCGGTATGGCCAGCTTTTCCGGTCGCGCGAGCGCCATTGCGGCTTCCCATACGGCGATCGCCGAAGTGAATGGAGCCGAAGCATCCACGACCGCCCGCGCGCAGCGCTCGGCCTCAGCCTCGTTGCTCAGCATCGCGACGATGGCGGCGGCGTCGACGAACATCAGTCGTCGCCGGAAAGCTCGTCATAGACCGAGCGCGGCAGCGGGTTGCGCGCTCGCTCGCTAAGCTCGATCCCGAACTCGGCCCTCAGTCGGGCAGCTGTTTCCAGCGGCGTCTCGCGATTGCGGCGCCGCTCCAGGGCTTCGCGCATGGCGATCACGATAGCCTCGGTGATGCCGACACCTTCGACCTTGGCGAAAGCGCGCGTCAGACTGTCCGCTTCCTTGTTGCTAATATTGATAGTCATCGCGAGTGCTCACCTCGGCTTTGTAGCTTACTTAATGTAGCAAGCTACAAAGAGAAATCAACACACGGCAACCAAGCCCGACCCACCCTCGCTCGCGCTCCACGGCGAGCCTTGCGCCGCTCGCGCTCGTCGGCGGGGGTGCCGCGCTCTACTTCATCACCGCTTTCGGCACTGGCGGCGCGGATTTCGGCATGATCCGGAGGAACATCGGGCGCAAACCGTAACGGTTAGGCACTTCGGGAGCTGACCCGAAACTCTGCGCCAAGTGTTGAGCCGCTGACGCCAGGTCGTGTATTACCCCGTCAGCGAGCCTGTTGGAGACCAGTTGAATGCAAACGCTGTCGCTTGACGATTTCGTTGATGACAAACCGTGGCACGACGACACTCCTTTGCTGGAGGACATTTCCAGCGCCGATCTTATAGCCGGCGTCCGGATTCAACGGTTGATCACGCGAGCCGACAAGCGCGGCGATCTTACGGTTTTGATATCGGCCCTGCTGGAGCCCATCTCTCCGCCGCCGCATGTTTATCTGGTATCGGCCGAGCCGGGATCGATCAGGGCATGGGTCTATCACAAGCGGCAGTCTGACCGACTCGCCTGTACAAACGGCGACATCAGGGTCGTACTCTACGATCTACGCAAGGATAGCCCCACCTACCAAAAATTGGAGATCCTCGACGTCGGCGCAGCGAACAAGGTCCTGCTGACAATCCCGCCGTATGTCGTTCATGGGGTTCACAACCGTGGCAAGAGCACCGCGACATTCGTAAACATGCCGACGAACTTCTACGACCCTAAAAATCCGGACAAGGCGCGGATCCGCTTCGATCACCCGGGAATCCCGTACAGATTCGAATAAGGTGGCGATGTTTTCCGTCATCATGGCCACCTACAATCGCGGCAGGCACATTCTTCCGTCGATACAATCGGTGTTGCGCCAAACCTACCAGGACTTCGAGCTGCTGGTTGTGGGCGATTGCTGCACGGACGATACCGCGGATGTGGTGCAGGCGCTTGCGTCTCCTCGAATCCGCTGGTCGAACCTTTCCGAGCGCGGCGGCAGCCAAGCCTTTCCCAACAATGCGGGCATCGAGATGTCGCGCGGGCAATACATTGCCTACCTTGGTCATGACGATCTCTGGGCTCCGGACCATCTCCAGGCGCTCGCCGATCTTTTCGGGCACAACCTGCAACCGGATTTTGTCGTAAGCGGCGCGATCTTTCATGGCCCCAGGGCAAGCAATTCCCGCTGGGTAACCGGCATCTTCAGCGACGGGGATGCCGTTCTGAAGCATTTCTTTCCGCCTTCGAGTTTCGGCCATCGACGCGACGTCGCCGATCGAATCGGAAAATGGCGTTACCCCAAAGAGATCAATGCGCCCGTCGACGCGGATTTCCTGTTGCGGGCGGCAAAGTCAGGCATGAATTTTGTGTCGACGCAGCGGATCACCGTGCAGAAATTCGCCGCCGGTCACCGCTATTTGAGTTATATGAGCCAAAGCTCTGACGAGCAGGAAAGAATGGCCCGACGAATGGCCCGGCCAGGATTTGATGGCTATCTGGCCGCCGAACTGGCCAAGGCAAAGGCGGCCAACACTTACATGATCGTTGTCCATCCGGACTACGAGCGCTTTGAGAAGGGCCAACTCGCGACCCAGATTGCGTCGAACAAGGGTATCGTGCGCCCGGAACTGCGCAACCTCGGGCGGCGCGAGGTGATCAAGCAGGACAATTCGCCAAAGGCGCTCGACTGGTCTGCGCTCCCGGCGGGCGGCGACTGGGTGCTCTGGGTCGGCTGCAATCCGCGCCCCAAGCTGCTTGTGCCCTTCAAATATGCCGGCAAGGCGCGCATTCGCCTGGACCTCCGACACCCGCAACGCGAGGCGCTGACCAGGCTCAAATTGTCCGTAAATGGCCAACCGACTGTGGCAAGCATTTCCGGGGCGCGCCAGGAGGGCCTTCTCTGGAACGCGAAAGCGACATTTGAAACGGCGCTGCGAAAGGACGACCATACTATTCTGGAGCTTCATCTCAACAGATTGCAGAGACCTGCAGCACAAAGCGGCGGCATCGGCGTGGGCGACATCGAGGTTACGCCGCTTGGGTGGCGAGGCATTGTTGCAAAGGGAACGCAGCTGCTCGCCAAGTTTCGTCCAGCCCGCTGATATCTCTTGCCGCGTTTTTCGCCTTCGTCCATAAGCGCGCCGTCGCAAGACTTTCGCCGCGCGCGGTTTCCAGCCGCGTGATTGGCTCCAAAAAGTCTGCAACTTTTTGGAATCATGCTTATACGGCCCTCCACAAGCCATGGGGAATTCATGTCCGCCTTCAAGCCACTCGTCTTTTCGGGCGTCCAGCCGACCGGCAATCTGCATCTCGGCAACTATCTCGGCGCCATCAAGAAATTCGTCGCCCTCCAGGAACAGTCCGACTGCATCTATTGCGTCGTCGACCTGCATTCGCTGACGGCGCAGCTCGTGCATCAGGATCTGGGCGACCAGACGCGCTCGATCACCGCGGCGTTCCTCGCCTCCGGCATCGATCCCAAGAAGCACATCGTCTTCAACCAGTCGCGGGTCATGCAGCACGCCGAGCTTGCCTGGATCTTCAACTGCGTGGCGCGCATCGGCTGGATGTACCGCATGACGCAGTTCAAGGACAAAGCCGGCAAGGACCGCGAGAACGCCTCGCTCGGCCTGCTGGCCTATCCGAGCCTGATGGCCGCCGACATCCTGCTCTACCGCGCCACCCATGTGCCGGTGGGAGAGGACCAGAAGCAGCATCTGGAACTGACCCGCGACATCGCGCAGAAATTCAACAACGACTTCTCCGAGAAGATCGCGGCGCTCGGCGTCGGCGTCGAGATGCAGGTCGGCGAGGAGACTGTGAACGGCTACTTCCCGATCACCGAGCCGGTGATCGGTGGCCCGGCGGCGCGCATCATGAGCCTGCGCGACGGCTCGAAGAAGATGTCGAAGTCCGACCCGTCGGACCTGTCGCGCATCAACCTGACCGACGATGCCGACACCATCTCGAAGAAGATACGCAAGGCCAAGACCGATCCGGAGCCCTTGCCGAGCGAATTGGACGGGCTGGAAAGCCGGCCTGAAGCGGAAAACCTGGTCGGCATCTATGCCGGCCTCGCCGAAATCTCCAAAGCCGACGTGCTGAAGGAATATGGCGGCCAGCAGTTTTCCGTGTTCAAGCCGGCGCTTGCCGACCTTGCCGTGGAGAAGCTCGCGCCGATCGCTTCCGAGATGCGTTGCATCGAGGGCGACCGCGCCTATGTCGACGCCGTGCTCAAGGATGGCGGCGAGCGCGCCCGCGCGATCGCTGAAACCACCATGAAGACGGTTCGCGACATCATCGGCCTGCTGCAGGATTGATCGATCCTGATTGCTAACTTCCGCCACTCTACCGGCCGGCGGCTTGCCGCCGGTCGGTGGCGGTGGCAGATTGCGGCTGAGTTGATACCGAGCAGATTGACATGGTCTCCAAACGCCTCAGCCGCGAAGCCGGCCATCGCCGCAAGTTCCTGGCGATCATCGACGACACCCCGGAATGCGAGCGCGCCGTCGCCTATGCCTCGAAGCGGGCTCAGAGCACCAGCGGCGTGCTGGTGCTGCTCTACGTGATCGAGCCGGACGATTTCCAGCACTGGCTGGGGGTCGAGAAGATCATGCGCGAGGAAGCGAACGCGACCGCGCGCGCGGCACTCGACAGCTACGCCAACAAGGCGCGCCAGAAGGTCGGCATCGAGCCGGAGTTGGTGGTGCGCGAGGGCAAGCCGACCGAGGAGATCCACAAGCTGATCGAGGAAGACCAGGACATCGCCATCCTGGTGCTGGCGGCCGGCGCGGGCAAGGAAGGTCCGGGGCCGCTGGTGAGCGCCGTGGCCGGCCGAGGCGCCGCCTTCCCCATCCCGGTCACGGTGGTGCCGCAGAACCTCTCCGACGAGGAAATCGAGAGCCTGGCCTGATCGGCCAAGGCATCTCCGGGAACCCGGCAGACGCTTCCGGCCTCACGACGTCCTTGGAGCTCTACCGGCGCAATCGCTCAACCGTGAACTGCGACGCGGCCCTTGGCCCGCGGTTGCGGTGCGCCATTTGGAATCGTCGACGAAACAACAGTTCCAGACGGGGCGCTGATGGCCAAATCAAAGCGGGAGACGAACCGGAGCGGCACCTCGAAGCCGCGCCACAAAGCGGCGGAATCTCCTGAGATGCCATCTCGCCCGCAGCGTGCAGGAACCCGGCAGGAAGCCCGCCAGCCGCCCCCCGCGCTGCGAGGACGCAGGCACCGCGTGCTCGCCAAGCGCCACCCGGCCATGGTCGACAGCATCGCCGGCGCAGTCACAGTCAAGAGCCTGGATCTCTACTACGTCGTCGCCTCCGACGCGCAGATCCCCTTGAAAGGCGAGCACGGCTTCGGGCTCTATTTCCACGATTGCCGCTTCCTCGGCGGCTATCGGATGGCGCTCGCCGGCCTGGCACCGATCGTGCTCGCCTCGACGGCGCAAAAGGGCTACGCGGCGCTTTTCGAGCTGACCAACCCCGACCTGCATTTCGAGCGGGAGGAAACGATCCCCAAGGATGAGCTCGGAATCCGCTGGGAACGCATTCTCGATGCGCGGCAGAGATGCGTGCGGGAGGTTCTGACCATCCAGAATTTCGGCCACCAGACGCATGGTTTTCCGCTGACCTTGCATTTCCGCGCCGGTTTCGAGGATATCTTCAAGGTGCGCGGGCTGGTGCAGCAGGACCTCGGCAGACCGCAGCGGCCCGCATGGCGGGAGGGCAGGCTGCAGTTTGTCCATCACGGCGCCGACCAACTACGCAGGACGGCGACGATCGTCTTCTCGCCTCAACCGGATGCCACGCACGAAACCACGGCCGAGTTCCGGATCGATTGTCCGGCAGGCGAAACACGGACCATCGCGGTCACGATAGAACTGAACGAATGCTCGGAAGAGGCCGAAGCCAATCACTTGAACCAGCAGCCGACGCTCGCGCTGGGCAACCTTGCGGGAAACCTTCAGGCCGGCTCGGAAGAATGGCTGGAGCAGCACACGAAGTTCGACAGCGACAGCCTGCTGCTCAACGGCATCGTGGAACGCTCGCTGCGCGATCTGGCGATGCTCCGATCCGATCTCGGCAGCCGAGAGTATTTTGCCGCCGGCGTGCCTTGGTTCGTTGCCCTGTTCGGGCGCGACAGCCTGATCGTCGCGCTGGAGATGCTCGCCTTTCAGCCGGAGATCGCCGCCCAGACGTTGCGTCTTCTCGCCAGCTATCAGGGGCATCGAACGGATCGATGGCGGGAGGAGCAGCCCGGCAAGATCCTGCATGAATTGCGCGTCGGCGAGCTCGCCGGAGCCGGCAACGTCCCGCATGCCAGGTTCTACGGCACGGTGGACGCGACGCCGCTCTTCCTGCTGCTTCTCGGCCGCTACGCGGCATGGACGGGCGACATCGGGCTCTTCCGCGAGTTGCAGGAGCCTGTCGAGAGAGCGTTGGGCTGGATCGCCAGAGCCGGAGACGACCATGGCAAGGGCTATCTCAAATACCGGAGCACATCGGAGAGCGGCCTGGTCAACCAGGGATGGAAGGACTCTCCCGATGCGATCGTCAGGACCAACGGCGGCGTCGCCAGGCCGCCGATCGCGCTTGTCGAGGTGCAAGGCTATGTCTTTGCCGCCAAACGCGCCATCGCCGATCTCTACGAGCGGACGGGAAAACGCGATCGTGCCAGGCAGCTTCGCGGCGAGGCCGAAAAGCTTCGGACGCGGTTCAACCGCGACTTCTGGTGTGAGGACCAGGGCATGTTTGCCCTTGCTCTCGAAGCGCGGGGGCGTCCGCTCGGGGTCGTTTCCTCAAATCCCGGGCAGGCGTTGTGGACCGGCATCGCGGACAAGGACAAGGGCCGCCGGTCGGCTCGGCGGCTGATGCGGGACGACATGTTCAGCGGCTGGGGCGTGCGCACGCTTTCGACCGCGGAGCGGCGCTACAATCCCGTCGGCTACCATCTCGGAACCGTCTGGCCGCACGACAACGCCTTGCTGGCAGCCGGCTGCCGGCGGTATGGCGAGGACGACGCCGCATTGCGGATCTTCAGCGCCATCGCCGAGGCGGCGATGCACTTCCGCCACCATCGCCTGCCCGAGGCGATGGCGGGCTTTCCGCGCAAGGATTTTCAGGTGCCGGTGCACTATCCCGTGGCCTGCCACCCGCAGGCCTGGGCGGCCGGAGCGGTGCCGTTCCTGGTGACCACCTGCCTCGGCCTGGAGCCCGATGCCTTCGCCGGCAAGCTTCGGATCGTGCGGCCGCGGCTGCCCGATTTCGTCAACCGCATCGCGCTTCACGGACTGCGGGTCGGAAAGGCAAGCGCCGATCTCGAATTCAGGCGGACCGCCGACGGAGCCGAAGTGAACATCCAGCAGACGAGTGGACAACTCAGCGTCGAAGTCGGAGGATAGGCCTGCCGGGGGCCGGAGCGTTCCGCAAGGGCAAAATCATTCCGCCAGCCAGCCGTTCGGGCGACGCGTTTCGCTTGAATGTCCCGCCGATAGAGCCTATTTAGAATTATTCCAAACTATCGGCCCGGGAAGGGCCTGGAGATACCCCATGTTCATCCAGACCGAATCGACGCCGAACCCGGCGACGCTGAAATTCCTGCCCGGCAAGGAAGTGCTGCGCGAAGGCACCGCCGATTTCCGCGACGCCGATACCGCCGCCCAAGCCTCACCGCTGGCCGGCCGGCTGTTCGAGATCCCCGGCGTCACCGGCGTCTTCTTCGGCTACGACTTCATCACCGTGACCAAGGACGGTCCGGACTGGCAGCACCTGAAGCCGGCGATTCTCGGCGCCATCATGGAGCATTTCATGTCCGGCGCCCCCGTCATGGCCTCGGCTGCCCCGGCCAACGACGCCGGCCAGGCCGGCGAGTTCTACGACAAGGCCGACGAGGAGCTGGTTCTGACCATCAAGGAGCTGCTCGACACCAGGGTGCGGCCGGCGGTCGCGCAGGACGGCGGCGACATCACCTTCCGCGGCTTCGAAAACGGCACCGTGTACCTGCACATGAGGGGCGCCTGCGCCGGCTGCCCGTCGTCGACGGCGACGCTGAAGCACGGCATCCAGAACCTGCTTCGTCATTTCGTTCCGGAAGTGCAGCAGGTCGAGCAGGTCGCCTGATCATTTCCGCAGCGCCTGCTGCGATACAAATCGCCAAAAACAAAAAACCGGGCCCCAACAGCCCGGTTTTCTGTTCTTGGACGTCTTGTTGTTGCCTAGACGGTCCGCTTGCGAAAGGTTTTGCCTTCCGGCCTCGTGATCACATCACGATGACCTTGGCACCGACCGAAGTGCGGTCGTAGAGATCGATAATGTCCTGGTTCATCAGGCGGATGCAGCCCGACGACATCGCCTTGCCGATGGAGAACCACTCCGGGCTGCCATGCAGGCGGTAGCCCATGTCGCCGCCCTTGTTGAAAAGATACATGGCGCGCGCGCCGAGCGGGTTCATCAGGCCGGGGTCCATGCCGCCGGCAAATTTAGCGAGCTCGGGCTGGCGCTTGATCATCTGCGACGGCGGCGTCCAGGTCGGCCATTCGCGCTTCAGCGCGATATGAGCGGTGCCGTGCCATTCGAAGCCTTCGCGGCCGACGCCGATGCCGTAGCGGATCGCCATGCCGTCGTCCTCGACGAAATAGAGGAACTTGTTCTGGGTGTCGACGATGATGGTGCCCGGCTTTTCCTTGGTGTCGTAGGCGACTTCCTGCCGGTGGAAGCGGGCCGGAACCTTCTCGATCGGGACGCGCGGCAGATGATAGCCCGCATCGGTCATCGCGCCATAGTTGTTGGTGAACAACTGCCCGCCGATGGTGCTGCACCCGCTGACCGCGGTCGACAGCGCAAGAGCGGCGACGATTGCAAGTGACTTCAAGCGCATGAATAGGTCCGACGCCCCGCCAAAGTATCAGCGGCACGAGTCGGCCGCTTTCTTGCTGTCATTCATGCTGGCATTTCTTTTGCTTGCCAAGCGCGCACTGCCTATATGCAAGACCTTCCCCGCCGGTAAGTGCCGAACTGCGGCATTTCGGCAACAGGGCTCACAGGATTGTGAAGCAAAATCAATGGGGCGGCTGCAATAGCCGCCAGAGATCGAGGAGAGCGCCATGAATGTCGGTGATGCAGCCGAGCGTTCCGGCCTGCCGGCCAAGACCATCCGCTACTACGAGGAGATCGGCCTGATCCGGCCGGCCCGGGCCGATAACGGCTACCGCGACTACTCGCGCGACGACGTGCACCGGCTGGCCTTCCTGCGCCGCGCCCGCAACCTCGGCTTTTCAATCGACGATTGCAGGCAGCTGATGGCGCTCTATCAGGACCGCGACCGCGCCAGCCACGACGTGCGCGAGATCGCCAGCGCCCATGTCAGGGCGATCGAGGAAAAAGTGCGCGAATTACGGTCGATGCGCTCGACGCTGCAGAAGCTGATCCACGCCTGCCATGGCGATCAGAGGCCGGAGTGTCCGATTTTGGATGATATGGCCGGCTTGATGGAGGACGGTAGGGCGGTGCACGCGTAGACCAGCGGCAAGCGCCTCAAGCAAACTGGTCCCAGAGCGGGAAGGTGGAGAGCGGCGCTGTTCGCCTGCTACGCGTTTGGGTTATGGATGACTTCCCACAGATGTCCATCCGGGTCGCGAAAGTAACCGGAATAGATGCCCCAGGGTCTGTCGTGCAGTTCAGTGACGGGTGCTCCAGCCGCTTCGGCTTTGGCGAGTAGCGCGTCCACTTCCTGCCGGGTCTCGACGATATGGCCGAGGCTGAACTCCCCGCTACGCGCCGGCCCGGGTGCGATGCCCGCGTCTTTGGCGAGTTCACTACGCGGGTAGAGGGCGAGGATCTGACCGCCGTCGAGGTGGAACATAACGATTGCGCCAGCGGGATGCGTGTCGTCGCCGGCGAACTCAGTTGCGGTCACACCGGCAGACTGGAGCCCGAGCGCCCGGTAGAAGGCGAGTGCCCGCTCGAAGTCTGCTACTGCCAAGGTGATCACATGGATGCGTGCTTTTTTCATCAGGCGTCCCGGAACCGCTCCACCGCAGCAACGGACGCGAAAGGCAGATGGTTCCCGTTGGAAAGCGGAACGGCACCAGATGCACAGACAGGCATCAGTGGTTCCGTCGAGCTGGCTGGTTTGTCAACCAGATAATCGCCCCCATTAGGGCGATTGTATATTTGACAAACCCATGCCTCTGTCACTAGGTTCAATTTTCGAACGGGGGACGGTGGGCTTGTTCAAATCACTGGCAAAGAATTGGCGGCGGTTCGTGTCAGCCAAGCTCATCAATAGGGTAGACGTTAAGGGCCGCCACTTCACTTTCTCATTCAAAATCTATGAGCACGATGAAGGCGAACGAACACTCCGTTTCGCTTACACGACGGCGGCAGACACAAACAGCTTTTCGATGCAGCCAGACGAACTTGATCGCTTTGTTGAAGCCGCTCAGGAAGCGAGGGTACAACTTGGCGGCTAATTGGGGGGGGGCAGAATGATCCGTATAGCAATCGTCGTTGCCATTGCAGCCAGTTCATCGGCATGCACTAGCCAGGCAAACGTTCCCTATTCGAGTAGTAAGGTAACATGCACAAACCACACCGGGGACGCGGTCGCCGCTGGCTCATGGTTTAAGGTCAATGTTAAGGCTTGTATCCCAGACACCCCGTATAAGTCCTGCCTCCAATATCTTGACGGCCACACTGGCAATTTAGTGGTCCGGTGCACTCCACTAACCCGCAAAGCTACAACACCTGAGGGTCGAGCCAGACAGCTTGCCGGCAGCAAGTATCCCTAATTCACCGGCCCTGTCCCGCTCCCACTGGATGAAAAGCCCTTCCACAAGGCGGGCCGTTCGCGTTATGACTTTAGTTCCCGCTTGGGAGGGGAGCTATGTCACGAGATATTTTCTCGGCACTATTCATGTCCATACCGATGGGCATCGCCACTATCGTGTGCATACTTTTGCAAAAGAGATATGCACTCTCTATCAAAAACGTCGTCCGCATATTTTGCGTGGCCATACTATTTTTGGGCATGCTGGAGATGCATGTTTTGGAAGCGATGGGCTGGAAAGGTTATCCTCCTAACACGACCCATCCCCAAACCAGCGGATGAACGCGGCCTACTCGTCCTTGACGGGTTTGTGATCCTTCGGCGGCGGCGACTTCGCTACCTTCTTAATGGCCGCGTTCAACGGCTCTTCGGAATCGACGGTTTCAATCTTCCGCGCCAGTTCGCGGAACTTCTCTACTTGACTCTTTCCTTTTGGCACTTGAGCCTTCGCTTTGGGCTGCTTCGATTCGGCATTTCCAGAGTTTTTGTGTTGCATAGCGACTCCTTTGAGGGCCGTGCGCTAGGTGAATATTCAAGCTTCACCGACGAAACCGATCTCACCGCACGGTACATGATTATTGGCGGCATCACATGCGGGACGGCGTTCGTTCCCGAGTTATTTTCGATTCTGACGCGATACCAGGAACGCATGCCCTACCGTGGGCGGCTTCAGTGGAAAAACATCACGAGGCACAACTTCACGATCTTCCAAGATCTGATTGACGAGTTCTTTTACCTAAATGGTGAGCATCTTGTCGATTTCCATGCGCTAGTCGTGGACATGTGGAACTTTGACCACATGACCCACAACGAGGGCGATAAGGAAGTCAGCTTCGACAAGATGCTCTTCCAGTCCCTTCTAGCCATCCACAAGCGCTACCCCGGATGCACCAAAATCCGGTGCTTCCACGGCAATCGGGACTCGCCATACTCGATTGGCGCGCTCCGTGGCATGCTCAACGCCAAAGTCTACACCCTACGATACAGGCAGGTTTACCTTCCCTATGCGCATGTCAAAAATCTGGAGGTAAAGCGCAGCCTGCCCATGCAGCTAGCGGACCTCTTGATAGGCGCGCTTGGTGCTCATTGGAATGTCAGAAAAGGCTATGTTCCGGGTTGCCCAAAGGACATGGTAGCGCAGCATTTTAAACGAGAAAGCCCGGTAGGAAGCCTATTGGAAGGCTCACCGCGGTCGATGAAGCATTTCGTAATTTGGCCATTTCAAGGGAGAGGGCCTGCGGGCCTAGGCGATTAGCCCTCCGCTCTTCGCGGCACACCAAACTGGTGAGACTTCGGTCCCGCAGGGTGTCTACAATGTAGACGAATCCGCCTTGAGAATCAACGCTTATAACGCTTCCGAAACGGTTGCCTTTCCACAAGGGCAGGGTCAACTGAACCGGCTTGCGATAATGCTTCTTCTTGGCATCAAGTAGGTTGCCGGTAGGTGAGCCGCTTACCCTTGGCACCCTTCAAGGCAATGAGCGAGCGCACATTGTCATCGATGCCCATGGCAACGCGGTTCGAGTAGCGGAAATCAAATTCCGCCAGATAGCGGTGCAGATGGTGCTCGGCGCAATGCTGATAGACGCCCTTCATGCCGCGCTTGAAGATCGAGAAATAGCCTTCAATCGTGTTGGTGTGGATGTTGCCGCGAACGTATTCGTCCTTGGAATGCGTGACGAATTCGTGCGAGGCGAAATCCTGGCTGGCGCGGCGATAGATGCCGCTTTCGTCGGTCATCAACGCGCTTTCCTTGGCGATGTTGGAGCGAACGATAGGCATGACGTTTCCCATGCGAGCGGTATCAACATGGAAGGAACGGGCTTTGCCGCCGCGCTCGACAAGCGTAACGACCGTGTTCTTGTGAGCGCTGCCGCCGGGCTTAACGGGCATACCAGCGAGACGGCCAATGTAGGTTTCGTCTACCTCAACGGTCTTGCCAGCGCCGCCCATGGGCGTGAAATCATCCGAGCGCATGGCCTCACGGATGCGATGGCAGAGGAACCACGCCGACTTGTAGGTGATTTCCAAAGCGCGGTACAGTTGATGGGCCGAAACGCCCTTCTTGCTGGCGCACATGGCGTGCAGCGCCTGAAGCCAGATGTGCAGCGGGAGCTTGGACTCCTCGAAGATCGTGCCCATGCGAACGGTGAACTGCGAACGGCAAGCGCCGCACTTGTAGAGGCCGTGGCGCTCTAGGCCGTGCGGATGCTTCTTCGACGGCTTCGAGCGAACGCCTACCAGCTTGTAGTGCTTGTCCATCGAGCCGCACTTCGGGCAGACCGGACCCTGCGGCCAAAGCATTCCCTCGACATGCTCAAAGGCGGCGGCTTCGTCGTGGAAGTAGGGGCGGGACAGAACGGACATAGCGATAACTCCTTGGATTCTTTATCGCATTATCCGTTTGGTTTGTCAAATATATAATCGCCCCCATTAGACGGGTTCAAACCGTGAACAAAATCTGGCATGGTGCCTGCCATGCCACTCGTTTCCCCGATTCCCCTCAACCCATTGATCGACGGTCGCCAGTCGGAGCGCGCCATGCTGGTGCGGCGCGGCGTGCAGCGTCTGCTCACTGAAATGGGCGCGCATGTGCTGCCGGAGCTGTCCCTGGCCACCGGGCGCCGCGCCGATCTTGTGGCGCTGACCCGGCAGGGCGACATCTGGATCATCGAGATCAAATCCTCGATCGAGGATTTTCGCGTCGACCGCAAATGGCCGAACTACCGGCTGCATTCCGACCGCTTCTTCTTCGCCACCCATCCCGGCGTGCCGCAGGAGATTTTTCCCGAGGAGTGCGGCTTCATCCTCTCCGACGGCTATGGCGCCGAGATCCTGCGCGATGCGCCCGAGCACCGCATGGCGGCCGCGACGCGCAAGGCGCTGATGCTGCGGATCGCCCGCGCGGGCGCCGCTCGGCTGCTGGCGGCCGAGCTTGCCGGCGTGGCGGTGCCGGCGCTGGATGGAGAGAGCGAGTAGATTTTCGCTCCGGAGCGTGAGCGCGTTGTCGCCGACGTCCCGCATTAGGCCGGGCTCGAGCTGGCCGCTGCCTGATGCCGACAAGAATTTTCGTTCCGCACCGATGATTTCCGCTGATCCCGATTGTCTTCACCAACAGGCGCGTCCGGATGGCCGGCGGCCTGGAAAAGAGGTGAAGTATGAAATCGTTGCAAAATCAGAACGTCGTCGTCGTCGGAGGCAGCCGGGGCGTCGGCCGCTCGATCGTCGAAGCCGCGCTTGGCGAGGGAGCGACCGTGCTGGCCGTAGCCCGTGGCGCCGCCGACCTGAAGCAACTCGCCTGGGAACGCCCTGGCTTGAAGACCCTCAGCATGGACGCGACGGCGGAAGCCGCGCCGCCGGCGGTTTTCGAAACGCTGGCTCCCGATGTGCTGGTGGTCTGCGCGGGCGCGCTCGCCCCTGCCGCGCCGATACAGGAGCAGAGCTGGGAGGTCTTCTCGGCGAACTGGGAGATGGACGTCAAGGCGTCGTTCCTGTTCTGCCGGGAAGCCCTCAAGGGTCGGCTCAAAGCGGGCAGCCGGGTGCTGCTGATCGCCAGCGGCGCCGCCATCAGCGGCGGACCGCCGAATTCCGGTGGCTATGCCGGCGCCAAGCGCATGCAGATATTTTTGGCCGGTCATTGCCAGAAGGAATCCGACCGGCTCGGCCTCGGCCTGCGTTTCATGGCGCTTTCGCCGGCCCGCATCATGCCGGGCACCGGGGTCGGCGATCGCGGCATCGACAGCATCGCCGCCTATATGGGCATCCGCCCAGCCGACTTCCTGGCCAGCTTGAGCGACATGCAGACGCCGGACGATGTCGGACGGGCGGTGGTGCAACTCGCGACGGGCGAGCCGCAGGGCAGTTCCTTCACCGTGAGCGGCAGCGGCCTTGCGGCAGCGGCATGAGGCGCGCAGGATGCCGGCGCAATTCAACTCACCGGGCTTCCCATGACTGACGCTCCCGGCCCTATCGAGCCTTTGGGCCAGCCAGGCCAGCCGGCCCTCGACCGGCTGGCCTTCGAGCGACTGAGCGTCGCCCATCGCCGCGAGCTCAAGCTCCATTGTTACCGCATGATGGGTTCGCTCAACGAGGCGGACGATCTCGTCCAGGAGACGTTCCTCAAAGCCTGGCGCGGGCGGTCGCAATTCGACGGACGCGGCTCGGTGCGCGGATGGCTCTACTCGATCGCCACCAACAGCTGCCTCAATGCCATCAAGGCACGGTCGTCGGCGCGGCGCATTATCGAGCAACCCGAGCGGCCACCCTCCGAAGGAAGAGCGACCGGCGGACCGGCCACCGAGTTTGCTTGGCTGGAGCCATATCCGGACGCGGAACTGCCTGACATTGCTGATGATAAGCCCGGTCCAGAAGCGCGTTACGAGGCCCGCGAGGCCGTGCGGCTCGCCTTCGTCGCGGCGATCCAGCTATTGCCGCCGAGGCAGCGCGCCGTCCTGCTGCTTTGCGATGTGCTCGGATGGTCTTCCATCGACACCGCGCATTTGCTTGGCGGAACCACCGCCTCGATCAACAGCGCCTTGCAGCGAGCCCGCGCGACGCTTGGCGGGCGCTACCCCCAGGGGCGCCCACTGCAGGGATTACTGGCCAGTCCGGACGAAGGCCTGCTGCTCGAACGCTACATGCTGGCCTGGCAAACCGACAATCTAGACGGGCTCGTCGAGCTGCTGCGCGAGGACGCTATCTATCACATGCCGCCATGGCGGGAATGGTACCGCGGACGGTTGGCGATCGGCGCTTTCCTGGGGAGCATCTGGGGCAATTTTGCCGGCTATCGCGCGGTGGCTGTTGCAGCCAACGCCCAGCCGGCAGTGGGCGTTTACGCGCTCGGGCGTCAGGATTTCGTCTGGCGACCCCATTCGCTGCATGTCATTGAACCGGCCGACGGTAAAATCGCCTCGCTGACGATCTATGTCCCGCCGCTCGGTCCCAGTTTGTTTCCGGCCTTTGGCCTGCCGCCGGAGCCCGTCCTGCCTTGATTGAGACGTTCTAGCCCAGATCCTCTTCCGCCCCACCCAGAGCTGGCGCCATGAGCAGCACAGCAGCGCCGAGCAGCGCCGCAACCAGCGATCCGGCGAGTATGCCGACCTTCACCGCGTCCTGAAGCGCCACATCACTGGCGAAGGCGAGGAGGCCGATGAACAGACTCATGGTGAAGCCAATGCCGCATAGAAGCGAGATGCCCAGCATGTGCGGCCAGCCGGCATTGACCGGCAGGTCGGCGAGGCCGAGCCGGATGGCGAGGGCCGAGGAGCCGAAGACGCCGACCAGCTTGCCGAGCACGAGGCCGGCCGCAACACCTAATGTCAGCGGCTCGACCAGCCCGGCGAAGCTCAAACCGCCGAGCGAAACGCCCGCATTGGCGAAACCGAAGATCGGGATGACGATGAAGGGCACGAGCTTGTGCAGGCCGTGCTCCAGCCGGTGCAGCGGCGAATGCTCCAGATCGTAGCCGATGCCGGGCGAGCGTTCGAGCGGAATGGTAAGCGCCAGCGCCACGCCGGCGAGCGTGGCATGCACGCCCGACTTCAGCACCAGCACCCAAAGCACCGCGCCGATCACGAGATAGGGCAACAGGTTCATCACGCGCATGCGGTTGAGCACGACCAGCACGGCGATGGCCACGAAGGCCGCCGCCAGATAAGCGAGCGACAGGCCGCTGGTATAGAACAGCGCAATGATGATGACGGCGCCGAGATCGTCGATGATGGCCAGAGCGGTGAGGAACACTTTCAGCGAGGCCGGCACCCGGCCGCCGAGCAGCGACAGCACGCCGAGCGCAAAGGCGATGTCGGTGGCGGTCGGGATCGCCCATCCGGAGAGTGCTGCCTGATTGTTGCGGTTGATCAAGACATAGACCAGCGCCGGAACCACCATGCCGCCGGCGGCGGCGATGCCTGGCAGCACGCGGCGCGGCCAGGTCGAGAGCTGCCCGTCCAGCATCTCGCGCTTGATCTCCAGCCCGACCAGCAGGAAGAACACCGCCATCAGCCCGTCGTTGATCCAATGTGAGACGCTGAGCGGTCCGAGATAGGCGTGGAGCACCGCAAAGTAAGTATCGGCGAGCGGCGAGTTGGCGACGATCAGCGCCAGCGCCGCTGCCGCCATCAGGATGATGCCGCCGGCCGCCTCGCCGTCGAGGAATTCGCGAAGGATCGATTTCGGCCGTTCGTCGCGCATGGACCCTCCGCGCCCTCAGAGACTGTTTCGAAATTCGCTCTGGCGAGTCATATGGTGGTGGTTTCGAGAACCGGAGCGGAGCGGACATTCAGGTCCGTGAGCACCGGAAGCGCAGAAACCGCCAGCAGATGGCCGCCAGAGTAGAATTTCCAAACAGTCTCTCAGCGCGGCGCGCGCTTGGCTAGTATGCGCTGCAGGGTGCGGCGATGCATGTTGAGCCGGCGCGCGGTCTCGGAGACGTTGCGGTCGCACATTTCGTAGACGCGCTGGATGTGCTCCCAGCGCACGCGGTCGGCCGACATCGGGTTTTCAGGCGGCGCCGCGCGCTCGCCGGCGGTGCGGGTCAGCGCCGCGAAGACATCGTCGGCATCGGCAGGCTTCGACAGGTAGTCGACGGCGCCGAGCTTCACCGCGGTCACCGCGGTGGCGATGTTGCCGTAGCCGGTCAGGATGATGGTGCGGGAATCGTCGCGCTTCTCGCGGATGGCGGCGACCACGTCGAGGCCGTTGCCGTCGCCCAGCCGCATATCGACCACCGCATAGGCCGGCGGATGGGCGCGCGCCTTGGCGACAGCCTCTTCCACGCTCTCCGCCGTCTCGACCGCGAAGCCCCTGGTTTCCATGGCGCGGGCAAGCCGGGTAAGAAAGGGCTTGTCGTCGTCGACGATCAGCAGCGAGGTGTCCTCGCCTTCGACCATTGCACCGTTGGTTTCGTCTGCGCTCATTTCGTCAGCATCCTACTGACTTAAAGCGCGTCGCGTCGAAACGGATTCAGCGAACGCGCCTTAAGTCCTGGCTCGGGGCATGTCGTTTTCCCAAAACCGCTACGCACTTTTGGCCGACATGCCTTACTTTTACGCAGATACAATTCTGCAACAGCAATGTCCAATTTTTACAGCCGGCAACAGAGCTGCCATGCGGTAAATGCAAGGCTCAGGCGTTGTCGAACATGGTCCCGGACAACTGCTCGGGATTGAGGAAGACGCTGCGCGGCCAGGTGATCTGCACCACCGCGCCCTCGCCGAGGCCGCTCGAATTGCGAAAATCGATCGTGGCGCCCGAGCGCTCCAGCAAGGTCTTGGCGATGAAAAGCCCGAGACCGAGACCGCCGCCGGCCTCGGTTCCCTGGCGCGTCGACATATAGGGCTCACCGATGCGGTCGATGATCTCCGGCGGAAAGCCCGGTCCGTCGTCGATGATGGAAAAGGAGACTTCCTCATTGTCCCAGTTCCAGCTAACGGTGACCGTGTTCTTGGCGAAGTCGACGGCGTTCTCGACCAGATTGCCGAGCCCGTAGATGACGCCCGGGCTGCGCTGCCCGACCGGCTCCGGGCCGATGCGCTCGCCGGGGCGCAGCCGGATCGAGATGCCGAAATCGCGATGCGGCGCCGTCACCTCCTCGACCAGCGAGGTCAGCGGCAGGCGCGAAAGATGCGCCTCGCCCTCCGAGGACAGGCTGGTCAGCCGCTTCAGAATCTCGCGGCAGCGCTCGCTTTGCGAGCGCAGCAGCTTCACGTCTTCGCTGAATTTCGGGTCCTCGCCCAGCGCCTTTTCCATTTCCTTGGCGACGACGGTGATGGTGGCCAAAGGCGTGCCGAGCTCATGCGCAGCGGCCGCCGCGAGCCCATCCAGAGCCGAAAGATGCTGCTCGCGCTGCAGCACCAGCTCGGTGGCGGCGAGCGCGTTGGCGAGCAGGCGCGCCTCCGCCGCGACGCGGAAGGCGTATATCGCGGTGAAGGCGATCGAAGCGAACACCGCCATCCACATGCCGGCGACATAGATGAAGGGCATCGGCAGCGGCGCGTCCTCATACCAGGGCAGCGGCAGATGGAAGAACACAAGCAGCGTGGCCGCCACGATGACCAGCGCGCCGAGCACTGCGGTGAGGCGCAGCGGCAGCGACGCGGCGGAGATGACGACCGGTACCGAGAGCAGCACCGAGAACGGATTGGTGAGGCCGCCGGTCATGTAGAGCAGGCCGGCGAGCTGCAGGCTGTCGATGGTCAGGATAACGAAGGCCGAGAGCGGGGTGAGCCGATGCGCCGCCGGATAGCGGAAGGTAAGCCAGAGGTTCATCCAGGCGGAGCAGGCGATGAGCGCGAAGCACATCGAGACCGGCAGCGGGAATTTCAGCCCATAGGCGACGACGAGCACCGCCACGCTCTGGCCGACGATGGCGAGCCAGCGCAGGCGGATCAGCGTGTTGAGCCGCAGCCGCTGGCTCTGCTGGGAATCGGGCGCGCGCAGAATGTTGATCATCGACTTACGATTATAGCCGCAGGAGGGTAAGCGCTAGTAGCGCTGTAAAGGCGCCTTGACTGGTTGGTAGCCGGTGTTTCGGTTCACCATCATGAGCGCTTGGTGATTGGCCGGGGCCCCTCGCGATTTCGTCATCCACGGGCGGAGCGACGCGAAGCGGAGCGCAGACCCGAGGATCCATTCCGTTACCTTGACCATAGAATGCAGCGGAGCAGAATTCTGAACCGTCGCAACGCTTGGAAGTCACGGAATGGATCCTCGGGTCTACGAGCGTCGCTACGCTCCTTGCTCCGCCCGTGGATGACGAAGTGATACGCGTTTACGCCAATCACCAAAGTGGGCGGTCCGCTAACGCTAGCGGCACGCCAAAGCTTCTGGCCAAGCTCATGTCCCGCGCGGCTTGGCGCGGCTGGTGGCGGCGGCAACGAGTGGGTTTTCCGGCCAGACATGCTTGGGATAGCGGCCGCGCATGTCGGTGCGCACATCCGCCCATGAACCGCGCCAGAAGCCGGGCAGATCGCGCGTCGTCTGGATCGGGCGATGCGCCGGCGACAAGAGTTCCAGCGTCAGCGGCACCGTGCCGCTCGCGATCGCCGGATGGCGGTCGAGGCCGAACAGCTCCTGCACGCGGATCGCCAGCACCGGCCATTCGCCGTCATAGCGGATCGGCACGTGGCTGCCCGAAGGCGCGTCGAAATGGGTCGGCGCCAGTGTGTCGACCTTGCGCTGCAAATCGTGCGGGACCAGCGACGCCAGGCCTGCGGACAGCGTGCCGGAGCTGATCGCAGAGAACGACGCAGCACCGGAGAGAAATGGCAGCAGCCAGTCGTCGAGGCGATCGAGCAGCGCCTGATCGGAGACATCCGGCCAGGGCGCGCCGAGGCCGCGGTTGAGCCAGCCAAGCCGTTGCCGCAGCGTCTCGGCCTCCTTGCCCCAGTCGAGCAGCGACAGGCCGTGCTCGCGCAAGGCATCGAGGATGGCGCGGTCGGCATCGGCGCCCGAGGGCGCCGGCAGCATGCGCTCGGCAAGCGTGATGGCGCCGAGCCGCGCGGTCTCGCGCACGCGCACGGTGCGCCGCTCGCGGTCGAAGCTGGTTTCACGCTTCGTCTCGATCCGGTCGGCAAGCGCCGCGCGGATGTCGGCCTCATTGACGGGCGCGGCGGCGGTGATGCGGGCATTCTGCGCCTTGCCTTGCAGGTCGGCGACGACCAGCCAGGTCTCGCCGGCCAGCGGATCGGCGGCGTCGACCATGGCGCCGGAGCCGTTGGCGAGCACGAAGCGGCCGCGCTCGCCACGCGCCCTGGCGACCCGGTCCGGCCAGGCATGGATGAGAAGCGCGCCGGCGCTTTTACCCTCCCCTTTGTGGGGAGGGTCGGCGAGCGAGCCTTGCACCGCAAGGCGAGAGAGACGGGGTGGGGGTAAGGCGCCCGGCCTACCCCCACCCCGCTCCGCTTCGCGGATCGACCCTCCCCACAAGGGGGAGGGTAAAGTGGCCTGCCTGGCCAGGCGCTCGGCAAGCTGCCGGGCTGAATTGGCGCGCGGCGATTTTTCCCCGCGAAAGCGGAGCAATCGGCGTTCGAGGTCAGCGCTGTCACCGCCAAGCCCGCGTTCCGTCAAAAGCACGGCAAGCGTCGCCGCCTCCTGCGCCTGGCCAGCCTTTGCCGCTTCCGCCACCATATGCGCGAGCCGGACCGGCAGCGCCAGCTTGCGCATCGCCGCGCCCGCCTCGGTAAGCCGGCCGGCATCGTCGATGGCGTGGAGCGCGCGCAGCAGTACCCGCGCCTCGTTGAGTGCCGGCGCAGGCGGCGGATCGAGGAAGGCGAGGCTCGATGGATCGGCGACGCCGAAGGCGGCGCAGTCGAGCAGCAGGCCGGAAAGGTCGGCTTCCAGGATTTCCGGTGGCGTGAAGGCGGGAAGTGCCGCCGTCTGCTCGGCACGCCACAGCCGGATGGCGACGCCGGGTTGCGTTCGCCCGGCGCGGCCGGAACGCTGGTCGGCGGAAGCTCTGCTCACGCGCACCGTTTCCAGCCGGGTCAGACCGCTTGCCGGCTCATAGCGCGGCAGCCGCGACAGGCCGGAATCGATGACGACGCGCACGCCGTCGATGGTGATCGAGGTTTCCGCGATCGACGTCGCCAGCACCACCTTGCGGCGGCCGGTTGGCGCCGGCCTGATCGCGGCATCCTGCATCCTGTTGTCGAGCTGGCCGTAGAGCGGGACGATGTCGGTATCGGCGCCGACATTGCCGAGAAGCCGCTCGGCGGTGCGCTCGATCTCGCGCTGTCCAGGCAGGAAGGCGAGCACGCTGCCCTGCTCGGCGGCGAGGGCGGAGCGGATCGCCTTGGCCATCGCGTCCTCGACGGCCATGCCGGCCGGCCGCTCGTCGTAGCGGATGTCGACTTGGAAGGCGCGACCCTCGCTTTCGATGACCGGCGCTTCTGCCAAGAGTTTTGCAACGCGCGCGCCGTCGAGCGTCGCCGACATCACCAGCAGGCGCAGGTCCGGCCGCAACGCCCCTTGCACGTCGAGCGCCAGCGCGAGGCCGAAATCGCCATCGAGGGAACGCTCGTGGAATTCGTCGAAGATCACCGCCGAAACGCCAGGCAGTTCCGGATCGTCGAGGATCATGCGGGACAACACGCCCTCGGTGACGACGAGGATTTTTGTCCGCGCCGAAGTGCGGTTCTCCATGCGCATGGCGTAGCCGACAGTGCCGCCGGGCTCCTCGCCTAGCAGCTCGGCCATGCGCCGCGCAGCGGCGCGCGCGGCCAGCCGGCGCGGCTCGAGCAGCACGATCCGGCCTTCGCCCAACCACAGCGCGTCGAGCAGCGCCAGCGGCACCAGCGTGGTCTTGCCGGCGCCGGGCGGCGCCACGAGCACGGCGCTGTTGCGCCCGGCGAGTGTTTGCCGGAGCGCCGGCAGCACGGCGGATACTGGAAGCTCCGGCAAAAGTCCTGTCTTCATGGCGCCCGCATATCAGCCGTCGCAGTCGCTGCGCAACGTGTGAGACAGGCGACCGGTCAAAGCCTTGTCCGCGAAAACGGGTTCCAGCGTACGGTGCCGAGCTTCACCTCTTCCCGCACCATCGTCAGCAGGCCGGAGCCGCCGACCACCGCCAGACCGACCGATGACAGCCAATCTGGATATTCCCTGAAGAACAGCGCGCCGAGGACAACCGCCCAGACGATCTGCGAATAATGCGTCGGCGCGATCCGGTTGGCAGGCGCGTATTTGATGGCAAGCAGCTGCAGCAATTGTCCGCCGGCGGTGAAGACGCCGGCCAGTATCAGCCAAACCAGTTGCACGAGATTGGGGAGCGAGAACGACGTCGCGGCCGCGCCGACCCCGTTGAACAGCACGCCATAGCCGACCAGCGCGCCGAGCATCGTGGTGCGCTTTTCCTGCTGGGCGAGCGAGCGCATCAGGATGACGCTGGTTGCCGCGAGGAAGGCGTTCGCGAAGGCGGCGAGATGGCCGAGATGCAATTCGCGAAAGCCCGGCCGCACCACCAGCATCACGCCGGCAAAGCCGGCGACGACGGCAAGCCACCGCCAGGGTCCAACGCGTTCCTTCAGGATGACGGTCGAGAGGATGGTGACCAGCAGCGGCGCCAGGAAGATCAGCGCATAGACTTCGGCCAGCGGGATGGTGGTGAACGCATAGACGCTGAGCACGCCCGACGCGATGCCGGCCCAGGCGCGGGCCTGCACGGCCCATGGCCGTTTGGTGCGCCAGAAGTCGCGCCAGCGCTCGTCCTTCGGACGGGTGAAGTACAGGAAACAGCCGGCAAATAAGGTTACGAAGAAGCCGATCTCGAAGACCGTGAACTGCCCGCCGAGGCTCTTGATGACGGCATCGCTGCATGAATAGCTTGCGTAAGCGATCAGGGCGAGCAGAATTCCGTTCGGCACGTTTCGATTTCCGGTAGAGAGAAGTGAAGGTACTGGCGCTGGGGGCCCATCCCGACGATATCGAGATTTTCATGTTCGGTACGCTGGCCGCCTGTGCGGCGCTAGGCGCAGAGCTCGCTTTTGCGATAGCCACGGACGGCGCCAAGGGCGGCAAGGTCGATCCGGCGGCACTTGTCAAAGCGCGGCGCGAGGAAGCGACCGAAGCGGCCGGCCTGCTCGGCGTCACGCCGCGCTTCCTCGACTTCCCCGACGGAGCGCTGGTCGCGGACGCCGCGCTCATCGGCGCGCTGAAGGCGCTGATCAGCGAGGTGCAACCCGATCTCGCGATCACCCATGCGCCCAACGACTATCACGGCGACCACCGCGCGCTGTCGGATGCGTTGCGCATCGCGGCGTCCTTCGCGGTGCCGGTGCTGCATGCCGACACGCTCGGCGGCACCGGTTTTTCGCCGACGCATTACGTCGACATCTCCGCCCATGCAGATCTCAAAGCGAAAGCGATCCGCTCGCACCGTTCACAGGATCCCGAGCGCTTCGTCGACGGCGCGCGAACGCTGAACGCGTTCCGGGCCCGGCAATGCAACGGCGCACCCGGCGCGCTGGCCGAGGCCTTCCGCTTCGAGCCTGTCTTCCCTTTCGCCGACATACGCGAACTGCTGCCGCCCGCGCCGCCGATGCGGCCGGTGACGGTGAGCACGAAGACCGTCAGCTAAGCCGGCTGACGAGCAACCGGCCGATCGGCCGGCGACTATTTCCCAACGATTTCAACTGCCCCTTTCGTGATGCTGCGGCGCAGCAACGAATTCGCTTGCGTTGTTTAGTAAAAAGAGCATCACTAAACAAATTACTAAACATCGGCAGCGCACCGCGCTTCGTGTTTAGGCTCTCGGAGGAGCGAGGGTTGAGGGCTTTTGAAACCGTCATCCGGACGCGTTTCGCAAAATGGGAGGTAAGGCATGAAATCGACCTGGAAACTGGCGTTGGGACTGGCCTCGGCGATCACCGCATCGACCGCCGTCTCGAATGCCGCGCATGCGGAAGACCTGACGCTTTGCTGGGCGGCCTGGGATCCGGCCAACGCGCTCGTGGAACTGTCCAAGGACTTCACCAAGGAAACCGGCATCGGCATGAAGTTCGAATTCGTGCCGTGGACCAACTATGCCGACCGCTTCCTCAACGAGCTCAACTCGCATGGCAAGCTCTGCGACCTGATCATCGGCGACAGCCAGTGGATCGGCGGCGCCGCCGAGAACGGCCACTACGTCAAGCTGAACGACTTCTTCGACAAGGAGAAGATCAGCATGGACGACTTCGTGCCGGCGACGGTGGTCGGCTATTCGGAATGGCCGAAGAACACGCCCAACTACTGGGCGCTGCCGGCCATGGGCGATGTCGTCGGCTGGACCTATCGCAAGGACTGGTTCTCTCGGCCCGAACTGCAGAAGGAGTTCAAGGAAAAATACGGCTGGGAGCTTGGGCCGCCCAAGACTTATGACCAGCTGATGCAGATCGCCGAATTCTTCCAGAAGCGGCAGATCGACGGCAAGACGGTCTATGGTGCCTCGATCTACACCGAGCGCGGGTCGGAAGGCATCACGATGGGCGTCACAAACGTCCTCTATGACTATGGTTTCGACTACCAGAATCCGAAAAAAGCCTACGACATGCAGGGCTTCGTCAATTCGCCGGACGCGGTCAAGGGCCTCGAATTCTACAAGAAGCTGTACGATTGCTGCACGCCTCCCGGGTCGTCGAATGTCTACATGGGCGAATCGGCCGACGCCTTCAAATCGGGTCAGGTCGCATTGCATATGAACTTCGCCTTCACTTGGCCCGGCCTCTACAAGGACGAGAAAGTGGGCGGCGACAAGATCGGTTTCTTCGCCAATCCTGCCGGCCCGAAGGGCCATTTCGCCCAGCTCGGCGGCCAGGGCATCTCCGTGGTCTCCTATTCGGACAAGCAGGAATCGGCGCTGAAATACATCAAATGGTTCGCCAACAAGGACGTGCAGGCCAAATGGTGGTCGCTCGGCGGTTACTCCTGCCTCAATGCGGTGGTGAACGACCCCAAGTTCCCGGCCAGCCAGCCCTACGCTTCGACCTTCCTGGAATCGATGGCTATCGTGAAGGATTTCTGGGCCGAGCCAAGCTACGCCACGCTCTTGCAGGCGATGCAGAAGCGCGTTCATGACTATGTCGTGGCCGACAAGGGAACCGCGCAGGAAGCGCTCGACAATCTGGTCAAGGACTGGACGCAGACCTTCCAGGACGATGGCAAGATGTAAGGCTCCTCCCGAGCTTGATCGAGGCGTCCTGTGCCGCCCTTGGCACGGGACGCAGTTCAGATAAATTCCATTGTCGAGACTTGACGTGACCGATGCAGGACTAACCATGCTCAATCGGACTGCGGACAACGTTGCCCGGGCGACCCCGGAGCCGTTGGCCAGGAGGATCCGGGGCATCAGCGACAAGGGCCTCGCCTGGCTGTTCATTTCGCCGACGATCCTTCTGCTTTTAGCCATCAACATCTTCCCGCTGTTCTGGGCGATCTATCTCTCCTTCACCAACTACCGCGCCAACCGCCCGAACGAGGTGGTGAAGAATCTCGGGCTCGCCAACTACCGGCGCATCCTAGGCGACCAGGACATCTGGACCGCCATGCAGACGACGGCGCATTTCGTCTTCTGGACGATCCTGCTGCAGACAGTGATCGGCTTCACGCTCGCCTGGCTGATCGACCGCAAATTCCGCGGCCATGCCTTCTGGACGACAATTATCCTGGTGCCGATGATGCTGTCGCCGGCGGTGGTCGGCAATTTCTGGCGCTTCCTCTACGAGCCGCAGATCGGGCTGTTCTCCTACGTCATCTCCTTCGTCACTGGCATTCCGCCGACGAATGTGCAGATGCTGTCCAATGTCGACCTGGCGCCATGGGCGATCATCATCGTCGACACCTGGATGTGGACGCCTTACGTGATGCTGATCTGCCTCGCGGGCTTACGCTCCATCCCCGAATACATATACGAAGCGGCCGAGGTCGACCGCGCCTCCAACTGGCGGCAGTTCTGGTCGATCACTCTGCCGATGGCGCTGCCCTTCATCATGCTGGCGGTGCTGTTCCGCGGCATCGAGAATTTCAAGATGTTCGACATGGTCAACCTGCTCACCGGCGGCGGCCCTGGCTCGACCACCGAGGTCGCCTCGATCACGCTGAAGCGGCAGGCTTTCGAGAGCTGGCGCACCGGCTATTCCTCGGCCTTCGCCATCATCCTGTTCGTCGCGGTGTTCGGTCTCGCCAACATCTACGTCAAGGCGCTCAACAAGGTGAAGCAGAGATGAGCCTGACCACCGCCCATTCCGTCGTCGCGCCCTCGACGAACTCGAAGCGGATCGCCAGCGCGCTCGTCGTCGGCTACGCGCTGATCTCGATCGTGCCGCTGCTCTGGATCTTCGCCACCAGCTTCAAGACGCCGCCGGATTCGATCGCCTATCCGCCGAAGATCGTCTTCCAGCCCAGCATCGAGGGCTATTGCAACCTGTTCACCACGCGCACCAGGCAGACGCCGGAATACATCAACGCGCTCGGACCGGCGACCGGCTTCTGCGACGAGACGGTGCGCAAGCGCAATATGGTGATCGCCGGGCCGTCGAACTTCCTGCCGCGCTTTGTCAATTCGCTGATCATTGCCTTCGGCTCGACCTTCTGCGCGGTGTTCCTCGGCACGCTCTCCGCCTATGGCTTCTCGCGCTTCAAGGTGCCGCTGGCGGACGATCTTCTGTTCTTCATCCTGTCGACGCGCTTCATGCCGCCGATTGCGGTCGCGATCCCGATCTACCTGATGTACCGCGAGCTCGGCCTTTCCGACACCGCGCTCGGCATGATCCTGCTCTACACCGCGGTCAACGTCTCTTTGGCGGTGTGGCTGCTCAAGGGCTTCATCGACGAGATCCCGCGCGAATATGAGGAAGCGGCGATGATCGACGGCTACACGCGGCTGCAGGCCTTCTGGCGCACGGTGCTGCCGCAGGCCACCACTGGTATCGCGGCGACCGCCATCTTCTGCCTGATCTTTGCCTGGAACGAATATGCGTTCGCAGCGCTGTTGACCTCCGGCACGGCGCAGACCGCGCCGCCCTTCATCCCGACCATTATCGGCGAAGGCGGCCAGGACTGGCCGGCGGTGGCCGCCGGCACGACGATCTTCCTGGTGCCGATCCTCGTCTTCACCATCCTGCTCCGCAAGCAGCTCTTGCGCGGCATCACCTTCGGCGCGGTGCGCAAATGAGCACGATCCAAACCGCAAAACGCAAATCGCGCTGGCCACGCTGGGGCCGGCGCGGCCTGATGGAAAACATCGCCACCGCGATCATCGCCATCGGCTTCCTGATGCTGTTCCAGCCCTTCGCGCTGTCGCTCTACAGCTATTCCTTCGTCACCATGCTCGCCGGCACGGCAATGTTCATCGTCGTCTCGAAATTCCCGGAATAGCCATGGCCGAGATTCGCGTACAAAACCTCAGGAAGGCCTTCGGTGAATTCGTCGCCGTGCAGGATTCCAACTTCGTCGTCGAGGACGGCGAGTTCTTCGTCATGCTCGGGCCGTCGGGCTGCGGCAAGACGACGACGCTGCGCATGATCGCAGGCCTCGAGCTACCGACCGGCGGCAAGATCCTGCTCGGCGGCGAGGACGTCACCATGCGCCGGGCGCGCGAGCGCGACATCGCCTTCGTCTTCCAGCTCTTCGCGCTCTATCCGCACATGAACGTGCGCAAGAACATCGGCTTCCCGCTCTTGGCGCAAGGCATGCGCTCGGCCGACATCCGCGCGCGGGTCGAAGAGACGGCGAAGCTGCTCCGCATCGACCATCTGCTCGACAAGTCCGTCTCCGGCCTTGCCGGCGGCGACCGCCAGCGCGTGGCGCTCGGCCGCGCCATCGTGCGGCGGCCGAAGTGTTTTCTCATGGACGAGCCGCTCGGTACACTCGACACCGAGTTCCGCGATTTGATGGTTCATGAGTTGCGCGAGCTGCACAACCGCATCCACGCCACCACGGTCTATGTCACGCATGACCAGATGGAAGCGATGTCGATGGCCGACAAAATAGCGGTGATGAACCACGGCGTCATCGAGCAGTTCGGCACACCGCGCGAAATCTACGACCGGCCGGCGACGATGTTCGTCGCCGACTTCATCGGCTCGCCGCCGATGAACTTCCTCCGCTTCGGCGGCGGGCTCGCCAAGGGCGCGAAGGAAATCGTCGTCCAGGGCGCCAAGGTGGCGGTGCCGGAAGTGCGCGAGGATATCGCGCCCGCCGACATGGCGCTCGGCATCCGGCCCGAGCACATCCGCTTCGACGATGCTTCGAAACTGCGCGGCGCGATCTACGGCACCGAATATCTCGGCACCACGCAGATCGTGGCGGTGGAGACGGCGGACGGCATCATCAAGGCCCGCGTGCCGGCTGGCATCCACTTGAACCCCGGCGAGCAGGTGGGGCTGACGCTGAGCAGCGCGCGGCTTTCGCTGTTCGAGAAAGGCACCGGACGCGCGGTGAGGACCGCCATGCATGATCAGGCAGCGGAGGCGCGCCATGGCTGACGTCCAGATCCAAGGTGTGACCAAAAGCTTCGGCGAGACGGTCGCGGTCAGCGATCTCGACCTGCAGATCAAGGACGGGGAGTTCGTCGTCCTGCTCGGCCCGACCGGCGCCGGCAAGACCACGACGCTCCGACTGATCGCCGGCCTGGAGCGACCGGACAGTGGCACGATCCGCATTGCCGCCCACGACGCGACGGCACTATCGCCAGCCGAGCGCGACACGGCCTTCGTCTTCCAGCAATATTCGCTCTACCCGCATCTTTCGGTTTACGACAACCTCGCCTTCCCGCTCCGCTCGCCGGCGCGGCGTTTTCCGGAAGAGGCGATCCGCCGCCGCGTCGAGGAAGTGGCGCGGATGGTGCGCATCGACCACAAGCTCCAAAATCGCTCGACCAGATTGTCGGGCGGCGAGATGCAGCGCGTCGCCATCGGCCGCGCGCTGGTGCGCAAGCCCGCGATCTACCTGATGGACGAGCCGCTGTCCTCGCTCGACGCCAAGCTGCGCGCCGATCTCAGGCTCGAACTGAAGCGCATCCAGTCCGAGCTCGGCGCCACCATGCTCTATGTCACGCACGACCAGATCGAGGCGATGACCATGGCCGACCGCATCGGCATCCTCTCCGAAGGCGTCCTGGTGCAGATCGGCACGCCGCGCGCGATCTATTCGGAGCCGGCAAACCTTCATGTCGCGGCCCGCCTCGGCCAGCCGGCGATCAACCTTCTGCCGGCCGGGCTGCTGCCCGACGGCGGCGCGCCGACCGGCACAACGACGATCGGCGCCCGCACCGAGCATCTGTCGATCGAGAAGGCGGCGAACGGCCATGCCGACGGCGTCGTCGACTGGGTCGAGCATCTCGGCGACCAGAACCATCTGCATGTGACGGTAGGCGCGAAGAAGCTGGTGACGCTGACCGATCCCGACACGCCGCTCGAAAAGGGAGACAAGGTGACGATCCGCTACCGCTCGCCGCTTTATTTCGGCTCGGATGGGCAAAGGCTGATGTAGCCGGCTCACGGACATCTTTTGACGACAGCAGATACGGACTGGACGAAATCCATGAAGCACTTTTTCAACCGCAAGGACGCGATCGTCACCGAAGCGCTGGATGGCTTCTTGGCCACGGCAGGCTCAGGAACGCTGGCACGTCTCGACGGCTATCCCGAAATCAAGGTCGTGCTGCGCGCCGACTGGGACAAGACGAAGGTCGCTGTCGTTTCCGGCGGCGGCGCCGGGCATGAGCCTTCGCATGCCGGCTTCGTCGGCGCCGGCATGCTGACGGCAGCCGTCTCCGGCGAGATTTTTGCTTCGCCGAGCGTCGAAGCGGTGCTGGCGGCGATCCGCGCGACGACCGGGCCGGCCGGCTGCCTTTTGATCGTCAAGAACTACACCGGCGATCGCCTCAACTTCGGTCTCGCCGCAGAGAAGGCGCGCGCGGAGGGTTTTGCAGTCGAAATGGTGATCGTCGCCGACGACATTGCCCTTCCCGACATCGCGCAGCCGCGCGGCGTCGCCGGCACGCTGTTCGTGCACAAGATCGCCGGCCACCTCTCCGAAACCGGGCGTGACCTGGCATCGGTCGCAACAGCGGCGCGCGCGGCGGCGAAGGACATTGTTTCGCTCGGCATCTCGCTCTCCTCCTGCTCGATCCCGGGTCAGGCCCATGAAGATCGCTTCGGCGCCGATGACGGCGAGCTCGGTCTCGGCATCCATGGCGAGCCGGGCGTCGAGCGCATCGCGTTGCAGAGTGCCGGCAAGCTGGTCGCCATCATGGCCGAGCGCCTCGCCGCGCGGCTCGATGCCGGCAGCCGCTATGCGCTCCTAATCAACAATCTGGGGTCGGTGCCGCCGCTGGAGATGTCGCTCATCGCCAATGCCGTGCTGTCTTCGCCGCTGGCCAAGGCGGTGACGCTTACCATCGGTCCCGGGCATCTGATGACCGCGCTCAACATGAACGGTTTCTCGCTGTCGCTGATCAGGCTAGATGCCCACCGCGAGGCGGCGCTGCTGGCGCCGGTCGGTCCGCATGCCTGGATGCCGGCGAAGCCGGTTCGCCAGCCGGTCGTGGTGGCAGTGGCCAGGCCTGCCATTGGTGGCGCCGCCAAAGCGGCCAGCCGCGACGCCGGCGCCGAGCGGCTGATCATTGCGGTTTGCGAGAAGCTGATCGCGCTCGAAGAGCCTCTCAACACTCTCGACGCCAAGGCCGGGGACGGCGACACCGGATCGACGGTGGCGACCGGCGCGCGCAGCGTGCTCGACCGCCTCGACACGCTGCCGCTTGCCGATCGGGCGGCAACGCTTGCCGCAATCGGCGACACGCTGGGCACCTCGATGGGTGGCTCGAGCGGCGTGCTTTTGTCGATCTTCTTCACCGCCGCGGCGCAGGCGCTCAATGGCGGTGCATCGCTCAGCAAAGCGCTGCTCGCCGGCCTCGACCGGATGACCTTCTACGGCGGCGCCAAGGTCGGCGACCGCACCATGGTCGATGCGCTGGAGCCGGCGCTGAAGGCGCTCGACGCGGGCGGGCTGGAAGTTGCGGCCAGAGCTGCCCGGCACGGCGCGGAGGCGACCGCCGCGATGCAGAAGGCGAAGGCCGGCCGTTCGGCCTATATCGGCCGCCAGCTTGACATAGCGGATCCGGGCGCCTTTGCGGTGGCAGAAGCGTTTGCGGCCGCCGCGGCCATGTTCGCCCCGGCTTGAAGGACAGGCGATGGCCGCATCCGATTTCTCCAGATTGATCGCGGCGACGGCGGATACGATCGCGGCGCATGCCGACGAGTTGACCGCGCTCGACCAGGCGATCGGCGACGGCGACCACGGGCTGAACATGAAGCGCGGCTTCGAAGCCGTGCGCGCCGAAAAGGACGCAATCGCGGCAAAACCGCTGCCGGACGCGCTGAAGGCTGTGGGCACCAAGCTGGTGATGACCGTCGGCGGTGCCTCCGGTCCGCTGTTCGGCACGCTGTTCATGGCGCTTGGCAAGGAATTGTCCCCGGCACCGGACCGCGCCGCGCTGACGGCGGCGCTCGGCAAGGCGATCGAGGCGGTTTCGGCGCGCGGCAAATCGCAGCCGGGACAAAAAACCATGCTCGACGTGCTGCAACCGGTGTATGAGGCGCTGGCGCAAGGCAAGACGGCCAGCGAAATCGCCGACGCCGCCGATCACGCGGCAGACGCAACCGTGCCGATGAAGGCCCTGCGCGGGCGCGCCTCTTTCCTGGGGGAGCGCTCAATCGGGCACATGGATGCCGGGGCGCGCTCGACCGCGCTCTTGGTGCGCGCAATCGCTGAAGCGATCGAGGGTTCTTGATGAGCAATGTCGGCATCGTCATCGTATCGCATTCGCCGCTGGTCGCCGAGGGCACGGCAGACATGGTGCGCCAGATGGTGGGCAACGAAGTGCCGCTTGCCTGGTGCGGCGGAAACGGCCATGGCGGGCTCGGCACCAGCGTCGAGGCGATCATGGGCGCGATCGACAAGGCCTGGTCGGAAGCCGGCGTCGCCATCCTGGTCGATCTGGGCGGCGCCGAGACCAACAGCGAGATGGCGGTCGAGATGATCGGCGAGCCGCGCTCGCACAAGATCGTCGTCTGCAACGCCCCGATCGTCGAAGGCGCGGTGATGGCGGCGACGGAAGCCTCCGGCGGCGCCTCGCTCAAGGAAGTGGTGGCGACGGCGCACGAATTGTCGCCGTCGTGAGTGAACGGGAACCGACTGAATGTCCGCATCCGCCGAAGCCACGGTACTGATCACCCACGAGGTGGGTCTGCATGCGCGCCCTTCGGTGAAGTTCACCAAGCTCGCTAAGTCGTTCTCGGCCGAGGTGGAAGTGGCCGTTGCCGCCAACGGCCCCTGGTTCGACGCCAAGAGCATCGTCAAGGTGATGGCGGCCAAGGCGCCGAAAGGGACCTTGCTGCACATCAGGGCGCGCGGCGACGGCGCCCACGAAGCGGTCGGCGCGCTGGTCGGTCTGGTGCAGCGTGATTTCGACGAGGACAGGGACCATGCCCGGTCCGCTTGAGACGGGCAAATCGTATTCGCCATCCGCAAGGACTGCGGGCCATGCGGCTTGAGGGCATTCCAGCCTCTCCAGGCTATGCCGAAGGGCCGCTGTTCGACCTCGACCGGCCGCCGGCCGCCTATGAGGCCAAGGCGAGTGCGGCGGAGGAGAAAGCAGCGCTGAAGGCGGCGATCGGCAAGGCGGTGAGCCGGCTGACCTCGCTTGTCGAAACCGCCGACGGCGATGCCGCCGGCATTCTCGAATTCCACATCGCCATGCTGGAGGACGACGCGCTGAGCGGCCCGGCCATCGCATCGATCGGGTCCGGGGAGCCCGCCGACACCGCCTGGCGGCAAGCGCTGGATGCCGAGATCGCCGGCTACGAGGCATCCGACCAGGACTATTTCCGCGCGCGTGCCGCCGACCTGCACGACATCCGCGACCAGGTGCTGCGGGCGCTGAGCGAGGACGCCGACATGGCGGCACCCGCCGGCGCCATCCTCTACGGCACGGACATCGCGCCGACGCGCTTCCTCGAAACCGACTGGAGCAGCGGCGGCGGCATCGCGCTCAAGGCCGGCAGTTCGGCCAGCCATGTCGCCATGCTGGCGCGCTCACGCGGCGTGCCGATGGTGGTGGGGCTTGGCGCTTTGGCGGACAAGTCCACTGGGAACGCGCTGCTCGACGCCGAGCATGGCGGCATCGTGCTCTCGCCCTCGCCGGCGGAGATCGAGGCGTTCCGGCGGTCATCCTCCTCGTTCGCGGCGCGCCAAGGCCAAGCGCAGACTTTTCTCGCCCAGCCCGCGGCAACCAAGGCCGGCACTCCCGTGCGCGTGCAGGTCAATATCGCCTACCCTTCCGATGTCGACGGCATCGATATCGGGACCTGCGACGGTGTCGGCCTGATGCGGACGGAATTCCTGTTCGGCAAGACCCTGCCCAACGAGGAGACGCAATACCAAGCTTACCGCAAGGTGCTGGAATGGGCGGGCGACAAGCCGGTGACCATCCGCACCGTCGACGCCGGCGGCGACAAGCCGGTTCCTGGCTTCACCGTCGAGGAAACCAACCCGTTTCTCGGCCTGCGCGGCATCAGGCTGTCGCTGGCGCGGCGCGACATCTTCCGGGTGCAAATCCGGGCATTGCTGCGCGCCGCCGTACACGTCAATCTGAAGGTGATGTTTCCGATGATCGCCACCGCCGAAGAGTATGCCCAGGCCGCCGCGCTGTTCGCCGAAGAGCAGACGGCGCTTGCCGCGCGCGGAGTTGCGCATAAGCTGCCGCCGCTCGGCATCATGGTCGAGGTGCCGTCGGTAGCGATCGCGCCGGAAGCCTTCGCCAACGTCGCCTTCTTCTCGATCGGCTCCAACGACTTGACCCAATATGTGATGGCGGCCGCGCGCGACAATGCGGCCGTGGTGTCGCTGAATTCCGTCCGTCACCCTGCGGTGCTGCGCCTGATCACTGCGGTCGCGGTCTTTGGACAGCAGCATGGCATTCCGGTCAGCCTGTGTGGCGATGCCGGCGGCGATCCCGCCGTCATCCCGGCGCTGCTCGAGGCCGGCCTGCGCGATCTTTCGGTCGCCCCGGCGCAACTTGCCATGGCCAAGGCGGCCATCGCGGACGTTTCGGTGTAAGCGCGGCATGGCCAAAACCGCCAAGATACAGGAAGCCGGCGCGGAAGACGCGATCCGCGCCTACAAGACGATCCTGTCGCAGGTCATCGACCAGCGACCTTCCGGCATGCGCCAGCGGCTTGCCGATGCGCTCGGCAAGCACCGCAGCTTCGTCACGCAGATCTCCAGCCCGGCCTATTCGATCCCCATTCCGTCGAAGCATTTGCCGGCTATCTTCACCGTCTGCCACTTCAGCCCGGCCGAGCGCGATCAGTTCCTCGTTGCCTATCACCAGGCCCATCCCGGCAAGATGTCGGCGGCGTCGGGCCCGCGCAAGACACGCCACGTCTCGCTCATCGTGCCGGATTTCGGCGATGACAAGCAGAATGCCGCGCTCGACCGGGCGATCAACGAATTCATCCAGAAGATAACCAGCATCGCCGGCAAAGGCGGCGGCTGACAAAGCATTCCGGGAAAAGTGCGTGGCGGTTTTCCTGGAATTGCGCATACGGAATCCAAGGCTATTCGGGAGGACGGCCATGAAGAAGTTCTTGAATTCGGTGGACACGGTCCTGACCGAAAGCCTCGATGGCTTCGTCGCCGCGCATTCCGACATTCTTGTGCTCGGCGACGAGCATAAATTCGTCCGCCGCAGGGAGCTCAAGCCGGGCAAAGTGGCGCTGATCTCGGGCGGCGGCTCCGGTCACGAGCCGCTGCATGGCGGGCTGGTCGGCCACGGCATGCTGGACGCCGCCTGCCCGGGCCAGGTCTTCACCTCGCCGACGCCGGACCAGATGCTGGCGGCCGCGCAGGCCGTCGACACCGGCGCCGGCTGCCTGTTCATCGTCAAGAACTACGAAGGCGACGTGATGAATTTCGACATGGCCGCCGAAATGTCGGAGGGCGTGTTGCAGGTGGTGACCAATGACGATGTCGCGGTCGAGAACTCGTCCTACACGACCGGGCGGCGGGGCGTCGCCGGCACGCTGGTGGTGGAAAAGATCGTCGGTGCCGCCGCCGAGCAAGGCATGGCGCTGCCGGAGCTCAAGGCACTTGGCGATCGCGTCAACGCCGCGACGCGCTCGATGGGCGTAGCGCTGACCAGTTGCACCGTGCCGGCGGCGGGCAGGCCAACCTTCGAGATCGGCGACGACGAGATGGAGTTCGGCGTCGGCATCCATGGCGAGCCCGGCAGGCGGCGCGATGCGCTGAAGAGCGCCGACGCCATTGCCGAGGAGATCTGCGCAGCCATCGTCGGCGACCTCGGCAAACGCGCCAAGGGACCGGCGCTGCTCTTCGTCAACGGCTTTGGCGCAACGCCGTCGATGGAACTCTATTTGATGTACAACAGCGCCCGCAGAATCTTCGAGAAGAGCGGGGTGACAGTGACACGCTCGCTGGTGGGCTCCTATGTCACCTCGCTCGACATGGCCGGCTGCTCGATCACGCTGACGATGCTCGACGACGAGATGACGGCGCTGTGGGACGCGCCGGTGCACACGGCAGCGCTGCGCTGGGGGATGTAGGCGTCGCTGGCTTCGCCATCGGTTTTCTGGCAAGCATGCGCAGAACGCTCCTGCTGTTTGCCGATCCCGATGCTACCCGAGCTTTCGCCTGCCCAGGAAAAACTGCTGATCAAGCTTGCCGACCCCGAGGCCCCGGCCGACTGGGGCAACGACGTATCAGCGGGCGGCCTGATGGCGCTGCTGGCCAATGCCGAATTCCACGGCGTGCTGCCGATCATGCTGCGCAAGCTCCGCGAACGCGGCGACGCCAACCTGCCGAACGACGCCGCCTTGCGGCAGAAGCTCTCGGAATTGCGCGACCAGGCGACGCTGGCGACCGGGCAGTCGATGCTGCTGCAATATCACGGCGACCGCATCATGAAGGCGTTAGCGGCGAAAGGCATTTCCGCCCGCATCGTCAAGGGTCCGGTCTTCGCGCGCAAGCTCTACCGCCATGCCGCCGACCGGCCGTTCACCGACATCGACATCCTCGTCGACCCCGCCAGCATCGGCGAGGCCAACAACGTGATCGCCGGCTGCGGCTTCAAGCTTACCAGCGGCGAGGCGGAATCGCATGAGCTGCAGGAATTCAAGTGGCTGGAGAAGGAGAACTCCAGCCTGCTGGTCGAGCTGCACGGCAACCTGGTGCATGACACCGGCATGCGGCGGCGGCTGTCGCTCGGCTTTCGTGAGCTGCAGGCCATCGACGGCGGCGAGACCGATACGCCGGCGTCGCTGCTCACCATCGCCATCGTTCACGCGGCCGGCGGCCACAAGTTCCACCGGCTGCAGCTCTGCGTCGACGTGCTGCAGGGGGTGCGCGCGCTGCAGTTGCCCGAAGCGGAAGCGCGCCTGCTCGAGGCCGCGCGCATGACCGGGATCGAGCTCGAGCTGGCGACCGTTCTCAACGTGACCGGACGCCTGTTCGACGAACCACGCGCGATCGCGCTTGCCAACCGCATCAAGCCCGATCTGTCGATACGGCTCGCCAAATGGCTGATCACCGGCAACATGCTGCTTAGGGTCAATTCGCGGGACAAGATGCGCTCGCGTCTCAGCCGCGATGCCTTCCGCTGGGTCCAGCGGCTTGCCCGGCCGCGACCCTATCCGGCCTGAGAGCCCGCTTGGAAACTCTACTCCTGCGGCCATCTGAGGGCGTTTTCTGCGCTTCCGGTGCTCACGTACTCAAACGTACGCTCCGCTCCGGTACTCGAAAACACCTTCATATGACTCGCAGGAGCGAGTTTCGAAACGGGCTCTGCGGCATCCTTCGATAGAAATGAGATATCGGTCTAGGCCCGATCCAGCGTCGCGCGGATCAGCACCGCTGCGTCTGCCGGGCTTGAGCCGACTTCCAGGGTGAAGGTCGGGACTGCCTTGACCAGCGCGGCGATCGACGCCATGCGCCGTTTCTGCATCGGCAAGAGGCCGGTCATGCCGGTCCTAACATTGTCGGTGGCTAGCGCTACCATCGCATCGGTCCTGGCCAAAGGCGCGAGCCGGGTCTGGCCGTCGGCCGAGCGCGCCAGATGCAGGAGCGCCGCGAGAGGCCTGGCACGAACATCCTCGACGCGGATGATCTCGCCGAGCCGCTCCAGCGGGACGGCCTGCTCGCCCTCGGCGTCCCATCTCTCGCCAAGGCAGGGAGAGAGGAACGGCAGCATCGCCGCGGTGTTGCGATGGATCTTCACTTTCCGCGGCATGCCCCAGGCCAAGGTACCATCAGGTGTCGCACTGAGGATCATGACATCGTCCGAGCAAAGGCCGAAACCCTGCGATGCCAGCGCCATTGACGTCGTCGACTTGCCGGTGCCGCTCGGCGCATGGATGAGCACCAGCGCGTCGCGGTCAGGCAGCGTGAGCCCGGCGGTATGGAGCATGTGCTGGCCGCCGGCATCAAGCGCGGCATCCAGCACCATCATCAGCAGCGTCCATTTGACCTTGCTGCCGGGATGAACGCGGATTTCGGCCCAGCCCGCATCTGCATGGATCGAGGCCGTCTGGAGGCCGGGAAAGACCAGATGGACGACGTCTCCGGCGTCGATGATGCGGCAATGGCCGTCCAGAGGCACTTCGCCATCGAAGGCAAGGTTGCCGTCCGGGTTCTCGGACAGCGCCGACGTTTCGAGGATGTCGATGCGAAAACCGGGTTCGACCGCTTCATTGAAGCGCAAGGTGCCGAGCATCAGGTCGAAGTTCGGCCAGAGCTCGGCGCGCTCCGCCGATATGCCGATGACCTGGCCGTTGAGGTCGTAGCAGAAGGTGGCTGCCGCACCGGTCAAGCGGCGCGCGCCTTCACGCTGCCGCCGGGATGGCGGTAGATTTCAACCATGTCCGGAAGGCTGTCGCTGACCACCGGCTTGCCGTCGAGGCAGACCCAGCAATGTGCCGACAAGCGTGGCTCGTGCATCGACTTGGCGTCGACACCGAAGTGGAGGTCGGGGTCGAAACCCGCCATGCGCAGGAAGCGGAAACCAAGCAGCCCCTCCCTCAGGCATCTGCGGTCGCGCATCACCCAGGGGCGCCGGACCGTTCGGTTGACGCGGGCGACGATGTAGCTCCATGGCAGGCCGCGATAGGGTGTGGACAATTGCAGCGGCGCCAACTTCAGCACGCTTTCGAAATCGCGCCGGGCGACCAGTACCGGCAGCACGCGGGCGCTGAGCCACAGATGGATGCGGAACAGGGTGCGCAGGAACGGTCCGTCGGCCATTACGCGTCCGGGTCGGCAAGGATGCCTTCGACCACCAGCTCTGCGGCAAGCGCGGCGATATCCGCATCGAGTGTGGCCTTGTCGACTTCGAATTCGTCCGATAGCAGGTCGACGATCTGGTCGAGGCTGCGCGCGCCGTCGACCTTGTCGAGGAAGGCTTCGGTGGTGCCGTTGCAGGTGTAGAGCTGGCCGCTGCGCGCCAGAAGCACGACGGCGCCGTCGCCGACATGCTGCACGGAGGCGTCTTCCGCCATCCGCAGAACCGTCTCAGAGGCGATTTCGACCATGCGCCCGCTCCCTTTGCCGAAGTGCAATTAGCGCGACGTAAGGGCGCTGTCCATCGCCTGATGACGGGCCCGCAAGGCATGGGCGATTGCATACTTCTCACAAGCGCCGCGTAGAATACCCGCCCTCAGGCCGGGTAGACCGTCGGGTGTCAGCCCGCCGGACCGATCGGGCCGCTTGGGCCGGCCACGACGCTCGACAGCTTCTCGCGCTTGACCAGCACCGGCTTTTCGTAAGCTCTTTTCATCGAAAATCCCCCGAGAAAAAGTCCACGGCGGAAGGATGACGGTCGGTTGTGCTTCCTGTCAACCCGGCGATTCCCGTCAGGGTTGCCTTCCTTCCCCTAAGTAAGCTAAGAGTCCGCCGGGGTTTTCGGGGAGTGGCCCGTATGCGTTACAATTGGGATAGGGCTCCGACGGCTTTCGAACGCCATCGCAAGGCATTGGCGGCCGCCATTCTGATCGCCGGCGGCGTCGGGCTGATGCTGGCGGCACTGCCGCTCTAAGCCGGCTTTCAACCAGCCACCGGCAGAACGGCGCTCCAAGCGGAGGCGCCGCCCGGAGAAATTTGCCAAGCGACGTCGACCAAAATGCAGGGAGACATGGCCTCGAGAAGCGGCTTAGGCTATGGCCAGACGATGAAATGTTCCTGGGGAGGAAAGTCGATGGCCTCACGCTACCACGAAGTCTATGTGGGCTGGAAACGCGACCCCGTAGGGTTCTGGGCCGAGGCGGCCAAGGCCATAGACTGGTATTCGCCGGCCGAAAGCGTCTTCGATCCGACGGCGGGCGTCTATGGCCACTGGTTCACCGGCGCCACCTGCAACACCTGCTTCAACGCCATCGACCGCCATGTGGCGGGCGGGCGCGCCGACCAGCTGGCGCTGATCCACGACAGCGCGATCACCGGCACGATCCGGAAATTCACCTATGCCGAATTGAAGCGCGAGGTTGTCGCGCTCGCCTCCGTGCTCAAGAACCGCGGCATCAGCAAGGGCGACCGCGTCATCATCTACATGCCTATGGTGGCGGAAGCGGCCATCGCCATGCTCGCCTCGGCCCGCATCGGCGCCGTGCATTCGGTGGTGTTCGGCGGCTTCGCCTCGCATGAGCTCGCCACCCGCATCGACGACGCCAAGCCGAAGCTGATCATCACCGCCTCCTGCGGCCTGGAGCCGGGACGCATCGTCGCCTACAAGCCGCTGCTCGACAGGGCGATCGAGATGTCTAGGCACAAGCCCGACGCCTGCCTGATCCTGCAGCGCGAGCAACTGCGCTGCGAGATGAAGGACAATTACGACTTCGACTATGCCGACGCGGTGGCCCGCGAGCGCGCGGCAGGGGCCAATGTCGACTGCGTGCCGGTTCTGGCCACCGATCCGCTCTACATCATCTACACTTCCGGCACGACCGGGCAGCCGAAGGGCATCGTGCGCGACAATGGCGGCCATATGGTCGCGCTGAAATGGACGATGGACAACGAGTTCGGCGTCAAGCCGGGCGAAGTGTTCTGGGCGGCCTCCGATGTCGGCTGGGTGGTCGGCCATTCCTACATCGTCTACGGACCGCTGTTGCATGGCTGCACCAGCGTGCTTTTCGAAGGCAAGCCGATCGGCACGCCGGACGCCGGCACTTACTGGCGGGTGATCTCGGAGCACGGCGTGGTGGCGCTGTTCACGGCGCCGACCGCCTTCCGCGCCATCAAGGGGCAGGATCCGCGCGGCGAGTTCGTGGCGAAATACGACCTGTCGAAATTCCGCACCCTGTTCCTTGCCGGCGAGCGCGCCGACCCCGAAACCATCAAATGGGCGGAGCAGAAGCTCGACCGTCCGGTGATCGACCATTGGTGGCAGACGGAGACCGGCTCGCCGATGACCATCAACCCGGCCGGGCTCGGGCTTTTGCCCGTGAAGTACGGCTCGCCGGGCGTGCCGATGCCGGGCTACGACATTCGCATTCTCGACGATGCCGGCCATGAGGTGCCGCGCGGCACGCTCGGCAATGTGGTGGTCAAGCTGCCGTTGCCGGCGGGCTGCCTGCCGACGCTCTGGAATGCCGACGCCCGCTTCATACAAGCCTATCTCGAGGAGTTCCCCGGTTTCTACAAGACGGCCGACGCCGGCATGATGGACGGGGAGGGCTATCTCTATGTCATGGCCCGCACCGACGACATCATCAACGTCGCCGGCCACCGTCTCTCGACCGGCGCTATGGAGGAGGTGCTGGCCGCGCATCCGGACGTCGCCGAATGCGCCGTCATCGGCATCGCCGACGCGATGAAGGGCCAGGTGCCGCTCGGCTTCGTCGTGCTCAATGCCGGTGTGTCGCGCGATATCGGCGCCATCGAAAGCGAGGTGGTGGGGCTGGTGCGCGAGCGGATCGGTCCCGTCGCCGCCTTCAAGACGGTGGTGACGATCAAGCGCCTGCCCAAGACGCGCTCCGGCAAGATCCTGCGCGGCACGATGCAGAAGATCGCCGACAAAGAGGAATGGACCGTGCCGGCGACCATCGACGACCCCGTGATCCTCGATGAGATCACGACGGCACTGAAGAGCCGCGGCATCGGAATCTAGCCGCCTCACAGCGTCGAGGGCGGAGCGCAACGTCAGGCGCTTGCACGAATTCGTCCTGCACCGCAATAGACTGTTGTGCAATGCAGCAACAGCCCGTAAAGTGCCTGGGGGGCCATTCTCAAGGCAAGGCATGGCTCAGCACAAGACGACTTTCGGCGGCGTCGACATATTGCGTTTCCTCGCCGCCGTCATGGTGATGTTCTATCACTATGGCTTCTGGGTATGGGCATTTCCCGACGGCGTCTCGGCGCGCTCGACCGGCGGCATCCCAGCCCATCCCGAGATGGCCTTCGTCGGCTCCGGCTGGGTCGGCGTGCAGGTGTTCTTCGTCATCAGCGGCTTCGTCATCGCCTTCAGCGCCGAGAATTCGACGCCGCTCAAGTTCTTCGAAGCGCGCGTCAGGCGGTTGGCGCCGGCCGTCTGGGTCTGCGCGCCGGTCTCGGCGATCGTGTTGCTGCTCGTCGGCCTCTCCTGGCCTACGGACGCCGTGGTGCGGCTTGCCCGCACGGCGCTGTTCGTGCCGTTCGAGCCATGGGTCGACAGCGTCTACTGGACGCTCGGCATCGAGATCGCCTTCTACGCCATCGTCTGGATTCTGCTCAGGCTTGGCCGATTCAACCTGATGGAAGCCGTTGCCGTCGTCATCGGCCTCGTCAGCACACTGTTCTGGTGCCTTTATTTCGCCTTCGGCTGGACCGATCTCGCCGAGACACGATGGCTGCAGCTCACGCTTGTGCATCACGGCGCTTTCTTCGCCGTCGGCGTGTTGCTCTGGCTGATGCGCTTCAAGGCGGTGACCGTTCCGCGCCTCGGCTTCTGCGCCCTGTTCCTTGCCGGCGGGGTTTTGCAGATCGTCAGCTCGGTCGACGTGCACAGCATCAAGGTGGAGGCGGCGATGCCCTACGCGCCGCCGATCATCGTCTTCCTGGCCGCGGTGGCGCTGATGGCTTGGTCGCTGCGCCTCGATCTTTCCTGGGGCGGCTGGCGCCGGATCGGGCTGATGACCTATCCGCTCTACCTCATCCACGACGTCGTCGGCGCAGCGATGCTCGGCGCCCTGATCCGAGCGGGCGTACCCTACCTCGTCTCGATCCCGATCGTCGGCGCGGCCATGATCGCGGCAAGCTGGCTGGTGGCGGCCGAGGCCGAGCCGCGCATCCGCCTGCTTCTCGACCACACGCTCTTCCGCTACCGGCTGAAAGCGGCCTGAAGTCCGCAACAGCGCCCGGTCCTCGCGTCGGCAAATGCATCGCCGGCCGGTGTGGAATTGTTTGCGTTCGGCGTGATATCGAGGCTTAGTCCACGATCCGTGGCACGATCTAAATTTGAATACCGAGCCGCAATCCGTGAGCCTGTTCCAGCGATCGAGACGACCCCGACCCTTGCCGCGCGAACGGCTGGTGATGGATATGCGCGACACGGTGGTCTACGCGATCGGCGACGTGCATGGCTGCTATGACGAGCTGCGCGCGCTCGAACAGAAGATCCTGCTCGACGCGCAGCGATTCCGTGGCCGCAAGATCATCATCATGCTTGGCGACTATATCGACCGCGGGCCCAATTCGCGCCGCGTGCTCGAGCATCTGATGGCGCCGCTGCCAAAAGGCTTCCTGCGCGTCTGTCTGGCCGGAAACCACGAAGTGGCGATGCTCGCCTATCTCGACGGCTACCTGTCGCTGGAGCCATGGCTCGCGGTCGGCGGACGGGAGACCCTCTATTCCTATGGCGTCGATCCGGCGCATCTCGCCAATCTCTACGCTTCGAGCGAAGAGGTCGACGAGCGCATCCGCGAGACGATTCCCGCCGGCCATATCGGCTTCCTGCGCACGCTGCCGGTGATGGTCTGCTCAGATGAGTTCGTGTTCGTGCATGCCGGCATCCGGCCCGGGATCGCGCTCGAGGAGCAGGACGAGGCCGATCTGCTGAACATCCGGTCAGATTTCCTGGCGGCGGCGCATCGCCTCGACCGCTGGGTCGTGCATGGGCATACGATCGTGGACGTTCCAACGCTCGACGGACGCCGGCTCGGCATCGACACGGGCGCCTTCCAGAGCGGCCGGCTGACCGCCCTCAGAATCGTCGGCAAATACGGGCGGCTGCTGTCATCCAGGGATTGAGACAGAGTTCCCCGGAGCCGTTCCAGGAAAACGCCGCCATGGCGCAAAGCTCAGTTTCGCCGCCCTCACGTCGGCGCAAGCTCGGCATCTGCGGCGGCGCCAAAGGACAGCAGGTCGCCTTGCCATTTGCTGCGCTTGAGGAATTGTTCCCAAGTCACAGCGTCGGGATCTATTTTCCGACTCCAGGTCAGATCGCGCCCAGGGGCGTAGTAGCCATATTCGACGGCGTATTCGACCATACCCACCAACTCGCGCACGAGATGCTCGTTGCCGGCGAAGCTCGGAAAATGGCGTAACAAGTCTTCACGCGAATAGGCAGAGGCGTAGCGCGCGCGCTTTCCGGTGACCCGCACAAACGTGTCCACCATTTGTTGCGCCGAGATAAACTCGCCGATCACAGGCAGGACTTCGCCGGTGTATCGCGCCGGGTGGTCAAAGATCTCGCGCACCGCCGGGCCGGCGGCAGTGAGCGGATCACAGAACGGCATGGGGATGTCCGGCGGCAAGTATATGGCGAACGTTATGCCGTCCTCCCCGCCCTGCGGCACGTAATATTCCAGAAAGTTGGTGTAGTAGAACGCCAGATACACAAACGAGCTGCGGACGGGCAAGCTGCGAATGTAATCCTCCACCTTTGCCTTGTCCGTGAAATGCGGCGCCCACTTGGTGCCGCCGGTGATGGCTTCGACATTTTCGAGTCCGCTGAACACCACGTGCTCGACGCCAGCGGCCTTCGCCGCATCGGCCAACTCCTTGCCCAGACTAAGTTCGGGTTCCGCCGGCGGCACCTTGACGATGGGCGGAGTCATCAAGAACGCCCCTGCCGAGCCTTTCATTGCTTCGGTTAGCTCGGCTTGCCTGCCGAGTTCAAGAGGCGTCACCACGACTTCGGCACCCTTCTTCGCCAAGGCCTGCGCGGGTTGGCTGTCGAGGCGCCGCGTCAGGGCGCGTACGCGGTAGCGGCCGCTGTCGAGCAGGGAATTGGCGACGCTGCGGCCTTGCTTGCTCGAGGCACCAACGACGCTGATCAGAGGTTTGGAAGTATCGACTTGGCTCATGCTGGTCATCCTGGTTGAGGACGCAACCGCTTCAGCCCCGATCGACCTCCACCATGGCCTCGGGCGCGCCCACGTGCGGCCTTGACCACGAAGCCTCGGCTGGTGCGAGCTATATTGGAAATCATAAGAATCTTCGGCTACTATCCATGTGGTGGATACCAAGCGCTTGGACCTCAATCTGTTGGTTACCCTGGAGACGCTGCTGGTCGAGCGGAACGTCACGAAGGCGGCTGCCCGATTGAGCCTCAGCCAGCCAGCGGTAAGCGCCCAGCTGAACCGTCTCCGGCGCGAGTTCGATGACCCGCTGCTAATTCCTGCCCAGCGAGGTATGACGCCGACGGTCAAAGCAATGGAGTTGCTCGATCCGTTGCGCCAAGCCCTTGACCAGGTTCGCGCCACGGTCGCCTCGCACAGGAACTTCGATCCGGCGAAGGCCAACCTGACTTTCGCAATCGCCTGCACGGACTATCTGCAAGCGGCAGTGGTCAAGCCGCTCGTTGTGGAACTCAGGACGCGAGCGCCCGGTGTTCGCGTCGCGATCCGCAATCTGGACGTGCCGCAGTTGGAAGCGCAGATGGCGCGCGGCGATGTGGATTTGGCGCTGATGACGCCGCAGGCGGCCTCACCAAGTCTTCGCACGCGCCATCTGTTCGATGAACGCTATGTGCTGATCGGCCGCCGGAAGCATCCGCGGCTCCGGGACGGAATCACGGTCGCTGAATTTGCTGAGCTGGAGCAAGTGGTCGTGTCTTTGGACGGGGGCAGCTTCGTGACGCCGTTGGACAGCGCTTTGGCCGCTGTCGGACACAAGCGTAACGTGGTGCTCTCCGCGGCGTCGTTCCTGTTTGTCCCGGAGATCGTGTCTCACTCGGACTTCGTGGCGCTGGTCCCGGAACGGTTGGTGCGCGACTCTGCGGACCAGCTTGAAGTGATGGACTGTCCATTCCCCGTTGAAGGTTTTGCGGTGGGAATGGTGTGGCATGAGCGCAATCACGGACACATCGGCCAACGCTGGATTCGCGAAGCCGTCGTCTCACTTGTCGCGCATCAATCCTCGCCCCAGGCGCGTAACAATCCGGACTAGAGTCAAAACCCCATCAGTTGCCGATTTGAACGACCGAGTTCGGACCCTCCTCGGACATTTTGACGCGGAGAGCTGGGGCGGCGCAAGTCGACCCGTTGCGGCCCTTGGGCCAGCCAACCGCGAAGGTCCGCTTTGTTGGGCTTCGCAGCAGTCATTGCAACAATCACGCTGAGCTGGCTTGGGTCGTCGCCTTCGACTGCCGAGCGCTTAATCCGCTCCGACTTGTCACGATCACTCCCCTGGCTCGTCATGTGACGGGAGGCAAGCAAGGCACATGAAAGGAGACCACCATGCTGAAAAAAGTCGCGTACGTGGCGCTGTTGGTGAGCGATCAGGACAAGGCGCTCGACTTCTACACCAACGTCATCGGCCTCGAGAGGCGAATCGACGCTCCAACGCCAAGCGGACCGCGATTCCTGACCGTCGGCGTCCGGGGACAGGACTTCGAATTTGTTTTGTGGCCAGGCTCGCCCGCGAAGGCTGAACTGGGTTCCGCGGTTTATACGATCGAGGTGGAAGATTGCCGGACGGCATTCGAAACACTGAAGTCGCGCGGCGTTACGTTCGAGCCGCCCGAGGTGCTAGACTTCCCTTGGGGTTATGCCGCGAGGTTTGAGGATCCCGATGGAAACCTGCTTCAGGTGCGCGAGGGGCGCGGCGCCTTTCGACGCTGAACGAAACGCGTTCCTCGAAAGAGACCGCGAGGAGATGACGTGATGGGTGTGATTGACCCTCAGGACACAGCAGCGGTCTAACGGACCTGCGATCCAGTCAGCCCGCCATCGGCGCCGGCGCCGTATGGATCATCTCCATCAGGGTGGCGATGGCGGACGTATTCGCCCGGCGGCCGACCTTTGCAATGTATTCCACGTCGGGCAGGGACGGCAGGGAAGCCGCCTCGGGCCCGAGGATACGCAGCTCTGGGCCAACCAGGCTTCGCGGCAACGGCGTAATGGCGATCGCCGCGACCGCTGCAGCGCGGACGCCGGCAAGGCTGTCGCTGGTGCAGGCGATGGTCCAGCCCTGGTTCGCCTCGCCCTGCCCGCCAAGGGCGCGAAGCGCTGCTTCGCGGTAGGGGCAGGGCTCCGGAAAGAACGCCAGGCGGAGAGGCGTGGGCGGCTCGCTCTCGCGCGCGAAGGCCCAAACCAACGGTTCGCGCCACAGCCTCCATCCCTCCGTGTCCCCGGCGCAGCGGCCAGCGACCATGACGTCGATCTCCCCTTTGTCCAGTCGCCTCAGTAACCGGGGTCCGATCCCGATTTCCAGGTCGATCGCCACTTGCGGGAATTGGGTCACGAAGCGTCGCAGGAGGCGGGGGAGCCATGCGCCCGTCAAGTCCTCCGACGATCCCAGCCGAATGCGACCGGCCGGCACGGCGCCGGAAAGACGCTGCCGCGCATCCTCGTTGATGCGCAAGATCGTCCGAGCATAACCGAGCAAGGTGTCGCCCGCCGGCGTGAGCTGCACCGAACGCGTGCTTCGAGCGAAGAGCGCTTGGCCCGCCTGATCCTCCAGGCGGCGAATCTGCGCGCTGACTGTCGACTGGGTGGAATGCAGGACCTCTGAGGCGCGAGTGAACCCGCCGCACTCGGCGACGGTGATGAAGACGCGCAGTAACTCGGTTTCAAACATGGGACCTCACCGTCCTCGATTTAACACGCTTCTCGCTGAATGCCAGCGAAATTACTCGTTTGCTAAATTTATCAGGAAGCGGGAGGTTGAGGTGACCGGCGCGGTTGTGCGCCTCGCAGGAATCGATCGCCATGATCAAATTGCTCTATCTGGAAGTTTCTCCCCGCAAGGCGGCGTCCGCCTCGATCGAGGTGGCGCGCGCCTTCATCGACGCCTATCGCGCGGCACACCCCTCGGATGAGATCGAAATTCTCGACCTCTGGTCGCTGGACCTGCCGCCACTCGACGAGGACGCGCTGAATGCGAAGTACGCCGGCATCTATGGCGATGGTCGCACGCCGGCGCAGGCGACGGCATGGTCGCGAATGGAGGCGCTGGCCGCGCCTCTGCTCGCCGCCGACAAGCTTCTGATGGCGGTCCCGCTCTGGAACTTCTCGATCCCCTACCGTCTGAAGCACTACATTGACTTGGTGTCGCAGAAGGACATCCTCTTCTCGTTCGATCAGACCGGCTTTGGCGGTCTGATGAAGGCGAAGAAGGCGGCCGTCATCTACGCGCGCGGCCTGGACTATGCGCCGACCAGCAACTGGACCCCGGGCGAGCGCTACGACTTCCAGCGCCCCTATGTGGAGGCGTGGCTCCGGTTCATCGGCCTGACCGACATCCAGGGCGTGGTTGTGGAGCGCACCTTGTTCGGCCTCGAGGCCGACGCGGAGGCGCGGCGGGCGGCCGCGAGCGAGGCGCGCGCCATGGCCGAAGACTTCTGACGGCCGCCCTGCGAGATGACACCCATTTCGTCGACGGGGCGCGGGTCGCCGGCATTTCGGAGGGCCGTCGGCGGCGGTGGTGGGCGCTGGTTTTGCCGACCCGCACCGAACGTCTGCTATGCGCGCGCCATCGCGACGTTCGGAGACTTGACGCCCGACGGCAATTCATGGCGCTACCTGCTCCTTCTGGCAGCTGGATCGAACGGCAGGGTCCACCCCATCTTGGCTATTGGCGCAGCGAAGCTGATTGGGTTTTGACCCTAAAGCGCGTCGCGCTGAAGCGGATTCAGGCGACGCGCTGTAAGTCTTTGTTTTTTCCTGGAATTGCTCTAAGGCTTGTGGGGATTCATCGAGAGTTAATGACGGCAGCGGCGAGAAAGATCATTGCCGCGAAGCTTTTGCCGGTTTTGTCGGCACGCAAGGCGATGCGCTTGAACTCCTTGAGCTTGCAAAAGAAGTTCTCGATGAGGTGTCGCCAC
>NZ_JAVIIY010000015.1:0-109425 GCF_033977345.1 Mesorhizobium dulcispinae
ACCGGCGCGACTGGAGCAACAGGTGCAACCGGCTCGACTGGAGCGACTGGTTCGACCGGTGCGACCGGCGCCACGGGTGCCACAGGCGCTACCGGCGCGACTGGAGCAACAGGTGCAACCGGCTCGACTGGAGCGACTGGTTCGACCGGTGCGACCGGCGCCACGGGTGCCACAGGCGCTACCGGCGCGACTGGAGCAACAGGTGCAACCGGCTCGACTGGAGCAACGGGAGCTACCGGCGCGACAGGTGCAACCGGGGCCACGGGTGCCACAGGTGCTACGGGTGCGACTGGCGCTACTGGAGCGACTGGCTCGACAGGTGCGACAGGTGCGACCGGCGCTACGGGTGCGACCGGAGCTACAGGTGCGACTGGCGCTACCGGAGCGACTGGAGCGACTGGTGCCACCGGCGCGACGGGTGCGACCGGAGCCACCGGTTCGACAGGTGCGACAGGTGCCACGGGTGCGACTGGTTCCACCGGCGCGACTGGAGCAACGGGTGCTACTGGCTCGACAGGTGCGACTGGAGCAACAGGAGCAACCGGCGCCACAGGTGCAACCGGCGCTACTGGCTCGACAGGTGCGACCGGCGCCACGGGCGCGACGGGTGCAACCGGCTCGACCGGTTCGACTGGAGCAACGGGAGCTACCGGCGCGACAGGTGCCACCGGCGCCACAGGTGCGACCGGAGCCACCGGCTCGACAGGTGCGACCGGCGCTACGGGTGCGACTGGTTCCACCGGCGCGACAGGTGCCACCGGCGCCACAGGTGCGACCGGAGCCACCGGCTCGACAGGTGCGACAGGTGCCACGGGTGCGACTGGTTCCACCGGCGCGACTGGAGCAACGGGAGCAACGGGTGCTACTGGCTCGACAGGTGCGACAGGTGCGACCGGCGCTACGGGTGCGACCGGAGCTACAGGTGCGACTGGTGCTACCGGAGCGACTGGAGCGACCGGTGCCACCGGCGCGACGGGTGCGACCGGAGCCACCGGCGCGACAGGTGCGACAGGTGCCACGGGTGCGACTGGTTCCACCGGCGCGACTGGAGCAACGGGTGCTACTGGCTCGACCGGTTCGACAGGTGCGACCGGCGCTACGGGTGCGACCGGAGCTACTGGTGCGACTGGCGCTACCGGAGCGACTGGAGCGACTGGTGCCACCGGCTCGACGGGTGCGACCGGCGCTACAGGTGCAACCGGAGCAACGGGTGCGACCGGCTCAACCGGTGCGACCGGAGCTACAGGTTCGACTGGAGCAACGGGTGCTACTGGCTCGACGGGTGCGACCGGCGCTACAGGTGCAACCGGAGCAACGGGTGCGACCGGCTCAACCGGTGCGACCGGAGCTACCGGTTCGACTGGAGCAACGGGTGCTACTGGCTCGACCGGTTCGACTGGAGCAACCGGCGCCACAGGTGCGACCGGAGCCACCGGTTCGACAGGTGCGACCGGCGCCACGGGTGCCACAGGCGCTACCGGTTCGACTGGAGCTACGGGTGCTACTGGCTCGACTGGAGCGACCGGAGCTACGGGTTCGACCGGGGCAACCGGCCCGACCGGGGCGACAGGAGCAACGGGTGCGACTGGTTCCACCGGCGCGACTGGGTCAGCCGGTGCGACTGGCCCGACCGGGGCGACCGGCCCAGGCGGCGAGACCGGCGATCATCACCATGGCAACAACGGCAATGGCAATGATCCTGATCACAGCGACAGCAGCAATCCTGGGAAAGGACGTCCCAACGATGGCACGGATGCCGATGGCCGGCCTGACCATCACACCGCCGCGGTCACGGCCAGCTCGCTCGGGCTCCAGGACACGACGCAGTTCCTGCAATCCGGCTCGACCGACAGCGATGCCGTCAGCCATGCGTCGTTCCGGCAGCTTGTCAGCCTAGCCGCCGGTTCGGTGTCGACCGACCTCCTGAATGTTCTCAACACGATCAGGGGATTTGGTCAGAACCAGAACAAGCCGTTGGGTGCAAGCGCCGACCTGACCTCGGACCAGACCAAGCAGGGTGCCGGCTACGCCAACAGCGACGACACGGTGAAGAAGGCTCTGAAGGATATTCTGAAGCCGCATGAGTGAGCATGAGTGAGTAGGAATGGCGACCGGACAGACGATAGAAACCGGTCCAAGGCTGAGAAACGGGCGCGCGGGCTTTGCGGAACGGCAAGGCCGGCGCGTTCGGCGTTTCCGAATGGGCAGGGGGCTCGTGCGACCGACTGGCGGGGAGTATAGTCGCCGACGCCGGAAATTCCGGCGGGGATGGTCCGCCCCGGGCATTGTTGAGCCATCGCCTGCCTGCCGGAAGGGAAGTCCATGGTGAACATCCCTCTGAACGCCGAAGTCCACGAGGTCTCGATCCGCGCCGGCACCGCGGCCGACGCGACCAGCAAGGCGGCAGGCGTAAGCGAAGTGGGGTGCAGTCCCGGTGGCCCCGCCGAGTTTGACCAGGTCGGGCCGCGTCTCAAGGCGGTGCTCCGGGTCGCCCGCTATCACGGTGTGGAACTCGACCCGAACGAATTCAGGGCGGCGAGTGCAAGCCCGTTTCCAAGCGCCACCGACCTGTCTGAATGGGCGCAGAACGGCGGCATGTGGGCTCGAGCCGTGCGCGTTCGCTGGTCTCACCTGTTGCGCTTTCAGGAGACCGGACCGGTCGTTTTGTTGTTCAGCGATGGCGGCGCTGGCCTCCTTACCGGGGCGAGCGCCGAGCGCAACATTGTCTTCCTCAAAAGCGCTGACGCGCCTGACGATGGTGAATCCACCGCTGTCGACGAGCTGCGGCTGTCGCAGGTGTGGACGGGCGAGGCGGTGCTGCTGCGAAACGCACGATCCTATGTTTCCGCGGATGCGCCTTTCACGCTTCGCTGGCTCGCCGAACTGGTGCGGCTCGAAAGCCGGCCGCTTCGCGACGTCGCCATCGCTTCGTTCACGCTCAGCGTTCTTACTATCCTTCCGCCACTTATCGTCATGACGGTGGTCAACAAGGTATTGCAGTTCAACAGTGTCTCGACCCTACTACTCTTGTCAGCCATAGTCGCCGTCGTCTTCGCCTACGAGACGCTCCTGGGCCACGCGCGGCGGCTGATCATCAATGTCGTCGGAGCCCGTCTGGACACCAAGTTGCAGTTGCACGTTTTCAGCCGGCTCCTGCGCCTGCCGCTCGACTATTTCGAGCGCCATCCTGCTGGCGAGACGATGTACCACCTCGCCCAGGTGTATCGCATCCGCGAATTCCTGACCGGCAAACTGCTCAGCACCTTCCTCGATCTGATTACACTCTGCGTGCTGCTACCCGTGATGTTCTACATCAACGTCAAGCTCGCCTGGATCGTCGTTGCCTGCGCAGCGATGATCATGCTGATCATCCTTGCCTTCCTCAAGCCGATGCGCCGAAGGTACCAGCGGGTGATCGACGCCGAGACTTGGAAGTCGGCGGCGTTGGGCGAAACTGTTGTCGGCATAAAGACGGTGAAGGCGCTTGGTCTCGAGCCGCAACGCAAGGCGCTTTGGGACGAGCGGGTGGCGGAGGCGGGAAGGGCGCGTCTCTCCTTCGGGCAGTTCGCCAGCTGGCCGCAGACCCTGGTTACGCCAATTGAACGCGTGATGGTGCTCGGCACCATGCTGATTGGCGCCTATCTCGCGATGAACGACAGTTCCGGCTATATGGTCGGCGGTCTGTTCGCCTTCATGATGATCTCCCAACGCGTCGCGCAACCGCTGGTCGGGTTGGTGCGATTGATCGAAGACTACGAGGAGGTGGGGGCGGCAATCGGCGAGGCGGCATCGGTCCTTAACCGGCCGTTGGAGACGAGTTCGAACTCCCTCGGCCTGAGACCAAGGCTCCTCGGCGAAGTTACGTTCAGCGATCTGACGTTCAGCTATATCGGTACCAAGACGCCAGCGCTCGACCGGGTTAGCTTCCACATTCCGGCTGGGACCATGTTCGGCATTGTCGGGCGGAGCGGGTCGGGAAAATCGACGATCGCGCGTTTGCTGCAAGGGATCAACCGCGACTACAGCGGGTTCCTCAAGTTGGACGGCGTCGACCTCAAAGAAATCAACCTGCGTCATCTTCGCCAGGGGCTCGGCGTGGTCCTCCAGGACAATTTCCTGTTCCGCGGGTCGATCCGCGACAATATCATCGCCGGGCGTGCAGGCCTGACGCTTTCCGATGCCATGCATGCCGCGCATCTGGCCGGCGCCGAAGAGTTTATCGAACGGATGCCGAACGGATACGACACCTACATCGAGGAAGGGTCGCCCAACCTGTCGGGCGGTCAAAAGCAACGGCTGGCGATTGCGCGCGCCCTCATCCACGACCCGACCATCCTCATTCTCGACGAGGCCACCAGTGCTCTCGATCCGGAAAGCGAAGCGGTCGTCAGTGCCAATCTCATGCGCATCGCCAGCGGGCGCACCATGATCATCGTCTCGCATCGACTTTCATCGCTCACCGACTGCGATCAGATCCTGGTTATGGAGCAGGGCAAGGTTCTCGACGTCGCTTCGCACACGATCCTGCTCGAACGCTGCGCGGTCTATCGCCAGCTGTGGTCGCAGCAGAACAGGCACTTGGACAACCGCGGCGGCCGCCCGGCTGCGGTACCGCCACGATTGGTATGATGATGTGCCGCAGCGGGATGAGAATCGAATGGTCGTTCTCGCCAAAGATGACTTGGATTCGAGGTCTTGTAAGCCATGAGTAGCACCTCGCTCACCATCCGCCAGGCTCGCTGGCGCCGAGCGAAAACGAGCGATCCGACGACGCCGGCCATACTCGAGTTCCAATGGCCGTCTACAGCAGTCTCGAATGCGCCGATTCCTCGGGCGGCGCGCGGCATCGTATGGATGATTTCGAGCCTGGTGGTGGCCTTGATCACCGTGGCAGGACTGATACCGGTCGACCAAGTGGTGACGACGAGGGGGCTTGTGGTTTCACAATCGCCCAACATCATAGTGCAGCCGCTGGAGACGGCGATTGTCCGATCGATCGAAGTGCGCGAAGGACAGCATGTGCAGGCCGGTCAGTTGCTTGCTCGCCTCGATTCGACCTTCGCCTCAGCAGACCTGCAGGCACTGGCCATGCAGGTCTCTACACTTGAGGCTGAGGTGGCACGGTTGAAGGCGGAGGCCGACGGCAAGGACTTCAACTATGATGGCCTCGACCCCAGCTGGACCCTGCAGGCCTCGATCTTCGAGCGCCGCAAAGCGGTCTACGAGGCCAAGCTGGAGAACTTCGACCGGCAAAGCGATGAACTCAGTTCGGTGATCTCGCGCGCGCAATCTGATGCCGCTGGCTACCGGCAGCGGCTCTCCGTCGCGGCCTCGATAGAAGAGATGCGCAAGCAACTGGAGGAGCGGCAGGTCGGGAGCCGCCTTAATACCCTGCTTGCCGAGGACAATTCGGCCGAAATGTCGCGGGCGCTCGGCAACGCCGTGCAGACAGCGGAAGCTGCGAGGCGCCAGCAGGCCGCGGTGGCCGCTGACCGCGCCGGCTACATTCAAGGCTGGCGCGCGGAAGTCTCGCAAGGTTTGTCGGACGCGAGTTCTCGCATGTCCGACGCTCGCGAGCTCTTCAACAAGGCAAAGCTGCGCAAGCAACTTGTCGAGCTGAAAAGCGAAGGAGATGCCATTGTCCAGTCCGTGGCAAAGGTGTCGGTCGGCTCGGTCCTGCAGTCGGGCGAGCGCCTGGTCACCCTGGTGCCCGCCAAGGCGCCGCTCGAGATCGAGACAAATGTCGTCGGCCGAAGCAGTGGTTTCGTCCATGTAGGCGATCCCGTCGTCATCAAGTTCGACACTTTCCCCTATTCGCAATACGGCCTCGCTCACGGCACCGTGCGCACGCTCAGTCCGGATTCCTTCTCGGCTCAGGAGCAAGCCCGCGATCCAGACAGTTCGCTGGCAATGCTGCCCTCGAATGCAGAACCGTTCTATCGGACGCGCATTTCCATCGATCAGGTCGCGTTGCATGACGTACCCGCCGGGTTTGCCCTCACCCCCGGCATGCCGGTGACCGCCGACGTTCAGGTCGGCCGGCGCACGGTGCTCAAATATATACTTGGGGTGATGCTCCCGATCGGCCAGGAAGCGATGCGCGAGCCGTAGTCTGCAGCTCGACAGGAACTGGAGCAGTCAAAGGCCGGCATTGATGACAATTCTGGATCGCCTGACTGGTTTGGCTAGCCCGTCCGTAGCATTGCGCCGGGCGATCCAGCTTTCTGAAAACGGCAAGCCCACGGAGGCCTTTCCGCTCTTCGCGATGGCTGCGCGTGCGGGAGTCGGCCATGCCGAGTATCGGGTCGCGCGCTGCTATCTCGAGGGTTCCGGCGTGCCGCCGAGCCGGATTGAGGGGACACGCTGGCTGCGGCGAGCAGCGGATCATGGGAGCGCTGATGCACAGGCGCTCCTCGCCGCACTGTACGTGACAGGGATGGCGACAGCCGAAGCTGACAAAGGCTCCGAATCGAAACGCTTGTTCGTGGAGGACACCACGAGCGAGCCAGACTTTGCGTCAGCGCTCGACCTTGCCACGAAGGCGGCAGAGGCCGGCTCCGCCACCGGCCAGGCACTCCTCGGCTACATCCTAACCAGCGGTCCCGAACCAATGCGCGACGCGGATGCTGCGTACAGATGGTACGAACGGTCGGCCGCGGCGGGCTGCGCCGAAGGAAGTCTTGGTTTTGCCCTTTCGCTGGCACGGCGGGGTTTGTCGGCGGACAGAGCCAGAATTGCCGATGAGGTCCGGCGGGCGGCCGACGGTGGCTTGCCGACGGCAATCTATCTTCTCGCGATCCTGACCGAACATGGCCTCGGTGTCGCAGGCGACCTTGCTGGTGCGGCGCGATTATACCAGTCAGCTGCGGAGAAGGGGCTTCCTGCGGCCCAATTCCGATTGGGTCTGGCGTTTATCGACGGGAGCCTCGGCTATCAGGATCCTATGGCTGGAGAGGCCTGGATACGGCGTGCGGCATTGGCGGGAAACTTCGAAGCGGCGAACCTCTTGGGCGATCGTAATGTGAAGAGTCGGCCGCCGGACTTTTCAGAAGCCGCAATATGGTATCGTCGTGCGGCCGAGGGGGGGCACCAGGCCGCTGCACGTGCGCTAGCCTCTCTTTACCTGACGGGAAACGGTGTCGCCAGAGACGAGCAAGAGGGGGCGCATTGGCTGCGCACCGCTGCAAGCAACGGGAACCGAGCAGCGCAAGTCGATCTGGCCAACCTTGTTCTTCAGGGAGCCGGCGAGCCGGACGATATCACGAGCGTAGCGGGATGGTTCGAGGCGGCCGCGTTATCGGGCGACCTTATAGCCGCCTTCAATCTCGGGCTGTGTTTCGCCAAAGGCGTCGGCGTACACCAGGATGAAACTCAGGCCGCGCAATGGCTGAGGCGAGCGGCTGAAGGTGTGGCTGAGGCCCAGTACATGTATGCGCGTATTCTCAGGGACGGGCGCGGCGTGGCAGCCGACGCACAACAGGCCCGCGCCTGGTTTGCGGAGGCGGCTGAGGGTGGCATGCTCGATGCGCAGGTGGCACTTGCCGAGATGCTGCTCAATGGGAGCGGAGGCAAACGTTCTCCGGAGGCCGCGGTACAGCTGTTCCAACGGGCTGCTGCCGACGGTCATGCCGGCGCAATGTTTGCTCTCGGCGCGCTGCAGAGCTCCGGCGAGGGACTGCAGGTCGACCACGTGGCGGCGCAGGAATGGTTTGCGGCCGCGGCCGAGCGTGGGCACGGGCAGGCCCAACTCATGCTCGGCCGATATCTCCTGAAAGGCCTTGCCGGAGAGCACAACGCAGCAACTGGCCGTCTTTGGCTCGAGCGAGCTGCGGAGCAAGGTTTTCAGGAAGCGGCTGACGAACTTTCCGAACTCCCCGGCTGAGGCATCCATTGCCAAGATTGCGGCACCGGCAGATGTCGCCCCCCGGCCTTCCATCTGGCCCTCCGAGCACATCCACGCACTCCTGGAAACTCCGAGCTGTCTGCAAAGCCGGCGGCGCAACCATGGACGCAAGGTCGGCTTTGGGCTCAATCGTCTCGACAGCGGACGTTCCGCATCCGGCCGCACTTCTGACGCGACGTTGATACTTGCGCCCATAAAGCCAGGAATTCGGCGCTCTGAGCACTCGCGTCTGCGCAAGGCCGCGAAACTCGATGCCGGCATGAAGTTGCGCTTCCATGGAGCGCCTACATCCACCGCGCATCACGCTGAAGTGCTCTATGCTACACCGTAGCAAACCCTTCGGTTGACCGTCCATTCTGGCTGAGGAAGTCGAGAAAGTTGTCATCGAATTCGCCACGAGAGATGGCGTCAAGGTCGATGTCGCCTTCGATTGCTGCTCTTTGGAAGGCATAGACGAAGTTCAGGCGTTCAGCGATCGTCTCTCTCGCTGGGAATATGAAGCCACGTGGCGTCGGACGACGGATCGCCCTCCACGCCCGATAGAGGTCCTTAAGCAGTTTGCGTTTTGGTACCCGCATGTATTGCATCTGCATACGCAGAACCTGAGCGTCGGTAAGCCGTAGGCGCTGTGGTACTCCACGATCTAGGGTGAGGGCTAATAGCAGAGCGCCACCGGGGTCGTTTAACGGGGTGCCGTCGAGCCGTGTCGAAGAGCGCTGGTCTAGCTCGTCTTGCATGATCAGGACGTCGCGCAACGCAATCGTTTCGTCTAACCGCCTCTGCCATTCCTTGTCGACAGGTCCGATGAATCGGACGCCCACCTCGTCGTCGATGACGACGTCGTCGGGGTGGGGCAACATGGTAGGCGGTGGCAGTCCGTTGCGTTCTGCGTCCCTAAGAGCCTCGGCATACTCGTCTTTGTATTTCCTCCAGGTTGCTTGGGTCTCCTTCACTTCGCGCGCATGAGCCTGGCTGGCGATTCGCATGACATCGAGCATCAACCCAAGACTACGAGCATTCCCCTTGAAAGCGTCATTGATGCCTGACTGGATCAGCGCGGCCGGAATCGAGACCGTGGAGAGCTTGCCGCCTTCTCGGATAGTCACCGTCTTCTTGGCCGCCTCGAAGGCAGCCTTGAGCACCGGTTCGTCCGAGAGCGATAAGTCGGGTGCTATTCCGCGTGGTCGACCTTTGGGATTGCCGGATTGACCTTTCTTGAACCGCGTGGCTTTCGGCGGCCGCTTGTAGCCGACCCCGTAGATATCTTGGTTGATGTGATCTGCTGCGCCAGGAGGAAAGCCCTTCGGCGGCTCCTTGTCATCTTCCATAGTTCACGTTCTCTCATTCGGTCGAAGGCAGATCGCGGGCTACAGATCGGATCTCGGCTACCATTTCAAAGTCCTGATTGGCGTCGGCCAGGATGGCGCGCTTGCCGGTGTATGCCTGCCAGCGCATCAGGATCGTGTCGCAGTAGCAGGGGTCGAATTCGACCAGCCCGGCGTGGCGTCCACAGGTCTCGGCCGCGATTAGGGTGGACCCTGATCCCCCGAAAATGTCGAGCACACTCTCGCCGCGCCGCGAACAATCGCGGATTGCGTCCGCAACCAGTGCGACGGGTTTGACGGTCGGATGCATGGCAAGTTCCTCATCACGACTGGCGCTGAGGCTGCTGATGCCGGCATAGTCCCACACATTCGTGCGGTAGCGCCCGGTGTCTCCTAAGCCGAAGCTGTTGGTGTGAGGGCTGGTCCCCACTTTGAAGACAAATACCAGTTCATGCTTGGACCGGTAGAAGGTCCCCATACCGCCATTGGTCTTGTTCCAGACACACAGATTCTTCAGTTCGCTGAAGGCTGCTTCGCCTGCATCGAGAACTTCGCGCATGTGGCGCCAGTCCATGCAGACAAAAGCAATCGCGCCGTCCTTTGCGACAGACGCTGCATTCGATAGGGTCACCGTCAGGAAGCGAATGAATTCGCTCTTGGTCATCTCGCCCGATGCAAAGGCGAACTCACGATGATGGGTGGCACCCAGTCCGCCCACATGACCATTGATAGGCACGTTGTAAGGTGGATCCGTGAAGATGAGGTCCACCTTGGCGCCTTCCGTCACACGCTCGATATCGGCCGCTGACTGTGAGTCGCCACAGAGCAGCCGATGATTGCCGAGGATCCACAGGTCTCCGGGACGCGTCACCGGGCGAGCAGGCACGTCGGGGATTCGGTCGGCGGCAGCGTCGCCGACCTCTGCCGAAGCTTCGCGAGCGCGGTCAAGCGTGAGATCAACTTCGGCGAGCGAGAATCCGGTCAAGGTCACGTCGAAGTCGAAATCGATAAGGGCCTGCAGCTCGATCGCCAGGACTTCCGTGTCCCAACCGGCATTGATGGCTAATTTGTTGTCGGCCAGGACGTAGGCGCGCCTCTCTTCTGCGCTTAAGTGAGACAGCTTCACTGTCGGCACCGAGGCCATGCCCAGCTCTTTGGCCGCCATCACGCGGCCATGACCGGCAATGATTTCTCCATTGTCGGAGATGAGAACGGGGTTGGTAAAGCCGAACCGTCTGATGCTCTCGGCGATCTGGCGCACCTGCTTCCGCGAGTGTGTCCGGGCATTGCCCTTGTATGGCGTCAGAGCTGTTACCAGCATCATCTCCAGCTTCGGCGCTGGCGCGTTCATGTCCTCGTCTCCTTCGTTGCGGGCAACTTTTGTAGGTGTCCCAAACGAAACGATGAGTGAACAAACCCGCCGCAGGCAAGGACTTTCGGTAGAAAATCGGCCGCTCAATAATAGATAAGTCGGCTAATATTTTAAGAGGCCTTCAAAGGGCGTTCAAAGGCTGTTTTAGGAATTGGCGATTTTGAAGCTGCTCTTTTCGGGGCACTCCAACTTGCCGGTTTGGCTGATCGCCGGTGTTCGAGATTGCCAAGAGGCCGAATCACCTGTCGCGTGATTCGGGTTGCGAGCGCTTGCTCGGGTGGACGAGAGCCGGCCGTCCTCAGGGCTATCATCAGCAAGGATAACTGGTGCCCTTGGCCCTTCTCGTTTCTAGGTGGTTTGTCGAATGCCAGACCCGCGGTATTCGATGCGCAGAAGGACCTTACCCAAGGCCTTTACGGGCGCGTTCGCGCAATCGCCTCCCGGCAATCGGCACCGCGTTCCCATGTCAAGACATAATGCTCGCAGTGTGGGGCGAAACCATTCCGTTCTGCCGCACTTGCTTCCCGGCTGCTGGCAATCGCTTCCCGGTAAACGGCAATCAGTTCCCGCCCGCTGACAATCCTATCCCGCTAATCGGCAGTGAATTTCCCTGTTATCCGCGGCGTTGTTAGGAGTGTTTGGGCATGGGCGCAGTATGCTGGACCGTAAAGTGCTGTATCAAATGAGAAACTGGCAAATGAGGCTGTCGACGGGCGCAAAGTTCGCAACTTCCCTGTTTTTCAGCCGAAAACAGGGAATTTTCAGTGAGAGACGAGTTCTCTCCTGCCTGTTTCCACCACCAAACAGTCTTCTCTAGCCACCGGTCTCCCTATGCCAGGAAAAAGCAGCGTCTTTTCCGTGGCTTAGCCCGCTAATTCGGCGAACGCGTGGACGAGACACTCGAGTACGCGACTGCGGGCCGCCCCGTATGAAGGTGTCGTTCGATAAGGAAATTCCAGCCTCTAGCCACGAAATAGAAAATACAATCTCTACAGACGAACTAGACTTATGCTTGATGAAGCGCCGGCGGGGCCATTGGCGCATGCTGTCGCAAACTGGTTTGGTCTCATTGAGAAGAACGGACATGGCTGCCGAAATTCCCGATCGCATCAAAGTTCTGTGGTTCCTGCCGACTCATGGCGACAGCCGCTATCTCGGCACCTCCGAGGGCGGCAGGGCGGTCGATCTCGATTATCTGACCCAGGTGGCGCACGCGGCCGACACGCTTGGCTACTATGGTGTGCTTTTGCCGACCGGTAGGTCGTGCGAGGATTCGTGGGTCGTTGCCTCGGCGTTGGCTCCGCTCACGAAACGGCTGCGCTTCCTGGTCGCGGTGCGGCCGGGCCTGCAATCGCCGACGCTCGCCGCCCGCATGACGGCGACGCTCGACCGCATCTCCAACGGCCGGCTGCTGATCAACGTGGTCACCGGTGGCGACCCGCTTGAGAACAAGGGCGACGGCATCTTCCTGTCGCATGCCGAGCGCTACGAGGTGACGCAGGAGTTTCTGCAGATCTACAAGCGCCTGCTCAGAGGCGAGACGGTCGAGCACGAGGGCCGGCATTTCCGCATCGAAGACGGCAGGCTACTGTTTCCGCCGCTGCAGACGCCTTGTCCGCCGCTCTATTTCGGCGGTTCTTCGGACGTCGGGTCGACCGTAGCGGCGCAGGAGATCGACAAGTACCTGACCTGGGGCGAACCGCCCGCCGATGTCGCGCGCAAGCTCGACGGCGTGCGCGAGCTCGCCGAAAAAGCGGGCCGCAAGCTCTCCTTCGGCATCCGCCTGCATGTCATCGCCCGCGAAACCACCGGGGAAGCCTGGGCGGCGGCCGACAGGCTGATCAGCCGGCTCGACGACGCGACCATCGCCTCGGCGCAAAAGGTCTTTGCCCGCATGGATTCGGTCGGCCAGGCGCGGATGAGCGCGCTGCATGGCGGCGACCGCTCGAAGCTCGAGATCGCGCCGAACCTGTGGGCCGGCGTCGGCCTGGTGCGCGGCGGCGCCGGCACGGCGCTGGTCGGGGACCCCGACACCATTGCCGAGCGGATCGACGAATACCGGCGTCTCGGCATCGATACCTTCATCCTCTCGGGTTACCCGCATCTTGAAGAGGCCTACCGCTTCGGCGAGCTGGTGCTGCCCAAATTGCCGGCCGATCATCCCGTCAAGACAGCTGGGTCACCCGTCAACACCGGGCCGTTCGGCGAAACCATCGCCGGCGACCATCGTCCGAAATCGCTCGCCAGCGCCTCGTGAACGCTCTGCCGCCCCGGCCGCGGAGCCCTGTCGTCGTCCTTGGTGGCGGCTTCACCGGCGCGGCCGTCGCCTGGCACCTTGCCCGGCAGCTTTCGCGTCCTTCCATCACGGTCGTCGAGCCGCGCCCCTTCCTTGGCGGTGGGCTCGCCTATTCCACCGAGGAGCCGTCGCACCGCGTCAACGTGCCTGCGGCCAGGATGAGCCTGGTGCCGGACGAGCCCGAGCATTTTTCGCACTGGCTGGCTCGCAACGGCGAGGCCGAACGCGATTCGGATGCGGTGTGGCGCAATGGCGATATCTTTCCGAGGCGCCGGGTCTTCGGCCGCTACGTTGCCGAACAGCTGGCGCCTTATCTCGACAATGGAACGATCCGCCATGTCCGCGAGCATGGCCTGGAGGTAAGGCGCAGCGCCGATGGTTGGACCGTGACCACTTCCGGTCAGTCGATCGCCGCTGACATGGTCATTCTCGCCATGACGCACCCTTCGCCCGATATACCGGCGGCCCTGAAACCGCTCGCCGAGGCGCATGGCTTCGTTGCCGATGTCTATTGCGCAGATGCGCTCGGTTCCATCGCCCCGGAGGCTTCGGTGCTGATCGTGGGTTCGGGCCTGACATCCGCCGACACCGTCGCCGAGCTCGACCGCCGCGGGCATCGCGGGCGTATCCTGGCGGTGTCGCGCCATGGATTGCGGTCGCGCGGGCATCCGGACCGGCGAGGGCAGCCCTTTGGTGATTTCGCCTCGACACCGGCTACCACCGCGCTCGGCTTGCTCGAAAATATCCGCTCGACGCTGGCGGCAGCCGATGCCGGCGGCGTCAACTGGCAGTCGGTCTTCGATCAGTTGCGCCTGCAGGGACCGCAGCTGTGGTCCGCGCTCGAGCCGGACGAGCGCACGCGCCTGGTGCGGCGGCTGCGTGCCTTCTGGGACGTGCACCGCTTCCGCATCGCGCCGCAGGTAGAGGCGGTGCTCGATCGTCGCCGCGCCTTAGGTACGTTCGACAACATTGCGGCAAGCCTGATGGCCTCGAATCGGGAAGGGGGCCGCCTGGTTATCAGCCTGCGGCGGCGTGGCGAGAGACAGATCGAAACTCTGCAGTTCGATGCCGTAATCAACACAACAGGTCCGGCGCATGGCAAGGCGCTTCAAACCAATCCTGCGCTGCGCTCGCTTGCGGATGCCGACCTGATCCGGATCGACCGCCATGGGCTCGGCATAGAAACCGGGCGCGACAGTCTCGCCATCGACCAGGACGGCGGGCCCGTGCCCGGACTGTTCATAGCCGGCCCCTTGGCGCGCGGCACCTTCGGAGAGCTGATGGGCCTGCCGGAAGTGGCCCATCACGCGCAGATGGTCGCCTCTGAGATCGACAGCCGGCTCGGCGCCCTGCCGCCGATCGCGAGCGCGCGCTGAAAATCCACGACGGATGAGGGCAGGCGAATTGGTATTTCCGTCCGGACGCAGTCGCCAAAACGGAAAATCCTACTTTGTATATATAATCAGTAGACTAATAAATTAGCGACAGCTTCCGGCCACGGCCGGATCGATCGTTGGGACAGGCCAAGCCGGGAGATTTTCATGCCACAGAATGATCGCGACGCAGTCAAATTCGCCTATTGGGTGCCGAACGTCTCTGGCGGGCTCGTCATCTCGAATATCGAGCAGAGGACCAATCATTCGGCGGAGTATAACCGCAAGCTGGCGCAGATCGCCGAGAACGCCGGCTTCGACTATGCGCTGAGCCAGATCCGCTTCACCGCCGGCTATGGCGCCGACGAGCAGCATGAATCGGTGTCGTTCAGCCATGACCTGCTCGCCGCCACCAAGACCCTGAAAGTCATCGCCGCGATCCTGCCTGGACCGTGGAATCCGGCGCTGGCGGCAAAGCAGCTCGCCACGATCAGCTACCTGACCGATGGTCGCGTCGCCATCAACCTCGTCTCCGGCTGGTTCCGCGGCGAATTCCACGCTATCGGCGAGCATTGGCTCGACCATGACGAGCGCTATCGCCGGTCGGAAGAGTTCATCCGCGCGCTGCGCGGGATCTGGACCGAGGACAGTTTTACCTTCCGCGGCGATTTCTACCGCTTCAACCAGTATTCGCTGAAGCCGAAGCCGCTAAAGCCTCTGCCCGAAATCTTCCAGGGCGGCTCGTCGCGGGCGGCCCGCGACATGGCTTCGCGCGTCTCGGATTGGTATTTCACTAACGGCAACACGCCCGCCGAGATCGCCAAGCAGGTCGACGATATCCAAGCCAAGGCAAAGGCCAACAATCATTCGGTCAAGGTCGGCGTTAACGCCTTCGCCATCGTCCGCGAGACCGAGGAAGAGGCCAAGGCCGTGCTTGCCGAGATCATCGCCAAGGCCAATCCGGAAGCGGTCAATGCCTTCGGTCACGAGGTCAAGAACGCCGGCAAGGCTTCGCCAGAAGGCGAGGGCAACTGGGCAAAATCGTCCTTCGACGATTTGGTGCAATATAATGACGGATTCCGCTCGAACCTGATCGGCACGCCGCAGCAGGTCGCCGAGCGCATCGTCGATTTGAAGCGCGCCGGCGCCGATCTCATCCTGCTCGGCTTCCTGCACTTCCAGGAAGAGGTCGAGTATTTCGGCAAGCATGTCATCCCGCTCGTGCGTGAGCTGGAAAACGCGGAAGCCGCGGCGGCGCTCGCCGCCGAATAGCAACGCCAGCCGCTGGCCGGAGATCGTCCGGCCAGCCGATGATCATGAACCGCACGCCGATCGGGCGTGCGGCCGGGACCGTGCGTGCCTTCGCTACAGTTGGGGACGATGGAATGCCGATATCCAACCATGCCTTCGGGGCGATCGAGGCTTCGGTCTACGCGCCGGAAATCTTCGCGCAAGGGCTGCCGGCCGCTCCGCGACAGGCTCACGATGAGCCGCAACAGCCTGCCCCTGAAGACGCCGCGCCGCTTCTTTCCCTCGAAGGTATAGGACTGTCCTTCGGCGGTGTGATTGCGCTGGCCGAAGTCGACCTGTCGGTTCGTTCCGGCGAGATACGCGCCATCATTGGGCCGAACGGCGCCGGCAAGAGCTCGCTGATCAATGTCATCAGCGGCGTCTACCGGGCGGATCGCGGCCATGTCCGTCTCAATGGCGCGCGCGATGCCCAAGTCCCGACGCAACGACTGGCGCTTCTTGGCGTCGCCCGCACTTTCCAGAACCTCGCCCTGTTCAATGGCCTCAACGTCCTCGAAAATGTGGCCTCCGCCCTTGCCTACAGGGCCAGGTCGAATTTCGCCGGCCAGATTCTGGGGATTGGCCGATCGCGCCGCGAGCAGGCCGACGAGCAGGGTCGCGCCGATCAGATCCTCGAATTCCTGCACCTGACGGCGGTCCGCGACCGGCTCGCTGGCACCTTGCCCTACGGTCTGCAGAAGCGGGTCGAGCTTGCCCGCGCGCTGGTCGCCGAACCTCGGCTGTTGCTGCTCGACGAGCCGATGGCTGGCATGACGGCGGGCGAAAAGAGCGAGATGGCAGCTTATGTGCGCGCCGCGCGCGACCGCTTCGCCACCACCGTGGTGCTGATCGAGCACGATGTCGGCGTCGTCATGGGGCTCTCGGACCGCATCGCCGTCCTCGACTACGGCCGCAAGATCGCCGACGGCACACCCGACGAGATCAGGAACGATCAGCGTGTCATCGACGCCTATCTCGGCGTCGCCTCCGAGAATGAAGAGGGGGCAGGCATATGATCGGCGATTTCGACTACCAATTCTTCCTCGAGGTGCTGACCGGCGGCCTGCTCTCCGGCGTCATGTATTCGCTGGTCGCGATCGGCTTCGTGCTGATTTACAAGACGTCCGGCGTGCTCAACTTCGCGCAAGGCGCGCTGCTTCTGTTTGCGGCTCTGACCTTCGTCAGCCTGGTCGAGCGCGGCGTGCCGTTCGCGCTGGCTTTAGCCGTGACCTTCGCCATCATGGTGGCGCTCGGCATCGGCATCGAGCGAGCGGTGCTGAGGCCGCTGACCAACAAGCCCCCGATCACGCTGTTCATGGCGACGCTCGGCCTTTCCTACATCATCGAGGGTGCTGCCCAGCTGATCTGGGGCACGCAGGTGCACGGCCTCGAGCTCGGCATCGAGGATGTGCCCCTGGAAGTCGGCGGCGTGCTGATCAGTCAGTTCGACATCTTCGCCGCCGCCGTGGCCGCCACCATGGTGCTGCTGCTTTCGCTGTTCTTCCGCTACACCCGCATCGGGCTCAGCTTCCGCGCCGTCGCCGACGACCAGTTCGCGGCACTTGCCGTCGGGCTGAGGCTGCCCCTGATATGGGCGAGCGTGTGGGCCGCGGCAGGCCTCGTCGCCCTGGTGGCGGGGCTGCTGTGGGGCGCGCGGCTCGGCGTCCAGTTCTCTCTCTCGCTGGTGGTGCTCAAGGCGCTGCCGGTGCTGGTGCTTGGCGGCTTCGATTCCATCCTCGGCGCCATCGTCGGCGGGCTCTTGATCGGCGCCAGCGAAAAGCTCGCAGAGGTTTATATCGGCGACTATTTTGGCGGCGGCATCGAGAGCTGGTTCGCCTATGTCGTCGCGCTCGTCTTCCTGCTGATCCGCCCCTCAGGCCTGTTCGGCCAGAAGCTTGTCGAAAGGGTCTAACCATGAGCGCGATCGCAACCGAACTATCCGCGGCCGAATTGTCGAAGGGCGCAGGCCTGCCAAAATGGCTGGCGCCGCTCATCATCGTCGCCTTCGCCTACACGGTCATTCCGCTCATCGGCGGCTCTTATCTGTTCGAGGCGATCCTGCTGCCGTTCCTGGCGCTCAGCCTGGCGGGCGTCGGGCTTAATGTCCTCACCGGCTATGCCGGCCAGGTGTCGCTCGGCAGTGCCGCATTCATGGCGGTAGGCGCCTTCGCCGCTTATAATTTCAACCTTCGCGTCGAAGGGCTGCCGCTCGTCGCTAGCATCGTCTTCTCCGGCATTGTCGCCGCCGCGATTGGTATCGTGTTCGGTCTGCCGAGCCTGCGGCTGAGAGGGTTCTACCTCGCGGTTTCCACGCTTGCTGCGCAGTTCTTCGTGCAGTGGGCGCTGACCAAGTTTTCCTGGTTCTCCAACGAGTCGGCATCGGGCGTCATCGATGCGCCGAAGCTGTCCATTGCCGGCTTCGAATTCGACGGGGCGGTCGGCCGCTATCTCTTCGCGCTCACCGTCGTCGTCATCCTGACTTTCCTGGCGCACCGGCTTGTCTCGTCGCAGACCGGGCGCAACTTCATCGCAATTCGCGACAATGAGATAGCGGCGCGCATCATCGGCATTCCTGTGCTGAAGACGAAGCTGCTTGCCTTCGCCATCTCGTCCTTCATCATCGGCGTTGCCGGCGTCATCTGGGCTTTCGCCTATCTGAGAACCGTCGAGCCGGCCGGCTTTGATCTCGACCGCTCGTTCCAGATACTGTTCATCATCATCATCGGCGGGCTGGCCTCTATCCGCGGCGCTTTCCTGGGCGCAGCCCTCATCGTCGTCTTTCCACTCGCGTTGTCGCGCCTCGGCGGCTTCCTGCTCGGCGATCTCTTCGATTCAGGCGTGCTCGACATGAGCCAGCGCATCGTGCTTGGCGCGCTCATCATCCTCTTTCTGATCCTGGAACCGGATGGGCTGGTCGCCCTGTGGGACAGGGTCCGGAGACGGCTCCTGCTCGCCTGGCAATCGAGCTGAGCCGGTTTGGGCCATGGGCCCGAACGATTGCAGAAATTCGGAAAATGAACCCGGGCAAAGCCCATACTGGAGCACCTTAATCATGACCTTCCTCAGCACAGTCAAGGCGGTCGCGTTGTCGGCGGCGCTGGCCGTGTCGGTGGCCTTGCCGGCCGCTCACGCCGATGAGCAGTATTTCCCGCTGCAGAGCTATCGCGTCGGGCCCTACGCGGCCGGCGGCACCGGCTTTTTCGGCGGCTTCATCGACTATCTCAACCTGATCAATATCCGCGATGGTGGCGTCAACGGCGTCAAGCTGACATGGGACGAGTGCGAAACCCAGTATGAGGTCGAGCGCGGCGTCGAGTGCTATGAACGGCAGAAGAGCCGTGCCGGCGCTGCCGCCTGGAACCCGCTTTCGGTCGGCATCGCCTACGCCATGATCGATCGCATCACCGCCGACAAGGTGCCGCTGATCACGGTCAATCACGGCCGCACCGATTCCACCGACGGCCGCGTGTTTCCTTATGTCTTCCCGCTGCTGCTCAACCCCTACAGCGAGACGTCAGGCATCGTGAACTATATCGCCGCCAAGGAAGGCGGCATCGACAAGCTGAAGGGCAAGAAGATCGTCGTGCTCTATCATGGCTCGCCCTACGGCAAGGAGACGATCCCGATCTATGAACTGCTGGCACAGAAATACGGCTTCACCGTGCAGCAGATCGAAGTGCCTCATCCGGGCAACGAGCAGCAGTCGCAGTGGCTGACGATCCGCCGCGCCAAGCCGGACTTCGTCGTGTTGCGCGGCTGGGGCGTGATGAACCCGGTGGCGCTGAAGACGGCGGTCAAGGTCGGCTATCCGGTCGACCACATCATCGGCAATGTCTGGTCGAACTCGGAAGAGGACGTCATCCCGGCCGGTGATGCCGCCAAGGGCTACACCGCCATCACCACGCAGGCTTCGGGCAACACCTATCCGGTGGTGCAGGAGATTGTGAAGACGGTCTACGGTGCCGGTAAGGGCAACCTCGAGGACAAGTCGCGCATCGGCTCGGTCTATCATAATCTCGGCATCGTCAACGGCATCCTGAATGTCGAGGCGATCCGCATCGCCCAGGAGAAGTTTGGCCATCGCACGCTGACCGGCGACGAGGTGCGCTGGGGCTTCGAGCACCTCAAGCTCGATCCCGCCAAGGTCGAGGCGCTCGGCGCCAAGGACCTGTTCCACTCCATCAATGTCAGCTGGGACAACCACGAGGGCGAAGGCTACGTGACCTTCCAGCAGTGGGACGGCAAGAAGTGGAACGTCGTCTCCGACTGGATCGCTCCCGACTGGGCGTTGCTCAGGCCGATCATCGAGAAGTCGTCCGAGGCCTATGCCGCCGAGAAAGGCATCAAGCTGCGCACCGCTGCCGATGCCGACGCGGTAGCCGCCACCAACTGATCCAACTGAACGGGCGCCGGAGCAAAGTTCCGGCGCCTAGTCCTCTTCCTCGCAGAACCGGGAAAGACGCGAGATGCCGGGCAATGACGTCATCCTTGTCGTGGACAATGTCCATGCCACCTACAACCACGCCATCACCGCGCTGCACGGTGTCAGCTTCGAGCTTCGGCGCGGCGAGATCCTGGCGCTGCTCGGCGCCAACGGCGCCGGCAAGAGCACGACGCTGAAGGCGGTCTCCAACCTGCTTCCGGCCGAGCGCGGCCAGATCAATGCCGGCACGATCCTGTTCGATGGCGGCGACGTCACCCGCCGCAGGCCGGGCGACCTCGTGCGCGCCGGGCTCGTCCAGGTGCTGGAGGGACGCCACTGCTTCAAGAGCCTCACCGTCGAGGAGAATCTGGTTTCCGGAGGTGTCGGCCGCAGCGGCCGCCGCGGCGAGATCAGCCAGGATCTCGAGCGTATCTACGATTTCTTTCCCCGCCTCAGGGAAAAGCGCCGCACGCTTTCCGGACTGACCTCGGGCGGCGAGCAGCAGATGACCGCGATCGGCCGGGCGCTGATGTCGCGGCCGCGCCTGCTGGTTCTCGACGAACCGTCGATGGGGCTTGCTCCGCTCGTCGTCCAAGACATCTTCCTGGCGCTGAAGAAGCTAAACCAGGAGACGGGCCTGTCGATCCTGGTCGCCGAGCAGAACTCGGCCGTGGCGCTTAAATATGCCGACTACTCCACGGTGCTCGAAAATGGCGTCTCCGTTCTCTCCGGCGGCGCCACCAGCCTTCGTCAGCGCGAGGATGTCCGGGCCTTCTATCTCGGGCAAAAGGCACCGCCCGCCACGCCGCCCAGCCACCTCCATGCCGTCGTCTGAATCGAAATCTGAAGGAGACTGAAATGACTGTGTCCAACGTCAAGACCGACAAGGCCGCGGCCGCCGTGCCGCCGGTCGCCAGGCCCGCCGAGCCCGCGCATATCATCAAGGACGACGCCGAGGCGATTGCCGTCGCGCAGCGGCTGGCGGCCGAGTTTGTCAAGGATTCTTCCAAGCGCGACCGTGACCGGGTCTGGCCTGTGGCCGAGCTCGACCAGTTCTCGCAGAGCGGCCTGTGGTCGATCAATGTGCCCAGGGCGTTCGGTGGCCCGGAAGTGTCTTACGCGACACTCGCCAAGGTGATCGAGATCATCTCGGCCGCCGATTCCTCGATCGGCCAGATCGCGCAGAACCATCTCGGCGTCGTCGCGGCGATCCGCACCGTTTCCGATAAGGACCAGCAGGCGCTGCTCTTCGCCGAAGTGCTGAGGGGCACGCGGTTCGGCAATGCCTTTTCCGAATTCGGCTCCAAGCGCGCGGCCGATTTCGAAACGAAGTTCACCGACGCCGGCGACCATGCGATCGTCAATGGCCAGAAATTCTATTCCTCCGGCGCGCTGCTCGCGCATCTGGTGCCGATCGTGGCGCTCGATGGCGAGGGCCGTGCCTGGTATGCGATCGCCGATCGTGGCGCGCCCGGGCTGACGGTGATCGACGACTGGTCGAGCTTCGGCCAGCGCACCACGTTGTCGGGCACCGTCATCATCGACAACGTCAAGGTGCCGAAGACGCACCTCGTGCCCGGCTACAAGGGCTACGACAAGCCAACCGCGGATGGCGCTATCTTCCAGATCATCCAGGTGGCGGTCGACACCGGCATCGCGCAGGCGGCGATCGACGAGACGGTTCAATTCGTCAGGACCAAGAGCCGCGCCTGGATCGACAGCGGCGTCGACAATACCTGGGACGATCCTTACACGATCCAGGCCATCGGCGATCTAACGCTTCGCCTTCACGCGGCGCAGGCGCTGCTGGAGAAGGCCGGCCTGGCGATCGACCGGGCAGTGGCCCAGCCAACCGCCGAGACGGTAGCGCATGCCCAGATCGTCACCGCCGAAGCGAAGGTCCTGTCGACAGAGATCGCCATTGCGGCGACGAACAAGCTGTTCGAACTGGCCGGCACGCGCTCGACGCTTGCCGAGCACAATCTCGACAGACATTGGCGCAATGCCCGCACCCACACGCTGCACGATCCGGTACGCTGGAAGTACGCGATCCTCGGCAAGTATTTCCTCAATGGCGAGAAGCCGCCGCTGCACGCCTGGAGCTGATCGCACCAGCCGCCGGGATTTTCCGGCCGGGCGAAACGCCATTTTCGCCAAGCGGCGGCCCGGTAGGGCCGCCCAGTTGTCAATCCGGAGCACCCTTGGAGGTCCGTTCCATGTCCAGCCCAGCAATCGTCGGCTTTTCCGGCAACATCACCCGACCGTCGAAGACGCGCAGCTTTGTCGACCTTGTCGTCCAGGACATCGCCACACGCCATGGCCTGACGGGGCACACCTACGACATCGACGATGTCGGCCCGTCGCTGGGCGCAGCCAGATGGTCGCGCGATCTCGATGACCGAGGGCAGACGATCCTGGCGCAGGTCATTGCAGCCGACGTGCTCGTGGTCGGCTCACCGACCTACAAGGGCAGCTATACAGGGCTGTTCAAGCATTTCTTCGACCTGATCGATCCGTCGGCGTTGAGAGGTAAACCGGTGCTTCTCACCGCCACTGGAGGCGGCGAGCGTCATGCCTTGATCGTTGAGCATCAGCTGAGGCCGCTGTTCGGCTTCTTCGAGGCTTTCGCGCTGCCCACAGCCGTCTACGCGACCGACAAGGACTTCACCGATGGGGTGCTTCGGTCCGAACTGATCCTAAAGCGGGCGGCGCAGGCGGTTGATGATATCACGGTTCTGCTCGCCAATAAGTCCGGTGTCAGAATAGCCGCCGAATAGTCATGCGGCGTTGCTCCCCGGCAAAACTGCGCAGCGGTTCGGCGAAGACATCCATAAAGACTTAAAGCGCCTAGCCTGAATTCGACGCGCTGCTAAGCTTCTGAATTCGTGCTAGGATTCTCGCAAGGAAATGGGCTGATCGCTGAAAAAATGCCGAAAATTCGTCATTATTCCGGTCCTATCGAGGAATTTCGGCAGAGACCGGTCCTCTCCCGACTGCCACCAAACAGTCTTTCTTTGATCCTCGGTTTCGCAGCGTTGGCACTCGTTGCTTGTGAATCGGCGTCCGAGGCGCCGCCGCCTCCACCCCAACCTGCTCCGGCTGCCGTCGCGGCTCCCGCAGCCCCGGACACTGCGGTGCTCGATCAAACCGTGGCGGTCACGCCGCCTGCGAAGGGCGTTCCGGCCAGGTACGCCGCGTTCTCAGGCATATGGGCCGGACGGCTGGATGGCATGTATGAAGGCAAGCTGGCCGTGCTGACCGTGTCTTCGGGCGGGCAGGTGACGGTCAGCTATGCCTGGGGTGATGTGGCCGACAACAAGCCGGGCGTGGCCGACGGTTCCGGCAGGATTGTCGGGAACACATTGAAGCTCCAGCGCCTTCCGAACGGCGCGGATGCCGCCTTTACCATGCAGCCCGACGGAACATTGTCCGTCACCTACGCGCTTGCCGGCCAGACCTATACTGGCCAGTTCGCCAAGCAATAGCGGCGGGCGGTCGCGTCGCCTTCTGCCGTGCCGGTCAGCCGCGAATCGGCTATGCCTGCCCCATGCAGGAAACGTCCCTCTACGCCCCGGTGAAGCGATTCCTCGAAGGCCTGGATTTCACCGTCAAGGGCGAAGTCGGCGGCTGCGACATCGTCGGGCTGCGGGAAGGCGAACCGCCCGTGGTCGTCATCTGCGAGCTGAAGCTGCAGTTCAACCTCGAGCTCGTGCTCCAGGGGGTCGATCGCGCGGCGGCCTGTGACGAAGTCTGGCTTGCCGCCCGCATGTCGGCGCGGGGCAAGGGCCGCGAGCACGATCGCCGTTTTCGCGCGCTCTGCCGCAGGCTCGGCTTCGGCTTGCTGGCGGTTGACGGAAAGGGCGAGGTCGAGCTGCTGCTCAGCCCGGCGGCCGTACCGCCGCGGCGCGACCCGAGGCGGCGCTCGCGCCTGGTCGAGGAGCATCACCGCCGCAAGGGCGATCCGTCGATCGGTGGCAGCACGCGGAAAAGGCCGATCATGACCACCTATCGCCAGGAGGCGATCGCCTGCGCCGCCGCCATGGCCGACGGCCCGAAGCGGCCGCGCGACCTCAAAGCTCTTTCGCCGCGCGCGGCCAGCATCCTGCTGCACAATTATTATGGCTGGTTCGCCCGGGCCGAGCGCGGCATCTACGCGCTGACCGAGCTCGGCCATGCCGCCGTGCAATCGCATGCGGTGGTCGAGAGCCCGTTCTAGCGAGCATTCATCGCAAGGCGGTGCTTCAGAACCGCTCGCGATAGTCGCGCGGGTTCGTGCCGAGGGCGCGTAGAAAGCCGCGTCGCATCGTCTCTTCGGAGCCGAAGCCGCAGCGGCGGGCTGTCTGGTTGACGGCCAGTCCCTGCTCCAGCATCCGCCGCGCCGCTTCGATGCGTATCTCCTCGATCGCGCGGGCGGGCGTGCGTCCCGTTGCCTCCTGGTAGTGCCGCGAGAAACTGCGCCGGCTCATATTGGCGTGCTCGGCCAACCGCTCCAGCGAAAGGTCACCGCTTAGATTGTCGAGGATCCAGCCATGCAGCCGGTCGAAGCGCCCGTCGCCTTCCTGCAGCTTGAGGGTCTGGCTGAACTGCGCCTGGCCGCCGGGGCGTTTCAGGAAGACGACCAGCTCGCGCGCCACCGCAAGCGCCATGCGCCGGCCAAGATCGGCCTCGACGAAGGAAAGCGCCAGATCGATGCCCGCGGTCACGCCGGCGGAGGTCCAGACATTGCCGTCGCGAATGAAGATCGGATCGGGTTCAAGCCGGACCGCCGGAAATCGCCGGGCGAACTCAGCGCAGCGTCCCCAGTGGGTAACCGCGCGACGGCCGTCGAGCAGGCCTGCCTCCGCCAGCAGCATGGCGCCACTGCAGACGGAGGCTGTTCGCCTGGCATCGCGCGAGCGGCCGATGATCCATTGGACGAGCTCGGCATCGTCGCAGGCGGCGTTGACGCCCCAGCCGCCGGGTACGATCATCGTGTCGAGTTCGAGCCCGTGCGCCGGCAGCGCTGCTGCCTCCAGCACGAGACCTGACGACGTTCTCACCCGCGGGGAAGCGGCGACGACCACGACCTCATAGGCCGCGGGCTCGCCCGCCTGCGTCCTGAAGTCGTTGGCGCTGGCGAAAACCTGTAGCGGCCCACTGACGTCGAGGAGCTGGACGTCGGGATAGGTAAGGATTTCGATACGGCGCATGGGTTTGGCCTAAAACGAGGGATGATTGGCAATCGCGCCAAAGCATGACGCCTTAGATTGCCCGAAGTCAACCTGCGGAGATTTCCATGACCCTTCGTTTCGGCATCCTTGTATTCCCCAACGTCCAGCAGCTCGACCTCACCGGACCTTATGAGGTTCTGGCAACGGCCAAGGGCGCCGAGGTGGAATTGATTTGGAAGGATCGCGATCCGGTGACGTCGTCGACGCGTCTTTCCCTCAACCCGACGACAACCTTTGACAATTGCAAGCCTCTCGATGTGCTGTGCGTTCCCGGCGGCGGTGGCGTCAACGCGCTGCTGGAGGACCAGGCGGTCCTCGACTTCGTGCGGCAGCGCGCAGCGCAGGCCCGCTACATCACCTCCGTATGCAGCGGCGCCCTGGTGCTCGGCGCAGCCGGGCTGCTCAAGGGCAAGCGGGCGACCACGCACTGGTATGCGCATGATTTCCTTGAAGAGTTCGGCGCGATCCCTATCGATGCGCGTATCGTCGAGGATGGCAAGCTGATCACCGCCGGTGGTGTCACCTCGGGCATCGACTTCGGCTTGGCGCTGGTAGCCAGGCTCCTCGGACAGGCCGAGGCTGAAATCGTGCAGCTCTCGCTCGAATATGCGCCGGCTCCTCCCTTCCAGTCCGGCACGCCCGCCGAGGCTTCGCAGGCTGTGCTGGCGCAGGCGAAAGAGCGCCTTGCGGCTTCGCGGCGGGTTCGCGAGGAAATGTTCGCTCGCTGGCGCGAGCGCGCGGCTGCCGAGCCGAAGCGCATCCGCGCCTGAAAACGCGGGGCCGAATGCGGGTATCCCCACCGTTCGGCCTAGCCTCTTTTCGACTGTTGACACGCCTCTCGCTCTGTGCAGAAATTGGTTGGACCATTGAACCACTTTTAGGCCCCCGCCGGCGTGACAGACAGCCTCCCGCCCATTCAGACGACGGCCCGCGATGACGCGGTGCTGAAGGCGTTGGCCGGCTTCGTCAGGCAAGAGTCGCTGGGGCCTGGTGAAAAACTGCCGACCGAGCGCATTCTGGCCGAGCGTCTCAAGGTGAGCCGCAACACGGTGCGCGAGGCGCTGACGCGCTGGGAGGGGCTGGGCCTCGTCGAGCGGCGGCAGGGCTCAGGCACCTATCTCAAGGCGGCCGTCTCGCCCGACATGCTGCACATGCCGTTGACGCTTGCCGGCGGCAACGATTTCGCCGGCCTGATGTGCACACTGGAGATCCGCCGCGCCCTGGAGGCCGAGGCGGCCGCGCTTTGCGCCATCCGCGCCGGCAAGGCCGAGCTCGCCGAGATTGAGCGCAAGCTCGACATCATGGAAGAGGCCTTCCGCACCCGCGACGGCATGTCCTCGGAGGAGGACTGGGAATTCCACCAGGCGATCTTCCGCGCCTCCGGCAATCCGCTGTTCGAGCAGATCATCGCCGCCATGTACGAGCTGTTCCACCGCTTCTGGGAACATCCGCTCGGCGTGCGCGACTTCGGCCATGCCAGCTTTCCCTACCATCGCACCATCTTCGACTGCATCGCCGCGCACGATCCGGAGGGGGCGAGGCGTGAGGCGTTGAAGCTCATCGCCACCGTCGAGGACGACCTGAAGCGCGGCGCCGCCAACCTCAAACTTTCGGATCGCAAATGAACGAGCACCCCACAAGCTTCGACCCGGCTTCCCTCGCCGGCGACTATCTCGGCGAGGCGGCGACGCTTCTCGCGCATGACGATCCGTTCCCCGGCGGCGCGGTGGTGCCGCCGATCTACCAGACCTCGCTCTTCACCTTCGACAGCTATGCCGACATGGCCGACACCTTCGCCGGCCGCCGTCGCCAGCCGATCTATTCGCGCGGCGACAATCCGACGGTGATGGAGTTTGAGGCGCGGGTCGCGGCCTTGGAGGGCGCCGAAGCCGCGCGGGGCTTCTCCAGCGGTATGGCGGCGATCAGCGCCACGGTGCTGGCCTTCGTCGGCGCCGGCGAGCGGATCGTTGCCGTGCGCAATTGCTATGGCGACGCCTACCGCCTGTTCGAGCGCCTGTTCCCGCGCCTGCAAATCAAGGTCGACTACGTCGACGGCTCCGATCCCGACGCCGTGGCGACGGCACTTCCCGGCGCCAAGCTGCTCTACCTCGAAAGCCCGACCTCGATGATGTTCGAGCTGCAGGACATTGAGCATCTGACGCGGCTGGCGAAGGAGCAGGGGATCGTCACCACCATCGACAATTCCTGGGCCACGCCTGTCTTCCAGAAGCCGATTGCGCATGGCGTCGACCTGGTGCTGCATTCGGCCTCGAAATATCTCGGCGGCCACAGCGACACCGTCGCCGGCGTGGTGGCTGGGTCGGCCGCGCATATCAAGCACATCAACGAGCAGACTTATTCCTCGCTCGGCGGCAAGCTGTCGCCTTTCGAGGGCTGGCTGCTTCTGCGCGGCCTGCGCACGCTGCCGCTGAGATTGCCGCACCACATGAAGAGCGGGCTGACGCTGGCCGAGCGGCTGAAGGCGCATGGCAAGGTCGAGCGGGTCAACCACCCCGCCTATTCCAATCATCCCGGCAAGAAGACGCTTGCCGGCTATGCCGGGCTGTTCTCCTTCGAGGTCACCGAGGATGTCGACATTCCGGCTTTCGTCGATGCGCTGAAGCTCTTCCGCATCGGCGTCAGCTGGGGCGGCCATGAAAGCCTGGTCGTACCGGCGAAGGCCTCGCTCGAGCAGACGCCGGGTCTCAATTCGATGGCGCGCTTCGGCGTCAGCCCCCGAACCATCCGCTTCAATGTCGGGTTGGAAAACGTCGAGGATCTCTGGGCGGACGTCGTCCAAGCCTTCGACAAGGCAAAAAAATAAATTGTTCAAAATGGGAGTCCTGAACATGAAAAGACTGACAATCATGCTTGCCGCCGTTGCCGGCCTGGCGATCTCCGCCGGAACCGCGCTGGCCGACACCACCGTCAAGATGGTCGAGGTCATCACCAGCCCGCCGCGCACCGAATTCCTGAAGAAGCAGATCGCCGAGTTCGAGCAGGCCAATCCCGGCATCAAGGTCGAGCTCGTCTCGCTGCCCTGGGGCCAGGCCTTCGAAAAATTCCTCACCATGGTGCAAGCCGGCGACACGCCCGACGTCGTCGAGATGCCGGAGCGCTGGATGGGCCTCTATGCCAATAACGGCCAGCTCGAGGATCTCGGCCCCTACATGGCCAAGTGGGACGACGCCAAGACGCTGGGCGACCGCGCCAAGCAGTTCGGCTCGACCGTCAACAACACGCAGTTCATGATCCCTTACGGCTACTATGTGAACGCGCTGTTCTGGAACAAGAAGCTGTTCAAGGAAGCCGGTCTCGACCGTCCGCCGGCGACCCTCGACGAGTTCGTGGAGTTCTCCAAGAAGATCTCGGCCATCCCCGGCAAATACGGCTACTGCCTGCGCGGCGGCCCCGGCGCCTTCAACGGCATGCACATGTTCATGAACATCGCCGACGGCAAGGGCGGCTATTTCACCGACGACGGCACCTCGACCATTAACGACGAGGGCTCGGTCAAGGGCCTGCAGATGCTGGCCGACATGTACAAGAACGGCCTGGCGCCGAAGGACGCCGTGAGCTGGGGCTTCAATGAGACGGTGACCGGCTTCTATTCCGGCACCTGCGCCATGCTCAACCAGGATCCGGACGCGCTGCTCGGCATCGCCGACAAGATGAGCGCCGACGATTTCGCGGTCGCGCCGTTGCCGGTTGGACCGAGCGGCAAGTCCTACCCGACGCTGGGTTATGCCGGCTGGGCGATGTTCGCCAACTCCCAGCACAAGGACGAAACCTGGAAGCTGATGGCGACGCTGCTGTCGCCCAAGGACAATCTGGAATGGGCCAAGGAAGTCGGCGTCATCCCGATCCACAACGGCGCCGACCAGGACGCTCATTTCAAGACCGAGCAGTTCAAGGGGTGGTTCACCGAGCTCAGCGACAGCTCCAAATATGAAATGGTGACACCGCCGACGCATCTGGAGAACCTCGGCAACTTCGTCGACCAGGTGGCGATCAAGAACTTCCAAGAAGTGCTGCTCGGCCAGAAGCCGGCCAAGCAGGTGGCGGACGAATGGGCTGCGTTCCTGACCAAGGAGCAGCAGGCCTGGCTGGCGAAAAATAAGAAGTGACACTCCTTTTCCTTCTCCCCGTTGAACGGGGAGAAGGACGCTGTTGCCAACGCCAGCTTCACCATCACCCGTAGAGCCAAAACTTATGACCTACGCAGTGTCCGAAATCCGATCCGCCGCCCGGCCGCGCAAAAAGCGGCTGAGCAAGGCCGCGATCGAGCCTTGGCTCTATCTTTCGCCGGCTATCGTCCTGCTGGTCGTGGTGCTTCTGGTGCCGCTGATCATCGGCATCAGCTATTCCTTCCGCAAATTCTCGGCCTTCAAATCGGAATATGTCGGCCTCGGCCAATACGAGGCGATGTTGTCGGACCAGGTGCTCGGCCAGGCGCTGGTCAACACGCTGTGGTGGACGGTCGCCAGCTTGTTTTTCCAGTTCTTCCTCGGGCTGGGTCTGGCATTGCTGCTCGACAAGCCATTCTACGGCCGCAGGATCGTGCAGGCGGTCGTTTTCCTGCCCTGGGCGGTGCCGTCCTTCCTTTCCGGCCTCACCTGGGCCTGGCTGTTCAACCCGATCATCGGCCCGCTGCCGCACTGGCTCTTCGCGCTTGGCCTCAAGGCTGAGCCGACCAATGTGCTGTCCGATCCGGCCACCGCCATGTGGGGGCCGATCGTCGCCAACATCTGGTTCGGCATCCCCTTCTTCGCCATCACGTTGCTGGCGGCGCTGAAGTCGATCCCGTCCGAACTGCACGAGGCCGCGGCCATCGATGGCGCCTCGCCCTGGCAGCGCTTCACCAAGGTGACGCTGCCGTTCCTGGCGCCGACCATCGTGATTACCGTCATGCTGCGCACGATCTGGATCGCCACTTTCGCCGACCTGATCTTCGTCATGACCGAGGGCGGGCCGGCGGGCTCCACCAGCACAGTTCCGGTCTACATCTATGTCAGCGCCTTCAAGTCGCTGGACAAGGGCTATGCGTCCGCAGTTGCGGTGCTGCTTCTGGTCCTGCTGATCGCCTACGCGATTGGCCTGATCGCCATTCGCCGCACGCTGGTGAGGCACGTCTGATGATCGCCGGACGCTCCATCTCCTCACGCATCGCCGGCGGCATCGGCCTTTACGCGGCAATCGCCGCCTATGTGATCTTCGCGCTGTTCCCGATCTTCTGGACCCTGAAGATCTCGGTGACGCCCGAGCGCCTGCTCTATTCCGAAGGCATCACCTTCTGGCCGTCGGAGACGACTTTTCAGAACTTCGTCACCGTGCTCGAGGCCTCCGACTTCCCGCGCTATTTCCTGAACAGCGTCATCGTCTCGGTGTCGACGGCGGCCCTCGTCACGGTCATCGCTACGCTCGCCGGCTACGCCATGTCGCGCTTCACCTTCCGCGGCAAGGCGACTTTAGCCATCCTGCTTTTGCTGACCCAAACCTTCCCGCTTGTCATGGTCATCCCGCCGATCTACCGCATCATGGGCGATCTCGGCCTCACCAACAGCTTGATCGGGCTGATCATCATCTACACCGCCTTCAACACCGCGTTCGCCACGTTCCTCATGCAGTCCTTCTTCGACGGCATTCCGAAGGACCTGGAGGAGGCGGCGATGATCGACGGCTGCACGCGCGCTCAGGCCATGCGCAGGGTGATCGTGCCGCTCACCTTGCCCGGCATGGGCGCGACGCTCGGCTTCGTCTTCACCGCGGCCTGGAGCGAACTGCTGTTCGCGCTGATGCTGATTTCCAGCGACGCGCAGAAGACCTTCGCCGTCGGCCTGCTAACCTTCATCGGCAAGTTCGCCGTCGACTGGGGGCAGATGATGGCGGCGTCCATCCTGGCGCTGATCCCCGTCTGCATCTTCTTCGCATTCCTGCAACGCTATCTCGTCACCGGCCTCACTGCCGGCGCGGTCAAAGGATAATCGATGGCTTCCGTCACGCTGCAACATGTCGAGAAGGATTACGGCTCGCTGCGCATCCTGCATGGTGTCGACCTCGAGATCGCCGACGGCGAATTCGTCGTGCTGGTCGGCCCGTCCGGCTGCGGCAAGTCCACGCTGCTGCGCATGATCGCCGGGCTGGAGGAGGTCACCGGCGGCGAGATCCGCATCGGCGAGCGGCTGGTCAACGATGTCGCGCCCAAGGACCGCGACGTCGCCATGGTGTTCCAGTCCTACGCGCTCTACCCGCATATGGACGTCTCCTCGAACATGGGCTTCAGCCTGATGCTGAAGAAGGCCGAGAAGACCACGATCGACGGCAGGGTGGGCGCCGCCGCCAAGCGGCTTGGGCTGGAAAGCTTCCTCGGTCGCCTGCCGCGCCAGCTCTCCGGCGGCCAGCGCCAGCGCGTCGCCATGGGCCGCGCCATCGTGCGCGACCCGAAAGTCTTCCTGTTCGACGAGCCGCTGTCCAACCTCGACGCCAAGCTGCGCGTCCACATGCGCGCCGAGATCAAGGCGCTGCACCAGCAGCTCAAGACCACTTCCGTGTATGTCACGCATGACCAGGTCGAGGCCATGACCATGGCCGACCGCATCGTCGTCATGCATGACGGCCATGTGCAGCAGGTCGGCCATCCGCTGGAACTCTACGACCGTCCGGCCAACACGTTCGTCGCCGGCTTCATCGGCTCGCCTGGCATGAACTTTTTGCCGGCGAAGGTCGCCAAGGGCGGCAAGGTCGATGCTGTGTTGGCCGACGGCCAGAAGCTGAGGCTGCCCGACGGCCTGCCTTTATCGGACGGAGATGCGCTCACCATTGGGCTCCGGCCCGAGCACATCAGGCTCGCCGACGATGGTGCGCTGAAGGCCGAGGTCGAGGTCGTCGAGCCGCTGGGTCTCTCGACGCAGTTCTATGTCAGGCTGGCGAACCAGCAGGTCTGCGTCTTCGTCATGGGCCGCAGCGATGTGAAGCCGGGCGACACGATCCGCCTCGCCGCAGATCCGGCCTCGTTGCATCTGTTCGATCCGGCAAGCGGCAATCGCATCGGGTAGGTCAACGCCAGCGGAAGGCGTCCATCGTGTAGTCCGGCCAGGCGCCAAGCTCTCCGAACAGGCCGGTCAGGTCGCCGGCATCGGCCAATATCCCGGACAGGACCAGCGCGGTCGCCACGCCTGCACCGGCCCCGCCGGCGATGTCATGCTCGACGCTGTCGCCGACGCAGACCACGCTGCAGCGGTCGGGACTGCCGACCAGCGCCAGCGCCGCCTCGTAGATCGCCGGGTACGGCTTGCCGATGCGGGTGACGCTGCCGCCGAGGCATTCATAGAGGTCGGCGATCTCGCCGGCGCCGAAGCGCGGTCCGACCGCGGTCAGCATGATCCGGTCGGGATTGGTGCAGAAGCATGGCACGCGCCGCGCTGCGGCCGGGCCGAGCAGCGCGTTGTAATGATCGAGGCTGTAGCGGTCGCCCTCGCTGGCCGAGAGCAGAACTAGCTCGGCGTCATCGCCGCACTCGGTCAGCGTCAACGGCAGGCCCTCGATCGCCGAACGGTCGCCGTCACGGCTGATCAGCAAGCATTTCGTTCCGGGTCGCAACGCGCTCGACGCTGCCATATCCTGGAAAATGCGCCAGGCGACCTCGCCGGACGAGACGAAGTGGTCCCAGCTTCCCACCTCGAAACCAAGCTTCAGCAGCCGCCGTTCGTTTGGCTCCGCCCGCTTGCCGGAATTCGAGACCAACACCACGGTCTTGCCGGCGCGCTTCAGCTCTGACAAGGCTTCGATCGCGCCTGGATAAGGCCGCTGCCCGTCATGCAGCACGCCGAATTGGTCGAGCAGGAACACGTCGTAGCGTTCCGCCAGCGCGCCGATCCCGTCGAGATGTCTGGCCTGCTTTGCGCTCACAGCAGCCCCGCTTCCTTTGCGCCCGTCAGCGCCAGCCGCGCCGTGCCGGCGGCGGCCTCGTCGGACAGCGCCGGCAGGAAATCGACGCCGAGCTTGCGCCGCCGGATCTCGGTCCAGGCGGCATTGGCGGCGCCGCCGCCGACGCTCCGCACCGAGGTCAAGCTCGGCGCGCCGAGTTCGGCCAGCCTCCGGTAGCCGAGCGCCTCGATGGCCGCGATACCCTCGAGCATCGCCTTCAGATAGTCGGCATCGGAGTCCGGCCGGGGCAAAAGGCGTGGCTGCAGCGAAGGATCGGCAATGGGGAAGCGCTCGCCGGCCGCGCCGAGCGGATAATAGTCGAGGCCGGTCTCGGTCGCGGGATCGATTGCGCCGCTGAGCTCGACGATGTGTGCGAGCGGGAAATGCCGGGCGAGCACCTTGCCGCCGGTGTTCGACGCGCCGCCCGCCAGCCAGGCGTCGCCCAGCCGATGGCTGTAGATGCCATAGCGCGGCGCAAAGATCGGCCGGTCGGACAGGATCTTGATGGTCAGCGATGATCCGAGCGCGGTGACGCCGTCCCCGGCTTCAGCCGCGCCTGTTGCCAGGAACGATGCGCAGCCATCCGTGGTGCCGGCAACGACCGCCATGTCGCGCCGCAGCCCGAACTGGTCGGCTGCCGCGGCCGTAAGCCTGCCGGTCACGCTGCCCGGCCTGACAACCGCGGGCAGCAGTTTCAAGCGCATGCCGGTCTCCGCGATCCAATCCGGCCAGCGGCCTTCCTCTGCGTCATAGCCGGTCTTCAGGCTGTTGTTTTCGTCGCTGACGTCGAAACGGCCTGAGAATTGCCCGGCGATCCAGTCGGCCTGGTGCAGCACGGCATGGACGCCGGGCAGGCGCTGGAACCAGAGCGCCTTGGCGAGCCCGGACGTCGCCCCATGCGCGGCGCTCGCTTCCGGCGCCGTGCGGGCGATCGCGGCGAGGATGGCGTCGTCCGAAACCTTGTCGTTGTACATCAGCGGCTCTGCCAGCGGCCGCCCGGCGCCGTCCACCGGCAGCACGGTGCCCGACGTGCCGTCGACGGCGATCGCGCGCACCGCTGCGCGGTCGATGCTCGAAAGCAGCGCCTTCAGCGTCGCCTCGACCGCGGCCCACCAGACAGCGGGATCGCGGCCATTTGGGCCGAAGCGATCGAGCGGCACGGCGGCGTGCGCGGCGACGGAAAAGTCCGGACGCATCGCGACGGCGCGCGACCCGGAGGTGCCGATGTCGATGCCTATGCCAAGCTGTGCCATGCGCCTAGCCCGCGGCGTTGAGCTTCTGGCGATACTGCTCGGCATCCCAGTTGATCAGTTCGTCGTTTTCGGCGGCGGTCAGATAATTCAGCCGCGCCGTGATGTCGATCCGGGCAGTCACATCAGCAAGGCAGCGCTGCATGGCGGCCGCGCCGGTGCTGGCATCGCCGCGCATCAGCACGCCGCTGCCGGGAAAGAGGATGGCGACCGGCTTGACGCCCAGCCGTGCGATGACGTCGGCGACATGTTCGCCCGGCCTTGCCACCACGGAGCCCTGGCCGAGGAAGATGACATGATCCGGATAGAGGCTGCCGGCTTCGGCCATGCGGCGGCTGTCCGCGTCGAGCGCCACCGCATGCGCTTCGATATCCGTCGGCAATCTGTAGCCGCTGTCGTCGGCAAGCGCCGTCAGCGCCGCGGCATCCGGTTCCGCCGCCGTCCGCGCCGTCCGCGCCAGGAGCGATCTGACCCGATGCAACAGTCGTTCCGCGTCCGCAACGGTTTCCGCTGCCACGACCAGCCCGTGATTGCCGAGGATCAGCACGTCGACCCCCGGGCGCAGCCGTTCGGCAATGCCCTGGGCAAGCGGCAGGCCCGGCCGGCGATAGGGAACATAGGCCCATCCGATGCCCTCGAGACGCCGCGCGACCTCGATCTCGCAATCGGCCTGGACCGCGAGCGAGATCGTATCGACGCAATGGACATGCAGCACGACCCGCTGCGGCATCAGCGCGTGGACCGTGGTCTCGATCGACGGGCGCAAACCGCGCGGATTGAGGGCGTCGATGGCGAAGGCCTGTGGCTTGTCGGCGGCCGGATCGCGCCGTTCGACGGCCTCGATCAGCGGCACCATCGCCACCGGCACCATGATGTCTTCGGACAGCGCATCCTTCAGCCAGGTGCCGGACGCCTTGATCCACAGCGTGTGGCCGGCCTTCAGCGATGTGTTGCCGCCGGCCGCCTGGGTCAGATGCGGGTTGCTGCCGATCCTGGCTGAAAGCGCCCGCAAGTCGGCCAGTTCCTGCGCATCAGCTTGGGTCGCCATGGCGCCTTGTCCTTCAATGGCTTGATCGAGTTCTAGCATGGTCTCCCGTTGCCGGAAGCATTTGGGTGCTGATATCGCAGATGCGAGCAACTTGCGTCAACAGTGATCTAGTATCATCAAAACTGGCTTGCATTCTGGCTAATGTTGAGTAAGTTACGCCAATTGCCGTGGAAAAATGGCATTCGGGAGGAAAAAGTTGAGCGACTCCGGCCGCCAGCGTCAGATCGTCGAACTCTTGCGGGATCGCCCGTTTGCATCGGTGCGCGAACTGCAGGAGCGGCTCGGCGTCTCGGCCGCGACGGTCAGGCGCGATATCGACAAGATCGACGAGGCCGGCGAGGCGCGGAAGGTCTATGGCGGCATATCCGCCCTCGACGGCGCCGCCCATGCCGGGGTCGCCTATGCCAGGCCCTATGACGAGAATCGGGATCTCGCGGTGGACGCCAAGCGGCAGATCGCCGCCGTCGCCGCGACCATGGTGCGCGACGGCGACGCCGTCATCGTCCATGGCGGCTCGACCTGCTTTCATCTCGGCGTCAGGCTTGCCGACCGCAACATTCGCCTCTTCACCAATTCCATGCCGCTCGCGGCCTATCTCAGCGATCATGGCCACTGCAGCCTGACGATCGCCGGCGGTGACCTGCATCGCGAGCCCGGTATCATCCATTCGCTCGCCCAGGCCTTTCCGTTCTACGCCTCGAAATTCTTTCTCGGCGCGCAAGGCCTCAGCCATGAAGGCGTTCTGGAATCGCATCCGCTGCTGGTGCGCTCGATCGTCGATCTCAGCCTGTGCGCCGACCAGATCGTGGTGCTGGCCGACAGCCGCAAGCTGTCGATCCACGCCCGCAATGTCGCCCTGCCGCTGTCGCGCATCGGCACGCTGGTGACCGATGACGGCCTCTCCGATGCCGATGCGCGAATGCTGGAGGATGCCGGCGTCGCCGTGCGCATCGCGCCGTCCTCGGGAGCCCTCCCGTGAAGGTGGCGGTGCTCGATTTCGGCAAGACGAATTCGAAGCTGTTCGTCTTCGGCCAGGACGGGCGCATCCTCGACGAGCGGCGCACCAGTCCCGACTGGATACGCAAGGAAGGCCTCAGCGTGCTTGACGAGGCGGCGCTGCATGACTGGGCCCTCGATGTCGTCAACGAGGCCGTCGACGGCCATGGCGTCGAAGGCCTGATGGTGTCCGGCCATGGCTGCACCTTCGCGCTGGTCGACGATGTGGCGCTGACGCATCCCATTCTCGACTATGAGCAGGAACCGCCGGCCGAGATTGCAGCGCGGATCGATCGCCGCATTCCCGATTTCGCAGAGACCTTCTCGCCGCGCCTGCCGCTTGGCTTCAACTACGGTCGCCACATGCTGTGGCTTGAGCAAGTGGAGCCCGGCGCCTTCGCCGCCGCGAAAGCGATCCTCGGTTATCCGCAATATTGGAGCTGGCGCTTCGGCGGCCGCGCCGTTTCGGAAGTGTCCTATCTCGGCTGCCATTCCCATCTGTGGGCGCCGCGCCGGCGCGACTTCTCCTCGCTGGTCGACGCGGAAGGCTGGCGCGGCCGCATGCCGGCCTTCGCGCGCGCCGGCGCCGTCATCGGCGAGCGGCGCTTCGGCAAGGCCGGCAAGCCGGTCGCCATCCACAACGGCGTCCATGACAGCAACGCCGCGCTCCATGCCTATCGGCGGCAGCAGCTCGGGCCGCTCACCGTGGTGTCGACGGGCACCTGGGTGATCGTGCTCAACCCGGACTGCCCGCTCGACGCCCTCGACCGCGACCGCGACATGCTGGTCAACGTCGATGTCGATGGCGGTCCGGTGCCCACCATCCGTTTCATGGGCGGGCGCGAATTCGCGACCATCAGCGGCAACTGGCAGGGCGCGATTGCTCCGGCCGCGATAGAGCGGGCGATCGATGCCGGCGTGGTGGCCCTGCCGAGCTTCGCGCCCGGCGGGCCGATGCCAGGCCGGACCGGCGAAATCGTCGGGCGCGTTTCCGATGCCGAGGAACGTGCGGCCGTGGCGCTGCTCTACGTGGCGCTGATGGTCGACCTGTCACTCGACCTGATCCGTTCGCGAGACACCGTCATCGTCGACGGCGGGCTGAACGCGGGCGGCCTGCTCGCCGGCCTGCTGGCCGCGCTGCGTCCCGGTCAGTCCTTCATGCAGGGCGCCACGCTGGAAGGCAGCGCCACGGGTGCGGCCGCGCTCGCCTTCGAAAGCGTCGGCCGCGAGTTCGCCGCCGAGACGCCGGAGCCGGTCCGCGCCACAAGCTTCAAGGGACTTCCCGGTTACCGCGACCAATGGCGCGCCCTCATTGCCGGGCGCGGCATCGCCGCATCGGCGGGAGGTGCGCAATGACCGCCATCGCCCATGCCCAGGCGGCGCAGGGGCCGGTGCTGGAGATGCGTCACATCTCCAAGACCTTCGGCCCGATCCGCGCCCTGCAGGACGTGTCGCTCACCGTCAACGCCGGCGAGCTGCACGCGCTGATGGGCGAGAACGGCGCCGGCAAGTCGACGCTGATGAAGGTGCTGTCCGGCGCCTATCGGCCCGATGCCGGCGGCGAGATCCTGATCGACGGCGCGCCGGTCGCCACCGGCGATCCGATCAAGGCCCGTGCCGATGGCATCGCCGTCATCTACCAGGAGCTGTCGCTGGCGCCGAACCTCACGGTGGCGCAGAACATCTTCCTCGGCAACGAGCCGCGCAGGTTCGGCATCGTCGACCGCGACCAATGCAACAGGCGGGCGAGCGAAATCATCCAGCGACTTGGCGTCTCCTTCTCGGCGCGTGCCCTGGTCTCCGGCCTGTCGCTCGGCGAGCGGCAGCTGGTCGAGATCGCCCGCGCGCTGTCGACCAGCGCCCGCATCATCGTCATGGACGAACCGACCACCTCGCTGACGTCGCGCGAGACCGAGAGGCTGTTCGAGGTCATCGCCACGCTCAAGGCGCAGGGCATCGCCATCATCTACATCAGCCACCGCATGGAAGAGGTCTACCAGCTCGCGGACCGCGTCAGCGTCCTGCGCGACAGCGGCTATGTCGGCACGCTGGAACGTGTCGATCTCAACGCCTCGCGCCTGGTCTCGATGATGGTCGGCCGCGATCTGTCGGCCTTCTACAAGAAGGATCACCGCCCGCCGGACAGCAAGCGCCAGGTGGCGCTGTCGGTGCGCGGCATGTCGGACGGCAGGCTGCTGAAGAACTGCTCGTTCGACCTCTATCACGGCGAGGTCCTGGCGCTGGCCGGGCTGGTCGGCTCCGGCCGCACCGAGCTCGCCAGGCTGATCTTCGGCGCCGACCGGCGCAGCGCCGGCGAGCTGGAGCTCGACGGCAAGCCGCTCGCGATCGCCTCGCCGCGCGAGGCGCTCGAGGCCGGCATCGCCTATCTCACCGAGGACCGCAAGGAGCTCGGCCTGTTCCTCGACATGTCGATTTCCGACAACATCAACATGGGCGTGCTGGCGAGCGATGCGCGCGCCGGCGGTTTTCGCGACTTCGCCGCCGCCGACCGGCGCGCCGCAAAGGCAGTCGCCGAGCTGTCGATCCGCACGAGGTCGGCACAGGCCAATGCCGGCTCGCTGTCGGGCGGCAACCAGCAGAAGGTGCTGCTCGCCCGCCTGCTGGAGACCGCGCCGAAAGTCGTCATCCTCGACGAGCCGACGCGCGGCGTCGATGTCGGCGCCAAGTCGGAGATCTACCGGCTGATCGACAATCTCGCCGGCAGGGGCATCGCCATCCTGATGATCTCCAGCGAATTGCCGGAAGTTATCGGCGTTGCCGACCGTGTGCTGGTGATGCGCGACGGCGCCATCGCCGGCGAGGTGACGGCGTCCGCGGGCGAGCCGCTTCGCCAGGAAGCGATCATGGAACTTGCGACGGGAGCGGCCCAGGAAGGACCGAAGCGATGACCGACAGCACAACCGTGACGACGACAGCGGATCAGGCGGCGCTCAGGAGCCGGCGGCTGCGCACGGCCTTCGCCGCGCTCGGCATGCTGCCCGTGCTGGTGCTGCTTGCGGCCGGCTTCCAGTTCATCAACCCGCGCTTCCTCACCGGCACCAACCTTTTGATCGTTACCCAGCAATCGTCGATCAACATCGTGCTCGCCGCCGGCATGACCTTCGTCATTCTCACCGGCGGCATCGATCTCTCCGTCGGCTCCGTCCTCGCCGCGTCGGCGATGGTGGCGGTGCTGGTGTCGCTGGTGCCGGATTGGGGCATGCTCGGCATCCCCGCCGCCATCCTGGTCGGCCTCAGCTTCGGCGTCATCAACGGGCTGCTCGTCGCCTATATCAGGCTGCCGCCCTTCATCGTCACCTTGGGCTCGCTTACCGCGGTGCGCGGCGTCGCCCGCCTGCTCGGCGAGGACACGACCGTGTTCAACTCCGACCTGCCATTCGACTTCATCGGCAATGGCTCGCTGTTCGGCGTTCCGTGGCTGGTCATCATCGCGCTGACGGTGGTGGTTCTGTCCTGGCTGGTCTTGAAGCGCACCGTGCTCGGCACCTGGATCTATGCCGTGGGCGGCAATGCCGAGGCGGCGCGCCTCACCGGCATCAAGGTGCCGCTGGTGCTGCTCTTCGTCTATGGCGTGTCCGGCCTGCTTGCTGGCCTTGGCGGTGTCATGTCGGCGGCGAGACTTTATGCCGCCAACGGTCTGCAGCTCGGCCAGTCCTATGAGCTCGATGCCATCGCCGCCGTCATCCTCGGCGGCACCAGCTTCGTCGGCGGCGTCGGCTCGATCTGGGGCACGCTGATCGGCGGCCTGATCATCGCGGTGCTCTCCAACGGGCTCATTTTGGCCGGTGTCTCGGACATCTGGCAGTACATCATCAAGGGATTGGTCATCATCGTGGCGGTCGCCCTCGACCGTTACCGGCTCCAGGCCGGGGCAAGAACGTGATTGACCTTGGTCGCCGGCCCGGACGGGCCGGACTGTGTGTAACGCACCGTGAGAGGCGCGGGGCAATCGGAGGAAGCAATTAAATGAAGACCATCGCCAAACTGCTCTGCGGCGCGGCCCTCGCGGCTCTCGTCGTCGCGCCGGCATCGGCCAAGGACCTGAACAAGGTCGGCATCTCGGTCGGCCTGCTCGGCAACCCCTTCTTCGTCGCCACCATCAAGGGCATCGAGGACGCGGCCAAGAAGATCAATCCCAAGGTCGAGGTGACGTCGGTATCGGCGGACTACGATCTCAACAAGCAGGTCTCGCAGATCGATTCCTTTATCGCCGCCGGCGTCGACGTGATCATGCTCAACGCCGTCGACGCCAAGGCGATCGCGCCCGCCGTCAAGAAGGCGCAGGCGGCCGGCATCGTGGTTGCCGCCTTCGACGTTTCGGCGCCGGGTGCCGACGTCACCGTGATGACCAACAACGTCAAGGCCGGCGAGGAGGCCTGCCAGTACCTGGTCGACCACACCAGCGGCAAGGGCGATTACGTCATCCTCAACGGCCCGGCATCGTCGTCGATCCTGGAGCGCGTCAAGGGCTGCAAGAACGTTCTCTCTCAGCATCCGGACATCAAGATCCTGTCCGACGACCAGAACGCCGAAGGCTCGCGCGACGGCGGCCTGAAGGTGTTCCAGTCGCTGCTGACCCGCTTCGACAAGATCGACGCGGTGTTCGCCATCAACGATCCGACGGCGATCGGCGCGCAGCTCGCGGCCAAGCAGCTCAACCGCTCGGAATTCATCTTTACCGCGGTCGACGGCGCGCCCGACATCGAGAAGGAGTTCGCCTCCGGCACCTCGATGATCAAGGCCTCGGCCTCGCAGGATCCCTATGTGATGGCCGGCCAGTCGCTGACGATGGCGGCCGACGTGCTTGCCGGCAAGAAGCCGGCCGAGCCGACCGTGCTGCTCGATCCGAAGCTGATCACCGCCGAGAACTTGAAGGACTACAAGGGCTGGACCGCGGCCCGCTGATCCTCCCGGCGAGTGCGGCCGGTCGTGCCGGCCGCTCTCCTTTCCAGGCATCGGACCCGGACCGGTCCGATGCTCCGCAGCAGACGGAGACGAACATGTCGCGCATCGGAATCCATTCTTTCGTCTGGTCGGCGAGCTCGGCGCAGAAAGACCTCGAACGCACGCTGGCCAACACAAAAGAGGCCGGCTTCGACCTGATCGAATTCTCCTATCTCGACCCGGCCGATGTCGATATCGGCAGCCTGGCCAAGAGCATCGCCGATCTCGGCCTGGGCGTCGCGATCAGCATCGGCCTGCCGGCCGAGGGTGACATTTCCAGCGCCGACAAGGCGGTCGCCGCGCACGGCGTCGAAATCCTGAACCGCACCATCGCGCTCACCCGCGATCTCGGCGGCCGCAAGGTCGGCGGCATTCTCTCGACCAGCCACGGTTTGCAGACCGAGCCGCCGACGCGCGACCAATGGAACCGCAGCGCCGGAACACTTGCGAGCGTCGCGGAAACCGCCAAGGCGGCTGGTGTCACGCTCAATCTCGAAATCGTCAACCGCTTCGAGAGCAACCTGCTCAACACCGCCGCGCAGGGGCTTGCCTTTATCGAGGATACCGGCTCCGACAACATCTTCCTGCATCTCGACACCTTCCACATGAACATCGAGGAGGCCGATGTCGGGCTGGCCATCCGCCATGCCGCGAACAAGATCGGCTATGTCCATATCGGCGAGAGCCATCGCGGCTTCCTCGGCACCGGCAGCATCGATTTCGCCGCGATCTTCGATGCGCTGACGGCCATCGGCTATAGCGACGACCTCAGCTTCGAATCCTTTTCTTCCGAGATCGTCGACGAGAACCTGTCGAGGAAGACGGCGATCTGGCGCAATCTGTGGACCGACAATATGGAGCTTGCCCGCCATGCGCGCCGCTTCATTGACGTCGGCCTAGAGACGGCCCGGCGCAAGGCCGAACTCGTCTCAGCCTCGCAGAAGCCCTGACGTTCACGACAGCTCGTCGCGTCGCCAACAGGCGATGAGATGGCCTTCGCCCATATCGGTGGGGGCCGGCTCCGCCTCCCCGCACACCGGCGAGGCAAGAGGGCAGCGATCGGCAAAGCAGCATCCCTTGGCCGGGTAAGTCACTTCCGCGATCCCGGCCTGGATGGAGACGGCCTGCGCGGCGTCGGAAGACGCCGCCAGCAGCAGTTTCGTGTAGGGGTGGTTGGGGCCGCGAAAGACCTGCTCGGAAGAGCCCGTCTCGACCAGCCGGCCGCGATAGAGCACGCCGATCCTGTCGGCCATGTAGCGCACGACCCTGAGATCATGGCTGATGAACAGGTAGGTCGTATCCTTTTCCCGCTGCAGGTCGTTGAGCAGGTTGAGGACGGTCGCCTGCACCGAGACATCGAGCGCGGAGGTCGGTTCGTCCAGCACCACCACTTTCGGCGCTCCGGCGAAGGCGCGCGCGATAGCCGCTCTTTGCCGCTGGCCGCCGGAAAGCGAGCGCGGCTTCTGTTCCACGGTCGTGCCCGCCAGTCGCACAGACCGCAGCAGATCGCCGACACGCTCCCGCGCATCGCGGCGGCTGAGGCCGGCAAGCCGCCGCAGCGGTCGGCTGAGGATCCTGCCGATCCGGTGGCGCGGATTGAGGGTGCGGTCGGGGGACTGGAAGACCATCTGCACGTCCCGCCGCGCGGCCGGTGCCCGCCTCTCGGCGCGAGCCGCGACCCTTTTGCCGAACAGCTCGACCGATCCTTCGATCGGTGCCTGCAGTCCGGTGACGATCCGCGCCAGTGTCGACTTGCCGGAGCCGGATTCGCCGATCAGGCCAAAGGTTTCGCCCTGGCCGATGCTGAGATCGACACTATGCAGCACGGCCTGCGAGCCGAAGGAATGGCCGACGCCCTTGCAGGCGATGGCGACCTGCCGGTCCGCCTTCGAGCCGAACAGGCTGGCGGCCGTCTCGGGTTGATCGAGCTCGGTCGTGCCGATCTCGGCCAGCTTGCCGTCGCGCTTGGTGAAGTTGAGGGCAGGGATCGAGGCTATGAGCGCCTTGGTGTAGGCATGAGAAGGGTTGTCGAAAACATTCTCGACGCCGCCGCTTTCGACCACCGTGCCTGACTGCATCACCGCCACCCGGTCGCAGGAGCGGCGGATCAGGTTGATGTCGTGGCTGATCAGAAGGATGCTGGTTTTATGTTCCCGGCGCAGGTCGTCGAGGATGGCGATGATCTCCGACTGCACGCTGGCGTCCAGTGCCGTCGTCGGCTCGTCCAGCACCAGCAGCGCCGGGTCGAGAGCGATGGCGATCGCGATGTTGGCGCGCTGTTGCATGCCGCCGGAAAGCTCGTGCGGGTAGAGGTCGAGCACCCGCTCGGGATTGCCGACCCGCACGCGCTTGAGCAGTTCGGCCGAACGCCAGCACGCTTCCTCGTGACGAACCGGGCGATGGCGCATGATCGTCTCGCCGATCTGGCGGCCGATCGTCATGGCCGGATTGAGCGCTGCACCGGGATGCTGGTAGACGGCCGCGATGCGGTCGCCCCTCAAGCCGCGCAGCTCTTCGCCGGAAAGACCGCGCAGCTCGCGGCCCTCGAACTCCAGCGCCGAGGCGGCGACGCGGGCATTCCCTGGCAGATAGCGCAGTAGGGCTAAAGCCACAGAGCTCTTTCCCGAACCTGACTCGCCGACCAGTCCGAGCGCCTCGCCCTGGCCTATGGCGAGCGACACCCCGTCGACGGCGGATTGCCATCCTCTTTTCCCGCCATAGGCGATGGAAAGTTTTTCCACGTTGAGCACTGAAGGGGACATCAAGACCTCGAAACCACTTTCTTCCCATGCCCTCATCAGGGGCAATCGCTTCCGCATGTTGAGTATATAATCTCTATAAAATTACTCGAATTAATGCTGAACGCAATCTAGCCTTTCAAAGATCGAGGGACTGCCGCCGCACTGAAAGATGTGGTGCCGGCGTCTCCGTCGCGGATTTGGAAGGAGGCCGGCATGGCGCGAAACCACATGATCCTCAGCGCATTCTTCTTCAACCCGCAGGGCGATCACCGCATGTCGTGGCGACATCCGCGCGCGCCCGGACGGGAAGTGCTTGGCTTCGACTACTATCGCGAGCTGGTGCAGGCCGCCGAGCGCGCCCGGATCGACACCATCTTCGTCGCCGACCACGTATCGATCTGGGATTCGGTGAAAAGCGGCGTCGCCCACTACGCCAATGCCCGCCTCGAGCCGCTGACGCTCTTGTCGGCGCTGGCCGGCGTCACCAGGCACATCGGCCTCATCACAACCGCGTCGAGTTCCTATAGCGAGCCTTACAACGTGGCGCGCCTGTTCGCCTCGCTCGACCATATCAGCCAGGGCAGGGCGTCGTGGAACGTCGTCACCTCGGCTATGGACGAGGAGGCGCGCAATTTCGGCCGCGACGGCAACATCGAGCATGCCTTCCGCTACCAGCGCGCCGCCGAGTTCCTCGATATCGTCAAGGGGCTGTGGGACAGCTGGGAAGACGAGGCGCTGCTGTTCGACAAGGACAGCGGCTATTTCGCCGACCCGGACAAGGTCCATGTGCTCGACCACCGCGGCACGCATTTCAAGGTGCGCGGACCCCTCAATGTCCCGCGGCCGCCGCAAGGGCATCCGCTGATCGTCCAGGCCGGCTCGTCCGAGGACGGCAAGAACTTCGCCACCGCGCATGCCGACGCCCATTTCGCCATCTACAGCACCAGGGAAGACGGCATCAAATATCGAGAGGACATCAACGAGCGGCTCGCCCGTCACGGCAGGCGGCCGGAGAGCTTCAAGATCCTGCCGGGTATCCTGCCGATCGTCGCCGCTTCCGAGGCCGAGGCGCGCGACAGGCAGGACTACCTGCAGACGCTGCTGCCGGACTGCGTCGGCATCGATCTCCTGTCGAGCTGGAGCGGCATCGATCTCTCGGCCTATCCGCCTGACGGTCCGCTGCCGCAGCTTCCGGATGAAAGCACCTTCAACGGCGGGCGCACCTCGCTCAACCGCGTCAGGCAGTGGGCCACGCAGAACCTGACACTGCGCGAGATCGCCCGCAAGCTCGCCAACAGCGGCTCGGTGCCGACAGTCGCCGGCACGCCGAAACAGATCGCCGACCAGCTGCAGGACTGGTTCGAGGCCGGCGCCGCCGACGGCTTCAACCTGATGTTCCCGCTGCTGCCGGAGGACTGGGTCAACTTCGCCGAGCAGGTCGTGCCCGAACTCCAGCGCCGCGGTGCCTTCCCGACCGAATACGCACCAGGAACGCTGCGCGACCGCTTCGGGGTCGCCCGTCCCGCCAACCGCTTCGCCGAGCAGCGCGCCAATCAGCGCGCCGTATCCTGAGGAGAGCCGTCATGTCCGCCGCACCGAGATTGCAGCCGCGCGAGGCGACCGCGCCGCAGCTGATCAATGTCCTGCACAGCCCCAAGCGCATCCGCGTAAAATTCGCCGGCCGCGTCATCGCCGACAGCCGCAACGTGCTGGTGCTGCGTTCCAACCATTTCCTGCCGATCTATTTCTTCCCGCTCTCGGCGGTCGACCAGTCCGTGCTGAAGCCGTCGAAGCATGGCCAGCAGCATGCCGTCGGCGGCGAGACGAAATATTGGGATATCGACACGGGCGACAGGCGCGCCGCCGATGCCGCCTGGTCGTTGACGGCGCCTCCCGACGAGAACCTTGCGCCGCTCGCCGGCCGCATCGCTTTCACCTGGAACCTCGTCGACCAGTGGTTCGAGGAGGAGGAAGAGGTCTTCGTCCACGCCCGCGATCCCTATGCCCGCATCGACGTGCTGCAGAGCGCGAGCCATGTCGAGGTCTGGTTCGATGGCGAGCTGATCGCCGACAGCCACCGCCCGGTACTGCTGTTCGAGACACATCTGCCGACGCGTTTCTATCTTCCACCGGAGGATGTCCGCCTCGACCGGCTGAGGGCCTCGTTGACGAGGACCCGATGTCCCTACAAGGGCATCGCCTCCTACTGGTCCGGCGTCCTCAAGGATGGCTCGCTGCGCGAGGACATCGCCTGGAGCTATCGCGATCCGATCGCCGAGATGCCGAAGATCAAGGGGCTGATCGCCTTCTATCCGCAAGCAGTCGACCGCATCCATCTCGACGGCCAGCCGGTCTGATCCGGCCCCGTCGTCTCCGCTTCATTTCAAAACCACGATTTTCACAGAGGCAAAAATGACCAAGCGCAACGAAATCGACTCCCTTCGCAATCTGTCCGGCGACATCTGGAATGTCGCCGTCGACGAATACGCCGCCGGCTATCTGAAACGCCGCGATCTCCTGAAATATGCGGCGCTGATCGGCCTGACCGGCTTCGCGGCCTCGCAAGGGCTCGGCTTTCGCGGCGTGGCGCGTGCCGCCGCCCCCGGCGGCACGGTGCGCGTCGGGCTTGGACAGCCGACCAAGGCGATCGATCCCGTCACGCTCACCGACCCGGCCAGCATCGGCGTCGTCAGCCAGGTCGGCGAGTATTTGATCCTCGACGATCCCAAGGACGGTCTGCAGCCGAAGCTCGCTCTGTCCTGGGAGGCCGATGAGACGGCGAAGCGCTGGACGTTCAAACTGCGGCCGGGCGTGAAATTCCATGATGGCCGCACCGTCACCGCCAAGGACGTGGTGGCGAGCTTCGAGCGCCTGGTCGATCCGAACAGCGGCTCGTCGGCGCTGTCGGCCTATAAGGGCATCCTATCCAAGGGCGGCGCCAAGATCGTGGACGATGAAACCGTCGCCTTCGATCTCGACCAGTCGAACAGCAACTTCCCGTTCTACGTTTCATCCGACGTCTACAACGCCGTGATCCTGCCGGCCGACTATGCCGGCGACTTCGAGAAGAATTTCAACGGCACGGGTCCCTTCAAGCTCGAATCCTTCCGTCCCAAGCAAGGCGCCAGCTTCGTGCGCAATCCCGATTACTGGGGCGACAAGGCGCTGCCCGACAGGGTCGAGATCAAGTTCTTCGACGACGAGCAGGCGCAGGTCGTGGCGCTGCAGGCCGGCCAGCTCGACGTCATCCCGAGCACCACGCGCCTGGAACTGGCGATCGAGGGCAATCCCAACTTCAAGCTGCTGAGCGTGCAGGCGAGCTCGCACGACGCTGTGCATCTCAGAACCGACCAGGCGCCGTTCACCGACAAGCGGGTGCGCCGCGCATTGGCGCTCACCCTCGACCGCGAGGCTATCGTGAAGGGTCTGCTCAAGGGGCGGGCCATCGCCGGCAACGACACGCCGTTCGCGCCGATCTTTCCCTCGAGCGATCCATCGGTGCCGCAGCGCAAGCAGGACATCGCCGAGGCCAAGCGGCTGCTGGCCGAGGCGGGCGTGCCGAATGGCTTCGAGGTGACGCTGACCACCGAACGCGCCTACGACATCCCCGACTACGCCGTGCTGATCCAGAACTTCGCCAAGAAGGCCGGTATCGATATCAAGCTCAACGTCCTGCCGCAGGACGCCTATTACGGCTCGGCCACCTTCGGCAGCTCGCCCTGGCTGGATTCAAATCTCGGCATCACCGATTTCGGCCATCGCGGCACGCCCGATATCTTCCTCAACGCCACGCTGAAGAGCACCGGAGCCTGGAACGCCGCGCATTTCAAGAATCCGGACTATGACGCATTGCTGGTCGACTACGGCAAGGCGCGCGACCTTCAGGCGCAGCGTGTCGCGGCCGGCAAGATCCAGACCTTGCTGCTCGACGAGACGCCGGAGATCATCAGCTACTTCTCGCAATACAGCCGGATTGCCAGCTCGAAGGTCGAGGGCGTGCGCTTCACCGCGATCTCGCATCTGCTGCTCGACCGCGTTTCCTTCGTCCAGGCATGATGCGGAAACGTCAAGCCAGCTGGAGCGCCGCAACCCTATGCTGACGGGCCGCACCTTGTCGGCGCGTGTAGCCTCGCTGCTGCTCACGCTGTGGCTGGTCAGCGCGCTGGTCTTCCTCGCCGGGCAGGTTCTGCCCGGCGATGTCGGTCGTGTCATGCTGGGGCCGTTTGCCGATGCTGAAGCCGTCGCCGCGCTGAACAGGCAGCTCGGCGCCGATCAGCCCGTTCTCGTCCAATACTGGCATTGGTTCAGCGCGGCGCTCAGGGGCGATTTCGGCACATCTTTGTCCATGCGTGCGCCGGTCGCGCCTTTCGTGCTGGAAAGTCTCGGGCGCTCCGCGACGCTTGCCGGCATCATATTGCTGTTTCTCGTGCCGCTGGGCGTCGGAGCGGGCGTCGTCGCCGGCCTCAACCAAGGTCGCCCGGTCGACCGCGCGATCGTTCTGGCCGGCATCTCCTTCGGCATCGTCCCGGACTTCGTCTCCGGGCTGCTCCTGCTGCTGGTTTTCGGCCTGTGGCTGAGCTGGTTTCCGATCACCGGAGCCGCTCCTGACGGGGCAGGCTTCTGGACAAGCGGCTATTATCTCGTCCTGCCCGCGCTGCCGCTGGTGCTGAACCTTGCCGGTTATCTGGCGCGCATGACGCGGGCCGGCATGATCGAGGCGCTGGCCGCGGACTATACGCGCACCGCGACGCTGAAGGGGCTCGACCGCGTTGAGGTCATTGTCCGGCACGTTTTGCCCAACGCGCTGACGCCGACCATCGCGGTGCTCGCCACCCAGAGCGGCTACATGCTCGGCGGGCTGGTGGTGATCGAAACCCTGTTCGGCATCCAGGGCCTCGGCAATCTGGTGCTGAATGCCGCCAGGGCGCGCGACTTCCCGATGCTCGAGGCAGGCGTGCTCGTCATGGCGACGATCTTCGTGCTGTCGGCGGCGGCGGGCGATCTGGTGCAGGCGCTGCTCGATCCGCGGCAGCGCCGGCGGGCGTCGCCATGATGGAGCTGTTGGAGTTCCCGGCGCCTCGCCACGTGCCGCTGGTCTCGCGGATAAAAGGCGAGGTCGGCCGTGCGCTTCGCGGCCTCGCTCCATCCGTCGCCATCGGCTCGCTCATTCTTCTGTTCTGGATCGCCTGTGCTCTGTTTGGCGATCGACTGGTTCCCTACGATCCTTACGCCGAGGATTTCCTCGCCATGCTGGCGCCGCCCGATGCCGCGCACTGGTTCGGGACCGACCAGCTTGGCCGGGATGTCTTCTCCCGCATCCTGGTCGGCTCGCGTGACATCCTGCTGGTGGCGCCGCTCGCCACGCTGGGCGGGGTTGCCGGCGGCACCATCGTCGGGCTGGTGCTTGGCTATTTCGACGGTCTGGTCGACGCCGTAGGCGCGAGACTGCTCGACACGCTGATGGCCTTTCCCTTCATCGTGCTCGTCACCATGACGCTGGTTGCGCTTGGGCCCTCGAACCTCACCGTCATTCTGGTCATCGCCGTGGCTTACACGCCGCTGGTGGCAAGGACGGTGCGCGCCGCGGTGCGTGAACAGCGCGAGCGCGACTATGTCAGCGCCGCGCGTCTCGGTGGCGAAAGCGCTTTCGCCATCATGGTCCTGGAGATCCTGCCCAACATCAGGGAGACGATCCTCATCGAGCTCGTCACCCGCCTGGGCTACGCCTTCTTCTCGATCGCAACGCTGAGTTTTCTGGGCCTTGGCATTCAGCCGCCGTCCGCCGATTGGGGCCTCGCTGTGGCCGAAGGCTACGGCTTCCTCACCGGCGGCAAATGGTGGGTGGTGGTCTTCAACTCGGCGGCAATCGTCTCGCTGGTCATGGCCACCAACCTGATTGCTCAGGGGGTCGGCGCCTTCGAGAACGTCGAGCGGTGAATTGCGGCGTCTGAGGCCCTGCCTCTGCTAAACTCCTGTTGATTCGTCTCGACAGGAAAAGGCATGAGCAAGGCCCTCGGCACATTCGCACTGGTCACGGTTTTGAGCGCCTTGCTGATGGCGCTCTCGCTGGCGGTCGCCAGGCACGGCTACCCCCAAGGCGCCTTCGGCGTGAAGCGTCTCGACGGCATTGCTGATGCGGGTTCCTTCCTTGCCATCGCCGCCGTCTATTTCTTCAGCGCCCTGCTGATGATGATCCTGCCGATCCGCGCCGCCGGGATCGTGCTGACCCATGCCGCCGACGCGATCTTCTGGGCGACGATTGTGTTGTTCGCAACCATTGTCGGCTCGCTTGTCGCCCGATGGGCCTTCGGTCAGCACGACGTGATCTGGGCGCTTCTCAACTGGCGCTTCCTCTTCGTCGCGGCGATCGTCGCCGCGCATCTCACCATGAACGAGCTTCGCCGCAACATCCTGCTCAGAAGCCTGTTCTTCGTCATCTTCGCCGCGGTGGCGCTCGCCTGCCTGTTCTGGTCGTTCTCCGTCTGAGGCCATCAAGCGTCACGTCGTGACAGGTCGTCGCGGACGGGCGCGATGGACTTCCGCCGCCGTGCGCCTAGGTTTATCCAAGGGTCTCGGGTAGACCTTTCAGCGGACAATGCGTATATCATTTGTCTGACAAATGACCGGCGCTTTGCCACCCTGCCAATCTCGAAGGAATGAAGATGACCGTGCTCCGCAAGAACCTGATCGATGGCGAATGGCTGGGCGAGCCCGGCTCGCGCAATATCAACCCGTCGAACACCAACGACGTTGTCGGCGAATACGCTTCGGCCGGGCCGGAGGAGGCAAAACAGGCCATCGCGGCCGCCAAGGCGGCCTTCCCGGCCTGGTCGCGCTCCGGGCCGCTGGCCCGCCACGCGGTGCTGAAGAAGACCGCCGACGAGATCATGGCGCGCAAGGACGAGATCGGCCGATCGCTCGCCCGCGAGGAAGGCAAGACGCTGGCCGAAGGTGTCGGCGAAACCATTCGTGCGGCGCAGATCTTCGATTTCTTCGCCGGTGAGACGCTGCGTCTCTCCGGTGAGATGGTGCCCAGTGTCAGGCCGGGCGTCGGCGTCGAGATGACGCGGGAAGGGGTGGGCGTCGTCGGCATCATCACGCCGTGGAATTTCCCGATCGCGATTCCCGCCTGGAAGATTGCGCCTGCGCTCGCCTACGGCAACACGATCGTCTTCAAGCCGGCGGAGCTGGTTCCTGAAAGCGCCTGGACCATCGTCGACATCCTGCATCGCGCCGGCCTGCCCAAGGGCGTGCTCAACCTGGTCATGGGTAAGGGCTCGGTGGTCGGCCAGGCCATGCTCGACAGCCCCGACGTCAACGCCATCTCCTTCACCGGTTCGGTTGGCACCGGAAAACGCGTCGCCGCGGCAAGTGTGGAGCATATGCGCAAGTTCCAGCTCGAGATGGGCGGCAAGAACCCGTTCGTCGTGCTCGACGATGCCGACATCGCGGTGGCCGTCGACTGCGCCGTCAACGGCGCCTATTTCTCGACCGGCCAGCGCTGCACGGCGTCCTCGCGCCTGATCGTCACCGAAGGCATCCACGACCGCTTTGTCGAGGCGGTGAAGGAGCGCCTGGACAAGCTCGTCATCGGCGACGCGCTGGACGCCAAGACCCAGATCGGCCCGGTCGTCGACCAGACCCAGCTCAAGCAGGACGAGGACTATATCGCCATCGGCCGCCAGGAGGGCGCCGAGCTCGCCTTCGGCGGCGAGCGGCTGGAACGCGAGACGCCCGGCTTCTATCTCAGGCCGGCTCTGTTTACCGGCGCCACCAATGCCATGCGCATCTCGCGCGAGGAAATTTTCGGTCCGGTTGCCAATGTCATCCGCGTCAAGGACTATGACGAGGCGCTCAGCGTCGCCAACGACACGCCCTTCGGCCTGACCTCCGGCATCTGCACGACCAGCCTGAAGCACGCCACCCATTTCAAGCGCAATTCCGAAGCCGGCATGGTGATGGTCAACCTGCCGACGGCGGGCGTTGACTTCCATGTGCCGTTCGGCGGCCGCAAGGGCTCGAGCTACGGCCCGCGCGAGCAGGGCCGATATGCCATGGAGTTCTACACCACCGTGAAGACGGCCTATACATTTGCCGGCTAAGTTACTGGATCAATGACGTCGGACCTTGCCGGAATGACCTGGCTCAACCCGCCGCCGCACCATGTGTTCGGCGACGGGACGCTCCATGTCCGCACCGGCAAGGAGACCGATTTCTGGCGTGAGACCTTCTATGGCTTCTGGCGCGACAATGGCCATTTCCTTTATCAGCCGGTCGAGGGAGACTTCAGCGCCGAGGTCACCGTCAAGGGTGAGTACAAGGTTCTTTACGATCAGGCCGGCCTGATGCTGCGCCTGAGCGAGACGCACTGGATCAAGGCCGGGATCGAATACACGGATGGCCTCGCCTATTTTTCCGTCGTCGTCACCAACGACAGGTCCGACTGGTCGCTGGTCGCCATTGCCGCGGATCCGAACGGCGTCCGGATCCGTCTCACCCGCCACGCCGAGGCGATCCGCATCCAGTATCGGGATGTCGCGGACGGCCGCTGGAAACCGGTGCGGCTGGCATGGTTCCCGGTCTCGCGAACCGTCGATGTCGGCATGATGTGTTGCTCGCCGCAGCGCGAAGGGTTCGAAGCTACATTTTCCAGCTTCACGATCGATCCGCCGATTTCCAGGGAATTGCACGACTGACATCCAGGGGTCGGTTTTGGACCAACCGCCTACCCCTTTCCCGATTGCCCATCGAAGCATAAGAACAACGGATCGACTGAGCGGAAGGGGGCCGATGACGTCGAAAGTTCCGCTGATCCTTTTTTACACCCGCGTCTTCGATAAGCCGGTCGACATTGCGGCTGCGTCGGCCTGTACCGTTCCGGTCGAGTGGACCAATGACCGGCGACGGCTCTCGGAGGCCGACGCCGTGGTCTTCCATCTGCCGAATTTTCGCGAGATCGGCGACGCCCGCAAATATCCCGGCCAGCTTTGGGTTGCCTGGTCGATGGAGAGTGTCGTCAACTATCCCATCATGGCGGACGCCGCCTTCATGCGGCACTTCGACATCACCATGACCTACGAAACCGGATCGGACGTCTGGACGCCGTACCTTCCGGACGCCGGCTGGTGGGAAAGCGCGCGCAAGGCGACGATCCCGCCCAAGACGGAAAACGCGGCGGCGGTGCATTTTCAGTCTTCCAATATCGATCTAAGCGGGCGTGCCGGCCTTGTCGCACAGCTTTCCCGCGGCATTGGCGTCGACCGCTATGGCAAGTTCAATCCCAACAGGCATATCTCGGGACCCGACCTTGGCCGGCAAACCAAGCTCGAAACCATCGGCCGCTATCATTTCTGCCTGGCGCTGGAGAATTCGATCGCGCCGGACTACGTCACAGAGAAGATGTTCGACCCGCTGGAGGCCGGCACGGTGCCGGTCTATCTCGGCGCACCCAATGCCGCCGAATTCGTCCCGGACAATTCCTACATCGACGCCGCGTCCTTCCGCACACCGGCGGAGCTGGCGGCCTATCTTCGCCACCTCATCGAAACACCGCCCGCCTATGAAGCTTATCTGGCCTGGCGATCAAGGCCTCTGCTCGAGAGCTTGGCGGGGCGAATTGGTCAACTTGACACGCATCCGCGCTACCGGCTCGCACAGCTAGTTGGTCGACGCCTGCAGCACGAGACGGGCCGGGTGACGGGCAGGCCATCTCTGCCGTTTGGCGCTCGGGTGTTCCTGCGGACCCGGTTGCGACGCTGGAAGGCTGTCCTCCGAGGTCGGCCGCTTTGAGGCCGAGGGGTATGCTGTATTCACGCCGTGGGTCTAGCCGTCGATCCGGTGCTGGAAGAATTGCAGGAACAGCTCGCGCTCGGTGGTGATGTCGAGCTTTTCATAGATGCGGCGGCGATGGTTCTTGACCGTCCCGACGGTGATGCCGAGTCGTGCGGCGATATTGGCGGTCGGATGGCCGGCAAGGATGAGCTGCACCAGCTCGCGCTCGCGCAGCGAAAGCTCGGGCCACAGGCTCGGCGGAATGCTCGGCTTCTGCTGCGGCGAGGCGCCCGGGCCGCTCGGCGCCGAGGTGCGGGAAAAGTCGCTGCCGCGTGCCTTGATGTCCAGCGCATGCAGCGCCTCGAACACCGGCAGCCGTTCGGTCAGCAGCGAAATCTCGCTGTCCTTGAACGATACGGTGGAACGATCGAGGAAGATGCCGAGGCACCAGTCGCCGCCGTCGGCCAGCATGATGCCGACCTCGTCGCAGATCTCCGATTGCGCCAGGAAGCCGGCTATGTACTGGCCGCGCTTGGCTTCCTCGTCGGCCAGCCCCTTGAGCGGCATGATGCCGAGGCGCCGTTCGCGCCGCCACGAGGCATAGAAGGGGTCGAAGACGTAGTAATTGTCGAGATAGCGCCGCACCATCTCGTCGGAGAAGCGCCGGTGCTTGACGAATTCCGGCGTCTTGGTCGCCGAGTAGCGCGTCACGGTCACCAGGTCGTGCGCGATGTCGGCGCCGATCAGGTCGATCAGGCAATCGACATGCCGGTCCGTGCCGGTGGCTGCGATCGCCTTTGCCAGCGGCGCCCAGATATTGCCCATGCGCATGCCCTTTTCTCGGCGAACCGCGCCGCGCGGTCATTGTGTCTTTAGGTATATGGCGCGATCCGGCCAGTCGAATCTAGCCTGTGGTCATTCTCGGCAAGGGAAAGCGACCCGTGGACCAGATCACCACCAACCCAATCGTCATCGGCATCGACGCCGGCGGCACCATGACCGACACGATCCTTGTCGATCAGGACGGTCACTTCAAGATCGGCAAGTCGGCAACCACGCCGAAGAATGAGGCCGAAGGTTTTCTCGCTTCGGCCGAGGACGCGGCCGACGCCTGGGGCATCTCGCTGCAGGATCTGTTCTCGGGCGTCAACGTGGTGCTCTATTCCGGCACTGGCATGCTCAACACGCTGCTGTCGCGCACCGGCCGCAAGCTCGGGCTGATCACCACCAAGGGCCTCGAGGACATGATCCTGATGGGCCGCGGCCTTCAGGCCTGGGCGGACTATTCCTATGCCGACCGGCTGCACGCGGTCACCCACCACCATCCCGATCCGCTCGTGCCACGCCGCCGCACGCATGGCGTCACCGAGCGCATCGACCAGTTCGGCGACGTTATCCTGCCGCTCTACGAGCACGAGGTGCATGCGGCCGCGAGGAAGCTGATCGCCGACAAGGTCGAGGCGATCTGCATCATGACCGTCTTCTCGCACGTCAATCCGGCGCATGAGAAGCGTATCGCCGAGATCTGCCGCGAGGAGATCGCCGCCGCCGGCTCTGACATCCTCGTCTACACCAGCCACGAGGTGCGCCCGGTCATCCGCGAGCAGTCGCGGCTGAACTCGGTGCTGATCGAGGCCTACGCCACCTCGCGCGGCCGCAGGCAGTTGAAGGGCATCGAGGACGTCTCGAAGAAATACGGTTTCAAATATGGCGTCCAGACGCTGCTCTCCTTCGGCGGCCTCACCTCGATCGACCATCCGCGCCTGCACGAGACGATGATCTCCGGCCCGATCGGCGGCATCCTCGGTGCGGCCTATGTCGGCAAGCTGATCGGCAACGACTCGCTGATCTGCTCGGACATGGGCGGCACCTCCTTCGACATGGGCGTCATCACACGCGGCCAGACGCGGATCGAGAACGAGCCGCTGATGGACCGCTTCAAGCTGAACGTGCCGACGCTGCATCTCGATACGATCGGCGCCGGTGCCGGCATGATCCTGAAGGTCGATCCGCTGACCAAAAAGGTCTCGCTCGGACCGGAAAGCGCCGGCTCGGATCCCGGCCCGATCTGCTTCGCCAAGGGCGGCACCGAGCCGACCATCGCCGACTGCGACGCCATCCTCGGCCGGCTGAACCCGCATTACTTCCTCGGCGGTAAGGTCGTGCTGCAGGTCGAGAAGGCGAGGAATGCCTTCGAGGAGAAATGCGCCCGCGTGCTCGGCGTCGGCGTCGAGGAAGCCGCCGAAGGCATGATCGACATGCTGGAGGCCGACGCCAACAATGCGCTGCGCCGGGTCATTTCCGGACAAGGCATCCATCCCTCGGAATTCACGCTTCTGTCCTATGGCGGCTCGGGGCCGCTGCACCTCGCCGGATGCTCGCGCGGCATCGGCTTCAAGGAGATCATCACCTTCCAGTTCGCCGCAGCCTTCTCTGCCTTCGGCTGCACCACCGCCGACTTCATGCGCCGGCATTCGGTGTCGACGCAGATCGATATCGGTGCGCGGGCAAGCGACGACGAGCTGCAGGCTTTCGGCGCCAAGGTCACCGCGGTCTGGAACGATCTGACCAGGGCAGCGGTCGACGAGATGGTCGCCGACGGCCACGCGCTCCCCAAGATCAAGACCGTGCCGTTCCTGATGATGCGCTACACCGGTCAGCTCGAGGACGTCGAGGTGATGGCGCCATTGTCAGCCATTAGCTCGGCCGACGACATGCGCAAGGTCATCGCCGAGTTCGAGGCGGTCTACGCCAAGGTCAACCACCGCGTCTCGCGCTATGGCGAGGCCGGCTTCTCGATCACCGAGCTCGGGTTGATCGCCACCGCCGACAAGGTGAAGCCGATGCTGGTCAAGCGGCCGCTCGGCACGTCCGATCCCGCGTCGGCCCACAAGGGCGTGCGCGAAGCCTATGTCGGCGGCCGCTGGCACAAGGCCAATCTCTACGAGATGGATCTTTTGCAGCCCGGCCACGAGGTGATCGGCCCGGCCATCATCGAACATCCGGCGACGACGCTCGTCGTCCATCCGCAGGACAGCGTCTTCGTCGACGAATGGACGCTGCTCCACTACTCCCATGCTTGAGAGGGCGAACGCCATGCTGGACAAACCCGCCTCCGCGCTCCGCATCCGCGAGCGGCTGATCGAATCCGAAAGGCTGATGGACGAAACCGGCTGCTACGACGGCATCACCGAGCTCAAGCTGCGCAACCAGGATCCGCTGAAGTTCGAGACCCTGCACACCAAGCTGCGCGCATATTGCGTGTCGGCGCGCGAGATGGCGCGTCGCATCTCGGCCTCGCCCGGCGTGCGCGAGGTCGGCGAGATGGTCGTCGCCATCTACACGCCGGAAGGCGATGCCATCGCGCTCTCCAACGGCATCATGGTGCATGTGCACACGATGAGCCGCTTCATCAAATGGATGATCCGCAACGGCTACGAGGAAAACCCGCAGATCCGCGACGGCGACATCTTCGCCAACAACGACGCCTTCATCGGCACCGTGCAGGTGCCGGACGTGATGGACGTCGTGCCGATCTTCCATTCGGGCAAGCTCGTCGGCTGGGCGGGCGCGGTTTGCCATGAGCTCGAAGCCGGCGGCATCACGCCCGGCGGCGACGTGGCGCTGGCGCAGGAGCGCTTCACCGAGGGTCTGTTCGTTTGTGCCGAGAAGGTCGGCGAGAATGACGAGCTTCGGCGCGACTATGTCATCCGCTGCGAGCGCAATCTCAGGATGCCGATCTACTGGGTGCTGGACGAGAAGGCCAAGGTCGCCTCCTGCATCGACATGCGCGAAAGCGTCAAGGCGCTGATCGACGAGATCGGCCTCGACTACTGGGTGCAGGTGTCGAAGGAGTTCATCGAGGAGGGCCGCCGCGCCCAGCTTGCCCGCACGCGCCAGCTCACCGTGCCCGGCATCTATCGCGGCCACACCTTCTATGGCCACGTCACCACCGGCAAGCCCGGCTATCAGCCGCTCGGCGATCCCGACTGGCTCTACAACATGCCGATCGAGATGGAGATCACCACCGACGGCAAGATCATCATGGATTTCGAGGGCACGCAGCCTTGGGGCTACCATTCGATGAACTGCACGCCGGCCGGCATGGATGGCGGCATGTTCGTGACGCTGACCCAGCACATGAACTTCGAGGGCCTGGTCAATGACGGCGCCTGGATGGCGACCGAGCTGAAGCTGCCCGCCGGCACCTGGACCAACCCGGACAACGAGATGGTGGCGACCGCCACCTCCTGGGCGCTGCTGCTGCCCGCCTTCGGCGTGTTCCAGCGACTGCTGTCGCGCTCCTTCATCGCCCGCGGCTTCGTCGAGGAGGCCTTTGTCGGCCAGGTCAACAGCCCGATGATCGAGATGGGCGGCCAGAGCCAGTACGGCACCCCCTTCGGCATGGCGCATTTCGAATGCGCCGCCGCCGGTTCGGGCGCGCTGGCCATCAAGGACGGGCTCGACACCGCCTATGTCGGCTGGAACCCGGAATCCGACATGGGCAATATCGAGATCTGGGAGCAGAACATGCCGATGCTCTATATCGGCCGCTCCATCGTTCCCAATTCCGGCGGCGCCGGCAAATATCGCGGCGGCTGCTCCTTCCTGTCGACCTGGCTGGTCTCAAAGACCGATCATCTGAGACTGGTGACGTCCGAGCACTCCTCGCGCGTCTTCGACAATGGCGGCTTGTGCGGCGGCTATCCGGCGCCGACCTGCCAGAAGCACCGCGCGGTCCGCGACTCGAACATCTTCGCGCTCGCCGAGAAAGGCGCGCCGCTGGCGCACCACACCGGCACCAACCCGTACCGCTCGGAGCTCGAGGTCCGGCTGGAAGGCGAGCATGTGACGCTGGAGGGGCCCTATATCACCGCGCCGCACAAGACGGGCGACGTCTTCACCCACTCCTACAATGGCGGCGGCGGCTACGGCGATGTGCTGGAGCGCGATCCGGCCAAGACCGCCTGGGATGTCGAGAACGGTTTCCTCACCAAGGATGCGGCCGAAGGCATCTTCGGCATCGTGCTCGACGAGGATGAGGAAGGATTCCCGGTCGCCAACATCGAGGCTACCAAACGCCACCGCGCCGAGATGCGCGCGAAGCGCCTGGCGCGCGCCAAGCCGGTTTCGGAATGGATCGCCAAGGAACGCGAGCGCGTGAAGGCAGCCGATTTCGCGCCCGAGGTGAAGAAGATGTATGCCAGCGCGATCAAGCTTTCGCCGCGCTTCACCAAGGATTTTTCGACCTTCTGGGATGTCGACGCCAAATCGACCTTCGGAGTGGAGTAAGGACCATGACCTCATACAGCAAGGAAGTCATCGCCGATCTGGTTGCCGGCACGCTGCCATGGCCGCAGACGCGCCGCATCATGAGCGCCTACAAGGACGACGACCGCTTCTTCAAATATGTCGCGGTGCTGCAGGACCGCGTCGGCTGGAAGGATCCGATCCTGCTCCCCGTCGGCGACCACCTCTTCATCTGCCAGAGCGGCGAGGAGCGGGTGACGAAATGCGAATGCGGACATTCCTTCGGCGACTATCGCAAGAACTGGAAGCTGAAGGCTGCGATCATCGTTCGCGACAGCGAGGAGACGCTGCGCGAGATCTATCCCAACAGCGACCTGCCGGATCCGGAGTGGATGGAGATCCGCGAATTCATCTGCCCAGAATGCGGCACCTTGCACGAGGTCGAGGCGGCTGCTCCCGGCTATCCGATCGTGCATGATTTCGAGCCGGACCTCGAAGGGTTTTGTCGTCACTGGCTGGGCAAGCCGCTGGAGCCGGCTAACTAGGGAGGCTGATGCCGGAATGGGCCGCGTCGCAGGCAAGGTAGCTTTGGTCACCGGGGCCGGGCTTGGCCTCGGGCGGGCGTCTTCGCTTCTTCTGGCATCGGAAGGCGCAAAGCTGGTCGTCAGCGATATCGACGAAGGCCTCGCCGGCAACACGGCAGCCGAGCTCGTCGGAGCGGGCGGCGAGGCGCTGGCGCTGCGCCACGACGTTTCGAATCCGGAGGACTGGCTGGCAGCGATGGCAGCGATCGAGGAACGCTTCGGGCGGCTCGACGTGCTGGTCAACAATGCCGGCATCGCGATTGCCAAAAACATCGAGGACACCACTTTAGCCGAATGGCAGCGCACCATGGCGGTCAACCTCGACGGCGTTTTCCTGGGCTGCCAGGAAGGCATCAAACTGATGAAGAAGTCCGGCGGCGGATCGATCATCAATCTCTCCTCCATCGACGGCATCATCGGCGAGGCCGAGCTTGCCGCCTATTGCGCCTCCAAGGGCGGCGTGCGCACCTTGACCAAGGCGGTCGCTGTCCACTGCGCCGAGCAGCATTATGGCATCCGCTGCAACTCCATCCATCCGGGCTATATCTGGACGCCGCAAACCGAGAACTACCTGCGCGACCTGGGAACGCTCGAGCAGGAGAAGGCCAAGGCGCTGTCGCGTCATCCGATCGGCTTCCTCGGCGAGCCCAACGACATCGCCTGGATGGTCCTCTACCTCGCCTCCGACGAATCGAAATTCGTCACCGGCTCCGAAATGGTCGTCGACGGAGGCTATCTTGCAGTGTGAACGCGGAGACCGCTTGCGATGACCAACCTCACCGGCCGCAGCGCCATCGTCACCGGCGGCTTTTCCGGCATGGGCTTTGCGATAGCAACGGCGCTTGCCAAGGCCGGTGCCAATGTCGCCGTTGGCTCTTACGTGGCGCCGCCGCAGGCGGGTAGGGCGGACGCCGCCTATTATCCCGGCGCCGAGGAAATAGAGCGCGTCCGCACCGCACTTGCTGCGCATGGCAGCAAGGTGCATGCCGCCCATCTCGATGTGCGCGACAGCGCTCTCACCAACCTCTTCTTTGCGGAGGCCCAGGCGGCTATCGGCCCCGCCGACATCCTCGTCAACGCAGCGGGCACCACGGCCGAGCAGCCGGTCTGCGGCCATTCCGATGAGCTCTGGGACAAGATCGTCGACACCAATCTCACCGGCGCCTTCCGCGCCACGCGCGCCGTGCTGCCGGGCATGATCGAGCGCGGCTGGGGCCGCATCGTCAATATCGGCTCGACCGCCGCTTCGGTCGGCTGGAAGGACAACCCCGCCTATTGCGCCTCCAAGGCCGGGCTGCTCGGGCTGACCCGATGTGTGGCGCTGGAAGGTGCCGCGCATGGCGTCACCTGCGTGATGATCAGCCCGACCTGGGTCGAGACCGAACTGATGCGCCGCAACGTGGCGCAGGTGGTGGAACGCGAAGGCAAGGGCCGCAGCGTCGAGGACGCGATGGATGAGTTCAGGAAGGGCAACCCTCAGGGCCGCATGCTGCAGCCGGAAGAGATCGCGGCGCTCGCAGTCTTCCTCTGCTCGGATCTCGCCAAGGGGATCACCATGGAAAATATCCAGATCACCGGCGGCGCTTTATGGTAGCAACCCAGGCAATTCCGGGAAAAGTGCGCAGCGGCTTTCCGCCCGGAATTGCTGATGGACAGATGCCGGCAAGGAGCGTTCCCAACCGCTCACTGCCGGCGAGAACGTCACGCCGCCTGCAGCTGAAGCCGCTTCAGCGTCGACACCATGGCCGCGCCAAGCATCTTTTCCGAATATTCGACCAGCAGCGCTCTCGCTTCCAGATGCGAGATGTCGTCGTCGGAATGGCCGCGCCGCAGCCAGAAGCCGTCCAGCATGGCGGCAAAGCCGCGCACGAACTGGTCGATTTCGCTTTTCGACCACAGTGGCGACAGCGCCGAGCCGATGTTCGAGCGCAGGCGCTTGTAGAACAGCTCTTGCAGCCGGGCGTAGCGCGGATTGTGCGCGGCCTCGGCGTAAAACGACACCCAGGCATTGGCCGTGTTGCGTTCGAATTTTTCTTCCGGGAAGTTGCCGTCGACGATGGCCGTCAACCGATCCCAACGGGTCTCGGCCTGGCGCAGATTGACCACCACTGCGTCCATCAGGACACGGTTGGCGTAGCGCACCATCTCGAACAGCACCTGATCCTTGTCCTTGAAGTAGTAGGTCAGGATGCCCTGCGACATGCCGGCTTCGTGGCAGATGCGGGTCGTCGTCAGGCCCTTCAGCCCATCGCGCAGGAAGATGCGGTGCGCCGCTTCGATCAGCTCGACCCGCCTGATGTCCTCGATGCGAGTTCGTTGCTTTCTTGCCTTGGCTGCCATGGGCTTCGTATATCCGACGAAAATTTTGTACGCTCTAACAAATTTTTGTATTGTGATATGATTTTTGCAGGCTTAGGCTGCGAAAGCAAGCTGGAACCCGATGCCCGAGGCGGCGTCGGTATCGGGCCTAGCAGCGGAAGCGTGCGAGGGCCGGACGGAGTTTTGATGACGTTGCATACACAAACGATGCGGGCCGCGGTCCTTGGCGGCTATGGCGAGCCGCTGGACGTCACCAGCGTGCCGCGTCCCGTCGCCGGCCCCGGTCAGATATTGGTGCGGCTGCAGGCCTGCGGCGTCTGCCACACCGACGTGCACATCTGGCGCGGCGAGAGCGTTCCGCCGCATGCGCCATCACCCTTCGTCATGGGCCATGAGGGCATCGGCCGCGTCGAGGCGATCGGCGACGGCGTCAGCGGCTGGGCGCTGGGCGATTGTGCCGGCGTGCCGTGGATCCACGACACCTGTTGCCGTTGCGACGAATGCCTGGATGGCTACGAGTCCTTCTGCCAGCACCATCGGGCGCACGGTCTGAACGTGCCCGGCGCCTTTGCCGAATATGTCGTTTGCGACGCCAGGTTCGCGGTAGCGTTGCCGGACACCATCGACCCGGTGACCACCGCACCGGTGATGTGCGCCGGCATCACCGCCTATGGTGCGGTGAAGCGGGCTGGACTGAGGGCAGGCGAGAGCGCCGTCATCTTCGGCTGCGGCGGCCTCGGCCTCTATGCGGTGCAGATCGCCAGCCGGCTCGGCGTCAGGGTGCTGGCGGTCGATCGCGATCCGGCGAAGCTGGAGATCGCCAGCCGCTACGGTGCGGCGGAAACCGAAATCGCCGATGCCGGCCTGCCTTCGCGCCTTGCCGCCAAGGGTGAAAAATATCACGCCTGCATCAACTTCGCGCCGACCACCGCGACCTGGGACGCCATGCTCGCGGGCATCCGCCCTCGGGGCAGGATCATCGCGGCCGCCATGGTCTTCCAGCCGGTACCTCTGATCCAGGAATGGCTGACGGCCACCGGCGTCGTCATCACCGGCACCAGCGTCGGCACCAGACAGGAAATGCGCGAACTGGTCGCCATGCACGCGGAGCAGTCGCTTGAAACGACCGTCGAGGTCATCGGGCTCGATGACGTGTCGGACGCGCTTGTCTCCCTCGAACAGGGCCGATCGAAAGGGAGGTACGTCATAAGCTTCACCGAGTGATCGATTGTGTCCTGCGGCCAGGGGAGTGGCGCGCAGGAGGCTTGCGGAAGCCTCGCTATCCAAGATGGAATTCAGCTCAAACCATAACATCCAGATAGGGGAAACCATCATGCCGAACGCAAAGAACAGACTGAGAAATGCCGGAATTGGGCTGGCGCTGGCGCTTGCCGCCACGACGCCTGGCCTGAGCGCCGACCTCGGCGCCAAGGACGAGCCAATCAAGCTCGCAATGCTCGAATGGACGGGCGCCCACGTCTCCACCCACATCGCCGGGCAGCTTCTGCAAAAGCTCGGCTACAAGGTCGAATATGTGACCGCGGGCAACTTCCCGCAGTTTTCCGGTCTCGCCGACGGCTCGCTCAGCGCCTCGGTCGAGGTGTGGATGAACAATGTCGGCGACATCTATCCTAAGACGCTTGCCGCCAAGCAGATCGAGGATATCGGCAAGCTCGATCTGAAGACGCGTGAAGGCTGGATCTATCCGAAATACATGGAGAAGGTCTGCCCCGGCCTGCCCGATTGGACGGCGCTCAACAAACCGGAATGCATCCAGGCGCTGTCGACGCCGGAGACTGCGCCCAATGCGCGCTTCCTCGACTACCCCGCCGACTGGGGCTCGCGAGCAGCAACGATCATTGCCGACAATTCCATGCAATACACCGCCGTGCCCGCCGGTTCGGAAGGCGCGCTGGTGGCCGAGCTCGAGGCCGCGGAGGCCGCCAAGAAGCCGCTGGTAATGATGTTCTGGGGGCCGCATTATGCGCTTGCCGAAAACGACGTCGGCTGGGTCACCATGCCGCCCTGCAAGGAGCAAACCAACGAGCACTGCATCACGCCGCCTGACGTCGACAAGATCGTCTGGTCGGGCTTCGGCGCCAAATGGCCGGTGGCTTACGCCTTCCTAAAAGCCTTCAAGGTGGACGCCGGCGAGCAGGAGAAGATGATGCTGGCCGTCGACAAGCAGGGCAAGGACCTCGACGCCGTCGTCAAGGAATGGATCGACAAGAACGAGACGGTGTGGAAACCTTGGGTCGATGCCGCCAAGGGATAATCCGCCGATGTGCCTGGCAAGGGCTGAAGGCAATCAACGCCTGGCTCCCGTGATACGCGGGACCGGGCAAGGCCAGGGCAGTCACCGATGAACGCCGCCGCGCGCCCGATAAAGCTTGCCTGCCGCAACGTCTGGAAGGTCTACGGCCGGCGTCCCGGCTACTACTTCGACTCACGCGGCTATGTGATCGATCCCGATGCGCTGGCCGAGCGGCTGCGCGCCGAAGCGCATCTGCCTGCCGTGGTCGATGCCAGCTTCGAGGTGGCGACCGGCGAGATCTTCGTCATCATGGGTCTCTCCGGTTCCGGCAAGTCGACGCTGGTCCGCTGCCTGTCGCGCCTGGTCGAGCCGAGCGCCGGCGAAGTCCTGCTCGACGGCAAGAACCTGCTCCAGGCCAGCGGCAGGGAGCTCATCGAGCTGCGCCGCCACGCCATGGGCATGGTGTTCCAGAATTTCGGCCTGCTGCCGCATTTGAGCGTACTCGACAATGTCGCTTTCCCGCTGAAGATCCAGGGGAAGCCGGCGAAGGACCGCGAAGCCCGCGCCCGCGAGATGGTGGCGCTGGTCGGGCTCGAGGGCCGCGAAGCCGCGTTCCCGCATCAGCTTTCCGGGGGCCAGCAGCAGCGCGTAGGCATCGCCCGCTCGCTCGCCGTCGGGCCGGAGCTCTGGTTCCTCGACGAGCCGTTCTCGGCGCTCGACCCGCTGATCCGCCGCCAGATGCAGGACGAGTTCCTGCGCCTGCAGCGCATGCTGAAGAAGACGATCATCTTCATCACCCACGACATCGCCGAAGCCTTCCGCCTGGCCGACCGGCTGGCGATCATGCGCGCCGGCAAGATCGTCCAGATCGGTCGCCCGGCCGACATCGTGCTCAATCCCGCCGACGACTATGTCGCGCAGTTCACCGAGGACATGCCGCTGCTGCGCGTCATCACGGCGGGCGATGTCGCGACGCCCGCCAACGGAGTAGCGCTGCCTGAAAAGACCATCGCCGCCGATACTAGCCTCGAAGCGCTGATCCCGAAGCTGGCCTCAGGCGTCACCGCCTTCACCGTGACCGGCGCCGGCGACAGCCCGCCGATGGTGCTCGACGCAGGCGCGGTGCTTGCCGTGCTGGAGCGCGAGCAGGCGAGGGGCACGCGGTCATGACGGCGCCGGCCGCGACATTGCGCTCCTCATCGAGGTTCGCAGTGGATCCGGCCCTCCTTCCCTGGTGCGCTCTCGCCGTGCTGACGGCACTTTGCCTGTTCTTGAAAACGGACTTTCCCTGGCTGGTCAATTTTCCCAAGGCATGGACACTGCCGCTGGCCGCTCAAGTCAACGCCGTGACCGACGCCGTCGTCGCCGTCGTCCAGCCGGCGTTCCGGGCGCTGTCGGCCATGCTCGACGCGCCGATGCGCGGCGCGCGGCTGGTGCTCGCCTGGCTGCCCTGGCCGGCGTTGATGATTGCGGTGGCGGCGCTTGCCGTGGCATCGAGCGGTGGCCGGTTGGCGATCTTCGCGGTGCTCGCGCTCGCCTACATTCTGTTCGCCGGCTACTGGCCGCAGAGCATGAACACGCTGGCGCTCGTGCTGTTGGCTGTGCCAATCTCGACCGTTCTCGGCTTCGTCCTCGGCGCCCTCGGCCATGCTCGCCCGCGCCTGCGCCCGATCCTGCTCGGCGCGCTCGACCTGATGCAGACCGTGCCGGCCTTCGCCTATCTCATACCGCTCTTGCTTCTGTTCGGCTTCGGGCCGGTGGTCGGGCTGATCGCCAGCGCCATCTATGCGACGCCGCCGATGGTGCGCAACACGATGCTCGGCCTCGACCGCGTGCCGGACGCCATCAGCGAGGCCGGGCTGATGAGCGGCTGCACCCGTCGCCAGCAATTCTGGCAGGTCGAGGTGCCGACCGCTCTGCCGCAGCTTCTCGTCGGCTTCAACCAGACGACCATGGCGGCGTTGTCGATGGTCATCGTCGCCGCCATCATCGGCGGCTTCGAGGACATCGGCTGGGAGGTGCTGTCCTCGATGCGCAAGGCCGAGTTCGGCCAGAGCATCCTCTCCGGCCTGGTCATCGCGCTGCTTGCCATCCTCATCGACCGCCTGACCATCGGTTTTGCCAGGGAGCCGGAGGCCGGGCCGACGCACGCAATGCGGTGGATGACGTCGCGTCGGCTCATCCTATCGCTGCTGTTCGCTCTGGGCCTCGCGGTCGTCATCCGCCTCGTCGCGCCGGATGGAGCGTTTTTGCCGGAAACCGGGCTGCGTATGGAGATGGGCGCCGTCAACCAGTGGCTGCTTGGGGTCGTGCGCGACTATGCCTGGTTCTTCGACGGTGTCCGCAACGCGGTCCTCTATTGCCTACTTCTGCCGCTGCGGGTCGGCATTTCGGGCTCCGCCACGCCGGTCATCTGGGGCTTCGCGCTGCCACCGGCGGCGGCAGCCGCCTATTTCGCTCTCGCCCTCGCTGCGGCCGGGTTGGTGCTGCGCGGCCTCGGCTGGCGGGCGGCCCTGGCGGTGCTGGCTGCGGGCCTCATCCTCTACACCGGGTTCCTCGGTCTTCCCTGGCCCGTCTTCATCCTCGCCGTCGCGCTGCTTGCGGGACAGGTCGCGGGCTTTCGGCTCGGTCTTTTCGCGCTTGCCGGTTTCGCGCTGATCCTGGTCAACGGGCTATGGCCGCAACTCGTGCAGTCGCTTTATCTCTGCACGCTGGCGGTGCTGCTCTGCCTGCTTGTCGGCGGCGCGCTGGGGATATGGGCGGCGCATAGCGACCGCGTCTCGCGCATCCTGAAGCCGATCTGCGACGCGCTGCAGACCATGCCGCAATTCGTCTTCCTCATCCCGGCGCTGATGTTCTTCAAGGTCGGTGAGTTCACCGCCTTGATCGCCATCATGCTCTACGCCATCGTGCCGCCGATCCGCTATGTCGAGCATGGGCTGCGGCATGTGCGCGCCGACGTGGTCGAGGCGGTCGAGCAAATGGGCGCGACGCCGATGCAGACGCTGCTGCAAGCCAAGCTGCCGCTGGCGCTGCCGGTCGTCATGCTGGGCCTCAACCAGACCATCATGGCGGCGCTCTCGATGTTGGCGATCGCAGCTCTTGTCGGCACTCGCGATCTCGGGCAGGCGGTCTATGTCGCGCTTGGCAAGGCCGATGCCGGCATGGGCCTGATCGCCGGCCTGTCGATCGCCTTCCTCGCGATCCTTGCCGACCGGCTCATCCAGGCAGCGGTAAAGCAGCGGACGGCAGCCACTTAGAGCGATATGTTCGCGTTCCTTCGGTGGGCCGTCTCAGTCGGATGTCCTTTCGACAATCCGGTACGCTGACGAAAATATCTCGCTTGCCGGAGGATGGCCGAAGGTGCGCTGCGGATATTTCTGCATCAGCCCCTCGAATTGGCGCTGCGCGCGCACCGCGTCGGCGACAGGGTCGATCCCCGGAATTTGCCGCTCGCGCATCACCGTGCGGCCGTCGATCACCACCGTTCTCGCGTCGCGCCCCGATGCCGAGATCATCAGTGTCTGGATGGGATCGATGACCTGGCCGAGGTCCGGGCCGGCAAGGTCCCAGACCACCAGATCGGCCCGACAGCTGGGAGCGAGCCTCCCGAGATCGGCCCGCCCCAGCGCATCCGCTCCGCCCAGCGTGGCGGCGTCGAAATAGTCTTCGGCGCGGCAGACATCGGCCCGGCCTTCGGCGATGCGGCAGACCATCAGGCCGATCTGCATGTTGAGCAGCATGTCCGGCGGCGAGGTGTCGGTGCCAAGCCCCATGCGGATGCCGCGCGCGCGATATGACGCGAAGCTCTCCAGCCCTTTGCCGAAGCGGGCAGCGACAAGCGGGCAATGCACGATGACCGCGCCTCTCTCCGCGACGATCTCGAGATCCCGCCCCGGTCCCGGCGCGAAGCGCGACGGGCTGACATGCGTGCCGTGCGGCAACAGGGTCCTGTCGGTCAGGAAGTCGAGGCTTTCCAGCCATTCGACGGAACTCATGCCGTGAAGGCGACCGACGGTCTGACGCTCGAACTCGCCTTGCGAGCAATGCAGCCGCACTGGAACGCCAAGCTCGCGGCCGGCCGAGCTGGTGCGGCGCAGCAGCTCAGCCGTGCACGTCTCGATCCGGTCCGGCGCAAGCATGGTCCGGACCAGCCCGCCATGCCGTCCCTCCATCCGGCCGCAGAAGGCGATCGCGTCCTCCAGCCCTTTGAGGCCGCGCTGCTCGTCGAAGAACAGCTCGATGCCGCCATCCGGCAAGACATGGGGATTGCCGGTTCGGTAGGCGGGGCCGAGATAGACGCGCAGGCCAAGCTCCGCCGCCGCGTCCGCGGCTCCTTCGAATTCCTCGACCGTCTCACCCCATTCCCGATAGTAGAGCGAGGCGATCGGAAGCGCTGTGGTGACGCCGTTCCGGATGAGCTGGCCAAAAGCATGGCGTTTTTGAAAGACCAGTTCCTCGAGCGAATACATCTCGTAAGGACCGGCATCCATGTAGGACTTCGGCCATACCCGCCCTTTGCGCCATGCCGGATGGTTGTCGAAGGACAGGATCGTGGTGTCGAGATCGGACAAGGCATCGAGGTCGATGAAGCCCGGGGCGATCAAAGCCTGTCCGCAGTCGATGCGCTCGTCGACATCGCCGGGAAATCCATGGCCGACATGGAGGATCTCTCCGTCCTGGTAGACCACCTCGCCCCGCGGCATGAGGACGTGCTCGCCGGCTTCATGCCCCACAACCCACGCGGCGGTCATGAGTGTCCGTTTGCCTGCGTTATGCATGTTGCGTCCTCAACTCCATGGCCCGCTTGCGCTCTTCCCATTGCTCGATGCTCATCGTCGGGAGGTCGAAAGTCTCGCTGGTCAGCGAATAGCCGTGGCCGCCCATGCGGCCGATGGCATCGAGACCGGCAGGGTCAACATGGAGGCGAGGGTTCACGATGTCCGAACGGATGTGAGCCGCGAGCACCTCGCCGAGGATGATCTCGCGCGAGTTGCCGATGCCGAGCGTAAGGTAGCTGCGGCACTCGAAGGCCGCGGGCGACTGCGCGATATAGGGTGCTCTTATCATGGAGCCGGGCAGGGCGGTGAGCCCGGCTTCCTTGAGCTCGTCGACGTCCGGGGCGAATGGCACCGCGCACACATTCATCGCCTCGAGGATTGCCCTCGACACGATGTTGATCGTGAACACGCCGGTCGCGCGGATGTTCCTGGCCGTGTCCTTGAAGGAAAGGTCGTCGTGGTTCTCGACGCCGAGCGCGAGCACCGCGGGCTCGGCCGAAAGGCAGTTGAAGAAGCTGATCGGCGCGGCGTTTGCCCGGCCCTCTTGGTCGACTGTCGTCACGAGCGCGATCGGCCGAGGGACCACCGTCCCGATCAGCAGCTTGTATTTCTCGCGCTCGCTCAGGCGCGTGAAGTCGAAACTTGTCTTGTCAGTCATGAGAGGGCTCGCAAATCGAGGGGAAGACGGCGGCTCGAGCGGCAGACGGGCGCGCAGCGAAGCAGCGGCGGGAGCCACTGCGTCCTGTTTCCAACGACAAGTTGGGCGGGTCTCAGTTTGCGGCCGCGCGTTCCCGGTAGCCCGCCAGCAGTTCCTTGAGGTCGCGCTCGCGCGCCGGCTTCAGGTCGAGCAGGCCTCGCGTGGCGACGGCCATCAAATGCTCGTCCATCAGTTTCACCGCCGTCGCCTCGTCGCCGCGCAGCAGCGCATCGATGATCGCTTGATGCTCGTTGACCGCACATTCGGAGGAGTGCGGCCGGCCGTAGAGCGCCAGGATCAGCGAGCAGCGGGAAGCCACCTCCTGCACGTAGCGTATCAGGAGTTCGTTGGCCGTCATGCTGGCCAGCAGCGTATGGAAGTCGCCGGACAGCCTTATCGATTCGGGGCCGTCGCGGCCTTGGGCCCGTTCCTCCGCGGCGACATGCGCGTTCAGCTCCCTGGCCTGCTCCGGAGTGAGGTGTCCGGCGAGGCTCTCGATGACCGTGCGCTCGAGACCGCGGCGCACCTGAAAGACCGCACGCGCTTCCGCCAGGCTCGGCGATGCCACCTCGGCCCGCTTGTTGGGCCGCTGTGAAACCAGCCCCTCGACCGTTAGCCGCGCCAGCACGCTTCGCACCACGGTTCGGCTGACGCCGAAGCTCTCTCCGACGGAATCCTCGGGAAGCTTCGTTCCGGGCGCAAGCGCCTGCTCGATAATTGCCCGCCGCAGCGCCTGATAGACGCCATCCGCCAGGTTGCCTGCGCGGCTCTTCCGTTCGGTCGATGAATTCTGATCGGTCATGGCGTGCTGATTTATCGGTTTGGCGTGTGCGGGTGTCAACCATGGCGCTCTCGGCTTTGGCCCGTTCCGTGACGGGCAGATGTTTTCACTTGCATCGTAAAACAGTATACACTATTAGCATAAAAGTGAATACAGTATGCGCGGGAAAACAATCCCACCGCAAGAAATGTGCAGCCCAAGCGGCGCCCGAAAATCGGGGTCCGTATTCGCCAACAATGGAGAGGTTAAAAGATGAATCAGTTTCTCAGTTTTTCGGTCGCTGCCGCCGCGCTTGCCGCCGCCACCGTCTCAGCATCGGCCGAAAACGTGATGCGGTGGGGCTCGCAGCGCGACATCCTTTCGCTCGATCCGTATTCCTACGGATCCTCCTTCACGATCTCAGTGCTCAATCACGTCTATGAAGGCCTGGTCCGCTACGACGACAAACTGCAGATCGCGCCGGCCCTGGCGGAGTCCTGGGAAGTGGTCTCGCCGACGCTTTGGCGCTTCCATCTGCGCAAAGGCGTGACCTTCCACAACGGCGATTCCTTCAGCGCCGATGATGTGATCGCCTCGTTGACGCGCGTCAGCGATCCGGCCTCGCCTCTGCGCGGCAATCTGCCGGCCTACAAGGGCGCTAAGAAGATCGACGACTACACCGTCGAAATCACGACGACGCCGAACTATCCGCTGCTGCTCAACGATCTCACCAACATCGTGATGCTCGACAAGAAGTGGCTGGTTGCCAACCATGCCGAGGCTCCGACCGATGCCGGCAAGGGCGTGGAAGGCTATGCGACGACGCATGCGAACGGCACCGGCCCGTTCAAGGTCGTTTCCCGCCGCCCGGACGCCGAAACTGTGTTCGAGGCGAACAAAACCTGGTGGGACAAGCCCAGGCACAACATCGACAAGATCGTCTTCACGCCGATCACCTCGTCGGCGACCAGGGTCGCCGCGCTCCTGTCGGGCGAGATCGATTTCACCAACGAAGCGCCCTGCAGGACATTCCGCGCCTGAAGGCGACCCCGGATATCAAGATCCTCGCCAGCAACGAGCTGCGCACCGCCTTCTTCCTGTTCAACCGCAAGGACAAGCTCGTCGCCTCCGACGTGACCGACAAGAACCCGTTGAACGACGTCAAGGTTCGCCAGGCCATGTATGAGGCGCTCGACCTCGACGCGCTCCAGAAGAAGGTGATGCGCGGCCTTTCCAGAGCCACGGGCTCCATGGTCGCCCCGGCGATACCGGGCTACACGGAAGCGATGGACCAGCGCCCGAACTATGACCCTGAAGGCGCCAAGAAATTGCTTGCCGAGGCGGGCTACCCGGACGGCTTTTCATTCTCCCTGGTCTGCGACAACGACAGCTACGTGAACGAGGAGGAGATCTGTCAGGCCGCCACGGCCATGTGGGCGCGCGTCGGCCTCAAGGCCGACCTCGATGTCGGGCCGACCAGCCTCCAGACCGCGAAGTTCGAGAGCGGCAAGTTCGACGTCGGCATTCTTGGCTGGGCCAACGAGCCGATGATCGACAGCTACTCCATTCTCGTTCAGGTCGCCCACTCAAAGACCGGCACCTCGGGCGTCTTCAACTGGGGTTCGTGGAGCTACCCGGAAGTCGACGGCCTGATCGATGCGGCGGGTCAGGAACTCGATCGCACCAAGCGGCTCGCGCTGCAGAGCGAGGCCTTGCTCAAGGTCAAGAGTGACTTCGCTTTCATGCCGTTGCACCAGCAGCCGATGGTCTGGGCGACCGGCCCGAAGGTGGAAAGCATGGTGCAGCTTTCCGACAACAAGCCGCGTTTGTGGATGGCCAGGATGAAGTGAGCCGATCCGCGGTCGGGAACGATTCCGGCCGGGATAGGGCAGCGAGGTTCCGGGGTGGTCCCCGGAACCTTCGGGCTTAATCCGGGAGACAACCAGACATGCTCGCAATCGTCATCAGGCGCCTGGGCAACGCGGCCCTTGTCATGCTGGTGGTGGCATTCGTCGCCTTTGTCATCTTCCAGTTTCTCGGCGATCCGGTCCAGCTCATGCTGAACGAGCAGGCAAGCGCGGCCGAGCGTGAGGCGCTCAGGATTCGGCTCGGCCTGGACCAGCCGGTGATCATGCAGTTCTTTTCATTCGTCCTGCGTGCCCTGCAGGGCGACTTCGGCGTATCCTATCGCAACCAGCAGGACGTCATAATGCTGATCGCGGAGCGGTTCCCGGCAACCTTCGAGTTGGTGATGGTCGCGACGGTCCTGGCTCTGGGCATTGGAATACCGCTTGGCGTGCTCGCCGCCATCAATCCGCGAAGCCTCGCCGCCAGGGCAACGCGGCTGATATCGATGGTCGGCGTTTCCGTTCCGGCCTTCGTCGTCGGCATCGTGCTCATCCTGATTTTCTCGGTCGAGTTGAACTGGCTGCCCGCATTCGGGCGCGGCGACGTCGTCCATATCGGCCGCTGGTCCACGGGCCTGCTGACGCCCTCCGGCAGGATCGCGCTGATCATGCCGGCGATCTCGCTGGCATTGTTTCAGATCTCCTTCATCACCCGGCTCGTCACCGCCGAGATGCTGGAAGTGCTGCGCACGGACTATATCAAGTTCGCCAGGGCACGCGGCCTTTCCGACGGCGCCGTCAACTTCCATCACGCATTGAAGAACTGTCTCATGCCTGTCGTCACCATGACCGGCATGATGATCGGCGACCTCATTGCCTTCGCCCTGGTCACGGAGACGGTTTTCCAGTGGCCCGGGATGGGCCTGCTGTTCGTCCAGGCGGTGACCTTCATCGATATCCCGGTCATGGCGGCCTACCTCATGATCGTCTCGTTTATCTTCGTGACGCTGAACACGATCGTCGACCTGATCTATGTGCTGGTCGATCCGCGCCTGCGCCACGGCATGGCTGGAGGCGCGCGTGCTCACTGAGAAACTGACCGCCGGCAAGGCGGACGCCGCGCGATCGTCAAGATTGAAGACGTTTCTGGACAGCGATCTCGTCTACGATTTCCTGCATTCGCCGGTCGCCCTGATCTCGGCGCTGGTGCTGGTCGCCATCGCCATGTCCGCCGCGCTCGCGCCCTTGCTCTCGCCGCAAAACCCCTACGACCTGACGCAGCTCTACCTCGACAAGGCCGAGCTGCCGCCGATCTGGACGGCGGACGGGGAGGCGCCGTACCTGCTCGGCACCGACGTACAGGGCCGCGACATCTTCTCCGCGATCCTCTACGGCTCGCGCATCTCGCTGATGATCGGTTTCGCGGGCGTCATCATGGCGGCCACGATCGGCGTTCTGGTCGGCCTCATCGCCGGTTATATCGGCGGCTGGATCGACAATTTTCTCATGCGCGTCGGCGACCTCGTGCTGTCGATCCCGACCCTTTTGGTGGCGATCCTGGTCAGCGCGATCTTCCGCCATCTGCTGCCGATATCGCTTCGTGACGCCTTCACGCCGGCCATTCTGATCATATCGATCTCCATCACGTCATGGGTGCAATATGCGCGCCTCGTGCGGGCCTCGGCCATGGTCGAGGCGAGGAAGGAATATGTGCTTGCCGCGCGCGTGTTGCGGGTCTCTTCGGCGCGCATCATGCTGTCGCATATCCTGCCGAACGTCATGACGCCGGTCCTGGTCACCGCGACCCTCAACCTCGGCCTTGCCATCCTTGCCGAGGCCACGCTGTCCTTCCTCGGCGTCGGCATGCCCGCGACCCAGCCTTCGCTCGGCACGCTGATCCGCATCGGCAACCAGTATTTCTTCTCGGGAAGCTGGTGGGTCGTGCTGTTTCCCGCGCTGCAGCTCAGCCTGATCATCCTCGCGGTCAATCTGCTGGGTGACTGGTTGCGCGACGCGCTCAATCCCAAACTTCACTGATCAGGAACCGATCATGGACCAGACCGTCATCCTCAAAAACGTTCGCCCCTGGGGGGAATCCGCCACCGATGTCGTCATCCGCGAAGGCCGCATCGCCGAGGCAGGCCCCGCGACGGCGATGGTGGAAGCCCAATCCATCGACGGCAACGGCGCGATCCTCCTTCCCGGGCTGGTCGAAGCGCATACGCATCTCGACAAGACCCTTTACGGGATGCCCTGGAACCGCAACAGCGTGCCGTCCAACCTGGTCGCCAAGATTACCAACGAGCGCAATTCCAAGAAGCGGATCGGTCTCGATCCGGCGCGGCAATCGGCAAGACAGGTGGCGCTTTCGGTGGGCCATGGAACCACGCACATCCGCAGCCATGTCGACGTCGACACCGAGCATGGCCTTGCCGGCGTGCACGGCGTCATGGCGACGCGCGAGAAATACGCCGACGTGGTGGACATCGAGATCGTCGCCTTTCCGCAGTCGGGAATGCTGATCCGGCAAGGCACCAAGGAACTGATGGACGAAGCGTTGAGCCTCGGCGCCGATGTCGTCGGTGGTCTCGACCCGTGCTCCATGGATCTCGATCCGAAGGGTCATCTCGATGTCGTCTTCGCGCTGGCGGAAAAGCATGGCAAGCCGATCGACATCCACCTGCACGAACCTGGTGAGCTCGGCATCTTCACCACGCGGCTCATCATCGAGCGGACGCGGGCTCACGCGATGGCCGGCAAGGTGATCATCAGCCACGCCTTCTGCCTCGGCCACAACGACTATCTGGCGATCGGCAGGCTGCTGGAGCAGCTTGCGGAGACCGGGATCGCCATCATGACCACCGGCCCGGCCGATTATGCCTGCCCGCCCTTGATCCGCACGCTCGACGCCGGCGTGACGGTCTGTTCCGGTTCGGACGGCATCCGCGACTGCTGGGGACCGTACGGGAATGCCAACATGCTGGAGCGCGCCGTGTTCCTCGGCATGCGCAACGACCTCGATCGCGACGACGATATCCTGCGGGCCGTCGAGGTGGTTACCACCGGCGGCGCTACCGTGCTCGGTCTGGAAGGCTACGGCGTCAAGGTAGGCGACATGGCCGATCTCGTGCTGATCGACGGAGAAACGCTCACGGAAGCCGTCGTGTCGCGGCGGCCGCGGCCGCTGGTGATGAAGCGCGGCAAGGTCGTGGCCCGCGACGGCGCCCCGCTGTTCACGACGGAGTAGCGGACCCATGGCGCCCAAGCCCGCACCGGATCAGGCCGCGCAGGCCGAACCTGTTCTGGATATCCGCGACCTCGTCGTAGAGTTCCCGACGCGGCGCGGCGTTCTGACCGCCATCCGGGGCGTTTCGCTGACGATAGCGCGCGGCGAGATACTCGGCATCGTCGGTGAATCGGGCGCCGGAAAGTCCCTGACCGGCGCCGCGGTCATCGGCCTGCTCGAGCCGCCGGGCCGTGTCGCCGGCGGCCAGATCCTCGTCGGGCAGAAGCGTATCGATACGCTGTCCAGGAGAGCGATGGCGGCGCTGCGTGGAAAGGTGATCGGCGCGATCTTCCAGGATCCCCTGACCTCGCTCAATCCGCTGCTCACGATCGGCGATCAGCTCGTCGAGACGATCCGCCGCCATCTTCCGCTTTCGTCGGCTCAGGCGGTCAGGCGCGCCGTCGACCTCCTGGCCGAGGTCGGCATTCCCTCTCCCGAACTGCGCGTCCAGCAATATCCGCATCAGTTCTCGGGCGGAATGCGGCAGCGCGTGGTGATCGCGCTGGCACTTGCCGGCGAGCCCGATCTGGTCATAGCGGACGAGCCGACCACCGCGCTCGACGTGTCCATCCAAGCCCAGATCACCGCACTTTTGAAGCGCATATGCCGGGATCGCGGAACGGCGGTCATGCTCGTCACGCATGACATGGGCGTCATCGCCGAGACCGCCGACCGCGTGGCGGTGATGTATGCCGGACGCATCGTCGAGGTCGGTCCGGTTGAGGACATCATCCGGCGGCCGAAACATCCCTACACGCAAGGGCTGATCGGATCGATACCGGGCATTGCCGGGCACCGCGACAGGCTCTCGCAGATCGACGGCGCCATGCCGCGCCTCAATGCCATGCCCGAAGGCTGCGCCTTCAGCCCGCGTTGTGCCCTGGCCGATACGCGCTGCCGCAGCGCTCAGCCGACACTGGCCGCGATCGGACGCGGCGCGGCGTCATGCTGGAAGGCGCCCAGCGCCAAGACCGTGGAGGCCGCATGACACATCTGTCCGTGGATCAGGCCGCGCTCGACGTCGACAACGTCGCCTGCTGGTTCGACATCCCCCCGCCCTGGTTCGAGCGCGCCGTCCTGCGCAAACCCGTGGTCAGGCTCAAGGCCGTGGACGGCCTCTCCTTCTCGATCCGGCGCGGTTCCACACTGTCGATCGTCGGCGAGTCCGGCTGCGGAAAATCGACCCTGGCCCGGCTGGTGGTCGGGCTCTACCGGCCGACGCAGGGTTCGCTGTCCTTCGCGGCGGGGAACGGGCGCGACGGCAAGGTTCGCACCCAGATGATCTTCCAGGACCCCTTCGCCAGCCTCAACCCTCGCTGGCGCGTGGGTGCGATCATCGCCGAACCCATCCGCCAGATGCGGTTACGGGAACCCGGCATCGAGACCGAGCGCCGCGTGCGCGACCTGCTGGAAACGGTTGGCCTTTCCGGCCGCGACGCAAGCCGTTTTCCGCATGCGTTTTCCGGCGGTCAGCGCCAGCGCATTTCGATTGCCCGCGCGCTGGCGGCGGAGCCGGAATTTCTCGTCTGCGACGAGCCGACTTCGGCGCTCGACGTTTCCGTGCAGGCGCAGATCCTCAACCTGCTCAAGGATCTGCAGCGCGATCTCGGCCTTACCTACCTGTTCATCAGCCACAATCTGGCCGCGGTGCGCCACGTCTCGGATCGCGTCGCGGTGATGTATCTGGGACGCATCGTGGAGGAAGGTGCGGTCGACGAGGTATTCGACCGGCCGAAACATCCCTATACGCGGTTCCTCCTCGACACCGTGCCCAATCTCGACCAGCCGAAGCGCGACCGCGTCTCGGCGGCGATCGACCTGCCGAGCCCGATCAACCCGCCGCCCGGCTGCAGCTACAATCCCCGCTGTCCGCTCGTCACCAGCCTGTGCCGAACGCAGGCGCCCGAGGTTCGCCCCTTGGGCGGCGCCCTGGTGCGCTGCCACAACACGTCGGCCTAGCACCGCCGCGGCCCGTCTTCTCCGGTGTCGGCAACTTCAAATTTGCCACCAGACCCAACAAAGGAGTTCCAATGATCAGACGCCATCATCTCGTTGCCTGCTTCGTCGCGCTGCTGAGCAGCGGCGCTTCGGCGGAAGTGCTTCAGGAACGCAACATGCCGATGGACATTGCGCTCGAGCTTGCGCAGGGCGCTGTCAAGGCGTGCGCCGCGCACAATTACAACGTGTCGGCGGCGGTCGTGGACCGCGCCGGCGTCCTGCGAGCGCTGCTGCGCGCGGACAACGCCGGCGTCCACACGCCCGACGCGGCGCGGCGCAAGGCCTATACCGCGGTCTCCGCGCGCACGCCCACCAGCGCCATGGCCAAGAATGTCCAGGACAATCCGGGCGCGGCCCAGCTTGCCGCCATTGATGATTTCCTGATTCTTGCCGGCGGCGTGCCGGTCAAGATCGGCAATGAGACCATCGGCGCGGTCGGCGTCGGCGGCGCTCCCGGCGGCAATTTGGACGAGGCATGCGCGCTGGCGGCGATCGAGGAGATCGAGGGCAAGCTGAAGTAACCGGCCCGCCGCGGCCGATCGTGCGACGAGGAGCGCAGGGCGCGCCCCTCGCCGCAACCCCAGAAGGGAACGCGCCCGCCAGGGCGCTGACCGAAGCCGGCGCTTATGCCGACACCGAGGACGATGTCCGTATGCGGCAGGCTCGAGCCCTGCTCCCGCCCCATTCCGGCCTTCTCGCCATGCCATAGAGCGTCCGGTGGCCGCTCGCTCCTTTGCCCGTGACAAGATTTCCGGTTGAGCCGCCGGCGATAGGGCGATAGGTTATGCTGCAGTGCACAATAGTTCCTGGCCGGGCCGCGCATTGGCCTGCGTCGGCAGCGAAGGCTCAACGGACGAAAAATCCGGCATGAAGATTCCGAAATCCATTCTGCTCGATCCTGAGGTCAACAAGGCCTATGGCGCCTTTGCCGTGGTGATTTCGATCTTTGCCTTCGCCTATTCGACCAATTTCGGCCAGATCACGATCCTTGCCTATTATGCGGTCTGGCTGCCGCTGCTCTTCGTCGACTACAGGCGCTTCACCTGGAAGCTCTCCTACGCCTGGCTGCCGATACTCTTCGCAGCCTATGTCTGCCTGTCGGTCTTCTGGTCGCAGGCTGCCGGCACAAGCGCGCGTGCGTCGGTACAATATGCCTCGCACATCGTCTGTGCCTATGTCGCGGCCCGCACCATCAGCGTGCGGACGCTGGTGCTGGGCTCGCTGATCGGCATCTTCTTCGTCCTGCTCTATTCACTGAAAGTCAACGCTTACGCACTCGACATCATCGACGGCACCTTCAACTTCGTCGGCGCTTTCGCCTCCAAGAACCAGGTCGGTTTCTTCTCCTCGCTCGGCATCTTTTTGTCCGTCGTCTTCCTGATGTTCTACCGGCGCAACTGGCTGAGCTTCTTCTGGACCGCGCCGATCATCCTGATGTCGGCATACATGCTGGCGATCGCCCACTCCGCGACATCAGTCGCCTCGCTGCCGGCGGTGCTCGGCATCGTCATCTTGCTCACCATGAGCAGGGTGCTGTCGCGGCGCTACCGCCGCGTGCTGTTCGTGGTCGGCGGCGGCGCCCTTGTGGGCGGCGTGGTGGCCGCGCTGAACCTCGGCCTGCTGGACGTCGTGCTCGGCATCTTCGGCAAGGATTCGACGCTGACCGGCCGCACCTATCTCTGGCAGCAAGGCTGGGAGGCGGCGCAGCTGCACCCGCTGCTCGGCTACGGTTATGCCGCCTACTGGGTGCAGGGCTTTGCCGATCCGGAACGGCTGTGGGCGGAGTTCTACATCACGACCCGCACCGGCTTCCACTTCCACAACACCTATATCGAGACCCTGGTCGAGATCGGTTTCGTCGGCGTCACCATGCTGGCGCTCATCATCCTGCGCGCTTTCTACGGCCACGTTTCGAAGGTGCTGTTCGGCGCCTGGAACGCCGATTCGGTGGTGCTCGCCGGCGCCGTCGGGCTGATGCTGATCCGCTCCTTCTTCGAGGTGGAGATCCTCGGCCCTTACTTCATGGCGTCCTTCATCGTCTATTATGGCCTGTTCAAGCTGAGCCCGATGCCGGTCGCCCGGCGACGGCGCGTTGCCGTTCCTGTCCAGGATGAAAAGCCGGCCGCTGGCCACATGCCGGCCCCGGTCTGACCCACTGCAGTAAATTCCAAGGAAATGTGTGGGGCAGTCTTCCGTTCGGAAAACGCTGAACCGCTCCAGGTCTGTTGAGATTGAGGTCAGGCAGAGCCGAGAAAGGTGGCTTCCGGGAACCGGAGCGCAGCGTTCTTGAAGTACGTGAGCACCGGCCTTCGCCGGCCGTAGCCTTAATTTAGCTGCTACGCCATTCGTGAATGCTTCGGCCGGCGAAGGCCGGAAGCGGAGGAAGTCGCCGTTCGCAGGCCGGCTGAATATCGACAGACCTTAGGCCACGACCCGCGAGCGCTGCATCTGCCGCTGCAGGAAGCGGCGCACCGGTTCGTCATAGACGCGGGTGGCGATGTCGGCGATGACGATGACCGCGACGGCCATCAACATGCCGAACCAGGGATGGTGCGCGAACGGGTCGACCGACACCGCCTTGCCGGCGCCGGCGATGATCATCAGCATCGGCGTGTGGATGATGTAGATCGGGTAGGAGATCCGCCCCAGCCAGCCATAGAAGCCCGCCAGTCGCGGAGCGGTCGGCGCCATCGCGCCGGTCACCACCATGATCGGGAAGACGATGGCGACAGAGGCGAGGTCATAGGCGACGCGCCCGGCGGCGCCCGCGGGCGCGATGGCGAAGACGATCAGCGTGAGCAGGATCGCGGCCTCGACCCACCAGCCGCGCCGCAGGAAACCGAGGCTATCCTGATAGCGCGCCATCGACCGGCAGAGCAGCACGCCGAGGAAGAAGGAGAACGACACGCGTGGCAGCCCGCTGATGATGGTCTTGCCGGTCATGCCGAAATCGAGTGTGCCGACGATAACCGAGGCGACGATCAGCAGCACGAGGCTGACGACGATCAGCGCCGTCAGCACGCGCCGTGACAGCAGGAAGAAGACGGAGACATAGGCGATGTTGACGATCAGCTCGAAGAACAGCGACCACGAAGCGGGATTGAGCGGAAAGATCGTATGGTATGCCTCGCCGACCAGCGGAATGAAGAACATGCCGGTCGTCAACTGCATGCCGATCTCGGATAGAGGCATGTATTCGCCCGGCATCAGCCTGTTCTTGACCAGCAGGTAGAAGAAGCCGAGCAGCGTGCCGGCAAGATAGAGCGGATAAAGCCGGATCAGGCGGATGGCCACGAATGTGCCGAAACCCATGCCGTTCTCGATCTTGCGGTCGTAAGCGTGGGCGATGACGAAGCCGCTGAGCAGGAAGAACAGGTCGACCGCGAGATAGCTCGACGGCAGCACCTTGCCGTCGGCCAGGAACGGCGAGAAGTGATAGAGCATCACGCTGATCGCCGCCACGCCGCGAATGGCGTCGAGGGTGAGGTAGACGTGACGCGGAGCGGCGGGCTGCATTCTATGCCTTCAAGCGGTCCAAACAGATCGCCCGCCCGCACCTTGGCGCGAACGAGCCTGACATGTTCCTCCCGCCTCCCGTGACACAGGCTCTGCTCAGCAAGGCCTGTGCGGGCGGCGCTATTGGCTGGCCGTCGGCGCCAGCTTGACCTTGATCACGTCGCCCGGCAGCACCGGCGTGTCTTCCTTGGCCTGGACCTCGCTGGTTTTGCCGTCGGCAACGCGCAGCAGCGAGTAGAGCAGGGTCGGTTCCTCACTGCCGGTGATGGAAGCCATCGTCGCGGGATCCGACGCCTGGGCGATCAGGCCTTTCTGCATCGCTGTCCTCAGCGTCGCTTCGTTGAGATCCGCTTCGGTTTGCTGCCGGCTGGCGGCCAGGTTGGAGTTGAGCGTATTGCGGGCGTCGATGGCGTCCTGCTCGGCCTTGCTGATCGACTGCTTGGCGGTGAGGATAGCCGTTTCATAGTCCAGGATCTTGCCCTGCAGATCGGCCACGGACTGTTTCGAATCGAGCAGCCGGGCGTTGGCGACCAGGCCCTTCTGCGCCAGCGGACCGATGCTGGTGAGCTGCTGCTGCGCCAGGTCCACCTGCTGCTGCTGGTTGCCGATCTTCTTCTGCAGCGATTCGATTTCGCCCTGCAGAACGCCTTTCAAGTCATCGAGCGCGTCCAGCTTCAGCTTCAGCGCCTTCTGGTCGGCCGTGAGAATCTGCATTTCGTCAGAGGCAATCGCCTGCACGCGCGGGTCGCTCTCCACCTCTTTCGGCACCTCGAAGCTCTCTTTGCCGGCGAGCTCGGCATCGATGCGGGCGCGCTTGATGATCAGCCGCAGCCGCTGGTCGTCATAGATATCGAAGCTGCCCTTGGCGGTGACGAGGTCCTTGCCGAGCTGAGGGCCGAAGTCGGCGCTGCGCCGGATGCCGCCGGCGATGCTGACTGCTTTCAGCACCGTCAGGTCGGGCACATAGGGAAACTGACCGGGGTTCTGCACTTCGCCCGAAATGTAGAATGGCCGGAACTGCGCCATTTCGACCGACGCTTCGGGTTTGTCGGGCAGCGCCAGCTTGCGCTGCAGCGCAAGCCCGATCGCCGCCGCGATCTCCGAGGTTGTCTTGCCGGCCGCCTGCATCTCGCCGACGAACGGCACCGAGAGCGTGCCGGCGGGGCCGACCGAATAGTCGCCATTGATGGCCGACCAGTCGCGGAACGTGCCGTCGACAGTCTGCCACTCGGCGACGCGGATGTTGAGCTTGTCCTGGGGGCCGAGACGATAGTCTTCAGCCGCCGCCATCTGCGGCGTCGCAAGACACATCGCAAGCGCCACGGCCGCCAAGCGGCTGGGCGCCTTGGAAAGAAGTCCGAAGGGGTGTTTTTTCAAAGAGCGTTTCCGATTCGCGTTGGCCCCATCCGCCCGATGAGATCACTGCCGGACGCCTGCCCCGAGTTCGGCGGGGCAGGCCCGTCGGTCAATAGCTGCCGCGCGACATCCACACGGCAGGCACGGTTTTTACGATGATGCGAATGTCCTCGACCATCGACCAGTTCTCGACATAGTGGCGATCGAAAGCGACGCGCGTGTCGTAGGACACGTCGTTGCGTCCGCTCACCTGCCACAGCCCGGTGAGACCGGGGCGCGACTTCAGATAATAGACGGCGGCGCTGCCATAGATCTCGAGCTCATCGCGCACGACCGGGCGCGGCCCGACCAGGCTCATATCGCCCTGCAGGATGTTGATGATCTGCGGCAGCTCGTCGAGGCTGAGCTTCCGCAGCACCTGGCCGACACGCGTCACGCGCGGGTCGTTCTTCAGCTTGCGCGTCGCGGCCCATTCGGCGGCAGCGTCCGGATTGGCGGCCAGATGCGCGGCGAGCACCTTCTCGCCATCCTGAACCATGGTGCGGAACTTGAGGCAGGCGAAGATCCGTCCACCGCGACCGATTCGCTTGTGGCCGTAGAAGATCGGACCGCGGTCGGAAAGCTTGACCAGCAGCGCGACCATCAGGAAGAGCGGGCTGAGCAGAATCAGACCGGCGAGTGAACCGACGATATCGAAACTGCGTTTGAGCAGACCGCCGATGGGGGGTGGAAAATCAATGCCAGCCTGCGAAAAACCCGCATTGGCCGACTTGGCGACGTCCCTCATGCAGAAGCTCCATACGTTGAACGGATGGTTTACGGCACGATATCAAAAAAATGCTGCAGCGCAACACACAATTTCCCATCTGCGTGAAATGTTCGCGTCATGAATTGATTAAATAATAAACCTGCCATGCCCAAATTTTGGCCTTTGTGGCATGTTTATGACAAGGTGAGAGAATTTTTGGGAAATGTAGTGCCGCATTTGGGCTGTTTTTGGGCAGTGCATTCTTTGCTGCAGACGAACGCCGGTTGCAGGGCGTCAGAATCACTCGCTGCGGTAAGTTCTTAGCGTAAAATACTAATTAATGTTTTGGGTTCTACTATCGAGGGTTTCGTTATGGTGAATAGGTGGCGACGCCGGAGTGTGCGTCGCAGCATGGTAGAGTCGATCCCGCAAAACCGTTGGAAATCTCCTGCGCCCGGCATTGCTGCGGAGGTCTCGCCTTAATAGAGTCGCAAACTGTTTCTGTCATAGTCTGGATGGGTCAGGAAGGCCGGAAGCAACCGGCCGAATTGGGCAGCCAGAAATAGCTCTTTGGCGGAACGGGGAGTTACGCGGGTGGGTAAGTCAGTGCTTTTGCACGCTCGTGCCGGTTGACGGGACGGCGAGCATGTCTTTGCCAAAATTCATCGTCGGCATGATATTCGCGATCGCGATCGTGGTCGGCTGGTCTTACTTCGACGGCGCGTCGCTTGGCGCCATCATCCTGCGTGCCGTCATTTGCGCCGTCATCATTCAGCTGGGTTATTTCCTTCTGGTCTTCGCCATGATTGCCAGGAACAAGCCGCTGCCTGCCGACGGGACCCGCGAAGCCGACCGCGGCATAAAGGTGACCGAGAGCGAAAAGCTAACCGCCAGGCGCGGCAGCCTCCGCTGACCGTTCAGCCGGCACGGGGAGCGGCGCATTGTCGGCCGGCTTTGCGGTTTCCCCTTCGGCCCGTTCGCCGGAGAGCATCCTGGCCAGCCGGCTGCCCGGCTTTGCTTTCAGCCGCTGATACTGCCCGACCTCGACGATACGCCCGTTCTCGATGGCAACCACCCAGTCGGCGAAAGCGATCATCGACGGCCGGTGCGCGATGGTGAGGATGGTCATCTGGCCGCGCAATTCCTCGATCGATTGGGCGATCAGCGACTGGTTCTGCCAGTCGAGCGCGCTTGTCGCCTCGTCGAGGATGAGCAGCGAGGGCTTGCGCAGCAGCGCCCGCGCCAGCGCGATGCGCTGGCGTTCGCCGCCCGAGAGCCTGATGCCGCGGTCGCCCACCAGCGTTTCCAGCCGCCGGTCGAGCCGCTCGACGAAGTCGGCCGCATGCGCCTTGCGCAGCGCCGCCCAAAGCTCCTCGTCGCCGGCCTGCGGCGCCGCCAGGCGCAGATTGGCGGCGATCGTGTCATGCAGCAGGAACACGTCCTGCGGCACATAGGCCACCTGGCTGCGCCAGGCCCTGCGGTTTTGCGCGGTGATCTCGACACCGTCCGCCAGGATCCTGCCCTCGGTCGGCTCGAGCAGCCCAAGCAGCATGTCGGCGATCGTACTCTTACCCGAGCCGGACGGACCGATCAGCGCCGTCACCTTGCCGGCGGGAAGGCCGAAGGTGATGCCGCTCACCACCGGCTTGCCGTCGCCACCGTAGGCGAACGAGACGTCGCGGATGTTGAGGCCGCTGTCGAGCGACAGCCTTGCGTTCTGCGCGGCATCGCGCGGCTCCATCTCGCGCTCGGCGTCGAAGCGCGCCTGCAGGGCCTGCATGGCGGTGTAGGCCGGCAGGTTGATCAGAACCTGCTGTGCCTGCACCTGCATATCCATGAAGCGCGGCGCGACCCGCATGAAGACCAGAAGCAGCACGACGATTTCGGCAAGCGACAGGTGGAAGCGCACCAGCGCGACGTAAATGAACAGGCTGAGGCCGATGACGCTCGCCACCTGGAACAGCGCGGTGCCGATGGTGCTGTTGCGGACATAGGCGACATTGTCCGCCTTCATCTTTTCGAGCGTCGCGCGGAGCTCGGCGAAATAGCTGGCCTCCACGTTCAGGCTCTTGGCCACCTTGATGCCGCCAAGGAACTCCGAGACCGTGCGGTATTGCTCCTGGCGGCTGCCGGTCAGCACGCGGCCATAGGCGGTGGCGCGCGCGCGGAAGGGCTGCAGCGCAACGAACAGGACCACGCCGATGAGGATGGCGAAGGACGTCATCACCGGCGAGATGAACAGCGACACCACGAGATAGCAGGCAAGCAGCAGCGCCGCCTGGGCGAGCATCAGCAGCGAGAAGGCGGCCGCCTGGACGCGATCGATGTCGCCGGTCAGCGCGTGGTCGAGATCGGAGCTGCGCATGCGAGTGAAGACGCCCCAGCGCGCCTTGCCGATGCTCTCGAACAGGTTCATGCGCACGCGGTTGACGAAGTCGTAGAGCAGCCGCGCCATGTAGAGCGACTTGAAGCGGTTGAACATCGCCTGCAGCGCCACCAGGGCGACAAGCAGGCAGAGCACCGCCGCCAGCGACAGCGTGCCGCCGGGCACCAGAAAGCGCAGAGCGTTCGGCACCCGGACGGCGAAATCCTGGCCGGCATTGCCGATCAGATGCAGGAGCGGGATCAAAAGCAGGATCGAGAGGCCTTCGGTCAGGCTTCCGAGGATCAGGAAGGCCAGCGCCGTCAGCGTGCGCCGCCCGCCTATATGCGCCATCATGCCGCCGAAACCGGCGACGTCCCGCAAAAGCGACAGGCGAAGTTTTGAGGACCAGGTCATGCCTCGGCCAACCTTGCTTGCGCGCCGGCTGCCAGATCGCGCTCGATCAGGGCGACGGCCTCATCGATCAGCTTGAGGCCCGTCGGCACTTCGAGCCGGCTGACGCCGATCCGGGCGGCAAGCTGCGCGCACTGAGCGAGATGCGTGGACGCGAAATCGCCGACCAGCGCCTGCCGGCCGAACCGCGTGACGTAGGAGAACTTGATGATCGCCTGCAGCGCGCCGGCGCCCGGCAGCGGGGTGATCGCCGCCTGCTCGCCGCGCTCCAGCACATAGATCCGGGCCGCAGGCTGGGCTTCGCCGGAAAATCCTTCCTGCAGGCGATGCTGCGCTTTCTCGATCTGCGGATGCACCTGCGGCCGCACCTCCGCTTGTCCGATCCGGATGGCGTCCGCGGCATCCGCGGCGAGCTTGAGTTGCGGAAAGCCGGGCAGGATCATCGGCCGCGAAGGATCGGACAGGTCCAGCGCCACGACATCGTCGGTAAGCAGAAGATGACCGGCACTGATCATCGCGCCCGCCGTGGTCGACTTGCCGGCGCCCTTGTCGCCCATGAAGATCACGCTTTGCCCGCCCACGGCGATCGCGCTTGCGTGCAGGACGAGCAGACGGCGCTGATGCAGGGTGAGCGCCAGCACTGGACCCAGAAGCGGGAAGGCCAGCAGCGGATCGTCAATGCCCGGGGCCGGATCGACATCGATCCTGGAAGCATCGCTGATCAGAAAGGTGCCGACGGCTTGCCAGGACAGGTATTGGCGTGTCGGCTCGAAACGAAAAGCGGTTCCGCCTGCCGTCGCGGGCCTGGGAAAGTCGACCGGCCCGACCGCGATCACGATATCGGGCGCCGCAGGCACCGCCGGCTGCAGCTCCGGCAACGCCACCTCAGAGCTGATCGTCAGGCCATAGGCCCAGTAGAAGCGGCGGACCCGCCCGCTCCGTGCTTCGGGTCCGACATCGGGATCTAGCCTCGTGGCGGGCGCGACGATTGAAACATTCATGCCGGGCTCCCCGCGGGCTGGAGCTGCCGCAGCCACAGCGATAGCGAGATCGAGCGCCAGACATATTGCACGTCGAGCGGCGTGGCTTCGTCGGGCTTCTCGAGCAGCCGCGCATAGGCGGCGTTGACTTCGCCCAGATTGACATAGGGCGCGATGCGATCGCTGTCGGACACCAGCACCTTGTCCAGAAGGTCGCGATGATTGCGGAGCATGCCGTTGACCAGATTGGCGGTGAAATCGATCTTGTCGCGCCGCCACTGCACCATAGGCGGCAGCACGCCTTCCATCGCCCGGCGCAGCACATGGCGGCCGAAGCCGTTGTGCAGCTTTTCCTCGCCGGGCAGCGCCAGGCAGAACTCGACCAGCGGCTTGTCCCAGAACGGATAGCGCGGCTCGACACCGAAATTGGCGGCGGCCTTGTCCAGCACCTCGAAAGCATGCGGCACCAGTCCGGTCGACAGCACCCAGCGATGGGTGAGCGCTTCGCTGGCGCTGACGCTGGACGGCATATAGCCGGCCCGGTGGAAGCGGTCGACGAGGTCGGTTCGCCTGGCAAGCTCGGGGTTGACCAGCCCGCCCCAGGCCGGGCCGCGTGCCTGCGCGGCGCGCTTCAGCCGCAGCCTGGACAGAAGCCGGTTCATCCGGGTCCTCCACCTGGCGATCCGCCATGCCGGTCCGTAGATGGTCAGGAAGCGGAAATACATGGCGAGCACGCCTTCGCCATAGGTGCCGGAGGCGCCGTGAAGCTCGCGCCACAGCGCCAGCCATCGGCCCGCATGGGCGAGCTCATGCAGCAGCCCGTGCCCATGCGAAACGACCTCGTCGCCGCCATGGCCGTCGAGCAGCACCTTCACCCCTTTGGCGCCTGCTGTCCGGTAGATGCTGCGGGTGAGCGACAGGCCGGGGGCGAGGAACGTCCCTTGCTGTTCCTCCAGGATGCGTTCGAACTCGGCGAAGGGCGCGTAGTTGCCGACGGAAATCATCGTGCCGTCGAGCCGGTGCTGGTCGAGCACCGCGTCGATGAACGGCTTCTCGTCCATCGGCGAGCCCTTCTCGAAGACCAGCGAGAAGGTTTTGAGCCTCGGTCTGTTTTCCGCGGCCGCCTGCAGGCCGGCGACGCCGGCGATCGAGGACGAATCGAGGCCGCCGCTCAGCATCGCGCCAATGGCAGGGGTGCCGCGCATCCGGCTCCGCACTGACTTGGAGAAGAGATGCCTGAACTCATCGGCGGCATCCGCGCGCAGCGGCCTTGGCGAAGGCTCGATCTGCCAGTAGCGGCGAAGCGTCACCTGGCTGTCCGTCACGGTCAGGGTGTGGCGCGCCGGCAAGCGGAAGATCTCGGCATAATGGGTCGACTGCGGGTCATCCGGCAATCCGGCAAGGAAGCCGGAAATCTGATGCTCGCTGATGCGCGTGCCGACCCCGTCCAGAGCAAGGATAGGGCCAATTTCCGAGGCGAACGCGAAGCGCCTGGCGCTCGCGTGGTAATAGAACGGCTTGATGCCGAAATGGTCGCGCGCGCAAAACAGCGCCCGGCGCTCGGCATCCCAGATCGCGAAGGCGAAATCGCCTTGCAGATGGGTCGGACAGGCCTCGCCCCATTCGAGATAGGCGCGCATCAGGAGCGTCGCGTCGGCGACCGACCGGTCGCGAATGCCGAGCCGCGCCAGAAGCTCGTCGCGGTTGTCCAGCCGGCAATCGGCCGTGATGGCGAGCTTGCCGCCGGCCATGGTCAGCGGGCCGGGGCCGTCCTTGGCCGTCGTGTCGAGCCAGGCATGGCCAAGTGCTGCGCTTCCGTCTACCCACCACGAACTGCCGTCGCGCGCCCGGTGGCGCATGCGCGAAAGCATCTGCTGGATGTCGGCCGCCGCGGCGGGCCTGCCGTCTTGCCTCAGCAAAATTCCGGCGACGCCGCTCATCGTCTATTGCCCGTGGTCGACGAGATGAGCGAAGCCGTTGATCGAACCGCCAAGCACGATGTGGTTGCCGCTGACCAGCCAGGCATGCGCCTTGAGTTCGGCGCCCGTGTCGCGCTCGACGCCGATGCGGATCTTGGAGGCATTGCCCTGGCGGGCAAGCAGATATTGTCCGGCGAGCGCCTGGGTGAGGCAGCTGGCGCCGGGCACGAACCGCGCGGCGGCGGCGACGCCCCATGCGACGCGCCGCAGATCGGCGATGTCGGCGTCATCCCCGGCCTCCAGCCGGGTTACCAGGCGGCGCACGCGGTTGTAGGAAGAAAATGTCAGCCCCAGCCGCACGACGCCGACCACTGCCAGGCAGTGCGCCAGAAACAGCATCTCCGGGCCGCTCAGGGAGAGAACCCTAGGCCAGTTCCTCATGGTGGAGCCTCGCAAGCCCGGCTTCGATCAGCCCCTTGAGCAAGCCTTCGACATCGGCTTTGCAGCGTTCGGCATCGACGTCATAGCGCGCGATTACCGCGCTTCTTATGTCGAGGACCGGTCGCGGCTCCTGGATCAGTTCCCAGATGTAGGCGCCGACGCCGTTCAGGCTGTAATAGATGTTGGATTTGAGATGGAGCAACGCCAGTCCGCTGCCGAATTCGCAAGCCACCGCATCGCCGGTCGCGACCACGCGGTCATGGTCCGATGGGTTCCAGTGCATCCTAAAACCTCATTGTTGAACGCCCATGCTGAAAGCCAAGCGTCTTCCGACCTGGACCGGGATCGGTTGCCTGCGATCGTCCGGCCAGGAAGCCGGGAGGCACGAGCCCCCCGGCTCACCTGTCTAAAAGAAGCGCCCGGAGCCCCAACCACTCAACTCCGAGCGCCTGCAACCTCAGGAGAAGGTGAGCTGGTCAAACGGCGTGTGCGCGGGAAATGCCGCGTCCAGCGCCGTCGTACCAGCGCCGCCCTGCGTGATCGTTTCGATCGAACCGTGAACCGTCAGGCTGGGGGTCTCGTACTCGTGCTTCTCAACATTCTGTTCCATTTTACTCTCCAACTGAGGACTGGAAGCGGCTTCAAAATGCCGCCAGCATAGGCACTATGCTGCGTTGCAATTGCTGCACGGCAACATTTATGAGTCAAGCCTGATTTACCGGGCGTTAATCAATTCTTGGTTGCGGTTGCCTTGATCGGTGATGACGTTGCAGACGGCTTCCATTTCGGACATATGCCATCCGGCGTTCTGAACTCGCCTCTTTGCTGCTTAAATAAGCATATGATTTAGTTGGAATAATTTCTTGAACTCAAATACCTGCCTCGCGATTCCGCGGAAAATGCTGCAGATAGCCGGCTCACGTCGTCGCCTCCGGATCTGTCTTTAAAAGTGATCGCCGACGCGACGAATCTGAACGCGGAGGTTGCAAAGACGAGGTCCGCCTTGGAACGCGCTGGATGGCTGTCCTGATTTTTGACGATGCTTTTCTTCGCAGTTGCGGTATAACCCGCCGCGGGCGGGTTTGCGGAGCAACGACAACGGGCATGGCCGTGCAGGACGCTTCTTACGACAGGCTGCGTGCGGCCGGCTGCGCCGACGAAGCCGCCTATGTGCAGGCCTGCCTGCGGCTGTTCTTCAATCCGGCTGCGGGTGCCGCCGACCATGGCGGCATGCCGGCTCCGGCCATCTCCGTGGCCCATGTCGCCGACATTGCGAGGTTGAACAAGGTCGCGGTCTTTATGCTCAAGGCCTTGTCGCATGCTGTGACCGGTGCGCCTGGTGAGTTGCTCGCATGGCTCGATGGCTATCGCCGCCGCACCCTGTCGATGAATGCCGCCTGCATCGGCGATTCGATCGCCATCCATCAGGTGCTACGCGACAGGCAGGTCGACTTCGTCTTCCTGAAGGGGCCGCTGCAACAGCAATTGCTCTATGGCGATCATTTCATGAAGCCGTCCGGCGACGTCGACATCCTGGTTTCGCCGTCCGGTTTCTCGGCCGCTCGCGAGGCCCTGCGCTCGGCCGGCTACGAGGTCGCGGGCAAGTCCCGTTCGGTCTGGTGGGTGCGCTTCCTTGGTGAGCAGCATATGGTCCGCGACGACGGCGTTCGGGTCGCCACGGTCGATCTCCATTACCGGCTGCAGCAGCCGGGCTCGCCAAGTCCGCGCGATATCGACTGCTTCCTGCGCCGCAAGCGCGAGATCAAGGTCGCCGGCGCCGCGATGCCGCTGATTTCGGCATCCGACACGTTGCTCTTGTCCTGCATCAGCGTCGCCAAGGCCTTCTTCAACCGCGAGCCTTGCGCCGGCTATGTCTGCGATGTCAGAGCCGCGGCCAGCCGGCTGAACGAAGCCGAGCAGCAGAAAGTGCTCGAACACGCCGCCGAGCAGGGCCTCGCCGACACGCTGCTGCTTGGTCTGCGCGCGGCCGATGTCCTGCTGGGGGGCACCGCCACGCTGCTTTCGGATCGCGCTAGCCGGATCCTGGCGCGCATCGACAATGCCGACCTTTTCCATATGGTCATCGCGCCCTGGCTGTCGTCGCTGCGCTGGCCGCAGCGGCGTACAGTGCTGTGGGAGCTCTGCGGCCGCGAGCCCGTGCGCTATCTGGCCGAGGCCGGCTGGGCGGCCTCTGCCGATCTCAGCCGGCGCATCTTCGAGCGGCCGGCCGCAGCGCCGGTTCGAGGCAACGGATGAAGACCGGTTTTGCATTCATGGGCGGGCTGTCACTCACGCAATCGAAAGGTGAATCATGTCTGTGACGACCCCCAGCGTCTGCGTCATCATCGCTGCCCGCAATGCGGCGCGGACCATACCGGTCGCCATCGCTTCGGCTCTGCGCGAGGCGGAGGTGGCGGAGGTCGTCGTGGTCGACGACGCCTCCACCGACGACACGCAGGATGTGGCGCGCGCCGCCGATGACGGCAGCGGCCGGCTCAAGGTCATGCGTCTCGATGTCAATCGCGGTCCGTCCTTTGCGCGCAACGCCGCGATCGAGGCCTCCATTTCGCCTTTCATCAGCATCCTCGACGCCGACGATTTCTTCCTCGAGGGCCGTTTCAGCCGGCTGTTTGCCAACGCTGACTGGGATTTCGCGGCGGACAACATCATGCTGATCAGGGACGATGCCGCGACCGATCCCACCAAGGTCGCGGCTCCGTCGTTTGCGCCCGAACCGCAATTTCTCGATTTCGAGCGTTTCATCGACGGCAACATTTCCCGCCGCCGCGTGCTGCGCGGCGAATTGGGCTTCCTCAAGCCGGTGATCAGCCGGGCGTTCCTCGAACGTCACGCGTTGAGCTATGACGAAAACCTACGGCTTGGCGAGGACTACGAGCTCTATGCGCGCGCGGTCGCCTGCGGAGCGCGTTTCAAGATCATCAAGTCCTGCGGCTACGGCGCGATCGTGCGTGCCGATTCGCTGAGCGGCCGCCACCGGACGCAGGATCTGAAGCGGCTTGCCGATGCCGACCTGGCGCTGCTGAGACTCGGCAACCTGCCGGAGGGCTCGAAGGCCGCATTGCGGCGCCACGAGCGCCATGTGCGCGACAAATACCGGCTGCGCAACTTCCTCGACGTGAAGGCGGAGCGCGGCCTGGCATCGGCCGCCGCCTATGCCTTCGCCAGCCTGTCCAACCTGATCCCGATCGTTCGCGGCGTGGCCGCCGACAAGCTGGACGCATTGTTCCGCCGCGCCGGCGTTGCTGCAAAGCAGCAGGTCCCGCCGATGCGCTTCCTGATGCCGGCAACAAGCGTCGCGAAAGAATGATCGGACAAAGACGCCGGCGCCGCGGCCGTTCCCAAAAAAATCCGCTTTCCGAAACTACGAGGTTGCCTAGTTACTCCGAGAATGGCAGTCTATGTTGCGGTGCAGCAATTCCGAAAGGCCGATCGAATGGCTTCGATTTTTGGCTTCAGATCCAGGAACCCGGCTCGCGACCGGCAGACCGATCTCCAGCGTTTCGACCGTCTGGCGAAGCTGTTCGACCAGATCGGCGCCGAGATCGAGGCGGAAAAGACCGGGCTGGAAAATCGCTACCGGTCAACGGCGACCAACGCGGCTTTCCTGGTCGAAGCGATGGAGAACGGCTCCGCGTCGACGGACAAGTCGTCGGACGTCAGCGCGATGACCGGCGCGATCCTGAATTACGAGCGGCGCATTGCCGAACTCACGCGCCAGAAAGGTTTGATGAAGGAACTGCGTCATTCGCTCGACGCGATTGTCGACGACAGTGCCGGGCAGCCCGGTCAGGCAAGGTCCGTGGGAAGAGGCTGACAGCGCATCCAGGCGCCGTCATCGGTACAAGACATCAGTCCATCGGTAGAAGACAATAGGGGAGTCCAAAAGGGCGGAGGATCAGAAGCGGCTCTCTGGAGGCGGGCCAGGAATGACTTTGGGTTGGGGCGGACAGCACAAAGGTAAGTTTGTCATGAACGCATATCCGAACGACACCTCCACCGCGGCTGCTTCCAGCATGCCGCGCGCGCATTCGAATAGGTCAACGAGCCTGCACCTCTGCCTCGCCGGCGCGTTGCTTGCGGCTGCGGTCGCCATTGTGGCCCCACCGCATCCGGCGCATGCCGAGGAGATGCAGAGCGCGCCGTCCTTCGTCGACAATTTTTCGAATTTCGACCGTTCGCGCTGGTTCGTCTCCGACGGCTGGAACAACGGCAATCATCAGAACTGCACATGGTCGAAGGACCTTGTCCGGCTTTCCGACGGCGTGCTCTCGCTGAGCTTCGAAAAACGCAAGCTGAAGGATCGCGAGTTCGCCTGCGCCGAGGTCCAGACCAAGCAGCGCTACGGCTACGGCATCTATGAAGCGCGGATGAAGACGGATACCGGATCCGGCCTCAACGCCGCATTTTTCACCTATATCGGGCCACAGGACAAAAAGCCCTGGGACGAGATCGACTTCGAGATTCTCACCAAGGACCCGACGAAAGTCCAGGTGAACAGCTATATCCAGGGCAAGCCGAAGAACGGCAAGCTGGTCGATGTCGAAGGCGGCGCCGACAAGGGTTTCAACGACTATGGCTTCGTCTGGGAGAAGAACCGGCTGCGCTGGTATGTCAACGGCAAGCTGGTCAACGAGGTGACCAATCCGGACGAATTGCCGACCAATCCGCAAAAGATATTCTTCAGCCTGTGGGGCAGCGACAAGCTGACCAACTGGATGGGCGCCTTCGCCGATCCCGGCCGCAAGGTGACGATGCAGGTCAAGCGCATCGCCTTCACCGCTTTGGGCCAGCCATGTCAGTTTCCGGAATCGCTGGCATGCAGCATAAGTAACAGCAACTAGACATGATCCCCCAAACCGCGAGCCGGTTTTGGGATAAGATCATGCGGAACATCCGGGCCCACGAAGGGCTTGGGGGACATCTGAACCGGCCGGGCCCGTTTTGCGGCCCGGCCTTAAACAGGATTAGAACCAAAATGAATTTGACGGTGTTTGGAATTGGCTATGTCGGTCTCGTCCAGGCTGCGGTGCTCGCGGAGGTCGGGCACGAAGTGGTGTGCGTCGACATCGACGAAGCGAAGGTGGAGCGGCTCAACCAGGGCTTCATCCCGATCTTCGAACCCGGGCTGGAAGCCCTCGTCAAGGAGAACCACGCCGCCGGCCGCATCCGCTTCACCACTGACGCGGCCGCGGCGGTCAAGCATGGTCAGATCCAGATGATCGCGGTCGGCACGCCGCCCGGCGAGGACGGCTCGGCCGACCTGAAATACGTGCTCGCCGTCGCCGAGGCCATCGGCCGCGAGATGGATGTGCCCAAGATCATCGTCGGCAAGTCCACTGTGCCGGTCGGCACTTGCGAGAAGATCAAGGCAAGGGTCGCCGAGACGCTGAAGGCGCGCGGCCGCGAGGACCTGAAATTCGACGTCGCCTCGAACCCGGAATTCCTCAAGGAGGGCTCGGCCGTCGCCGATTGCATGAAGCCGGACCGCATCATCGTAGGCACGTCGAGCGAGGACACCGAAGCAGTGATGCGCGAGCTCTACGCGCCGTTCAACCGCAACCACGAGAAGATGATCGTGATGGACGTGCGCAGCGCCGAGTTCACCAAATATGCGGCCAACTGCATGCTGGCGACCAAGATCAGCTTCATGAACGAGATGGCCAACCTTGCCGAGCAGCTGGGCGCCGACATCGAGGAGGTGCGCAAGGGCATCGGCAGCGATCCGCGCATCGGCTACCACTTCATCTATCCCGGCCTCGGCTACGGCGGCTCCTGCTTTCCCAAGGACGTGCGCGCGCTGATCAAGACCGCCGAGGGCGTCAAGTTCGATGCCAAGCTGCTGCGCGCCGTCGAGGAGCGCAACAACGCGCAGAAATCGGTGCTGTTCGACAAGGTCAACCGCTATTTCCAGGGCGCCCTCAAGGGCAAGACTTTTGCCGTGTGGGGGCTCGCCTTCAAGCCGAACACCGACGACATGCGCGAGGCCCCGTCGCGCACGCTGATGGAGGCGTTGTGGGCGGCCGGCGCCAAGGTGCAGGCCTATGATCCCGAGGCGATGCAGGAATGCCAGGCCATCTACGGCCAGCGCGAAGACCTGCTCTTATGCGGCACCAAGGAAGCGGCGCTGCGCGGCGCCGACGCGCTTCTGATCTGCACCGAATGGAAGAGCTTCCGTGCGCCTTCCTTCGACGCGCTCAAGGACGCGCTGACCACGCCGGTCATCTTCGACGGCCGCAATCTCTACGATCCGAAGGTCATCGCCCGCTACGGCATCGAATACCACTCGATCGGCAGGATGGCGGCATGACGGCGGCTGCGGTGAGTTTCCCGCCGAACGGTTCCGGCGAACGACAATGGGGCCGGCAATGATGGGGGGGCCGACAATGATGGGGGGCCCGACCATGATCGTGCGCGTTTCGGGAAAGGGTTCGATCTGATGGTGATGGATGTTCAGCCCGAACAAGTCGCCAACGAGCATTTCGATCTCGTCGTCATCGGTTCCGGTTTCGGTTCAGCTTTTTTCCTGCATGAGTTCCTGAAGCGGCGCAAAGCCCGCGTCCTGGTGCTCGAATGGGGCCGCCACAACACGCATGAATGGCAGCTCAACCAGAATGCCAATACCGACATAGACGACGAGAGCACCTACAAGACCGACAATGCCGACAAGCCGTGGAACTACACGATCGGCCTCGGCGGTGGCACCAACTGCTGGTTTGCGCAGACGCCGCGCTTCCATCCCAACGACTTCAGGCTGAAGAGCACCTACGGTGTCGGCAACGACTGGCCGATCAGCTATGACGAGTTGGAGCCGTTCTACTGCGATGCCGAGGAGGTCATGTCGATCTCCGGCGATCCCGACATGGCCGGGATGCTGCCGCGCTCGCGGCCGTTCCCGCAACCGCCGCACCGCATGTCGACGCCGGACAAGATGATGAAGGCGGCGCAGCCGGAGCAGCATTTCGTCATGCCGACCGCCCGTGCCCGGGTGGCGACGGCGCAGCGCACCTCATGCTGCGCCAACCTCAGATGCTGGCTCTGCCCGGTCGACGCCAAGTTCACCGCCAACAATGGTTTGATGCACGTCTTCCAGCACGCGGACGTGTCGGTTTGCCTGGGCGCCGAAGTGCGCCGGCTCGATCACGCCGGCGGCTCGGTCCGCTCGGTTACCTTCGTGCGCAACGGCAAGGACTATTCGGTCAGCGGCGATCTCGTCATCCTCGGCGCCAATGCCATCCAGAGCCCGGCGATCATGCTGCGCTCCGGGCTCGGCGGCGAGTTCGTCGGGCTCGGCCTGCACGAATCCTATGGCTGGAACTACGAGGCCTATCTCGACGGCGTCGACAATTTCGACGGCAGCACCATAACCACCGGCTTGAATTTCGGCCTCTATGACGGCCCGCATCGCGCCGAGCACGCGGCGGCGCTGGTCTATTTCGAAAACCGCTGGCAGCATGGCATGCGCGCCGACAAGGGGCGGCTGCGGCAAGTGCTGCCGCTGGTCATAGTCACCGAAAATCTGCTCGATCCGGAAAACCGCGTGGTCCTCGACAAGAACGAGAACGCCTTTGTCAGCTTCAAGGGCGCCTCCGACTATGCAACCAAGGGCATGGCCAAGGCGCTCGAGCGGCTGCCGGCGCTGCTCAAGCCGCTACCGGTCGAGCAGATCTTCGATCGCGGCATCAGGCCGACCGAATCGCATGTGCAGGGCACCTTGCGGATGGGCACCGGCCCGGCCGACTCGGTGGTCGACCGCGACATGATCCACCACCAGCTCCGGAACCTCGTCGTTGTCGGCACCAGCACCTATCCGAGCTGTTCCTGCGCCAACCCAAGCCTTACCGCCGCCGCGCTTTCGTTGCGGGCGGCGAGCCGGCTGGCATGAGGGAGGGGCCGATGAAGATCACGCGCCGCGCTGCACTGGCCGTTGTTGCCGGCGGCATTGCTTCGACCGGCATCGCCGCCGCGGCCGTATCGTCCTTCTCGGATGAGGATCTGGTCCGCGTCACGCTCGAGAAATATTTCGGCCCGCTCAACATGCGCATCGAGCACCTGCAACAGTTCGTGCTCGAATTCCGCAACCGCAATCCGTGGGTGTTCCCGAGCGACAAGCTGGCGGATGCGGTGACGTTTTTGGAGACCGTGCGGCTCGACAAGGCGCGCGAATTGCTGCCCAGGCAGAAACGGCAGGATGTCGGGAATTTCGAGCGCTGGGTCATCGCCGAGTTCCACATGCTGACCGATTATGCCTGGCGCAGCTCGCCCAACGATCCGATCCGCTTCACTGGCTGGCATCCATGCACCAATCCCTTTGCCGATCTCGAGCAGCGGAATGCCTGATACTGCCCGGCGGCATATTCGCCGCTAGGCCAAGAAAAACGTGACAAGGAGCCGAGCCCATGAAAGTTCTTTTCGCAGGCGGTACTGGCTACACGCCGCAGTTCAGCGGCGGTGTCCAATCGAGCACGCATCACCTTGTCGAGCAGCTCATCGAGCACGGTCATGAGGCCTCGGTGCTCGCCGCTTTGTTCGGCCAGGGCATGTTCGGTTACAAGGCTCGCGCCAAGATGAAGCTTCTCGGCCAGCCTGCCGTGATCGACAGCTTTCCGGGCTATCCGGTGGTGCGTGCCTGGTTCCCCTGGGAGGCAGCGGCTTTCGCCGTCAAGAAAATGCAGCCGGACGTCGCCGTCGTGCAGTGCCACAACTCCGTTCCGCTCGGCAAGGCGCTGCAGGCCGAGGGCGTTCCGCTGGTCGTCTATCTGAGGAATGTTGAATTCCACGAATTGGGAGGCGACCTGCGCGAGCTCGATGCGGCGCGATACATCGCCAATTCCGAATTCACGGCACGCACCTACAAACGGGAGTTCGGTATCGACTCCACCGTCATCCCGCCGACCATCAACCCATCCACCTACAGCACGCCGACGACCGGTGAGTTCATCACCTTCATCAACCCCTACGAGGAAAAGGGCTTTGACCTCGCGGTGCGCATCGCTGCCGCCTGCCCCGAGATCCCTTTCCTGTTCGTCGAGAGCTGGAAGCTCGAGGACGACCATCGCGCCCAGATCGAGCGGACCATCGCGCCATTTTCCAACATCAGGCTGGAGAACCGCACCAGCGACATGAAAACCGTCTACGGCCGCACGAAGATCCTGCTTGCGCCGAGCAAATGGGAAGAGGCCTGGGGCCGCGTTGCCTCGGAAGCCCATTGCAGCGGCATTCCGGTCGTCGGCTCGCGGCGCGGCGGCCTGCCCGAGGCGATCGGCGTGGGAGGCGTGGTGCTGGATTATGACGCGTCGCTCGAAGACTGGGTCGGCGCGATCAGGCGGCTCTGGAACGGCCGCCAGGAGTATGAGCGGCTCTCGGAGGCGGCGCTCGCCTTCTCGCAACGCCCGGAACTCGATCCCGACCGCCAGTTCGCCACTTTCTTCGGCCTGCTCGAGAGGGCAGCGCAGCAGCGCCCCCGGCGGGCCGCATAGAGCTGGAGAAGCGCGTAACGCTTTTCCGTCCGAAATTACGCAAAGACCAGCTGCGTAAGATTTTACTTACGCAGGCCTTTTGACGCGGCTTTTCAGCATTTCATAGCCGCGTGTGCCCAGCAGGGCGCGCACTGCCGCTCTCGCGACCTTCTTGCGCCCGTCGGGCGAATTGATCTGTCTGAGCCTGGCGGGAAGGTTGCGTGCCGTCTGCTGAAGCGCCGGCAGCGACAGCGCATCGGGGAAGCTCACGATGTTGGTCTCGACGCACAGCACCGGCTTGCCCGACAGCTTGGCGATCTTGAGCGCCTGCTCGTGCTCGCTCTCGATGAACAGGATCGCGTCCGACTTGCGGTAGAAATCGGCCTTGAAGCTGCCATGCGCGCCGAGCCGCTGCCGCTCGGCCTTGCTCGGCAGGTCGAGCATGATGAGGTGGTCGTATTTGATATCGTGCCTGGCGAGCCATGCCTCGGTCAGCTTGCGGTACTTTTCCAGCCGGCTGGTCACCAGCCAGCCGATCTTGCGCGTCGGCCCGAGCAGCGGCCGCGCCTCGGCGAGGAACTTCTCATAGGCCGGGCCGTCGTCATTCTCTTCCTCGGTCGGGTCGAGGCAAAGCACGCCGTCTATGTCGACGCAGCATTGCTCGAGGAAGACGTGGTGCATGAAGTTCCACTGGAACATCCTGGGATGCGGCACGACCTCGAAGACGATGTCGGTTTCCTTGTGCTCAGACAGAAGGCCGAACACGGCGGCGAAGACGAAATCGCCCTTTATGCCGGCGGCCGCGATCTTGTCGCGTGCGTCGCGCATGGCGTTGCCGCCGCTGACGCTGTCGTCGATCACCAGGATCTTGCGCATTTCGGAATGCTGCCGGTCGAGCGCGGCACGGCGTTTGGTGATCCCCGAGGTGTAGATCTTGCCGGCGAGGAAGCTGTCGAGATCGGTCATCGGGATGTTCGCCGTCAGGCTGAGCAGCGTCGCGGCGAGAATGCCGCTTCGCGGCACGCCGACCACCAGGTCGATGTCACGCGGCAGCCGGTGCAGGTTCCGCGCGATCGCGTCGTTCATGTCTGAAATCGATCGGTAATTCATGCTGTTGCCTTACCCTCAAAAATCAGCGGCCTTGCGGCTGTCCGGCAGCGGCCGGATTCCCATTGCAGTTGCGCCGGCAAGGTCATTTCGCCTCGCTGGGTGCGGGGGAAAACCCGCGTGCCGGGATCAGCCGCAAGGCCTCCCGAAGCGCTTCGCGGCCGGCGCCGAAGGCGAACGCGACGATGATGGTGACGACATAGGACAGCACCGCGCCGCCGGCGAGGGCGATGACGGGCTGCGCCGGCAGCATCGGCTTGGCGAGCCAGACCAGCGCCAGCGCCAGATGCGCACCGAGCACGAAGGGGGTCGCCGCGTGCAGCACATGGCTCGCGCGCAACGGTCCGGTCTTGCCGACATAGAGCCAAAGGAACGGCGTCCTGAGATATTCGCTGACGGCGTAGACGACCGCGACGCCAAGCGCGCCATAAGGCAGGCCGATGGCGAAGGCGAGCACCGAGGTCACGGCGGTGATGATGCCCCAGCGCATGAAGTCGCCCGAACGGCCCTGACTGACGAACAGCCATCCCGCCGGATTGTTGAGCGGCTGCAAGAGGCCGGCAAACCCCAGCGCCAGGAAGATATTGGCGCTCTCCCGCCACTGCTGGCCGAGCACGAAGGGAATGAGCGTATCCGACATGGCGGTGGCGAAGGCCACGCCCGGCAGCGCCACCAGAAGGATCAGCGGCATGACCCGCAGATAGGCGCTGCGGTAGCGGTCCGGCTCGTCCTTCAGCCGCGACAGCGCCGGCACCATCACCTTCGACAACGGGTTGGTGATCTGGCTGAGCGGGAAGAGCAGCAGCTTGTAGGCGCGATCGTAGAGGCCGAGCTGCGCCTCGCCCCAATATTTGCCGATCAGCACATTGTCGAGGTTGCGGGCGAAGAAATTGGCGAAGTTGAAGCCGGTGATGCCGGCGCCGAAATGGATCAGCTGGCCGATGCCCTCGACCTTGCGCGGCAGCCCGGGACGCCAGCGCGAGGACGCCCAGTAGCAAAGCGTCGGCAGCACGGCGCCGGTCAGCGTGCCGGCAAAAAGCGCCCAATAGGAGCGGTCGATGAAGGTCCAGGCGATCGAGACGACGAGGCCGGAAACGGCGCTGGCGACGTCGATGACGGCGAGCCGGGTGAATTCCATGCGGCGCGTCATGAGCGCCAGGTGCTGGGCGCCGAGGCCGTAGGCCATGATTTGCAGGCCGAACGCGGCGACCAGCCCCGTCACGCGCGGCTCACCGTAGAAGGCAGCCACCAGGGGAGCCGCCCCGGCAAGCACGCAGGCCAGGATCGCGCTCACCGCCGTGTTGATCCAGAAGAGGTAGTTGACCTCCTCATGCCGGATGCCGGTTTTCTGGATCGTCGCCTGGGTCAGGCCGAAATCCTGAAACAGCGCGATGAAGGCAAGCACCGGCGCGCACATCGCCACGACGCCGAAATCCTGCGGCGACAAAAGTCGCGAGAGCACGATGACGGAGACGATCTGGGTAGCGACCCGCACGCCCTGCGCCATCGCGGTGACGACGGCGCCGCGACCGACCGATCTGCGCAGTGAGCCCTCGGGCGGATCGAATGCATTGGTTTCCAAATTCAGGAATCCCTGTTTTGCGCCAGCCCGACATCGTCGTGACCGGCGCCCGCCGCCATCCACAAACTACCGCAAGAGGTTTTTGCAGCGCAACAAAAAATGTGCGGTTGTTTGCTACGCTGCACCAAAAATGTTGCGATGCAGCAAAAGCTGTACTAGCATCCTCTTTGGGTGGCGGGCCCAACTGCGGTCGAGTTTCATGCTGCATGTCTTGTACCTTGTGCATGACGTATCCGACCCGGCGGTACGCCGAAGGGTCAAAATGCTCAGGGCAGGCGGTGCCAGGATCACCCTGGCGGGTTTCCGCCGCACCCCCAATCCGATCGCCGAGATCGAAGGCCTCGCGCCGGTCGACCTCGGCCGGACGCGCGACGGCCGATTCGCGCAGCGCATCGGCGCTGTGGCCAAGGCCGCCATGTCGATCGGCGCCAAGTTCGCGGGCGTGGCGCGGCCCGACCTGATCATCGCGCGCAACCTCGAGATGCTGGCGCTTGCCCGCCGCGCGAACCACGCTTTCGGCGGGAGCGTGCCGATCGTCTACGAATGCCTGGACATCCATCGGCTGGTGTTGCGCAACGACCTGATCGGCAAGACGCTGCGCGGCGCCGAACGCCATCTGGCCCGCGACGTGAAGCTTCTGGTGACCAGCTCGCCTGCCTTCATCGCCAACTACTTCAAGCCGTTCGGGCAAATCGCCGCACCGGTCGAGCTGATCGAGAACAAATATTTCGACACTATGCCGGTGCCGGCGGATCATCGGCGCGAGGACGACAGCCCGGTGGCGCCGCCCTGGCGAATCGGTTGGTTCGGCGCGCTGCGCTGCCGCCGCTCGCTGGAACTCCTGGCCGAGTTCACCCGCCGGCTAAGCGGACGCTTCGAAGTGGTGCTGAGGGGCCGCCCGGCGCTGTCGGAATTCCCGGATTTTCACGCCTTCGTCGAAGCCGAGCCCTGGCTTTCCTTCCGCGGTCCCTACCGCAATCCGGAGGACATGGCGGCGATCTACCGCGAGGTGCATTTCTCCTGGGCGATCGATTTCTTCGAGCAGGGCCAGAATTCCGAATGGCTGCTTCCCAACCGCCTCTACGAAGGCTGCCGCTTCGGCGCCGTGCCGATCTCGATGGCGAGCACCGAAACCGGCCGGTTCCTCAAGCAGCAGGACATCGGCGTGCTTCTGTCTGAGGCCACGCCCGAAGGGCTCGACACCGCGCTTGGCCGGATGGGCGAGGAACGCTTCGGCAAGCTGAAGTCGCGGGTGCTGGCCCGCAATCCGAGGACCTGGAGCTACGACCGCGGCGATTGCCTGGCTTTCGTCGACAAGCTGCGCGCCCTGACCGCCGTTCGCGGAACCTTCGCGACCGAGGCGCTGGCATAGGATGGCTGAGAATGGACAAAAGCCGATGACGCGGACCACCGCATCAAGCCTGATCGTCATTCCGTGCCTCAACGAGGCCGCCAATATCGGCACGCTGCTCGAGCAGCTGCGGCCGGCTGCGGCGCGGCTCGGCGCGCGCATCGTCGTTGCCGATGGCGGCAGCACCGACGGCACGCAAGGCATTGTCGAAAGGGTCGCCGCCGAGGACCCGCGGGTCATGCTGCTCGCCAATCCGAAGCGCATCCAGAGCGCCGCCATCAACCTGGCGGTAGCGACGTTCGGCGACGACGCCGACTATCTCATCCGCATCGACGCGCATGGTGGCTATCCCGCCGATTACTGCGACAGGCTGGTCGAGGAAGCGCATGCCACCGGTGCCGATTCGGTCGTCGTCTCGATGCTGACCAGCGGCACCGGCGCAGTGCAAAAAGCAGTGGCGGCAGCGCAAAATTCCAAGCTCGGCACCGGCGGCTCCAAGCATCGCCACATGTCGGCCGGCGAATGGGTCGACCACGGCCACCATGCGCTGATGCGCATCGCCGCCTTCCGCGCGGTCGACGGCTACGACGAAAGCTTCAGCCACAACGAGGACGCCGAGCTCGACCATCGCCTCCGGCTGGCCGGTTACCGCATCTGGATGAGCGGCCAGACGCAGATGGTCTATTATCCGCGCTCGACGCTGAAGAGCCTCTTTTTCCAGTATCTCGGCTATGGCCGCGGCCGCGCCAGGAACGTGCTGAAGCATCGAATGATGCCGAAGTTGCGGCAGATGATCCCGTTGCTGGTGTTCCCGGTGGTGCTGCTGACGGTCTTGTCTCCGATCTTTGTGGTGGCGGCCGTGCCGTTTCTGATATGGGCGGCGGTCTGCCTTGGTTATGGCGTCCGGACCGCGATCGGCCAGCGCAATCCGGCCATCGCGCTGGCCGGCGTGTCGGTGATGGTCATGCATTTGGGCTGGTCCATGGGTTTTTGGCTGCAACTCCTCGGCCCGCAGCCGTCGCGCGAGGCGGCGTGATGGCTGCAAACAAGAACGGCAGCATCGATATCTGCATCTGCACCTTCCGCAGGCCGGAGCTTGCCGACACGCTGCGTTCCATCGCCGCGTTGGAAAGGCCAGCCGGCTTCGAGCTCGGTGTCGTCGTCGCCGACAATGACGACGAGCCGAGCGCGCAGCCGCTGGTGAAGGCGCTGGCGCAGGAGCTGAAGCTGCCGATCCGCTATCGCCATGCGCCGGCGCGCAACATCTCGATCGCCCGCAACGCCTGCCTCGATGCCAGCGTATCGGACCTCGTCGCCTTCATCGACGACGACGAGACGGCTTCGCTGGGCTGGCTCGTCGAACTCGCGGCGACCGCGGAGGCGACCGGTGCGACCGCCGTGCTCGGGCCGGTCCGCGCGACATATCGCCAGGATGCGCCGGGCTGGATGCGCAAGGGCGATTTCCACTCGACCTTGCCCGTCTGGGTGCGCGGCGAGATCCGCACCGGCTACACCTGCAATGTCCTGCTCAGGATGACCGAGGAGAGTCTGCGCAACCGGCGCTTCAGCTTGGCGCGCGGCCAGACCGGCGGCGAGGACACCGAGTTCTTTGACAGCATGGTCAAGGCCGGCGGACGCATCGCCTTTGCCCCGCGGGCCTTTGTCGACGAGGTGGTGCCGCGCTCGAGGGCTGCCTTCGAGTGGCTGCGCCGCCGCCGCTTCCGCTTCGGACAGACGCATGGTCACCTCATCGGACACAACACCGGCGGTGTGCGCCGTGCCGGCCAGGTCGGCCTTGCTTCGGCCAAGGCGGCCTACTGCTTCGGCATGGCGCTTTTGACCGCGGTCAGCCCCGTGCGACGGAACCGCAGCGTGCTGCGCGGCATTATGCATGTCGGCGTCGTCAGCGGTCTGGTCGGCGTCCGCGAAATCCGCCAGTACGGCCTGAACCCACAGGAAGGGGACAAGCGTGCAGCCTGACGTCAGCTTCGTCATCGCCGCTTACAACGCCGAGGCGACGCTCGATCGGGCGATCGCCAGCGCGATGGCGCAGCGCGACGTCACGATCGAAATTATCGTCGTCGACGACCGGTCGAGCGATCGCACCCTCGATGTCGCGCGCGCCTATCCCGAGGACATAGTCAGGGTGGTCGCGCTTCCAGCCAACCGGGGTCCTGGCGGCGCCAGGAATGCCGGGCTCGACCTTGCCCGTGGCCGCTGGGTCGCCGTGCTCGATTCCGACGATGCCGTCCTGCCGGGCAGGCTGGCGGCCATGATCGCGCGGGCGGAAAAGGCGGGTGCCGAGATCGCGGTCGACAATGTCCAGGTCGTACGCGAGGACGGCACGCCCGACGACGTCATGTTCCCGACCGGCTATCTCGAAGCGCTCGGCGAAATCTCGCTTGCCGGTTACATCGCCGGTAACGTCGTCTTCGAATCGCGCTTCAACCTCGGCTATCTGAAGCCGATCTTCCAGCGCCGGTTCCTGGACGAGAACCAGCTGCGCTACGACGAGGATCTGCGCATCGGCGAAGACTACATTCTTCTGGCGAGCGCGCTGGCGAAGGGCGGTCGCTGCGTGGTCGAGCCGACCGTCGGCTATATCTACCACATCCGCACCGGCTCGATCTCGCGGGTGCTCGAATTGCACCATGTCGAGGCGATGGCCAAAGCCGACACAGCCTTCGCCGCCGCGCATTTCATGGACGAAGGCGCCAAGGCCGCCTTCGCCAGACGCGGCCGCAGCCTGCGCAAGGCGGCCTCGTTCCTGTCATTGGTTCAGCACATCAAGGCGCGTGCGCCGCTCAAGGCGATACGCACGGCGCTCAGCGATCCGGCTGCGGTCAGGCATATGTCGATGCCGATCGCGGTTCGGTTGAGAAGGGTGGCGGCACAGTTTGCCGTGGGCACGGGGAGGTGAAGCATGCGGGCGGATGGAAGCGGTTTCATAGCCAGCGATAGGTAAAAATCGATCTCCTCAGAAGGAATAAGCAATGCAGAAAGTCAGGAAGGCAGTTATCCCGGTGGCGGGGCTCGGAACGCGGTTCCTGCCGGCAACCAAGTCGATGCCGAAGGAAATGCTGCCCGTCGTCGACAAGCCTGTCGTTCAATATGCCGTGGACGAGGCGTTCGAGGCCGGGATCGAGCACATCGTTTTCGTCACCGGCCGCAACAAGGCGGTGATCGAGGACTATTTCGACCTGCATCCTGAATTGATCGGGACTCTCGAGCAGACCGGCAAGAAGGCGCAGCTCCAATCGCTGGAGAGCCTGCTGCCCGTGGCCGGCGCCACCTCCTTCATCCGCCAGCAGTCGCCGCACGGCCTCGGCCATGCCGTATGGTGCGCGCGCGACGTAATCGGCAACGAGCCGTTCGCGCTGCTGCTTCCCGACATGGTGTCCTTCGGCGCGCCGGGCTGCCTCGCCGAAACCGTCGATCTTTATCAGCGGACCGGCGGCAACGTCATCGCCGTCGAGCGCTGCGATCCTTCGGAAACCGGCAAATACGGCATCGTCGGCCGCGGCGCCGAGGTGGCCTCCGGCTTCGAAGTGACCTCGATGGTCGAGAAGCCGGCTCCGGCCAACGCGCCGTCGAACTTCTACATCAACGGCCGCTATATCCTGCAGCCGGAGATCTTCGCGCTGCTCGGCACCCAGCAGCGCGGCGCTGGCAACGAGATCCAGCTCACCGATGCCATGGTTCGCCTGGCCGAGAGCCAGCCCTTCTATGCCCAGCCCTTCAACGGCCGCATGTTCGATTGCGGTTCCAAGGAGGGCTTCATCGAGGCCACCATCGCCTTTGCTCTGGCGCGCGACGACATGAAAGGACCTGTCTTCGAAATGCTGCAGCAATTCGTCCGGTCGCACGAGCGCCGGGAAGTAGCCGCATAATGCCCAAATTTTGGGTGCATATGCGAAATCGCGATGGCGCGACAGCCGCGCAAGCGCCTGGCCTTCCTGGCCGGGCGCCCCGTGGCACGGATGTTGCGTGGTCTTTTCTGGTAACGACGCCACTCTTCGAAGGCCGGTAGCGCCTGCAACCTGGAATTGGACCGAAGATGAATTATGCCAACTTTCCTCTCGACAAGAGGATGCCATTGCTCAGCACCGAACCGGAAAAGGGTGAAGACTTCATCGATGTCGAGCGCCTGCTTGGCATGGCGGCCCGGCAGGCCAAGGTGGTGGCGATCTGCGCCGTCATCGGCCTGTTCCTGGGCGTGATCTATCTCCAGACGACGCCCAAGCAATATACGTCCGTTGCGAGCGTGCTGATCGACGAGGGCCTGAACAAGGTCGTGGACGACATTTCGGCGGTCAGCGCCACGCAGCAGACGGACGCAACGATCCTCAGCCAGATAGAAATTCTCAGCTCCGCGCGGCTGGCCTCGGTGGTCGTCGACAAGCTGAAGCTTGACCAGAACGACGAGTTCATGAACCCGCCGCAGTCGGCTTTGGCCAAGGGTGTCGGGTTCCTGCGCGGTATCGTCGCCTATTTCCGCGGCAGCTCGGCCAGCGAACTCCCTGGGATCGAGAATGTGGATGCCGCGACGCGCGAAGCCATGATGAAGGCCGCGACCCATGACTATGCGGTCCTCGTTCTGCAGACCGGATTGATGGTGGATCGCAACGGCCGCAGCAACGTCATTACGTTGGGCTATCAGTCGACGAATCCGGCTCTCGCCACGGCCATCACCAAGGCATATTCCGACGCCTATCTGGCCGACCAGCTCAATGCCAGCTTCGACGCCACCGAGCGCGCGGCCGTCTGGCTGCAAGGCAGGTTGACCGAGCTTCGCCAAAGCTCGCAACAGGCCTCGATGGAGGTCGAGAAATTCAGGGCCGAGCACGGGCTGTCCGCAAACAGCGACGGCCAGTTGATCAGCGGCAAGCAGCTGTCCGACCTCAATGCCCAGCTCATCATCGCGCAGGCCGATACGGCGCGCGCCAGCGCCCGCTATCAGCAGTACAAGGCGATCGTCGACAGCGGCTCCGAGAATGCTTTCAACGATTCGGCGATCGCATCCGATCAGCCGAGCAGCTCGGTCATCATCGGGCTCAAGACCCGTTATCTCGCCGTCTCCAAGCGGCTGCAGGATGTCGAGGCCAATTTCGGCAAGGACCACCCCCAGGCGCTGGCGCTCGCCAGGGAAAAGGCCGATGTGTCGGCGCAGATCTTCGGGCAGTTGAAGCAGATCACCGAAAGCTATCGCAACGACTTCCAGGTGGCGCAGGCGCGCGAGGCCGAGCTCAGGCAGAAGATCGCGACCGCGGCCGGCCAGAGCTCGATCGACAACGAATCGCAGGTGAGGCTGAGGGAGCTTGACCAGCAGGCGCAGGCGCTCTCCACGCTCTACCAGACCTTCCTCAGCCGCTACCAGGAAGCCTCGCAGCAGCAATCCTTCCCTGTCGGCAAGGTGCGCATCATCTCGGACGCGAACGTGCCGCTTGCCGCGTCGAGCCCCCGCAGCATCAGGGTGCTGGCGCTCTCGCTGGTGCTTGGCCTTATGCTCGGCGCCGGTTTCGGCGGCCTGAACGAATTCAACGAGCGCTTCTTCCGGACGGGCGAGGACGTTCGCGACCGCGTCGGCCTGAAGTTCCTCGGCTATCTGCCAACGATCGGCGGCGGCAGGGCCAAGGAGGCGAAGCCGGACGACCTGCCGGCCGACGGCAAGGTCGCGAGCCTATCGGCCGCCGAAAAGAGGGCGCGCATGCGGGTCAGCCTCGACGCGCCGGCCTCGATGTTCGCCGAGACGCTCCGCAACGCCAAGATCGCGTTCGACGTGGTGATGGAGGACAAGGACAGCCGGGTGATCGGCGTCATCTCGGTCCTGCCCGGCGAAGGCAAGTCGACAGTTGCGGCAAACCTTGCGGGCCTCCTCGCCGCCAATGGCGCCAAGACGCTGCTGATCGATGGCGACCTGCGCAATCCGGGCCTCAGCCGCAGCCTCGGCATGGAGACCGAGCATGGGCTGATGGAAGCTGTGGTCAACGGGCAGACCTGGCAGTCGGTCGGCAAGGTCGACCGCCAGACCAAGCTGGCGATCATCCCCGCCGTGCTGCGCGGCCAGTTCTCGCACACCAGCGAGCTTCTGGGCTCGGCCGGCATGCGGCGCTTCATCGAGAACGCCAGGGAGACGTTCGAATACATCATCGTCGATCTGCCGCCGCTCGGCCCGGTGGTCGACGCCAAGGCCTTCGCGCCCCTGGTCGACGGTTTCGTGCTCGTCACCGAATGGGGCCGCACGCCGCGCGCCATGGTGCGCTCGATGCTGGAACAGGAACCCTACATCGCCGACAAGGTCGTCGGCGCGGTGCTCAACAAGGTCGAGCTGAAGAAGCTGGCGAAATACGGCTCGCTTGGCGGTTCGGAGAAGTTCTTCGACCGCTATTCGAGCTACTATCTGGAGAAGTCGGAATCGCGCGCCAAGCAGGCCGCCTAAGGCCTGTGGGGATTCACCAAAGCTTGGCGATGTGATTCAAGCTTTTGATGGACCGATTCGTATTGACTG
>NZ_JAVIIY010000016.1:0-107799 GCF_033977345.1 Mesorhizobium dulcispinae
GAAAAGGCGGCATAGCTTAACGTGGGACGATGTCCGCGATTTTCCTTGTCTCAGTCTGGGGGTGCACTCCAGTGTTTCACTAAGTCCCGGACAGTTTGGCGGTGGTGGTCCTCGGGTGCCTGGTTGTCGTCATGGGTGATTGATTTCGCCGTTTTCGGCGCTGGTCAAGAGGGGCGCCGCCTTTTGCTTTCGCATGCTGTCGCCCAGGAGCACGATGCGGTGGGCGTTATGAACAATCCTGTCGAGAATGGCGTCGGCGACTGCACCTTAAGGTGCGTGCCTGGCTCAACCACCATCAGCGCTTCACCTTCCACTTCACCCCCACGTCTTGCTCCTGGCTCAACGCTGTCGAGGGCTTCTTCGCCAAGCTGTCGAAGCGACGCCTCAAGCGAGGCGTCTTTCATTCTGTCATCGACCTGCAGGCGCCCATCAACCGCTTCCTCGCAGAGCACAATCGACAACCCAAACCCTTCACCTGGACCGCCGACCCCGACAAAATCATCGCCGCCGTCAAACGTGGGCACCAAGTGTTAGATTCAATCCACTAGCCTCAATCTGCCAGCAGATCCTACATCAGCCCCGTAGTCGGTTTTGCAGTGCCTGCCGATCGACGACAAGATTGTCGAGGTGCAGCATGGCTGGCCGCCGCCTTTGCGCCAATCGCCTGACCAGCGCCCGCGTGCCGTCGAGCACGAAGACCCCGCAATCATAGCCATTGCGCTGCTGGGTCATGCGGACTGTCTCCACGCGGGCTCCCAGCCGTTGTGCGAGCAGTGCTGCGGGCTGGTCGTTGTGCCGCCGGGCGGAGTCGTAATGATACGCAACCGGCCTTGCCCGCTCGCGTCGGTCAACCAGCAGTAGTGACCAGTGGGTGCCGCGGCGGTCAGGATCCGTAGCGCTGGCATCGTTGACAGGCAGGAACAGGAAGTCGGCTGTATCGTTGCCATTGTGATCATAGACGATGCGCTGGAAAGCCCTGAGCACGACGCTGTCGGAGCCCAGGCGCAGATGGTAATGAGCTACCAGGGGATCGACGAGCCGCGTTCGGACGGCGAGATCTGGATTGTCCCTCTGCAGCTCCTGCGCCAGCAGTTCGTAATCTCCCTGGATATGCACATCGCCGAGCCATTCCCTGGCGCCGAGCGCCCGTCCGCTGCGGTGAGACGAGGCTTGCGGATTGAGCGCCCCAACCTGAGCATCGGAGGCTGTACCCAGAAACGGCTCATAGTGAGCATCATCACGCAACTCGGCCGGTGTGGACGGCAAATCGACCAAGGACTCAAGACCGCGGTAGATATCTGATGACCGAGCTGACGCGGACGGCTGAGTTGGCCCCATATCCTGATCCGACTGCGACGACGGCCCTGACCAGGGGCGGTCCCAACCGGCAGGTCTCTGCCATCCGGCTTGGTCCACCTCCTGCCAAAGCTGCGACTGATCATAGCTTTCATGGGAGGCGGCGCTTTCCCCCCGCCCAGCGTGGTCCACCTCCTGCGATGACCAGGAAGAGGTCCAACCGGCAGGTCTCTGCCATCCGGCTTGGTCCACCTCCTGCCAAAGCTGCGACTGATCATAGCTTTCCTGGGAGGCGGCGCTTTCCCCCCGCCCAGCGTGGTCCACCTCCTGCGATGACCAGGAAGAGGTCCATCCTGCTGGTCCCTGGCCCGCGGCTTGGTCCACGTCGAGCCAAAGCCGCGACTGATCGTAACTTTCCACTTGCGATGCGGCGCGTTCGTCCGAATGCGACGACAGCCCCGACCAGGGACGGCCCCACCCGGCAGGCCCGTGGCCTCCTGCCTCGTCCGCATCACGCCAAAGCTGCGACTGATCGTAACTGTCGGTTTGCGAACCGGCAGGTTCCCGCCCGCTTGCCTGCTCAAGGGACAACCCCAGCGCAGCGTTCGCCTCGACGACTTGTAAGTATTGCCCCAGCCTTGTGAGACTCACGGTGCTTTGTCCTTTAGCGTTGGTGTAAGTCTTGAAATCGGCTTTCAACGATCGCTTCTGCTGATCGCTGCCGTTGATACGGTTCACTATGCTCCCCCTACCCTCCTTTTGGAGCCAATCACTAAACCCGCGTTGCGCGCTAGCAATATTTCCGATCACGTTTTTTTGTCGGGCGGTGGCGTCCGACCCGAGCCTCATCAGCTCCTCGTTGGCAAACCCTTCGATGATGCGGGCGTCGTCGGGATACGGATGATACCTGCTGATCGATTGGATCCCGGTCGTGGTCCCATCGCTTGCGTACTGCCGAAACCGTTCGAGACTTACGGCGGTTTGTGCCTTGGTCTTGTCGAACTCCTTGTGATCTGCTTTCAATGAACGTTGCTGCTGATCGCTGCCGTTGATCCGGCTCGCTATGCTCCCCCTACCCTCCTTTTGGAGCCAATCACTAAACCTGCGTAGCTCCCAAGCAATTTTCGCGACTGCTTGTCTCTGCTGGCGAGTCGAGTCGTTTCCGAGCTTGCTCACTTGCTCCTTGGCCAGGCCATCGATGACGCTGGCGTCATCTGGATACGGATGAAGCTTGGTCGATTGACTCTCAGCCCCTAGGTACTGCCGAATCTGATCCAGTCGAGCGCCTTGCTGTCCTGTGGCTTTGCTGAAGTCCTTTAAATCTGCTTTCAACGACTTTTGCTGCTGATCGGTGCCGTTGATTCGGCTCACGATGCTCTCCCTGGCCTCCCTTTGGAGCCAATCGCTAAACCTCCGTTGCTTGGAAGCCATGGCTGAGGCGGGGTTGCTCTCTTTGCGAGTTGGACGGGGCCCCAGCTTGCTTAGCTCTTGTTTGAGTAGGCCATCGATGATGAGAGCGTCGTCGGGATGAGGATTCGCTGACTGGCGCCCCATCAGGCGGGGCCCAGTGCCAGCTGATTGGATTACTTGGCCGTCAGGCGAAAGCCTCCGGAGATGAGACATTGCCGACCTGAGGCGGTCACGATGGTCCATTCCGAGTGCGATGTACTCATCGACGTCATTGGCCAGCGACCTTGGCTCGTTAAGAAGCCGAGGAGCCATCGGCTTCTTGTTCTCTTCTCGCAGCCAACGAGCAAAACTCGCAAGAGCCGCCTTATTGTCCTTGATGGTCGGAGCGGGAACCTTTCCGGCCCCTCGGCCGATGGTGCCGTCGGGAACAACTTCGTACGCTTGCACTGTTTCCTTAAACAGTTCGATGAGGCGCTCGTCTTGGGGATACATGTCCCCGCTGGCGGAAGAGCGACTGCGTTTGGCGAAATCCATGCGAAGCTCTGTAGGGACAAATTTCGACCCCGAACCGCCCGACGACTTTTTGCTTCCGAAGGTTTTTCCGATCTCTGATTTGAAACGCGACCACAAACCGCGGCTTTTGTCATCCCTGGTGGGCGCAGCCAGCGGTTCAAACGAGGCAGTGTAGCGCGTGCTACTGAACAACCTGTCATGTAACCCAGACTGCGACACCTCTGCAGGGGAGCTGTCAAAGTGAGCGCGAGGCTGGTCTAGGCTGTGGCGCGCGTTGCCGAACCGATCATCCCGCAGGTTCCGTGTCATAGCGCGATTGTCAGTGTGGAGACTCCTTCTATGGACCTCTGCGGCTGGGCTGTCTGGCGAACTGGCCTCAGCGGAGCTCGTATCAGAGGAACCGAGTTGCAATTGGCTTAGGTGCTGCTCGAAACCACTGTGATCCTCAGACGTGCCGTGTGGCTGTTCCGTCCGCTGCCGCTCTTGCAGGGCAGCGTATTCGCGCATCCAACCCTCGGTATTGAACCATCCGCTATTGTGGGATTCCATGTATGCTCCTGTTTCCGAGTTCGCAGATTATTCGAACATTTCCAGAATTTCTGACCGGCTTGTTAAGTCTGTCGCGAGGCCGTCTGAGAATAGCGTTGAAGTAGCGTTTCTTCTGTTCATCGATACCAGCCAGGTATTCATTGCAGGCGTTCGATCGACTCAAGCGCCGCTTCGACGACTTGCCCGTTCAACAAATCTTGCCCGTTCAACAAATCGGTTTGTTAACAGGGTTAGCTGTCGAGAGACTTACGGGTCCTGCCGCAAAAAATTCAGGGCGAGCCAGAGCGGAGGGCCGCATTTGTTTCCCAGCCGCTTCGCGACTGAAGCAGCCGTCGCAGACTTTGATAACGTTCGTTATTGGTGCGCGAGATCGCCCCTTCTGGCCAGCGGGCGCGCCTCATGTGGAAGCCGGCCCGACTAGTCTCGGCCACACGCTTTGGGATGCTGAGTCACTGCAGACAGCTGCCGATTTGGCAGAACTGCGCACGTGGTAGCCCAAAGTCTTGCAGCTATATCGGACAATGCGCAGACCTCGTGCTCTGGTCAGCAGTTAGCTCGCTTGATGCACGGCGGTGAGCTTTCGACGGCCTGAGGCGGCGCTCTGGTCGCCGTTGCGGCACGTTTTGACAAGCCTCGTCAGGCGCCGGGGTTGATCCTTCGGTGATGGCAGGCGGGGGTTTGCGGGTTGCGGTCAGCGGGTTCGTTTCGGGGCGTCTGCGCGCCATCGTTTATGTCGCGAGTTGCGGGATGCGACTGAGGACGATGCGCAGGATGCGCTGGTCCGGGCAGGATGTCGGCAGGTGCAGGCGGATTTGCGTCTTCATCTCGACCACGCGCGCGGCGATCTTGATGAGGCGCAATCGCAACGTGTCGAATTGGGCGACGGCAAAGCTCGTTTCGGCATCGCGGCGCGCGGGCCCCACATAAGCCAGTAGGCGCCGGCATGCAGGAACAGCCGGAACTGGTTAACCACCTAATTCCGGGACCGCCCACTTGACTCGTCTATGCCGCCCGGTGCGCGATCTGCGACCGGTTGCCTAAACATCGCTGTGAGTGTGAGGATCGTGACGCCGCTCTTTGCCCGGCCCCGCTGATGAGCCAAACCGGGCTGTCGGCGAGCTGTCGCGGCAAGCTTCGTTGACCCGAGACGAGATAGCGCCGAGGCGACGCTGCAGGGCCTGCCGGTCGGCGACGAGGGTGTCAAGGTGCAGCGGCTGGGTCCGGGACTTTTCGCCCTCGGCCAGGCGTGCGGGCCAGCGCCCGGGTGGCCTCGAGCACGAAGACGTTCGAAACGAAGGCTGAGACTGCCGCGTCCATGATTCTTGACGGCGGATCGAGCCCGCAAGCGCTTGGCGTTTGACACTGTCCAATGTCCGACAATGTTGGAAATGCGACTACCAGAGTACAAGCATCGAATTGAGTTAAAACGGTTTCTCGTTGGCACAGTAAATGCGGTGTCATCCGCACCACGTCATCATTGAAAAGGAGAAGACGTTTCATGGTCACCCCACCAATGCCGCCGCCGCTACTCTTCCGGATGCATCCAAGTACGACGGCCTCTTCGTCACCTGCCGCCACCCAGCCAATGGCCCGGCAGGCATCGCCGCCCCCCACTACGCGGCCCGTATAAAGCACCTCCTGATGTCAATCGCGAACACCGCCCGCTGGCCCGCTACCACAAACCTCACAGGAGACTAATGCCCGTGACGGACATCAGACACATTGCAGCGCACGCGTGTAATTACACAAACTTCGATGCGGTTGTTATCGGCTCCGGGCCATCTGGATCGATCGTCGCCCGAACACTTGCGGAAAAGGGGTGCCATGTGGCCGTCCTGGAATATGGAGGCCCGGCTTGTCCTGGCGCCATGCTCGGGCCTCATCAAGCGGCCTACAGCAAGGCACTCACTTCCAATGGCCACGCCGATGGCAACCCCTGGACAGCGTGCTGCGTCGGCGGGGGGATGGGGTTCTACAACGCGATAACGTTCAGATACCGACAAGCAGATCTGTCAGCTTCCCAATATCTTACGACTGACATGGCGATTGACTGGCCGATTACTCTTGAGGAGCTCGAACCCTACTATTTGGAGATCGAGCATCTCTTGGAGATCAGTGGCGCGAATGGGTTTCCGTCGTATCCAGCCAGTCCGCGTGGGCTGATGTTATCCAATGCAATGCAGGAACTCGGCATAAGATCAAAAACCATCCCACTGGCAATCAGGCCGCCAGGGACCAACAAGGGATGCATCAATTGTTCGGCTTGCGATGAACTGGCGTGCCCTACGGATGCGAGAGCATCAGTGCTTGCAAGAAACATTTTGGATGACTCCGCCCTGCCAGGGACAATCTCGGTTCTATACGGCTGTTTCGTCAACCGGATCCAAATGCAGAACGACGGTCGGGCTGGAGCCCTTGAGTGCTATGTGCCGCTCTCATCGGAACTGATCCGGATCCCAATTGAAAGGGTCATCGTCTGCGCAAACGCGATACAAACAGCGGCATTGATGCTCCGGTCGAAGGGTGACCATGCACCGAAGGGAATAGGAAACGAATCCGGTCTCGTTGGACGCGGCCTCTCGTTCAAGATTGGCGGCTACTCCGTCGGCTACATGGAGCGAGCCGATCGGGGCTCCGATGCATTTGCTCCGCACTGGGGACCGCATTCGACCGTTTATACCGATGAGTTCTACGAACATAACGGCGCGCCATGCAAATTTGGCGGGCTCATTTATGAAGCGAATTTCCCTTCGCCGAATGAGAACGTAGGTGTTGTGCGCCTGCACTACATAGCCGGAGAAGAGCCATGGTCGCATAACCGCGTCGCGCTTGACGAGGCCGCTGACCAGTACGGTACCCCTTATATCCGTTTCGAATACCGAAGCTCGGAAAACGACCGTGCACGAAGGAATTTTCTCGCCGACCGCGCGGATGACATTCTGCGCCACCTTCGCGCATTCCGCATCGAGCGAGAGCCATATTTCCCGGGAAAAGGCAGCTCCCACCTGCACGGCACGATGCGCGCCGGTAGCAATCCGAGGAACTCGGTCGTGGACAGCTGCGGCAGGGTCCATGGGTTGACCAACATCCATGTGATGGATGGTTCCGTTATGAACTTTGCCGGGAACAGCAATCCGACCCACACAATCATGGCCAACGCCAGGCGAATGGCGATGTCACTCAGTAAAGGCGCAATTTAGATGCTCGGTCCTGGCGCTATCGGCCATTTGGCTGAACGGGAGCGGGACACCGGGTCATCCATCATGTTCCGCCCCCGGCAATGGGGCTATAGCGCAGGAGATCAACGGCAAGATCTATCTGGATATGACCTACTGCCGCGGGGCTTCGCCTCTGCCATCGCCGGTGAATGAGCAACGCCAGATACTCGCCGGGAAAATCTTGGAAGATTTTTTGCCGCTTTGCAGCCGGCACACCGTTGGGACGAAGACATGACTGCACAGGTCACTGACACAGCCATGGTCGAATACTGCGCGGAGGCATTTCACACCACAGAGAGAGCCTGCCTTTCCAAAAGCATCATTGGGCCTGATATTAGGTGGAAAGCATTGAAAAATCGCACGAAAACCGCAACCGTTAATGTTCACCTCGACGACTATGATCACGTAGCCTTCGATCTGGACGGAACCCTTGTAGATTCGAAGGCTGTGGTCGAAAGCGCACTCCGTCGATGGGCACGGGAGGAACGGATCTGTCCGGATAACGCGGTGCGGATGTCGGCCGCCCGCCGCGACATAGATTTGGTGGCGGCGATCGCGCCCGATCTCTCGCCAGAACGCGAGGCAAATCGCATTGCCGATTACGAGGTTCAAGCGATGAGACTGTTGCAACCGATCGAGGGCGCCGTAGAGTTCTATAGCTCCATCCCAGCAGAAAGGCGATCTATTGTCACCTCTTCGGCACGGGTTTCGGCCCTTGCCCGCCTTGAGGCGGCTGGACTCTCCTGGCCGCGGATCATGATTGCAGCCGAGGACGTCAGTCAGGGAAAGCCGTATCCGCAACCCTATCAAACGCGGTTGCGAATGCTGCGCATCGCCGGCAAAAGATGCTTGGTTTTTGAGGATTCCCCCACCGGAATTGAAGCGGCGATCGCGGCAGGCTGCGACTGCGTCGGCGTTGGCCCCAACGCCAGAGGTCATCCTGACACAAGGGACTGGATAGAGAACTTTGCCGAGGCTTCCTTTCAAACTGGCTGAGTTGAACCTGCTCCACAGACTTAAGGGACCACGAATGAAAGTATCAACGAAACCCCGCACCTCACTTTTTGATGAGGTGCTGGTAGAAGGCTCGGTACTTGCCCATTACGTGGCGGAGCGAAACCATTATGACGAACTCCTCGATGAACTATTTCGTTCGTCCGGAGAAGCTCGTAACATGATCGGCAGCCGTTGTATTTGGCACATAAATTCCACCGCATTCGGCGGTGGGGTGGCCGAAATGCTTCCACACCACATTTGCCTGCTTCGGGAGCTTGGTTTTGATGTGCGTTGGCTCATCTTTAAACCGAAGGAAGAACAATTTTTTCAATTCACCAAAGCGCTTCATAATTCTCTTCACGACGTTAAGGTGGCAGGCTTGAATGATCTGCTCCCGCATTATCTTGAGGCATCGCAGAAAGGCGCTGCGGAGCTGGATAGGATCATCAGGCCTGATGACTTTGTGGTAATTCATGATCCGCAGCCTCTTGTTGCAGCTGCGAAGTTCCTTGAATCTTACCAGCACCCGGCTATCTGGCGATGCCACATCGGATATCCGAAGCGCACCCCGACAGTCGACGAAATCTGGGGACTCTTGGGCGAATACCTCCATCAATTCCAACGCATTGTCCTAAGCGCCAAGGAATATGCCTTTGATACTGATGTGCCCATAGATATCATCCCGCCATCGATCAGCCCATTTTCAAGCAAGAACCGTAATTATGAAGGGCCAGCGGGCCAGACGCTAGACCATTCGGTTTCGTTCAACGGCCAAGAATTCGAGCCCACACCCTCCCTTCAGGACATTCTCGGCTCACGGTATTTCCTTCATGTATCCAGATGGGATGGACTGAAAGGTATTGACCGGATTATCGCCGCTTACGATCGCTTTGTGAAAACGGCGCTCGCGGAGGCCTACGATACACGCCTGGTGATCGCGGGACCGGATCCTTTGGATGTTGCCGACGATCCTGAAGGACGGGAGTATTTCGAGAAATGCGTCCTATTATGCACTCAATTATCGAAGGAAGTGCGGCGGCGCGTGTATCTGGTCTGCATCTCGATGAAGGACCACGACGCAAATGCGGAAATCGTCGGCCGGCTGCAACAGAACGCCCATGGAGTATTTGCGCTATCTCGCGAAGAGGGCTTCGGCCTTACAGCAACAGAGGCTCTGTTCCGAGGCAAACCCGTCGTAGTGTCGTCCGCCTTTGGTCTGAAGAGGCAGGTCGTAAATGGGCTTAACGGCGTTGTCCTCCACGAGCCGGACATCGAGGACAAAGCTGCAGAAATGATGCATCAGCTTGCGGTCGGCTACAGTGATTTCGAGGAGATGGCCAGAACCGCACGCGAACACTGCCTGCGCTCGAGCACGCAAATCTCGCAAATCCCAAAGTGGTATCAATCGATCCAATCATCTCTCTCCAGTTTTGAGGTGCGTTACGGGGATTCTTTCAATCCAAGAGTCATCTGAGCCAGGCGGCGGACGTCTCCGCGCCGGAGGTCGCGTAGGGTGTGAACCGGCTGGACGCCGATCGGGTCAGTTCTGTAAACGATGACGTAATTGCTGCCGTCGCTCCGCCTGAACCAAAGGCCGAAGCGGATGGCCGTCAGCAACTAGTTCCCAATCCTTTCGCCGGAACTGTGACCCAATCGATCGACTGAACTGCAGCCCGTATTCCTTCAGCATGGACCATGTCTGGTTTTCGAGATCGCGACGGATCTCGACAAATCTTGACCGTGCGACGAGCATGGACCGGGTGGCCTGACTCTGTGCGCTCTTGACCTTCACTTCTCGATACCAGCCTGACGCGAACCAACTCGGCCAGGCCGCGGGGCATCGCTGCGCAAGGCATGGTTGGTGACCGGCAACGACCAGATACAGGAACTGTGCAATTTCATGGGCATCCTGTTCCTGACCATGGCCCGTCCCAGTGATCTCGCCAAGGCAGGATTCGACCACTTCGATTTGGACAAGCTGATCTGGCAGAAGCACAACACCGAGGGCATCAAACTGTCGCGTTCGCTCTACGAGTACGCCTACCGTTCGGTGCCGATCCATTCCCGCGTTGCCGCCATGGTGCAGTGCAGGCCCAACGCCTCCGCTGGCCCGAGAGCAAGCTGCTATTCCCGTCTCATACCGACCAGACCCAGCCGCGCGATAACTTCCGCAAGGGGCTCGACCGGTTCAAGGCCCTCCCCGGTGTGCCGGCGTACTTCCAGCTCTACGACCTAAAGCGGATTGCGATTTCGCTGATGCTGACCGGCCAAGGGGTGTCGCATGAAGCGATCTCCCACTACGTCGACCACAAGGGCAACCTTGAAACGACCATGATCTACGACCTTGGCCTGGTCGATCCCTTGCGACCGGTCACTGAAAGGCGGGGTGCCCTGCTCGGCATATAGGGCTTGACGTCATTTGAGGACCGTGAGGCAATCGACCGGCGGCGAGTTCTAGCCGCGACAATCCATCAATGAAAGCTTGATTCATGGAAGCCCTGCAAGCGCTGGTATTGACGAACGCGCAGTTGCGCGAACTGTTGACCGCAGCCGCCAAACAAGGCGCCGCCCTCGCCGTCAGGGAGCTCCGCGCCGACCTGCACCAGACCCCAGAGGACGCGTCGCTGCAAAAGCTCCGTGCCTATCTGGCCGACCCGGCATCGCTTGCCAACCCGCAAGGCCATTGGGCGCACAGCGGCATCATCCGCCAGATCCACCCACGGCACGCGGCAAGCCGAAATCCACGGCGTGGTTCATGAACTTCCAGCGGGAAACCGGACTGTCCGGATGCCCTACCCGCCAAAGTCCTGCCTACGGCAAACGGCGGGAATGGTCATTTGCTGCCATCGGGCTGGCATGGAATGCATACTGCCGCCAACGGTAGCAGGCGATCCGCCTAGGCATTCATGTCGGCCCACTTACGGTGTGGAGGAACTGGCATGGGGGGTTTTAAAGTTCCTGTTCGTTGGCGGTGTGCCAAGCGTATTCGCGCGGCTCACGCCCTCGCCGCCGGTCCAACACGCCTAGAAGATCAGTTACCACGCAATAGGCTTCGTGCAGCACGTGTTCAAAATAGACCTCCTCGGGTTCTTCCTTTCCGGTCGTGGGGGCATTGAGCCGGATCATCATCTGTGGGACACCGCCAAAACGCCCCTTTCCGTACCTGCCCAGTCCATAACCCATCGGCTTTGAAATCGCCTGATCCGACGATGACACCAACGGCTTGTGCCTGACAAGTTCGGCATGCTTGTTCGCCTTCGCTAGGTCTCGGATGAGCCGAAACGCGTCGCAACCATCTGCAATCCGCTGGCGGAAGTAGCTGTCATTTCGCTGATCGGATGACACTGTTGTCGTGAAGACGACGCCTTGACCGTTTGTTTCATCGAAGTCTGTGATGTTGATATCTTTTTCGACCACTTTGCCATTCGAGTTCTGGCTTCGTCTAACGTAGCGCCCCCCGAGGAAGTCGTATGGGTCGATGTTGTTCTGCGTCGCTTCCGCATAGATATGCGCTACCAGAGAATCAACGACAGCAACGGCAAGAAAGGCGCGCCGCCTGCTACCGAAATCGGCGTCAAATTCCTTCAGGGTTGGCTCGACGATATCGTCATGAAAGTCTCTTGCATTCATCCTGCGGCCTGCATCTTCGTGCCGGGCCACTGCTGCCCGGGGACCAGGTCCACCTCGTGGAATCTGATACCTGGTGAACAGACCCGGCGCTGGTCATCCTGCGAACGAGCTTGTTGTATACCAGCCGATCTCTTTTTTTGCCGGTTACTAAACCGCTGTCGATTGTCGGACGTTAGCCCCACACGAAACCACCTTTATCGATATCTCCTGGAGGGGGAGCTCCGCACTAGGCCAAGGTGGATACGACGGAACCGCATAGATCTGCTTCCCAAATCGGCAAAAATATCGGCAATGTTCGATCTATCCGTTTGCCTTATCCCTATGTTCCGACTTTACGATTCGACCGGCAAAAGGATCGGCAAAAAATGGCATCTACAGCACTTATGGAACCGCTGCTTCCTGAGGATTATAAGCATGTTCTCGAGGAACTGGCTACCGAATTGGTGGACAGGGCAAGCCGCCTCGGTGGTCGTATCCATCCCGTCCTACGGGACAGCCTCGGCAATCTCGTCCGGGCAATGAACTGCTACTACTCGAACCTCATCGAAGGCCACGATACCCACCCGATCGATATCGACCGCGCTCTCAAGGGTGATTATGCGAACGATGCCAAACGCCGCAACCTGCAAATTGAAGCTCAGGCCCATATCGACGTGCAGCGCCTCATCGACGAAGGTGCCGGACCAGCACCCGTTGTCTCCATCGAATTCCTGCTTTGGGTTCACCGGGAGTTCTGCAGCAGACTTCCTGAAGAACTCCTGTGGGTAACAAACCCCGCCACTGGCGCAAAACTGCCGGTCGTTCCGGGCGAACTGCGGAAAAATCACGTCCAAGTCGGTCTCCACATACCGCCCGACCCTGACGATATCGAGAACTTCCTGAAGCGCTTTGTTGAAGCCTATCAATCCAAGCATCTGCACGGTTGCGCAGGATCATCGCCTGCGCTGCAGCACACCACCGGCTGGACGGATACACCCCTTCCTTGATGGCAACGGCCGTATCGCCAGGTTGTTTTCCTACGCTTGGCTGTGCGAACTCAACGTCGGCTCCAGTCTCTGGTCAGTTGCCCGGGGGCTCGCCCGCCAGGTCGACGAATACAAAGCCAGACTGCAGGCCGCCGACGAACCGCCGAGATGGTACTGTTACTACCGCAGACGGTAAGGGGCGACGGAAGTGGCGAACGAAGAACCCAAATATCCGGGCGAGTTGGCATCCCCACAGCAGATTCGCGAACTGGCGGAAGAGTACCGCGAAGCGGCAAACCTATTGCTTCAGCAATGCCGACCCGGCAAGCCCCTTACCCGAGCGCCGTTCAGGTTGTCGGCGATCCATGCGATCGAACTTTATCTGACCGCGCTCTTGCTCCACCGTGGTCACAGTCCCAATCAGATCCGCAAACTGCAGCACGATCTGTCGGCGCGGACGGAACAGGCCATGGAAATAGGGCTGTTCGGTCTGCGCGTCTAACTAGATTCTTAAGTTTCTCATCTACTACTGTTATCGAACCTACGGCCTGCGGTTTTGGAGACCGAATAGCCTTCCCATATCTCGTTGCTTAACAATCGCTATTTGGCATTTGTGAAAGCCATGTGCAAGGATTTGTGTAACGCCTTGCCTTCAATTCCCGCGCGCTGGACCTCAACCATGGTCCTAAACGCGTGTCGTCACGCGAGCGGCCGTCCGAATGTCAGATATCTGGAACGGACTGGAGGCCAACTGCTGCCGCATGACATTGAACACAGGCTCCTCCCCGGCCATGTCCTCAATCGTGAGAATGGCGGTGAACGGGATACCCTCTTGGGGCACAGCCGTGTTGTCAGTTCGCGAAAGATAACTGACCAACAGCCTCCAAGTGGAAGACGATCCCCGGCCCTGCGGCATCTGATCCCCGTAGACTTTGACCGGACTCCACTTCAGACCATGCTCAATGCGTTCTGCCTCGACCGGATGGTCGACGGACGACTCTGGAAGGTAAAGGGGCTTCAGCTGCCCTTTCCAACTGTGCTTCCCATCCTTGACCGCTTCCTGCTGGAGTGCGGCTTCGACATTGACACGCACAAACTCGGCGCCAAAGCGCTGATCGAGCGGTGGGCTGGCGACGAGCGTCAGCCGAACCTTGCCACGGCATCTGCCGTTTTCCACCAAGCAGGCCGGCCATGCGAACTCGAACTTCAGTTGTTTCCCGGGCATCAGGCGTGCCGCGAAAACCAAAGTAATTTGGCTATCGTCACCATCCAGGATCTCGCCGACCGAGGGCGGTGTTCCATGCCCAACCAGCTGGCGCCCGATCACACTTAACTCTTTTGCACCCATCCCCGACGGGGTTTTGGCATGGTGGGTCAGCAGGGCGATGAGTGTCTCCCTCGACACATTGCCCTCGATCTGCGCATCGAGCAGGGCTGCCTGTTTGGCCAGAAGCGGTGCAGCGAAGCTGGTACCGCAGCTTTCAGTGACGTTGCCACTGGGATCAACCGAATAGTGACCATGCGCTTTGGACGCCAGTCCATGCCCGCATCCGCCGACGTGGGCAAAGTCTGGTTTGACGAGGCACTGGATTCCTGGCCCGCGACGGGAATAGTTCGCCGGCACATGGCCGATGGCACCGTCGAGGGAAGCCGGGTTCAATGCCCCTACAGAGATGTTCCGCGCGCTCTCCGCAGGGATAAATATGCCGTCGTTCTGGCTGACCGCCATCATCTGCAGCACAGAGGTAACGTCGGCGCTCCATTCTTGACGGGACGTAGTGAGATTGCCCGCGGAGATGCAGATCAGAACGTCGTGCGTGTCCGCGATTTGGTCGAGCCGCTCAGCGATCTTGCTGTAATTGTTGGAGGCCACGAGCGTTTGCACGTTCATGCTGAAGTTAAAGATCCGCACGTTGTGGCGGGTTCGCGCCTCGATGATGGCGTATTCGACCTGCTCAAAAAATCCGTTGAGGTCGCCATGGTAAGTTGTGAATGCCGTGTCCGTAGAAGGCAGCACAGCAACATCGTATATTTCAGTGCCATCGGGATCGGCGCACGTGTCGGGTCCATTGAGGGTGGAGCCGGCAACCAACAGGCCGCCGATAAAGGTACCGTGCGTCGCGTCAATATCGCCATCGGCCAATTGATCCCATCTGCCAATCAGCCAGTCGCCCAAGGCCGCGTCACTAATTCCACCATCAATGACGCCAACTCGCGGCCAGCTCCGTCCGGTATCCCGAACAGGCATGACGAAACCGCTCGGCAATGTTCGACTGGGCCTCGATGCAACTGCGCTTGGCACCAAGATACCAGGCAACTCAATGCGTTTGACCAAGGGGTGGCTCTCAAGGAATTTGAGAACCTGCATATGACGCTCCACCCTGTCGTCAAATGGCGCTGGAGCAGAGAATTTCTGGTTTGGGGCTGGTCCCTCCCCGGTAATCTGGACGCGGGGAGGAAGCGAAGAGCGTTCAAGTCGAACGGATACTCGCGCCATGCTGCGCGATGATTTATCCGCCAGACGGTTTACCGTCAGGCCACTTCCGAAGCCCTGCAGTCCCTTCAGAAAGGATACGTAGAGGCGTTGCCTTACTCCGGTCGCGTCCCAATCCCCCTGCGGTGGCGGAGAATCGAACAATTCGACCTCATACTGTCCTCCGGTCTTGCTATTTGAGAGCCAGACGACGGCCTTTTCGATGTCGAAGCGGCGACGGTCGGCCGCGCCATAAATCTCGATCCTTTCGATAGCGCCGGTCTCGCTGCGCCGGGCAGTCGGGTGAGCTTCGAGTTTGTTGGTGATCTTGTTCTTTTCCCACTTCACACGGTCTTCCGCCAACCTGACTTGACCCGCCGCCTGGTCCAGGGAACGGGGCGTGACCTCTAAAATGAGCTCGCCGAGATCCAGGCCACCAACCAACGGGGTTCGATCGTTGGGGAACAGCGCAGTCAAGGGGCGATGGCTTTTCGCCCAGGCGCGACGGCGCAGGATGACCTTGACATGGCCGACCTCGCCGAATGAGACCATGTTGCGACGGATCTCTTCTGCCACCCCCTCGAGTTGCGCGGCGATCTTCTCCCGGTGAGCTGGGAACGCACTTTCATTGTCCTGGAAGAAATCTGTCCGGTTGCCACGTCCCGATGGCACGTCACGGTCTTCCGAGAAGTTATTGGCGTTGAGGACGATTTGAACGGGAGTGGCCATGGTTAATCGCTCTTTTTCGTTTTGCGATCCTGCTTAATGATGCGGCTGATCGTCGACTTGTCCCGCCCCATCAGCTCGCCCAACTCCGTCATGGAAAAGGGTGGGCTTTCGGCATCGTGAAGTGCGGAGATCAGGTTCGCTTGATCTCCGAAAAGTAGCCCGCGCTTAGGCTTGCTCAGCCGGCCGCTGTTCATCGTGGCGAACTGCCGGAACACGTCAAAGACCTCTTCTGACGCATCACCTCGCACAGCACGGAGCTTTTTATAGCTGCGGACTAGCGTTTCTAGTTCGGCGCCGGTTGCACCATCCGTAAACCACGCCAACAGCTTGATGTGCGACTCCGGGACATCCGCCGGCACCATGAACGCACGTGCCATTTCGAGCCTTAAAGGAAGGTCTGGGACCGGGATTTCGAGCTGTATCTCAAAGCGTCTCCACACCGCTGAATCAAGAAGCTGCGGGTGATTGGTGATGCCGATAGTGAGACCCACCTCGTAGCGTGCATCCAGGTTCTGGAGCAGCGTGTTTACGATCCGTTTTATCTCGCCAACCTCTTGGGGGTCATCTCGCAGCTTGGCCAGAGAATCAAATTCGTCCAGAAGCAGGATGCAGCGGTACCGGCCCGCGAACGAGAAAAGGGCTCCTATGTTGCGGGCGGAAGTACCCAGGAAGGATGACATGAGGCTGTCGAGCCGCGCCACGACAAGCGGCAGGTCGAGTTGTTTCGCGATCCAATAGGCCAGCCGGGTCTTTCCGGTCCCCGGCGCCCCGAAGATCAGACAGGACTTCGCCGGCGCAACGTCAAGCGCTTCAAGCTCGCTCAGGTGGTTCCATTCGTCCAGTAAGCTCTTGACCGCAGCTTCGACCGGAGAGCTGAAAAGCGGTCCGGTCGCGCTGATCTGGTGAGGAAAAATCACCTCCGCCAAAACACTGGAAGTCTCCTTGTCGACCGGCAGTGGCGTATTCGGCGTGAGGGTCTCTCCTGCAAACGCAGCCTTTGAACGCACCAACCGGCTCGGCGCCATCTCTTCGGCACGCTCGGCGCTGGTGAGGATGCCATTCAGTGTTCCTGCCTGCTTTGCCTCGCCAGCCTCCTTAAGAGCGGCAGAAAGACGTTCGATCTGCTTGCGAAGTGCAGGATTCGGCGTAGCCATGGCGGCGCGGCACAGCGCCTGCACAATAGGAAAATGGTCCATGGTTCGGGCCTTTAATTTGGATTGAAGCGAGTTGCATAATGCCACCTCAAGAGTGGATATGCAAGCGCCATTGTTGCAGTTTTTGGCAACTTGTTGCACCAATATGGACGATTGTTGCATATTTGTTGTCGTAATTTCAAGCGGCGCGCACGACCGGGATGCTGCCCCTGAATTCGGTCGACATCTGCGGTATCGTCGTCCATCAAAGAACGAAGAGGGCGTTTCATGGCTATCCCAAACAGACTAGCCGCGGAGTATCCAAGCCGGTGTCTCCAGCTCATCAACGCAGTGGAAGGTTTTGCGCGAGATAACCGATTGGTCGGCCGTTCTCACTGTTGGCCGCCGCTGCCGTAAGATGAGATCGTGGCTGCTAGCCTTCAGGCGCGTCGATAGCGGGCAGAAACCGGGCCAGCACGTTGCCCATGCCCCGCCGAATTTCGATACAGTCCCCGCAGAGGCGCAAGGACGGTACCCCCGGCATGGTCTCGGCGCCGTTGACCAACCGATAGTCCAAGGCTGGCTCGTCTCCGCATGATGAGCACACGTTCGTACCGCCCTCCGCCTCTACGGCGTGACGAGACAGGGCCGCCAGGTGCGGTTCGACGCGGTCAACGATCGAGTACCAATAGGCACTATGGGGCTCGATCTGCTCCATGTGGCGTTTCAGGTCGTCTGGATAGTGATCAGACAGCCATTTGTAGGCAACTTCCCGCCGCTTCTGGTCGTTCCGCACAAGGGTTTCATAAAGCTCTATCTCCAGCCGAAGCGACTCGCGCGGGTATCGGACATGCAAGGCTCGCAACAGGATGAGATTGACAGCGAAACGGATGTTGCCGCTGTAAGCCTCCCTGACTGTGCCGATGCAATAGTCCCTCAGATCCTCGGACGACCCAGATATCTTGTCGATGAGGCCTGGCACGTAGCGCCATGGATGCAAATCAACCTCTGTTCGCCAGAGATCAAGGTAACCGCTTTGTCGAAGGGCAGCTGCTATGACTGGGTCTGCATCAGGCCGCTTGGCGAGCAGCGAATAGAGATCATTGAAGTTCTCCACGCCCGGATCAACAGAACGCGCCGCATCGAGCACTGCGTTTTGGGCTTGATGCGTAGCGCTGATTGGATTCTCTCTGCCTCTCCACCATTCAACTTCCTCGGCAGAGACCGTTTCTGTCTCGGTCGGCACCTCCTCAAGCAAGGAACTGACCCGCAAATCTTCGGGTGAGCAGTAGTCAGCGTCCGGCACGAGGTCGATGCCTACTTCCCTATAAACTCTTGCAACCAATCGAGAACAGAACAGGCGCCTCGTCCTCGGCTTCCGGGTCCGACTTACCGTTCGGATTGCCTCCGCCAGGGAATACCGCGCACCGATCTCGGCGCGGGCATAGTCGATAACTTTCGACAGCACTTCCCGAGATGGCGGCTCCTTTAGGCGGAAGTGAAACACCTTTTCGTCGTCCTCGAAAAGCTCGCGCTGCAGATTCCGCGCTTGGACGCCATCCATCGTTGAGTCGATGAAAGAGCCATGCTGGACGCAAATCATCGCGTGGGACACAGTGCCGTGTGTCGCGATGCGGATCACTTTGCTAGTGCCCGGTCGAGCCGTGAACAGAATGTCCCCGGGCTCAACGCTGTCGATTTTGATGCGCTTCATAGCCGCCCTCCCTGACCCCTCATTGAAGAACAGCCGTCAGATTGCCATGGCCGTGAGCTTTTTGCCGGACCGTGTGATACGCAGCCCCAAATGTCCGGCGAGTGGTTCCAGCACACCCAGAACCACCGACCGGAGCATGCCGGACGGAACACTCTCATACAGCCGCATCAAGCTCTCGGCTTCGATCGCCGTGCCGCCCTTGGAGATCAGCCCTACGACACTGGAGGCGAGATTGTACATAGAGGAAAACGCGAGACGTTCCAGTTCATCCAAAGAAGGCGCCTCACGGTTGGCGTAAAGGACCTCCAAGGCCCGCCCTGCCAATGAGCCGTCAGCATGCTCCTCGTCGGGCGGCGCCGCCATGGCTGCATCGAAGATTGCGCGAAGGTTGGTGGCGGAGCCAGGCACTCCGAGGCTCGCCGCGTCGAGCGTAATTTTCAAGAACGCCCGGGGCTCATAATCTTGTTGCGCAAGCCAATCCGAAAGCAGACGGAATGGGGCGGTTCGCCCCGGATGCGGAGGGATGGACTCTAAAGCGCCCGAACGCAAACCCATCATCTTCAAACGATAGGTCAATCCTGTCGTGAGAGAGTGTGTAATCACGACGCGATCAACCGGGCTCCAGTTCCGGACCGCTATCGCCGCCACCGCACGTTCCACGCGTGTGCGATCATGAAAATGGCCGAACATAATCACGGTAGCGCCTACCATTTCAGTGCTCAGCGTGGGAATGCGGTCGAGTAAGGTATCGAAGACGTTTGCATTCCCGGCATTGACAGCGAACAGAGAAGCCAAATTCTGCATCTCTTCGCTGATGCCGCCCTCTGCAAGGAGCTGATTGATCCTGTCAACTCGACCGTCCCGTTCCCAGTCACAAATTAGGTATTCCATGACCTTCAAGGCGCGCTCCTCCAGCACCCTCGGCGATTTCAAAAGTTGTAAGATCGATGGAATATCCACCTGCGGGGAAGATAAGGCCTGCGCGGCCGACGACGTCGGATGATACCCTTCGCTTGCCAAGATTCGTATGATGAGTTCCTCAGTCGACGCATCGAGCTTGCGCATTGATTGACTCCAAGCAGATAGCCGGACCTCAAGGGGCAAGGTTTCATCGCTTGCGGCAGCAAATGCGACATCGGCGTCGACGCAACCCATCTTGAGATGGCTGATGAGCGAACTGATCGCATGCTCATTCCCCCGCTCGCCAGCGCACCGGCGGCATTGGGCGATGTAAAGGTTGAAAGCAGCCGTTCCGAGGCGGTCTGCCTCACGCTGAATCTCACCAAGGTGGAGCATATTTTCGATGTTGCCGCCGAGAAGTTCACCTAGAACGTCCAACGACAGAGCGGTATCGCGAAGCCGCGCAACGATTGAATCGGCACCCTCGTGAACGAGCCTGCGTTCTCCGAGTCTGATGCGGATCGAGGGGTGCAATGGCTGCGAAAACGCATCAACGATGATGCCATTGATCAATTTGTTTGTACGCCACGATGCCCCACCCCAGATTTCAGCGAAACGGTCGCCCATCGTTTGCCAACGTGGTTTCGAGACCGACATGCCGTTCGCGAGACAACGACCGAGCAACCGTAACCCTGTGTGGAATACATCGTCCTCACGCCCCAGGATCTCGTCGATAAGCGGCTCGGGATTAGGATGGCGCTCCAATGCGAACTGAATAGCCTGCGCCCATGGACGTCGCACAATCTTGCCCAGCCGTGGTGCGATCTGGTCCTTGTGATGCTCTAGCAACTCTGCCGAAGCGAGATATTCCTGGACGATCGGGAACGGAAAAGTCAGCCTTGTCAGGCTCGACTTACGAAGGATGCCGCGGCGAACCAGGGCTTCCCGTACGTCGTCGCTGCTAAGATGGGGCGCAATGTCTCTAACGCACCGTTCCAGCAGCTTGATGCTAATTCCGATCGTGTCCGTCTCCAGCGCCTCGAAAGCTGCACGTTCCGCAATCTGGCGGAGCACTGCAGTGTCGACTTTGTCGCCTTCTGCGTCCTTGAACGCTGCCGGACGAAACAGCGTTTCAAGATAAGTGTCGAGCAAATCGCTGCGGCGAAGGTTTGCCTTCTCCTGCCGCATAACAAGCATGAGGGCAAGAAAGATAGGAATGCGGGCCAAATGCGCGAGATCGGGACGTGCCTCTATCCTGCCCAGCAGCGCTTCGGCCACGCCGGGTTCACCCGGTCGGTAGAAGTTGACGTATGCCGAGATGTCTTCGTCCTGGAGTGGCGCCAGCTCTACCATCGTCGCATCGTCCGGCGGTGACAATGCCGCCGCATCTCGCACGGTCATCAGCCAGCGCACGCTGGGGTGGTTTGCCCGATACACATTTAGGCGTTCCAATATCAAGGTGCGTCTGTCACTTGACACCTCATCCAATCCGTCGAGCAAGAGCAAGAGCGAGCCGGCGTCGGCAGCAGCGCGCCAATCAATTCTGACGTCAAACTCACTGTTTAACCGCACTGATAGGTAATCGGCGATTGAAAGGTCAGAATCTGAAAGCTTGGTGGCCGGAATAATGGCCGGAAGCCGACCGCCAGTAGCGACCTTTTGCGCCATCGCATGGACAAGCGTGGTTTTTCCAAACCCCGGTCCCGCAACAACAACCACCGCGCCGAGGTCGACGCTGGGGAAGTCGCGCAAATCGACCAACCCATCAGCACTCACATCTCTCCATCCGGGCAGGTCGTCGTCGAAATCAGGCCGGCGATCTCGATCGTATCGAAGGCATCTTGGCCAAAGGAAATGTGCGGCGGGCCGTTGCCTGAAGTCAGTTCCTGGTACTTCAACGCATGCGAGCGCAGCTACCGCCTGCCGATACTGCGCAGTTCCCCAGTTTGGGGGGTCTAGGATAGCAATTTGGAATTCTAAGGTGAGACGGTCGTAGAGCCTTGATCCGTTAAAAGTAGAGCGGGTAGTCGCACCGTCCAAAGCAATGCCAGACAAGGCCCCAAAGAGTTGAAGGGACGTACCTGACGACGGTGGCATCCATTGAGGGACAAAGTCCCGCGCTATCCCATCTTCGGGCCAGATACTTACGTCGAGTCGTGTTACGATACGCCACACCTCCATGATATCGTCGTCGAGAAGCTCTTGAATCGAAGAAACATGCTTGGTTTGGCTCGCCGTCAGGCGCTTCTGCCATTCGATAACATCTGAACTGTCGTGCCGTTTTATCAGCCCAGACAACTGCGTTGCGAGCGGCGATGATTCACCCAAAACCAGCTCAAGGCGGTCATCCGGCGTGAAGTCGGTGTCTAACTGACGACGAAAGGCAATCCAAAGCGACTTCCACACCTCGCCAGAGGGTTCGAGAGAGAGCTTGACCTGGAAGAAGCGACGCGAACCATCAGCGAAGCGGACAACAAAATCGTCCACACTTTGAGGTGCTTCCATCCTCACCTCTACCGGCCGATCTTGCCGTGGCCGCTCGCGCGGATCTATCATCCGGCCGAGGTAGAGCGCAGCGACTTGATCCTGGTATCTGATGCCTGCGTGAGTGGCCGGTCCGCCCGCTTCAGTCAATGGAGTTACTTCCTTCTTGTTATCCTGAGAAATTTCAAACCCACAAAACGGGCCTAAAGCGGGTTGTGACGCTTCGCCGAGTGTGCGGGAGGTCTTGCCGGCTTGCAACTGCGACAATCAAAGTCCAGTTACACGAAAGTTACATCGCGGCAATCGGGCAAATAATATTTTAGGTAAGTAATTGAATAAACTGGTGGGCGGTACAGGATTCGAACCTGTGACCCCTACCGTGTGAAAGCGTTTCCTACACGCAATCATGCTGGTTCCTTGACTGAGGAAATAACCATAGATGAGGCCGATAAGCTTGGCATTAATGAACATGGTGGCGGTGCTTGGGGCATTCCCAACCGGCGTCGTAGGGTAGGTTTGCCTGACATGGATCTTGTGTCTCAGGCCGTCATCGCCAACTCACCAGATTACATCGTTTTGACAGGGGCCGATTATCTCGACCGATCGGTCCGGGGCGTGCGTTCGAATTTGAACAGCCGCCACGTCGATGAATTTGTCGCGGATCTCAACAGACGCGTCGCAAAGTTGCGAAGGTTCGTCTTATCTCGACCGGGCCTGGCACTGAGGATATGGTCGCCTGCCCGCCCGCCGGTAAGCGGAAGAAGAAGAGTTCGTTGCTGACTAAAGAACCCCAGGAGGAGTTTGAATTCGGGTTCTAAGTTTGGACCGTTTGAGGGGTCGCGCTCGGTGACGGGAATGTGATCATCAATCATGCTGGACGTCTCATAGAGGCGTCCGATCCAGCAATTTCGGGGCCGTTCCACTACGCCTATATACCGCCGGACGTAACATAATATCGCTGGACGGCGCCGAGATCACGCTCTTTTCGGAGTTTCGCAAATAGGATTCCCCACCCTGGGCCTCTGACGGTCGCCACCCCATTTCTGACAACCCAAATGCCGGGCCCGGGAAGCCGGGCGCGGCATGAGCGCTTCAGGTGCGGATTGCTCCGTTTTGCCGCGCAATGGTTGCGTATTCCGAGAGCGTCTTCCCTGCCCGGAAATGCCGGTCGCGTTCGATCGGCAGGCCGAGGCGACCGCGCACCGAGGTTAATTCCGTGAGACTGACGCTGCCAATCTCTGGGAAGGCGAGGAGCCGGATTCACAGAAGCCGTAAAAACAGTAGTCACCTCCCATGCAAGATCGTCGGCGCTCGTTTCTTCCGAAGCGGAGCCCGGCTGGGGCGAGGGCTCCGTTCGGCATGCACTCTTCACAACGCAAGATGTGTTACAAGGAAAGACGAGGACTTGACCATGGCAATTGCGACTGAGACCCGTACTCGACCCATTCCCGTCCAGATTTCGCTCTCGCCCCGGCCAACCTGCGTAGTCGGCGATCAAGGCGAGGTTCAGCGTAATTACCCGAAACCGCCTGGCTTCTCTCTCAGGAAATCACGATTCCTGAAATAATTCAATAGCTTGGCGTTTATGAACGGAAACTATCTGGCTCGCGTGCGCCTGGGCTCGAGCTCCTTGCGTTGTCATCAGCTAGACGTCCTGCGAATGACGTTCGCAAGGAGGCAGTTCTCGGCTGCATTAGCTTGGAGCATAGTCGATCTCTTAAGCACTCGGGAGGGCCGTTGATGGAGCCTTCGGGCTCCCGGTCAGCCAGCGCTGCCGGCACGGCGAAGCCACAGCGCACGCGATTGCATAGCGGACGCTGTGGTTCAAAGGTTTGACGCGCTAGAAGGAGCGTTGGAAAATCAGGATGCCGCCGAGGTTGTTCTTCTTGTTAGCGTTGGTCCAGTTGACGTTGGAAGGATTGACCGTCACGACCCCGAAGTTACCGTAGTGATCGTAGTCGACCTCGGCAGTGACAGTAAGACCTGGAACCACCGTATAGGCAACGTTTGCAGCAACACCGTAGTTCTTGAGCTGATCACCCGATACCTGAATGTTGAATGAAGTCTTTTCGTTGAAATTGTAGGTGCCACCGGCCCAGAAAGCCCAGTTGCCGCCCCACGGTTTGTAGAAGCCACGACCATGAGCGTCGATGGCATTTGTCGAGTCATCGTTGAGCTTACCGTCGGAGCCATATCCGAACATTCCGAACAGCGACAGTTCCTTGGTCACTTTGTAGTCCACACGAACCTTGCCGGCCACGGATTCGTAGTTGCTATCATAAGCGACAACACCAGTTATGGCGCCCCAGCCTTGCGTGTATTTCACTCCGCCGACGACATGCGGAACATAGCTGTCGATTGTGCCGGTCGCGCCAGCGCCCTCTTCAAGCGAGGCCACGCCGCTGAGGCCATTGCCCGCGTCGAAGTAGTAACTGATGAGGTTGGTGTCCTTGATACCGTAGGGGATGATCGTGTCATTGTAGACGCCACCGGCGTAGCCGATGAACGAATCATAAACCGAGTAGTCTTCACCGACCCGGAGGCCGCCGAGCTGAATCCAGGCAAAGTTCAATGTCGTGGCGGTGGGGCCACCATTAGGGAAGTTGAAGCGCGTCTCGGTATAAGTCTTCAACGTGCCAAGCTCCGTTTCCTGGCCGGTCCAGGTTTTGAGATCGAAGCGAGAATTCTTTTGCCACGTCCCCTGACTTGCCCCGGTCCTGACGTCCGAGGTTCTCGCACCGTCGAACGATCCGACGTCGCCGGCGCCGATGGTGTAGCGGACATAGCCGCCAATGCGCAGGCACGTTTCGGCGCCGGGGATGTAGAAGTAGCCGGCGCCATAGACGTCGCAAATCTTGACGTATTCGGGCGGCTCCGGTTCGGCGACGACAACGGCGTCGGCGGCGCGGGTAGCGGACACTGCGACCAGTGCCGCAACTGAGCCAAGAAGTAGGCTCTTGATGTTCATTCAAGATCTCCATTCAAGTTAAGCAAATGGGAGGACTTCAAAGAAAATTCCTCCAACTCGATGATTGAAAAATACATGCTAGAGTTAGGTATCAAGCATCAATATTCGACGACGGGGTCGTGAACCGTCGGCAACGAAACCTGTAACACTGTCGCAGTTGTGCTTGCCGAACCGGCGATGAAAGTGACTTTTGGGCGATAAGTACCGCTGGCTCCGATTAGGAATAATCGGAGGTGCAATGGTATATGTGGAGAGGGGGTGTCTTTGGTGGATGTTGCCGAAGGGTTCGCCAAGACCCCGGCCGACTGCGGTCGAAGCCGGGTTGCGTTGGACGTAAATGCCAAACAAATGGTCGTGCTGGAGCCACGCCTGACCAAAGCTGCTTCGTTTCACCCCGCCACGTGTGCAGCGCGCACCGCATTGGCCGATCGACCTCGAAGATGATCGCCTGCTGAAGTGCCCATTCGAGAGCTTCGACCGAAGTACCTTCCTTAAGCCGGAACGGTGCTTTGCTTTTGATGTCGCGTCGAGCCCCTACCACCGGTGCGCGGATTTGAGAGCGAACTCATCTCTGTCCGTGGCGCAGATTCCCGGCGGGAAGGCTTCCCGCCCAACCCATGCGTGCGCTGCCGCCGTGAACGGTGTTCTAGCGCTGGCTCATGGTGGATGGCATATCGGGGTGAAGAAGCTCCTGGCATCAGAGAACCTCGCGCATGCGCCCCGTTGAAAGTTTGCCCACCTCGAATAGCCTATCGGCGACCCCTTCGCGCACCTCCTCGTCATGGAAGATTCCGACGATCGCCGCTCCGCGCGCTTTCGCTTCGTTGATCAGTTCGATCACGCTCTGCCGATTGACGGCGTCGAGTGAGGCGGTCGGCTCGTCGAGCAGGAGGATCGGGTAATCGACGACGAAGCCGCGGGCGATGTTCACCCGCTGCTGCTCGCCGCCCGAGAAAGTGGCCGGCGCAATTGACCAAAGACGTTCGGAAATGCGCAGACGAGCCAGCAATTCCTTTGATTTCGCCCGCGCCTCGTCTCCCGGCATGCCGATTGCGACTGCCGGTTCGGCGACTAGGTCGAGCGTTGGCACGCGCGGGATGACGCGCAGGAATTGGCTGACATAGCCGATCGTGCTGCGGCGGATCTCGACGACCTCCCTGGGTTTGGCTGCGAGCAGATCGACGGTCTCGCCGAGGTGCTTCACCAGGATCATTCCCCCGTCCGGCTTGTAGTTGGCGTAGAGTGAGCGCAGTAGGGTCGACTTGCCGGCGCCGGAAGAGCCGTGTAGGCACACGCATTCGCCGGCCATCACCGTCAGATCGATATCCTCAAAAACAGGGAGAACGATGCCGCCCTGAGTGTGAAGCGTGAAGGCCTTGGATAGGCCCTTGGCATGAACGACCGGATGCAGATTCCGACGTCCCGCAGTATCGCTGACCTCGGCATCCGCCATCACGGAGCGATCTGTTTGGCAGCAGTCCCAAAACCGGCAAAGCGGCTGCCGCAGGCGAACTCATAATAAAGCCCAGTACCGTCATGAACCCAGTTGCCGATGTCGAAGTCTACCATGCGGCGCGGCTCATGCATCGTGACTTCGATGTCCTTGCCTAACCTCACTTCGGTCCAACCGACGCGTTTACGGCCGCCAAATTTCGGACGCCACTCTTCCCTCATGTCGGTCACGAAGGCCGTGCTCGGCGCCCAGACATGCCGGATCCCCTCGATCGTGCGATCCCGGCTCTGGTGCATGTCGCCGCTCAAGCAAAGCTGGATTTTTCCCGCACGGAAATAGGCGCCAAGCATGTCGCGACTTTCGGAAGGCACGAACCAGCCGGTCGTATCGACTTCCGATAGGGCGGCATCACAGACGGCCATGTGAGACAAGAGAGCCACCTGCCGCGACCCGGCTTCGCCAATCGAGCGAGCCAGGAATCTTTCCTGTTCCGCTTCTGCTGCGAACCCCGAAGTCAGGATCATGCTATTTAGCCCAATGATCCGCCAGTCGCCGATGTCGAACGACCAGAAATCCCGGCCGATTGTTTCGAGATAGCGGTTCCGCCGTTCCTCGGTGACGGCTGCTTCGGAAGTCGCCGCCTTGGTGAGGTCGCCGACATCGTGATTTCCCGGCACTGCCAACCATGGGCACCCCAGCCGCTCGAGTTGCCGCCGCGCGAACCAAAGATCTGACGGATTGTTCGCACCATCAAGCGCGAGATCCCCGCCGACAAGGACAAGATCCGGTCGTCGCTGGGATAGTTCGTCGACCAGGATTTCCCAATTGAACTGAAAGAAAGGCCGTTCTTCGGACAGGTGCGGATCGGAGATGAAAGCAATAAATGAAGAGGCAGTCATGATGTTTCAGACCTTGGAGATCAATACACGAGGTTGCCGGCGCGCCATACGGAGCGGATGACGGGTAGGCCACCGTGAACGCGGACTCGTAGAAGATCGGCACGCTTGTCCTTGGCAATTTCGCCTCGATCATAAAGGCCCACGCATGCCGCCGGGGATGCCGTCACCGTGGCGATCGATCGAGGCAGCGACCAGCCAATCGCCTCCCCGGTCAGGAGAAATGCGGCGTGCAGAAGGCTTGCCGGGACGTAGTCGGATGTCAGGATGCCGAGGTGATCCGACTTGGCGCACTCGCCGGCAGAGAGATTGCCTATATGCGATCCACCGCGTACCAGGTTAGGTGCTCCCATTACCACCTGGATGTCGCGCTTGTGCGCTTCGGCAGCAGCGAGATCGGTGGTCGGGAACTCGCAAATGCCGTTACCCAGCTCTTCTGCCTCAAGAATGTGCTCGAGCGTCGTATCGTCATGGCTTGCCACGACGATACCCCTTTCTCGACAGAGTTCGGCGACGGCGCGGCGATTTAGGGCAGCGTATTGATCTCGAGCTTGCTGTCGGGCGACCAGGATGGCGTCAAGCTCGGCATCGGAGGCACCAGTCCTGCGCTTCTGATGCACCTTCCATTTCTGCGGGTCGGGAAAAGTTCGCTGCCCGGGCGTGTGGTCCATGAGAGAGACCAGCTTCAGCTTGGGATGCTCCTGCAAACCAGAAAAACGCTGCACAATATCGGGTTCAATGATCTCACAGCGCAGATGTATGAAATGATCGGCGCGCAGCAGGCCCTCATTCGCGGCCTCCTCCATACCCCGCAGCATGCGTCCGAGCGCGCCATTGCGATCGCTGTCGAACTCCTCCCCCACCAATCCGAAGCTGTCGAACATGGTGGTGATGCCGGAACTGATGACCTGGGCATCGTAGGAGACTGCCGCCGAAAGCGGGTGCCAGTAGACCCCAGGTCTGGGCACGATATGCTTCTCAAGGTGATCGCTGTGAAGATCGATTAGACCCGGCATGAGGAAATCACCCTCGAGGTCGATCGCTCCCGCAGGCACTTCGTCACCGGCTTCAACGCTTATGATCCAGCCGTCCTCAGCCGTGACATGGCCCAGCACCACCTTGTCCCGCAATACGAGCTGTGCATTGCCAAACACTATCCGCGTCATTTCTGCTCTCCGATCTGCCGGCGCTCACGCTCTTAGTACCGACGATATTAGCAATTGGGTGTAGGGGTGATGAGGGTCGTCCAAGACCTGATCGGCGAGGCCCTGCTCGACGATCGTTCCCGACTTCAAAACGTAGAGCCGGTCGGCGAGCATCCGCGCCACCCCGAGATCATGCGTGACGAGTACAACGGCGACGTCGAGGTCGCGCACCAGCCGCCGCAGTAGATCGAGAATCCGTGCCTGAACCGAGACATCGAGACCGCCGGTCGGCTCGTCCATGAGAAGCAGCCGGGGCCGCTTGACCAGGTTGCGGGCAATCTGCAGGCGCTGCTGCATTCCCCCGGAAAAAGCCCCCGGAAGATCGTCCACCCGGTCGGGATGTATCTCAACGTATCCGAGCCATTCTTTCGCGATGCGGCGCATCTGCGAAAAGTCGCGGAGGCCGGCAAGCGCGAGAGGTTCTACGATATTAGCCCCAGCGCTAATGCTCGTGCGCAATCCGTCCTGGGGACGCTGATGCACGAATCCCACACGCGATCTCAGGAGCCGGACGCGTTGCTCCTCCTGAAGCGACCATATCGGGTGCAGGCAATCATCTTCGCCCTGAATATCCACGATGCCTTCGTCAGGCGGCAGATGGCCGCCAAGGCAGCGCAGCAAAGTCGTCTTTCCCGAACCGCTCTCCCCGACGATGGCGACGATTTCACCGGCTGCGATTTCCAGAGAAACGTCGCGGCAAGCGAGTAGTCCATTGTCGAAGCGTTTGGCGACCGCTCGGGCGCGAAGCACGGCCGGGGTTCGAATGAGGTGGGTCATGGCCGGCCTCCAGTGGATTCGCCACTTCGCTGGGCGCTACAGAAGGAGGTATCGGAGCACACAAAGCTGCTCATGCCCGTATCGTCAGAGATCACATCCAGGTAGCTCTCAGTCGATCCGCACAGGCTGCATTGTCCGTCAGGCTTGCGGGTGACAATCGGGCGATCGTCGAAAGACAGATTTGCGACGCAGGTATGCGGCGGGATAGCATAGATACGCCTGTGCCGGCCCGCCCCGAACAGGAAAAGGGCAGGACTGCTATCGAGTTTGTGATTGTCGAATGCCGGAATTGGCGAAGGGGCGGCGAAATACCGACCATTGACGAGCACGGGATGATTTGTTCCGGCACCGGCATCACCGAACTTCACCGTGTCTTCATAGAGCCTGACATAGAGCATTCCGTAGTCTTGAAATGCATGAAGGCGGCGAGTCACGGCATCCGAGGGCTCCAGCGATCGCATGGGCTCCGGCAGCGGCACCTGAAGCACGATGATCTGGCCATCGGAAAGCTGCTCGTCGGGAATGCGGTGCCGGGTCTGGATGATTGTCGCTTCGCTGGTTGACAGCGTTGTACGGCTGTCCGCCACCCGTTCGAAGAATCTCCGGATGCTCGTGGCGTTAATGGAATCGTCGGCGCCCTGATCGATCACCTTGAGCATGTCGGCGCGCCCTATCAGGGCCGCGGAAATCTGCATACCGCCGGTACCCCAACCGGGAGGAAGCGGCATCTCGTGGCCTGCAATCGGCACTTGAAAGCCTGGAACCGAAACCGCCTTCAAAATCGCGCGCCGGAGCATGCGCTTCGTGACTTCGTTCAGGTACCCGAAATTGTAAAAGCTGTTCTCATCCAGTCCTGCGTCCGGAGGGATCACGTCTCATCCTCCCGTGGCCGCGCGCGTGAAGACTGCACCTCCCTCAAGCGATTGAGTTCTGCCTGATAGCTGATGTAGTGTGGCAGTTTCAGGCTTTGCAGCAAGCCGGCCGCTTCGACACCGTCCGCGTTAGGCAGCACAAACTGCTCGTCCTCGATGGCACACTGGACCGTTTCGCCCAGTTCGCGGCCTCGCAGCGCCCGGTCACTGACGGCCATCGCCATCGCACGCCTTTCGCTGCGGCCGAAGGCCAGTCCGTAGCCGCGGGTAAATCGCGGTTCCGCACTCTTCCCATCGAGCCTCTTGTTGAGAATCTCGCATTCGCTGAGCGTCACCCGCCCGATCGTGACGGCAAAGCCGAGTTCCGGAATTGTGAATTCCACCGACACATCGCCGACCCGGATTTCGGTCAGAAGCGGAAAGTTCTGGCCATATCCCTGCAGGGTGGAGTTTGCGAGACCGGTCAGGAAGCCTTCGTCAGCCCTTGCCAGGGACTGCAATCTGGCGTCGCGACTGGCCGGGTACATGAGCGGATCGCGCGTGATATCGGAAGCATGATTTTCGGAATCCCCGGGTGGCAGTGCTTCGGCAATTCCGTCACAGGCGAGCCGGTCGGAAATACGTGGCGCGACAATGGGACCGGCATACTTGTTGTTCGGTACCTGAAACTCGAAGGCCTCCGATGGTTTTTCGGCCAGAAGCCTGTGAGTGTAGTCGTAGGTGGCTCCCAGAAATTGCCCCCCCGGCGCTTGCTTGAGGATCGGCGATATCCGCCTCTCGATCTGCATCGAGCCTGTGTCGAGGGGCTCCGAATAGCCAGCCCGTGGCAACGTCGACCTGAATGCCCGAAGCAGGAAGGCCGCTTCCACCGCGTCGCCCTGAGCCTGCTTCAGTGCCAAGCTCGCCCCATGCCTGTCATAGATCGCGCCCTCGTTCATGGCGCGGTCCACCGCCAGGGACAGTTGTTCGCCAATCTGCTCAACTGACAGCTCTGGTATTGCCGGGTTACCGCGACGCTGCTCGGCAAGAAGCCGCTCGGCGCTTGCGATCGCCTGTTCACCGCCACGGATTGCTACGAGCATGGGGCGCTCCGGCGAATTGAGCGAGGCAGCCCCAAGAAACCCTTTCTATCGACGAGAAGAACGTCGACGCCAACTGGGAAGCGCGCCGCATTGGCATCCCAGTTCGACCAGAACCCTAAAGGAAGTCCCATGGGTGAGATCGAAACCTCGGTCTTGATGCCTGGTCCGGACAGCGATATCGGCGTGCCGCCCACGAGGTCCGGCAACTGGATGAGAAGCGTCGTCGAGCGATTTGGCTCCAACAGGGTCCCCGCACGAAATCGTTCGAGATTCGGCATATTGTTTGCATCGCCGATAAGAGCGAAATCAGCGTCCCTCGGATGACAACCGAACGAGGCGCCCGTGCGCAGCCGGAGGAAGTCTTCAACAGCCTTGGTTCTGAGGGTCGGATCGAGCCAGCTGGAAACCTCGCCATCCAGGAGACACAGCGCTGCAGACAACATGCTTTGGCTCATTGGCCAGGGCGCGTGGAGAATTGGCGGCGCTGCAACGATCTCGCCGGGACGGCTGAAGGCACGCAAGATGGCTCTGAAAGTTGCTTGCGCGTGATGAGCCGCCTCTAACGAGGGCTCAACCTCAAAATGCATCGTGGAATCCAGCAGCGTCATACTGGCTGCCCGGCAATCGACATCGAGAACGCAACTTCGGTCGCGCGCACTTTAGCGGCCTTTGCGACTTGATGTTTCCTGCTAGCCTCCTCAGCCGCAAGCACCGCTTCACGCGCTAGTTCGTGCCATGGCCCGCCTTCTTGGCATAGCATCATGGCGTCGAACACAGCCGCTATCGCCGCGTGTCGCTTGTCCCGCCCGCCAATACATGAAATGCCGATGATCCCATTGCCCAACGCAAGGGAACAGCGCGTGACGGTCATTTCACCGAGATTAAAGACCGTTCCACTGCCGTCGGCGCGGGCGCGCAACATTATTGTCTCAAACCGTGGGGGGCTGATGAAGTTAAAATCCGGCTGGGTCGGCAGCGCGTGCCAGTTATCCGAAATAACCGCCGCTGGTGCTGTCGCGAGAACGGACATCCAACATTTGCGATCTGATAAGAGAGAAGATTGAGACGTCATTGACCAAATACTGTGCAGCGCCGGCGAATGTCTGAGAGGTAGGTAATCCTACATTAATCCGCCTGCAATTGTCGTGAACCCTACATCAATCCGTCGGTAAATGTCGTGAAGCCCGGATGACGAAAACTAGACAAGTCGTCTGGTGGTGCATATGCCAATCCGCTGTTCCTTCTCTTCCCACAGCAAGACCAATCGGCCCCGGTACCCTCGAGCTCCGCGCCACATAGGCATGATGACCTGAGAGTCATACGGTTGTTCATTCGACGGTCACATAACTTTCACCAAACTGATACATACCTGATACATAGCTGCCACCAATTCCATCTCGCACTGACTTCGGTCCGGCAACCACGAATGAAGAGGCCTCGATGTCGGGACTTGAACTGCGCAATATTTGCAAGGATTTCGGATCCACGAACGTTATTCGGAACCTTTCGTTGGATATTGCTCCTGGCGAGTTCCTGACCCTCCTCGGCCCTTCCGGTTGCGGGAAATCGACACTTCTGCGGATCTTGGCGGGTCTTGAGGTGCAAACCGGCGGTTCGGTGGCGATCGGCGATCGCGTGGTGGACGGCGTGCGACCAAAGTGGCGCGATGTGGCAATGGTGTTCCAGTCCTATGCCCTCTATCCTCATATGACAGTTGCGGAGAACATGAGCGTGCCGCTGCGGATGCGGCGGCTGTCATCCTGGCAAAGAACGCCGATGGTTGGTCGCTTTATCCCGGGAACGAAAGGGGCGGCCGATAAGATCGAGCAAGACGTCATGCGCACCGCTAACTCGCTCAGCATTGGCCACCTGCTTGCCCGCAGGCCCGGCCAACTGTCGGGCGGTCAGCGCCAGCGCGTGGCCGTTGGGCGCGCCATGGTGCGCGAGCCTGCGGTCTTCCTGATGGATGAACCCCTCTCAAACCTCGACGCCAAGCTGCGTGTCCAAATGCGGGCCGAAATCAAGGAGCTGCACAGACGGCTTGGCGTCACCTTCGTCTATGTTACTCATGACCAGTCGGAAGCCATGACTATGTCCGACCGGGTTGCGGTGATGTTGGAAGGCGAGCTACTGCAGGTTGCCCCGCCGCAGCAGATTTATGCCGATCCGGACGACCGACGCGTGGCCGAGTTCATCGGTTCTCCGAAGATCAATATTCTCGGAGCAAGGCTGCGCGAAGCCAACCTGGCCGATGCAGCAGGCACCAGGTTTGCCATCGAATCCGGAGGTATCCCTGGGACAGCTCTTACTCTGGGAATCCGGCCGGAGGCGTTCCACCTGGTGGATGCAGGTGGTGTAAACATCGTGACCGGTGCGGTGCGGCTGATCGAACATATGGGCTCAGACCTTTATGTCCATCTCGACGTGCCCGGAACCGAGCATCCGGTGGTTGCTCGGCTGCTCGCCGAACGCGGTGCACAGATTCTCTCCGGCCAGACTCTTCATCTTGGTGTGAAGTCGGAACGCTTGCTGGTATTTGCCGCCGACGGGCGGCGCCTGCGCTCCCATCATCATGCCGAAGCGAAAGTGCTTCGTATGCGGGAACCCGCATAATGAACACAGCCTCCTCCATAACAAAGAAACACGCGGCTCTTTCGACGAACAATTCCGGCATCACCAGGGCGCGGCGCAATCAAAAGATCGCCGAAACTCTCACAGCATGGTCGCTGACCGGACCTGCGCTAGTACTGCTTGTTGCCCTGTTCTTCCTGCCGGTTGCAGGCATTTTCGGCATGGCGCTGACCGACTGGCAATTCGGCGCCAGAACGCTCTCATTTGTCGGGCTCGATAACTTCAGGGAGGTCTTCTTCGACCAGGGCTTCCGTGCCTCGCTGATCAATACCGTTGTCTACGTGGCAATCGTCGTGCCCGGTACAATCGTCCTCGGCCTCGCGATCGCGCTGTTGATCGAAAGCGGCAAGTCTTTCCAGGCCTTCTACCGTGCCATCCATTTCCTGCCCTACATGGCGACGCTCACCGCCATGGCGATCGCTTGGGAGGCCCTGCTTCACCCGACTATCGGCCTCGTCAACCAGACGCTCGTGGGCCTCGGACTGCCGACCGCCAACTGGCTGCGCGACGAGAACACGGTGTTGCCGGTGCTTGCGGTCATCGGCATCTGGCAGAACCTCGGCTTCGCAATGGTGCTGTTCCTTGCCGGGCTGAAGTCAATCCCGCAGGATCTCTATGACGCAGCCGATATCGATGGCGCGGATCTCTGGCTCGACCGGTTGCGCATCGTCACACTCCCGATGCTGGGGCCGGTCTTCATGTTCGTCTTCATCGTCGTGGCGCTGAAAGCGTTCGAAACCTTCGACACTGTCCAGGTTTTAACGCAGGGCGGGCCCGGCCACGCCTCCGAGTTGCTGCTATTCACGCTCTATCGCGAGAGCTTCGAGTATCTGCGCACCGGTTATGGCGCCGCCGTCGCCGTCGTCTTCCTCTTCATCGTCGTCGCGCTGACCTTGATCCAGGCGCGCTTCATGGACAAAAGAGTTCATTACCAATGAGCATCCTTCGTTTTGCCTATGCAATCGCCGCGCCCACGGCTATTCTCCGCCATGCGGCGCTCCTGATCACCGCAGCGCTGATCCTCATCCCCTTTGTCTGGATGGTTTCGCTCTCGATCAAGCCGCCGGCAGAGATCTTTGGCGCATCTTTCAGTTTTTGGCCCCAGCAGTTCTACGGGATTGAGAACTATACCGAGGCGCTGACCAAGGCGCCTCTGCTGCGCTACATGCTGAACGGCGTCCTCGTCTGCGCTATGATTCTGTCGCTTCAGATCGCTGTCTGCACGCCAGCGGCCTATGCGCTCGCCAAGCTCGAGTTCCCTGGTCGTAACCTGCTCTTTGCGCTTGTGTTGATCGCACTGCTCCTCCCGCACGAGGTCCTGGCGCTGCCACTCTTTATCCTTGGCTACAAGATCGGCATACTCAACACCTACGCGGCGCTGGTCTTCCCTTATGTTGTTTCGCCCTTCGGCATCTTCCTGTTCCGCCAGTTCTTCAAGACGATTCCTGACGATATCGTCCACGCAGCTAGGCTCGACGGCTTCTCCGAGCTTGCCATCGTCTGGCGCATCGTGGTGCCGATGGCCCTGCCGGCCATCATCGCTTTCAGCATTTTCTCCGTGGTCGGTAACTGGAATAGCCTCTTCTGGCCCCTGATCGCAGTACGCGAGCAGAGCCTGATGCCCCCACCACTCGGCCTCATGGCCTTCAAGAATGAAGATACAGGAATAGACTACGGCCCATTGATGGCAGGCAGCACGATCGTGGTCGCGCCGCTGGTGATTGTTTTCCTGTTTGCTCAGCGTTGGTTCATCGGCGGCCTCACCTCAGGTGGCATCAAATAGACCGGAGCTGGCCTGCCGGATTCGCAGCCAGAACCTTCAAAGGTCATTGTACCGGATGACCAGCTCGATCCATCGAGCCGACATTCTGACCTCAGTGAATAGAACCGGCCGGTTGACGGCATCGGTGACGATGTTCTTCACCTTGAGCACGGGCTGAGAACGCGATTGCCGCAGCAACTCGGCGTCCATGCGAGTCGGATGGCCGGTTGTGATCCTCGTCTCATATCGAATGATTTCTTCAATGCCGAGCCGCTTTAATGCCTCGGGAACCGATCCGCATTCAGCGATCGCCTTGTCGATTCCGTGAAAGCGCGGCAGGGGAAAATAGGCGGAGGTGATCATCGTCGGATTATCGTCGATCAGCGTCAGCAGATTGACGCGCCGCACATATTGTGACTTTGCCAAGTGCAAGGCTGGGATGATCTCCCGTGACCCTCGGACCGTGGAGCTTCCGAGAATTTCTTCGCGTCCGACCCGATCCAGCCCCTTCAAAATAATGGGCAGGGTTTTCTGGCGCGCCATAGCATGGGGAATTACGCGCTCTTGCACGAAGCTTCCCAGTCCATGCTCTATCCGGATGAGCCCCTTTTCCTCTAGAACATCGAGCGCGCGACGAACCGTGTTACGATGAACCTGAAACCGCCTGCCCAGTTCCTCTTCCGTCGCCAAACGATCACCTGGCGAAAGCCGCCTTTGGCGTATATCCTGTTCGATCGCGAAACAGACTTCCTGCCACAAATGCAGGGCCCCTTTGCGATGCTGGACCGGTTCGTCGTCTTCGATCTCCACGGTGTTTCTCGCAGGGACATTCGTTTCGTCAATATCGCATGCTTTCATGATACCGGTGAAGGCTGAAGGGGTATGAGTGACCGCCTCTTCCATTATTCTTCACCAGTTAGTCACCGCGTCATCAATTCCGCAACACGAGGATACGCTTTTATGAAGGCACGGCCGCCATCGGCCGCATGGCCGAGATATCTGCTGGAAAGGCGGTCATCGTCCAAAGCTGCTATCGAAGCTGAAGGTCACAAAAGCACCAACCCAATCGTGGAGTGGAAATGATTTCCGATCTTAACAGACGCGATTTTCTTCGCGGAACTGCTGCCGCCGCAGCCGCCGCGTTGTCAGCGCCAGCCTTGGCACAATCTGCACCCATCACACTGCGGATCGTAACGAGCACGCCGAAAGAGCTCTACGACAAGCTCTGTGCCGATTTCACGCAGAAGCGGCCAGACATCCGTGTCACCGTGGACACGCCTTCGCCCGACTATGACGATCTTACCCTGCGTGTCCTGCGCGCTTCGATAACCGGTGATATTCCGGACGTTGCCTTCCAAGGTTTTAACCGTATCAATCTGCTTGCCCAGCGCGACCTCGCAATCCCTCTAGATCCCTTCATTAACGCCGAGGGCGATCTCGCGTCGCTCGGTTATCAGCCATCTCTCTTCGACATGGCCAAGGTGAATGGCAAGACCGTTGGCATGCCGTTTGCCGTCGCGGCGCCGACACTGTTCTACAACCTTGACCTGGTGGAGAAGGCAGGTGGCAATCCCGACAAACTGCCCACAGAATGGCCGGACATCATTAGCCTGGGCAGGAAGATCCGAACGCAGGGCGGCGGCATAATGGGCCTGCACTACGCCTATATCGGCCACTCGGGCGCTTGGACCTGGATGGCCCTCGTCATGAGTCAAGGCGGTAGCATCATGACGCCCGACGAGAAGGACATCGCCTTCGAAGGTCCGGAGGGGCTCTGGGCGTTGGAGATGTTCAAACAATTCGGCCAAGCCGGTCAGATCGAGATGTCCCTGGACCAGACGCGACAGGCATTTTCGGGCGGCATGATGGGCATTCTCGGCACCTCCAACAGCTATCTGCGCTCAGCCGAGAAAGCCGCGGCGGGCCACTTCCGGATCCGCACCACGAACCTGCCGCTCAAGCCGAATGGCAAACTGCCAACGGGCGGGAATGCCGCCATGCTACTGACCCGGGATCCCGATCGCCAGAAAGCCGCTTGGGATTTTGTTAAGTTCATGACCGGGCCGGACGCTCAAACCAAACTCGTGAACACCACCGGCTATATTCCAGCCAACAGTGTCGCCGTGAAGACACCGGACTTGCTGGGGAAATTCTTCGCGGACAATCCCAATGCGATGGTGGGTGTCGAGCAACTCCCAATCCTGACTGCATGGCCCGGCTTCCCCGGCGAAAATGCGATCAAAATCACCGATCTCATTCGGGATCATATCCAGTCGGTCGTGACCCTGCACCGCGAGCCGAAGGCGGTACTGGCCGACATGGTCCGCGATGTTCGGGCTCTCCTGCCGCAGGCTTAAGCTGGGGGAACCTGATTGCGCTACAGACAAGGCGAGCCCCTAAGGCTCGTCTTTTTTCATCCAGCAACAGCGTTTGGATCAGTCGGCATTGCGGATCGCAACCGACCAGGCGCGCGGGCCGCTCATATCGCTGGGTCGCAATTGCCCATTGTCCGCGAATCCAACCAAACTAAAACCGTGATGATTGAGATGGGCTTCCATTTCGAGCGGCAGCATGAAGCGATGGTCGCTATTCTCGACTTCGACCACCTCGTCATCAATTGACCAAGTTCTTTTGAGATGGAACAAGGAATTTGGCAAATCTGTCGAGATCTCGGCATCTCCCCGATAGGAATTGCTATGGGCTTCCACATCAATGGACCAACTGCGCCGGCCTGCGGCACCGGACAGAAGGGCGCAGGGATTTATTCCCTCGATGACGAGGACCGCCCCGGGGTGGGTATGTTCGGCAAGAACCCGCATCGTCCTGCGGACATCTTCATTCGTCTTCGCATGGCTGAAAACGCCACCGAGCATAATCACCGCATCGAAACGGCGCCCAAGATGCAGGTCGCGCATGTCACCGAATCCGATGGTCGCATCCGGATTTCTTTGGCGCGCGGCTTTGACCATCACCGGTAAGGCGTCTATGCCGCACCGTTCGACATCGGGACCGGCAAAACGGGCGAGCGCCAGCCCGGTGCCGCAGCCGATATCCAAGATCGAGCGAGGCCGCCTTTCTGCAAATCGATGCACAAGCCGGAAACAGTCCTCGGCCCATTGGGCCGCCTGCGGATAAAGGCGCTCGTACCATTCCGCGCTTCGGTAGATGAAGCGCATCGGCACGATGCCGTTCCGGCCATCGGCTGGATCAGTTTCCATAGGTCATTTCCTCTGTACGTCGGAAAAATGATGTTGCGACAACCTGCAAGGGCGCCGTTCAGTTGGACTTGCCGATCAGATCCGCTAGGAAATGCCGCGTATCCGATGGCGGATTGTAGAAGACGGGAGAAATCAGCAGCCGCGCACCGGTTCGCGCCGCCCGGACGGCCTCAAGGACAGCAGCTTCGAAATTTTCGGCGCGACTAACGGCCGGCAGTTCTCTGCCTGTTTCCGCAAGGGTCTGCTCGATCACATCGCCCCCTTCGTCGAAAAGCACGATGACGTTCGCCTTTTTCAGCAGCGCTTCGCAAAACAGCCGCAGGTCGGCTTTCTCCAATGGACTGCTGACCCGTTTTTCTCCACCCTGTGATTGAAGCGCGCCTCCGGAGACGACAACGAGCGAATTATCGGCAAAAGTTTCCAAGCCCTCCAGGGCCTTGCGCGGGTTCATACCTATCGTGTCGTCGTATATCTCGACTCCGTTTACCTTACCGAGGAAGTGGCACCTCTGCGGCAAGCCCTGGAAACCGACCAGTTCGTCGCGCAACGTTTCGCGCTTCACTCCGAGTTCGATGGCAACTGCCGTAGCGGCAAGGGCATTCGGAATATGATGCCGCGGCATTCTCAATTCCGAAACGGCGCAAAGTCTGTCGCACGCACCCCTGGAACGCAATGCGATGTGGCCGTCCGCAATCACGACACCATCAGTTATATTGCCCAGTGCACTGAAATAGATTTCGCGTCCTCGCCCGAGCCCACGAAAATGCTCACGGACTTCGGAGTCATCGAAATTGAGCACCGCCACGTCGCCGCTCTTCTGAAAGCGCAAGAGGTTCTGCTTCGCACTCCGATAGGCTTCAAACGAACCATGCCAGTCCTGATGATCCGGAAATAGATTGGTGACGATCCCGATCGAAGGGCTGGTCGTGAGATAATCCAGGTGATGGCTAGTCAATTCCACTACCAACCAGGGTGTATCATTGCGTGAAGCAATTGCGTCCAGCATTGCTTTTCCGGGTCCGGAAGGCGTGAGCCGGTAGTCCGTCGAACCGAGGACATCAAACCTTGAATTCCGTAGGATTGCCGTCAGCAAGAATGTCGTTGTTGTCTTTCCGGCCGAGCCAGTCACCCCAATCGTTGGACCGGACGCATCCCGCAGAATGGTATCCGCAAGATTGGAAAGCATGAGACCCTTGGAGCGGGCGCGATCGACAACGAAATCGCACGGCGGCGTAGAAAGGGAGATGAAGAGCACCCCCGCATCGGCGATCTCGCCGATCTCGGCTCGAGGCCGGGATTCGATACTCCGGCCATCAGTATCGAAAGCCCCTTGAATGCTGTCCGGTTCACAGTTTTCAGGGTGAAGAACGGTTACGCGCCTGGCGTGATGAGAAAGATAGTGGGCCAGAGCAATCGCGTCCTCATTCACGCCGTCAATCAATACATGCAGATGCTCGACAGCAACACCGCTCTCGCAAACTGAAATCATAGATACGCCGTCCCTCATCGCTGGAAATCGGAACCGCCGATCACCGATCGGCGATTACAGATGCAACATTTCATCTACAAGACGGATCTGAGACGACAGCCGGACAAGTCCAAGTTTCGTCGTCGCACGGTCTCGACCAGCCGCCACCCGTGGATTCCGACGCTTTCATCTTCCTGTCTCGCATGCCGTTAATGGAACGATCAGTCACGTGCTCCGGAGGCGCGCTCAAGAGCAAAGGTACCATGGCCAACATAATTGAGTTCCACATTGCCGGCGGAACTGCTGTGCCGTGCTACAATCTCCCCGAGTGCTTGCAAAAATGGTTCTCGGCCTATTTTAGCTTCGGCTTTAAGTGATGGCGTAAGCGCCATGGCTGCGGAGACGACTTGTTCCGTTTGACGCTGCACTGTCCAAGTAAAAATGCGCTGATGCACATTGGTGAAGAGTCCTGCCGACGAAATGGCGTCCGCCGCGTCAAACATTTCGTATTCCCCAGCGCTATTTGAGTGCGCCCTGCGGTCGTACCCATCGACAAGTCGCTCAAGAAGCGAATAGATTTCGTCCCCGACACTGTTTTGTGTATCTCCCCAGCGATATTCGACGATCGCTAGGCAGCCGTGCGGTACCAGTATTCTATGGCTTTCGGCAAGGAACGTATGCTTGTCAAAGCGGTGGGCCGCGCAGGCCGCGGCCACGAGCGCGACTGACCTGGATGCATAACCAACCTCTTCTGCAAACCCGGCTATGTATCTGACGTTTTCGAGCTCTTCTGGATGATCTTTTGCCGCCCGCCTCATCTCTGCGCTTGGTTCCATTCCGATTACGGCGCGGCTTGGCTCGAGGAAGCGAGCAAGTGGTCGAGTAAAGAGACCCGTCCCGGCTCCAATGTCGACTGCCGGATATCGCACCGGAACTCGCGACATCAAGGAATTGATATGGTCTACCATTTGTTTGGGATACTCGGGCCGATGGCTGTAGCGGCTGACCAATCTTGCAAACTCAGCTATAGACCCTGGACGCTCTTTACTCTTCGTGCTCGTTTGCATAGCTGCAGCTTTCGTCTTTCTTGCGCTGAAGGAGGGAGGCGAGGCGCTTCAAGCTCTGGTCACTTGGAAAGCGGAAGATGCCGATGAAGCGTCGCAAGCGCGGAGTTCAGCAGGCCAATCGTCTCGGGATTGCCGATGCCGACCCGGATCGCCTCAGGAGGCACAAAGCTTTGAGACGCGTAAGAACTGCTGTCGGCCACCTGCACCCCATCGCTCTTGATGGCGTCCGCCAATTCTCGACTGGATGTGTCTTCGGGTAGCGGCAACCACACATGCAGACAGCCGGGATCCGTGACGTAGCGGCAATGACAAAGGATCTGGTCGAGAAGTTCGTGTCGGTTGCGCAGCTCGGTTTTTACCGCCGACAAGATCGCCTGATCGTCGCCCCGGCGAATGAAACCGGACATCAAGGCAGCGCTCATCGGAGTTGCCATCCAATAGGTCGCACGAACTCCCGGCCAGAACACGCGGGCAGCTTCGTCCGCAGTTGGAGCGACGAGATATGCCAGTTTCAGTCCGGCCGCGAAACTCTTCGCGGTCCCCAAGAGATACCAAGATATTTCCGGCGCCATTGCCGAAATCGGCGTCAAGGGCGACGGGCTTAGAAGGCTGTAGACATCATCTTCGATGATTTTGACGCCATAGCGCCTAGCGATCTCCCCGATATGCGCGCGGCGCCCCAAAGACATCGTGATGGTGGTAGGATTCTGATACGTCGTCAAAAGATATATAGCGGCGGGGTTTGTTTGTTTGCAAACATCCTCGAAAGCATTTGGCTCAACACCGTCGGCATCGATGGGCACGTCAATCACCGGAATTCCGTAGCGCTCACCAAACGTTCGTACCGGCGGATAGGTCATTTGTTCTACGACAAGCGCTCGACCTTTAGGGATGATTCCCGGGAGGATCATATGCATGGCGGCTTGTGTACTGTGGGCCAAAACAACCCGGCCTGCGTCTGGTTGTGTTCCTAGCCGACGGCCTGTAAATTCCGCTGCTCTCGACCGATCCTCGTCGGAGCCTGTCCAACGATGTGTTTTGACAAGGCTGGAAGGGGACATTGTCAGAAACAGTTCTTCAAGTACATCCTTGAAGATTTGATCGAAAATCTGGGGAACGGGAGGTGGATGATTGAGATTAAGTCGGATCAATCCATTCTCGTCGATACACCGGTCGACCAGCGACTCAGGTTGGACGTGCACCCTATTCATTTTCTCGACCTCCTATTGTCTCTAATGCTCGGCAGCTATCATCACTCGCCGCACCGATGAGACCCTGTCGTGCGAGAACAACTGAAATCACGACCGCCAGAATTGTCGCGCTTGGAATTGCTCGGCCCCGTATCGCTGGCACCTTAACCGCGGTGGTCACGTGCAGCATGGCGAGGGCGATAAAGGCCAGCGCGAAGACTGTCGGAAACGCCGCAACCGGGAAACCTGGCCGCGCCATTAGCAGGATCGCGACTAATGGGGTGTCATAAGAGACGGGGATGCCCGTAAACTTGGCATCCGAGGTCAGGCCGAAGCTCTCGAAATAGCTGAGGCGGATGGCGCCAGCCATGATGAGGGCGAGAATGGCCACCAGCGATAGAACGCCCCCTTGCCCGACAAGTACGACAACGACCGACGGAAATATTACGCCATGCATGAAGTCGCCAAAGCCGTCGAGACATTTTCCGAAGTCCGCAGCTCCTGGACGGCGGCTGTCACTGGTCTTGCGGGCGACATGACCGTCCCAGTGGTCAAGGAACCACATCCAGAGCATCGATGCGGTGCCGATCTCGATGTGACCGTTCAGCGCCAGGAAAAGTCCAAGGATCGCGAACACGAAGCTCGTTGCCGTAATGGCATTGGCGTAGTCTCGAAGGTATATCAGCATCGGGTACTCCTCGACGAAGCTCTTAGTGGCGAGCGCCTGGGCGCTGTCGGCGACCCATGGGCATGCGATCCGGCACGTCATTCCAGTGGGTGAACGCCTCCGTCACGTGTCTTTTGCCAACCCCTGCCCGCAATTGCCGTCAATCATGCTGCCGCCTAACGGCTTTTCAGGCCATTGAGCGTAGCGACGACTTTCTCCAGGGCCGGTTCTAGTTCTTCAGGTGGCGCTCCGAACGAAAGCCGCAATCCCGTCTCGTCACCAAACGTCGTTCCGGCAACCGAAGCGACGCCTGCTTCCTCAAGAAGGATGCGGGCCACATCATCCACGGTGCGGGTTGAGCTCGTCCTTGGCAGCCCGGCGAAGAGCGGTGTGAGATCGAGGTAGAAGAAGAACGAGCCTTCGGCACGCGGTGGTGCGACGTCCTCCAGCTTGGAGAGGATTTTTAGCCCCGCCTTCCGCGCAGCCGCGAGGCGCTGATGCATCTCCCGCTCGTAGCTGCCGTCGCCGACTTCGAGGTGATGCAGTATGGCGTGTTGAGCAATCACGTTCGCATTCGAAGTCGTAATGCTGTGAAGCTTTTTGGCCGCCGCGACGATTTCCGGTGGTGCAGCGAAATAGCCGAGGCGCCACCCCGTAATGGCCAACTCTTTGGAAAAGGCATTGACCAGTATGGTTCGTGAACGAATGCCCGGATGAGCCACAATGATCGAATGATGACGATCACCATTGAAAACAAAACCGGAGTAACACTCGTCGGAAAGGATCCAAAGATCGTAGTTTATTGCAAGATCACCAATGGCCTGCAGGGTCGTCCGGTCGTACACCGCTCCTGTCGGATTATTCGGCGAGTTGATAATAATTGTCGTAGTCTTGGGCGTTACCGCGTTACGGATGCCGCGGACTTCAGGAACATAAGAAGGCGGCTTGGCGTCCACGAAAACAGGCTTTGCCCCCGCCAAAAGAACCTGCGATGGAAATGTCGGCCAGCAGGGACGAACAATGATGACTTCGTCGCCTGGATTGAGGAGCGCCAAGGTGGCATCGAGCAAGCCCTGTTTCGCACCTGCAGTGATGACGATGTTGTCGGTATCCCACGCAAACCCGGTTTCAGTCGACAGTTTCTTGGCAACGGCCTTGCGGAGAGACGGCAGGCCAATTGATTCAGTATAGCGGTTTACACCGGCATTTATGGCGGTGATCGCGCCTTCGCGAACCGAGACCGGGGGAGCGGTGATAACCTCGCCAGCCGCGAGGTCAATGATTCGGCGCCCCTTGGCTGCTGCTGCTTTTGCTGCTTCCCGAGCTGCGGCGGTCCCCGATCCGGAAAGGAGAGCAATTCGTTGCGCCAACATGTCTGTCTCCTGTCTGTTGTCCACCTCTGCTAGGGCTCAGCTGCAGAGCCGGCTACCAGGGACTGCGCGGCCGTCGCGCCCTCTGTTGCAAAGACCCTTTCAGCGATCAGAAGATCCTCCTCGCTGTCGATTTCGTACCATTTGAGATCATCGCACCTGACTGCCGCGATCTGCAGTTCCTTCTGCTGAACCAGCTGAGACAGCAGCTCCTCGCTGTAGGACTTGACGGCACCAGCATCCATGAGATCGTCGAGATGGGGGACAATTGTGGTGCGCAGGTCCTCGCCGGAGAAGCGGATCAGGTTCATGGTCTTGAACAGCTGCGCTGAACCGTCCGTCAGGTTTTCAGCGGTCTGTCCCATCCTCAATTCCGCGATATGGCCGTGATCATTCAAAATGACGGCCGAGCCTTCCATCGACGCTTCGAAGGGAGCGACGGCGGCGGCGTTTTGGGACTGGCTAGTCGCGAGGCGGCGAAGCGCATCCGGCTCGAAATAGACATCGCCTTCGAGAACGTAGGTATCGCCGGTCAAAAAGACGTGACGCGCCAGCCAAAGCGAATAGGCGCTACCGGTCTTGTCGAAAACGTCCGATTCGACATAACTGATTTCAAGGCTTCGGAACCGGCGGCCGCAGGAATATTCAATCGCGTCCTTGCGATAGCCGACGACAATAGTGACCTCTTCCACACCAACGGCCTCAAGGTTTCGTAGAGCATTGTGGAGAATTGGCGTGCCATTGACTTCAACCAGCGGTTTTGGCCTCAAGTCAGTCAATGGCCGCAGTCGCGAGCCGAAGCCGGCGGCCAGAATAACAGCTTGCTTGGTAAAGTTATCGACCATTGGTTATTTCCTCGGGTGACGCTTTGGCGGAACGCCCAATTCCAAAACGATTGCAGCCATTAGCAAGCCAGCGCAGGCCAGTTCGAGCTTTTTCAGCAGAACCCAGCCGTACGCGCGCCGTGGCAGATGCAGCCCGAAACGGATTGGTACAGCTATCAATGCTTTTTCTGATGGCGTCGTCGCCCCATACCGGATCGTTGCGACCGGATTGATCCACTTTCCCTGGCCATCAGACATCGACCTCGTGGCCGGCGTCGCTGGCCGCCTGGAGGCGCCGGCCGAAAATTTGAACCGGCGTGTTCCTTGCGCCAGCACGAGCGCCTTCTGAGTTTGCAAATTGCACTTTCAAGTCGGCCGATCATCTCAGGGCACCGTCAGCGGTCTTCGGCCAAAGATAATGCGTCTCTGCGGTAGCGAGCTCGTCATAAGCCATCAACTCGAAAAGCTCTTCCAGCGGGGCGACATCGGGCTCGATGCCAGCTATGCCTTCTTCGCGAATGATGCGATTGCAGACGTTTCGCATGGCCGCGATCGCAGCGCGCATATTGTGATTTGCCCAGATGACGGCCGAGATATGTGCGGCGCGATATTCGGCGACCGGGGTGCGATAGTATTTCGTCGGCACGATCACGACAGGGAGGTGATTCTGCCATGAATGGGCAAACGCCAGGATTTCCGTCGGATCGGGCCTGCGCGAATGAATCAAGATAGCGTCGGCACCGGCCTCGGCATAGGCCTGGGCGCGGAAAAGTGCCTCGTCCTGGCCATAGCCGGCAATGAGGGCCTCTATCCGAGCCACCAGCACGAAGCGGTGGTCAGGGACGGTATCTTTCACGGCCTTCAAACGGCCGCAGAACTCCTCAACGTCGGCGAGCGGGTGGTGATCCCCGATGAACGAATTCGTCTTAGGGAAGATCTTGTCCTCGATGCATATGCCACTCGCGCCGCGTCTGTGCAGGTGGGCGGCGACAAGGCGAGCGTTGTTGAAATTGCCGAACCCGGTCTCGCCATCGACGAGAATAGGAATGTTGGCAACACGAGCCATACGTTCCACGACGTCGGCCACTTCGCTCCAAGAGGCCTCGTTCGTATCGCGGTAGCCGAGGCTGGAGGAGATCGAGAGGCCGGATGCCCAAAGCGCCTTGAAACCGGCCCGCTGCGCGATCGCGGCGGAGAGCGCGTCATGGGCTTCCATCAGGAATGACGGGCTATCACGGATGCAAAAGAGGTCACGAAGCGTAGGCATGCCCTCAATAGCATTGCCGCCCGGATTCCGCGGGTGACGCCGTTTTTCGGCAGGTTTACGCACCCGACGAATATCCGACATGCAGGTTTCCTCTCTTCGTTCCATCGATTGCAATATCAACCCCAACATGAATCCGCTCGGCAGCCCTGCCGTCTTTCTAGGAGGAGGTATCAAGTGTCGTGCCAACTCCGCTGGGAAGGCTACGCAGCGTGTTCTCGATGTTATTCAATGGCTTAATGATGGTGGGAGCTGGAGGAAAACCGGACAGCGCATGTCGTTCACACTACAAAATCCGGCGGGTAGCGACGGTTAGCCGGCGTCTGGCCGAGGGTGGGCTAGAAATAGGCAAGGCATCGTCCGACATGCGGAAGCGTGGATTGCAGTTGAATGAGGCGTGAATTCCGCTTTCCGCGGATCGCTGAGCATGGTCGCGCGTGAACGATTTGCTGCGCGGGCAACGGCTGGACATCAAGAATATGACTCGCCCGTCGGGACGATTGCATTGGGGCTATTTGCCTCCAAGACGTCCGAGTCGCTGTAACAGCATGCCGCTGAGCGCGGCAGGAGGGAATGGTCGCCTTAACAGCAAGTCTATGGGTCTAGGGGCAGAACGCCTCGACTAGCCGCCGCAGCGGCTCGACGGGCTTTCCTTTGGATGTAGACGGTTGCCTGCTTACCGCCAAGGCAAAACGTCGGGGAAGAGTCTGCGATGGCAATGGAGGCTGCCCTTGGCAAGGATATTGGCGCACTCATGCCGCGCCGCGACGAACCGCCTCGAAGAGGCGTAGCTTTTGCTGAAGACCGATGCCGGACGGTGCGGAACCCCGCCGCGCGCCACGCTTCGATGAACTGATCTGCCGCGGTCAAGCCGTAGAAGCTGATACACAAGCTGCCCGGCCGCAGCACGCGATAGGCCTCGGCAAACGCTGGGTGCTGCCAACGCGGGTCATCGTCGTTGGCGATCGTGCGACCGCTGCGGTCGCGGTAGCGGCACAGGTACGGCGGGTCGGTCAGGATAAAATCGACGCATTCGGCCGGGAGTCCGGCCATCACCTCGATGCAGTCGCCGTGCAGCACGGTATTGCTGGGTCATGTCACGGCAGCGACTGCCGGGACGGGTCCCAGCCGCTGCGTTGGAATAAACCGGTATCGGATAGGCACGGCAGCCCTGCCGGCGAACGCGTGGCCGGCGACACTCACCGCGCCGCCAAAGCGGTGCGGGCTCATGCCCCCACGCTTTCCTTGGCCTTGGTATTGGCGCGGCGTTCGCGGTTCACCAGGCGTCCGCTGAGCGGCATGGCCTTCGGGTTGAGGTTGAAGCCCTTGCGGTCATCGTGGCTCCACAGCGCGCCAATTTCGGTCCAGGTGGTCTTATCGCCCTCGCCCTCGGCAACGAATACGGTGTGGGTCGGCCGTTGGGTGGTAGTTTCTGACATCGTCTTCCTCCTTTGATACTCCGGCCACGTCATTGCGGCCGGTCGGGTGCTTAAGACGCCGGACGGGCTGAGCCGGCCTGCAACGGAGGGTCCGACCGACGGTCCCGCAGGGAGACGGTTGGATGCCTTGCAGACCGGCGCGGACGGCGCACACACGACCCATTGCTGGCGTTGTGACCCGTGGCTGGCACAAAGGAGCGAAAGACGCAGAAACGCCGCCAGGCGGCTGACCCATTCTTCAAATCAAGGGCGCGGCGATTCACCGCTGAAAACGCGTTTCCAGGTGGCCACGATAGCCTGGCTTCGGCCTGGACGATGCCTACCGCTCGCGCGCCGAGTCATCCGGGTGCCGGGCCAGCGGCGCTGGCCTGATGCGCGAGGGATGAGACCGCTTGTCGGTCATAGGATGTCCGACAAAGCAGGCGGCCGGCGGTCTGTCACTCGCCAATGGATTGGGGAGTGACAGACCGCGCTCAAACCCACCGTGGACAACAGGTTCGCACAAACATTGCTGCATGACCCGCAAATGACGCTGCGCTTCGATTGTGCACGCGTCCATCATTTCGGGCGCGATGCGCTGGCCATTGGGCGGCCACCCCATTCACTATCCGGGCGGGCCAAGAAAACCCGATCTATCTCACCCGACCATTTCCCCGGCAAAAGGAGAGCACACATGCCTGCTCAAGCTATTCGTGCGCCGCCGCCGCGGCCACACCTCCGGTTTCGACCTCTCGGTAACCGGATGCCCAACAGGGCAAACCACTTCGGCCAGCCATCCGGCTGGCTCGGGAGGCTCATACCGTAAGGAAGACTACGCATTCCGGCCATGCCGCGAATGACCTTCGCGGGGTGCCACGATCTACGGACGTGCATCGGCCATCAACACTCAGCCAAAAATAAGAAGCGAGCAAGATGGACGATCTAACCATGGACCTGGTGCGGCTGTGCCAGCGCAACCGGGACGGCTCTTACGGCACGCAGAACAACCGCCGGCGCGGCCTGACCGCAATGGCAAATGACCTCGCGGATCTCGGCTATAAGCTGCCGGCCGCCGGTTCCCTCAAACCCAAGCACGTCGAAGCGCTGGTCGAGCGCTGGCTGGATGCGGACACCACCGATGCCAGTGTCCGCAACCGCCTCACCTGGTTGCGCTGGTGGGCGGAGAAGGTCAACAAACCCAATGTCGTCAACCGTGACAATGCCGCGTACGGCGTCGCCGAGCGCGGCGAGGTCACGCGCAACCGCGCACAAGTCCTCGACCCCGCCAAGCACCGCGACATCGAGTGCCCCTATATTCAAACATCCCTGCTCTTGCAGTCCGCATTCGGTCTGCGGCGCGAGGAAGCCATGAAGTTCCAGCCGGAGGAAGCCATCCACGGCGACCATATCGCTTTGGAGGCCAGTTGGACGAAAGGCGGCCGCGCACGAACCATTGCGATCACCACGCTGGAACAGCAGCAGGTGCTCCAAGAAGCAAAGCGGCTTGTCCCCGGCCGGGGATCGTTGATCCCGGCGCAACTGACGTATGTCGAACATCTCAAGCGGTTCGAGTACCAGACACTGAAGGCGGGACTGCGCAACACCATGGGCTGCGGCACGCCTATGCCCAGCAGCGCTACCGTGTTTTGACCGGCCGGTCCTGCCCGCTGGCAGGCGGCAAACGCTGGGCCGAGATGAGCGGCAACGAACGTGCCGCCGACCGCGCGGCGCGCCACGAGATCTCGGCCGAGCTGGGGCATGGGCGCCTGAAAATCACCGACACCTACCTGGGGAGTGCCTTCTGATGAAACGCGGAGAAGGCAATTTCCTCATGGCCTTCAAGACGAGGAAGTCATACGCCGGCCAGCGCTTCAGGCCCGCAACAATCGCCACCGCGATTGACGAGGCAGCCGCGCAACGTCATCGCCACTATCGCGTTGTGCAGGAACTGCCGTTCGACCTGTCCGAAACGGCCGCCGCTCAGGAATTGGAGATCGAAGGCTTGCGGCGACGCATCGCGCTCGAACGCGATCGTGCCCTGTCCCGGGCCAGGCAAGCGAGGCAGGAGCGGCCGCTAGGTCTCGTAAATGGGGCGGTTGCGCCCCGGCCGCCGCCCACCACAACGCTCTTCCAGCCGGCTCATGTTGTCTACCGTGACACGGCGGTTGTTCTCGATCCGGATCACGCCGTCCATTCTCAGTCTGGTCAACTGACGGCTCACCGTCTCGTTCGTAATTCCAAGGAAATCAGAGATGTCGGCACGCGTTAGCGGCAGATCGAAGCACGCCGACCTGGCTGCCGGACCAACACTGGAGCCGATGTTGCGGGCGATCATGAGAAGAAAGCTCGCCACCTTCTCAGGCGCGGTCTTGCAGCCCAGAGTCACCATCCATTCGCGTGCTTCGTCGAGTTCGTTCAGCGTCTGCCTGAGCAGGCGATGCTCGAGCTCCGGTGATTGCTTCATCATCTGTTCGACTGCCGCTTTCGGAAACGAGCACAGCGAGACTGTCGTTGCCGCTTCGGCATGGATCGCGCTTTTCGCCTTGAACGGCTGTCCCAGAAAATCCGACGCGAACTGGAGACCGACGATTTGCTGGCGGCCGTCCGAAAGGCTCTTCGTCAGCTTCACCACGCCCGATAGCACGTTCGAATAGCTGTTGAGGGCCTCGGCATCGCCGATCAGTTCGACGCCCGGTTCGACGCTGTGCCGCGACGAAGTCTTGGCGAGCTTGGCCAAACGATCTGGATCGAGCGCGCTGCAGAGGCCGCGGCGCCGTGCCTGGCAAGACAGGCAATAGGCGGGGATGCCGGAACTGTGAATGTCGTGCCGTACTGTCATTGATCGCTCTCCCGATCTGATCGCCCTCCCGGCCCAAGCGCCGGCACGATAACAATCGACGGTAGAAAAATCCTTGCGGCAGTTTGTCGTGCTGGAGCCTGACCGAAATCAGGGCTCTGGCTCATCTGCGAGTCCACAGTCCGGCGACGCAACAAGGTGGACCACTACATGCGACCGGAACTAGCTGCCAGACTTTGCGAGAACGTCCCCCGCTATACCAGTTACCCGAGCGCGCCGCATTTCCACCCGGGTATCGATGCTGTCGTTTACCGCGGCTGGCTGGAGGCGCTCGAAGGCGGCGGCGAAATATCGCTCTACCTGCACATTCCCTATTGCGACAGGCTCTGCTGGTTCTGCGCGTGCCATACCAAACAGACGCGCCACTATGAGCCGGTGGCCGCTTATTTGCGCTCGTTGTATGCTGAGATCGCGACGGTTGGCGGCCTTGTCAGCGGCAAGGGCCGAATTCGCGCGGTTCATTTCGGGGGCGGTTCGCCGACCATGCTGAAGCCGCAGCATATGGTGGCATTGGGGACGGCGCTGCGAGACAATTTTGATTTTCTCGACGATGCCAAGATCAGCGTCGAGATCGATCCGAACAAGATGGACGAAGCCCGCCTCGACGCGCTTGCCGAAATCGGTATGACGCGGGCAAGCCTCGGCGTGCAGGACTTCGATCCGAAAGTGCAAAAGGCGATCAACCGCGAGCAAAGTTTTTTGCAGACGAAGGCGGTCGTCGACGGCGTTCGTTCCCGGGGAGCAGATTCCGTGAACCTTGATCTGCTCTACGGCCTGCCGCATCAAACCAGCGAGAGCGTGCGTTCCACCGTGGCGCAGGCGCTCACCCTGGAACCGGACAGGATGGCGCTGTTCGGCTACGCTCACGTGCCTTGGTTCAAGAAACATCAGACGATGATCGACGAGGCATGGCTCCCCGGTCCCACGGAGCGAATCGCTCAATCGCGACTTGCTGCGCGAGCGATCGAGGATAAGGGGTACGAATCAATCGGGCTCGACCATTTCGCAAAGCCAGGCGATGCGTTGGCGGTTGCGGCCCGCGCGGGGGCGTTGCATCGCAATTTTCAGGGCTACACCGAGGATCGCTGCGAGACGTTGATTGGACTTGGCCCTTCGTCCATTGGCCGGTTTCGCCACGGCTACGTTCAGAACATGCCTTCGACTGGCGAATATCGGCGCAGGGTGGAAGGCGGGGAGCTGGCAGTCGTCCGCGGCGTAGCATTTTCCGACGACGATCGCGTCAGGGGCTGGATCATCGAGCGACTGATGTGCGATTTCGCCTTCTCGGCGATCGACCTGGTGGAGAACTTCGGGAAAGCCGGCCAAAAGCTCCTTCGTCAGGCAAGCTCCATCGCCCTTAAGGATCCTGCTCGACTGCTTGAACTCCGAGGCGACAGTTTCGTCGTGCCGACGGAAAACCGTCCCTTCGTGAGGAGCATTGCGGTCAAGTTCGACAAGTATTTCGAACGTGGAACGGCCAGGCACTCAGCGGCAGTTTGAGCATTTTGATCGTAAAACTCGCGTCAATCGCGTTTGATCGATTGCTAGCCATTTCCGCAGCACGGGAAATTGCGAGGGTTCATGGCTATCGGTTGCAGATAGCAGCTGGCCTCTTTGACGGCTTTCGCCCCGCCCCCAATTCCTGCGCGGCGTTCACGCGAGCTGGCCGGCGGCGAGCGCCGTTCACCCGCGGGAAGACTTGATCCGCAAGGCGCTGGAGGACCTTGCCAGTCGAACTTTATCCGGCTCGCCCTGCGAGCGGGCGACGGCGAGCGACGCCACCGCGTTGGCAATGACATTCGTCAGCAATCCTTCATATCGTGCTTATGCGGATTTCTGCACTGGCCGCTGGCGCGTGCCTATTCGACAGAAGGCCGACGGTCAGGGTGGAGTGTCGCTCTGGGCGCTACATGCTGCCTGGCAGCCACAGGAAGCCGTCGACGCAAGCTCTTTACGAGGCCGCGATCGGCATCTTGATTGTCGATTTCTTGCTATGGGATGCCGAAGGCTGTCGCCCGGGCGAGTGCTGGCTAGACGCCTCGTTTGTTACCCCAGAGCATAACGTGCAGCTGTGGTAACACGCGGGCTTCGAACCACCTGTCGCGGGTTACGCGATCAACCAGCCACTCCATGCGTTTCATTATTCCATCAACGTCGACAGGCGCGTCTTCATTTCCGGGGTGTGGCGGCGTGTGATTGCCGGGTTGCAGATAGACTGGAAGTCGCGGAAATCTCGCGGCGGCCTCTTTCGCAAAGGCATAGTCATTTTCGTCGAAAACAACGAGCTTCAGCACGACTTGCGGCTTGTCCTGCGCCGCCTGGAAGCATGCCTCGATAGTAGCCCAATCGGTCCTCATTTCACTTGACGGCGGCTTTGGGCTGAGGACCAGCACGTCAAGTTCGGCGAACCATTCCCGGACCACGGAACCTTGGGTTTCCAGCGCAAATCGGTAGCCCTCATCATGACCTCGCTTGATGAGAGCACCGAAAGGCTGGATAGCCGGATTGCCGCCTGACAGCGAAACCATCAACGGGCGGCCGCCGGAAAGCGCGACCACATTTTGCCACACCGCGTCGGAGGACATCATCTCCCATTCGTGCCGGAATTGCCTGTCCACCGCATGCAGACTGTCGCACCAGGAACAGCGATAATCACACCCGCCGGTTCTGACGAAGACCGTCGGCAGACCGATGAGCACGCCCTCGCCCTGGATCGTCGGCCCGAAAATCTCACTCACGCGGATTGCGGGATGCGTATCGGTCATGGCCGGCATTCGGCCCATGTTTTCGGCGTCTCGCTAACCCGCACGGCCGTGGTTTCGGGCAAGCGTGCCTTGCACCATTCATAAAAGTGTCTGGCCAGACATTCCGCGGTAACCTTTTCATGTCCCAGCACGTCATTGAGATGTCGGTGGTCGAATTTATCGTCGATATAACGTTTGAGCGGTGCCAAATCGTGATAGTCGCGGACAAAGCCGTGCTCGTTCAGTTCCTTGCCCGATAGCTCCACTTCGACGATGTAGTTATGCCCGTGCAGGCGCGCGCACTGGTGGTCAGGCGGCAAGGACGTGAGTTGATGAGAGGCTGAAAAGTGGAATTCCTTGGTGATGCGGAACATTACACGCTCCTCCTGCGCAAGGCGTCGAGCCAGAAGTCGGCGTCCTCGTAGTCGGTGGGATCTGGGTGGCCACAGAGATGAAACGCCTCGCGCCGCTCGACGCATGTCCCGCACCGTCCACAGTGACGCTGGCCGCCCTTGTAGCAGGACCAGGTCTCCGCAAATGGCGTGCCGTGTCGGGCTCCATCCTCAACTATGTCCGCCTTCGTGAGATTCACATAAGGCGTATAGAGGCGAATATTCGCGTAGCCTTCGAGCGCGCGGTCTTGCATCATCTGGAAGGCGCCGATGAAGGCTGGCCGGCAGTCAGGATAGATGAAGTGATCGCCACCATGCACGGCCGTCGCCACCGCTTCGGACTTGCGCGCGGCAGCGAAGCCGAAGGCGATGGCCAACATGATGGCGTTCCGGTTGGGCACCACCGTGACCTTCATCATGTCTTCGGCGTAGTGCCCATCGGGTACCTCCACATTGTCGGTCAGCGCGGAGCCGGAAAGGCCGCGGCCGATTTCGCGGATGTCGATGATGCGGTGCGGGACGTTCAGACGCTCCGCGCAAAGGCTGGCGAAGTCCAATTCCTTGCCGTGCCTTTGGCCGTAATCGAAGGATAGGAGGCCGGCGAGTTCCTGCTCCGCTGCCACTTTGTGAGCAAGGGAAATGGAGTCCAATCCGCCGGAGCAGACGACGAGAGTCTTCATCGTTGGGGTTTCCTGTTTTGACCGGGTAGGCTGCGACCGGAGATTTCTCTGCTCTCCCAGTACCCCAGGGAGCCTCGTTTGTGAACTGAGGAAGAGTTTGATGCGCTGACGTGCCGCTGTGCTCAAGCGGGCCGAGCCTGCAAAAAACACGAACCTGATAGACCGCCCACTTCACTGCATGTGCCCGAGCTTCGAGGACCGAAGGAACCGAGTTTGTTAATAGGTCTCGAGCGGAAGCCAGCCCGCGCCTTCAGCCTCAGGATTGGCTCGAATCGGAGCACACCGTCAGTCAGTTGCCGACCGGCAACCCAAACCAAACGATCGGGCGTGGGCCGACATCTGTGAACAAGCCGTGTGCGTCATTGCAATCACCTCTGTGTTGCGCGCAATTGCTCCCATGGCTGCGGATGAACTGGATTCGCTGGTATTCCAGATGGCGGTCGAAAGTGTCGGCGCGCTCTCCATAGGCTTCACTGAAAAAGCCGCGGCGATAGCCGCCAGGAGCCGCGGTATCCTGCTTTTCGACGTGCGGGTGGACGGTGACGCGACGGTCCAGCGGATCGCGGCCATCCGATATCCAAGTGACCGGACGGGCGTGCTGGCTTTGGACATTAAAGGCGTTGCTATCCGCCATTGCATTGTCGGTGGAATTTTCTCGAGTTTGACCGCGCCACTGGAGAATTGGACCGGCATGCCCCTGTCGATGCAGGCCAAGATTAATGTCGACGACCATGCCGCTCTCTTCCTAGGCGCGTTGCGGGAGGCCGGACATATGCCGGTCAGCTAGCCTGATTCATGAGGGTTGGCGGATGTGGTGCAAGCCGTTGAAACGCCGTAGGATTTGGTTGCTTGCGCCAATCCTAATCATTTCCGGAGACTCACACCCGCCATGCACGATCCTACGCCGCCGCTGAGCAGTTATCATCTGTCGGAGGCGAGTCCGTCGTTGCCCGTTTCGACGGCGGCATGCTGTCGTCCAACAGTGGCGTTCTGGCTCTGGCCGAGGTGGAGAAGTGGCTGCGGGTGGCGGAGCGTCTGGCACGCTGCATCGATGATCCGCGCTGCCCGGGCCAGGTCGTCCACAGCCTGGCCGATATGATCGGCTTGCGCATGAAGATGATTGCCGCCGGTTATGAGGATGGCAATGATGCCAACCGGCAGCGCTCCGATCCGATCTTCAAGATGGCCCAGGATGCACCCCTTCGGGTCGGGATCTGGCGTCGCAATCGACAATGTGCCGGCTGGAGAACCTGCCCGGCATGCGGGGACTGGTCGCGATGGGCCGGGCGATGGTCGATCTTTACTGCGCCTCCGTCCGGCAGATTCCGAAGCGGATCGTGCTTGACATTGACGACACCTTTGACGCCGTGCATGGCGGCCAGTAGCTTCGTCTGTTCAATGCCCATCACGACGAGTACGGCTTCCAGCCGATCGTGGTGTTCGATGGCGATGGCCGCTTCGTCGCGGCGAGGCGGCCGAGTGGGGCAGAAATCCGCCCTCACCTGCGCCGCCTGGTGCGGGCGATCCGGAGCAACTGGCCGAACACGCGGATCCTGATCCGGGCCGACAGCCACTATTGCAGTCCACAGGTCATCGACTGGTGCCGCGCCAACGATGTTGACTTCATCCTCGGCGTGGCGCCCGCCACGACCTTGCGCAAGCATGTCGCGGAGCTGGAAGCCATCACGACGGCGCGCTTCGAAGCGTCGGCGAAGAAGGGTAAGGTCCGTAGGTTCAAGGAGTTCCTGGACGGCGCCGGCAGCTGGAGCCGCGTCGAGCGCATCATCGCCCGCGTCGAGGTCGGCGCCCAGGGTACTGACACCCGCTTCATCGTCACCAACCTTGCCGGTGGCAAGGCCAAGGCGCTCTATGCGGACCTCTACTGCCGGCGCGGCGCGGCCGAGAACCACATCAAGTCGTGGAAGAACCGCCGACCGCACCTCCTGCACCAGAGCGACGGCCAACCCCAGTTCCGGCTGTTCCTGCATGCCGGCGCCTACTGGATGATGTGGGGCCTGCGCGCCGCTATGCCGAAACGCTCCAGCTTTGCAGTCGCCCAATTCGACACGTTGCGATTGCGCCTCATCAAGATCGCCGCGCGCGCGTGGTCGAGATGAAGACCCAAATTCGCCTGCACCTGCCGACATCCTGCCCGGACCAACGCATCCTGCGCTTCGTCCTCAGTCGCATCCCGCAACTCGCGACATAAACGATGGCGCGCAGACGCCCCGAAACGAACCCGCTGACCGCAACCCGCAAAACCCCGCCTGCCATCACCGACGGATCAACCCCGGCGCCCGACGAGGGTTATCAAAACGTACCGCAATGGTGACCAGAGCGCCGCCTCAGGCCGCCGAAAGCTCATCGCCGTGCATCAAGCGGGCTAGGTGACCGGCAGGTCTTCGAGGACCTCTGGATCGCCAATGCACAATGCCCCAAGTATACAACTTATCCAGTCTTCACCAACCAATAAGCTTTGGTCGGAGTAGTGCTTGTCAGCGTCTTGGGTGACGGCTGGAGCTGGAGCGGTCATTACAATGGCCAATGCCGTGGCAGCAAGTATCGTTCGTGGCCAGTGAGAGCGCAATTTCAGGAGCCTCGAGCGCGCCACAGCGTCTTTTTCTGAGGTATGCATTTTTCGTTTTCCTTTTGGATCATCACGGATTTGAAGAGGATCTGGTGTTATGTGTCATTGGGAGAGCCGGCGAAGCAGATATTCATGTGGTCGAGTCATAAGTTCTCCTGAATGTTTGTTTTACGAGAACCCTTATGGCAGCCCTAGCTGACAGCCTGAAAGCGATCTGCGGGATAGCGATCCTGTCTGCCGATCGCAGCGAGGTCCAACGGAGCTAGGGCGTCCCACGGGATGCGCAGCCTGTATTGCGTTCGGACGAATGTCATGTGAACTCCTGGGCTAAAGACTGCGCGACGAGCCATGTCGGAACACGTATCATGGCTATGAATATGCAATTGGCATGCCACCAAAAAGATTGTGAGCAGCGACCACAAATCGGAGGAGTCGCCCCTGGCCGGCTTGATCCTAACCCTTAGGATGTCTGGACCTGAACACAGATTGTCGTCTATCGGACGCGGACAAAATGCTGTGACCAACTGGGCACCGGGCTGACGCCAGAGTCCTCGGTTGAGAATTGCGCGCCTGGTAGCGGATTGGGCAACAGGCGATCGCCGGGGCCGGTAGAATTGCGCAGCCGTGTGTTGCTGTCAGCGTGGCGGCAGAGGGCCGCAGGTGTGATCCGAGCGCCGAATGCTGGCGCCGTTCGCTGCATCCGGCGACCTATCTAGCGATCCCTGATCGCGCGTGATCGAGGTCACAGTGAGAGGCGCGTGGTAGAGTTGAAAACCCAAATTCGCCCGCACCTGACGACATCCTGCCCGGATCAGCGTATTTTGCGCTTTGTCCTCAGTCGCATCCCGCAACTCGCGACATAAACGATGGGGCGCAGACGTCCCGGAACAAACCCGCTGACCTCAACCCGCAAACCCTCGCCTTCATCCACGACGGATCACCGCTGGCGCCTGATGAGGTTTGGGAAAACGCAGCGCAAAGGAAACCAGATCGCCGCTTCAGGCCGCCGAAAGCTCATCGCCGTGCATCAAGCGGGCTAGCATTTGCCTAGAATGCAGCTTGTCGTTTTTGATATCCTGCATCGGTGCCGACATCGCCGGCATGAGTGTCATGTTCGAAAACGGCGCCGGCGATTTCGCAAAGCGCAAATGCACCGCGTCTTCCCCTCACGCGAATGGAGCCTACCGCGCCGAATCGGAGGCGTGAGGATCGATCACGATCGCCTCTTAGCCGCCCTACCCTTTTGCAATCAGGAGGAGCTTCCACAGCTCACTCGGCGGGTCGACACGAGATCGCAGATGGCAGTTGGCCAAACACCAAAACTGGCGCACCGATGGCAATCGGCTTTCCTCGCTGGAGGAAGTGCAAGGCCTCTCGCCAGGCGGAGGCGCATGCGATGCCTACACCCGCTGCCTGCTCGAGGACCTGATCGACGCATGGTCGGACAAGGCGTTGGGCGCGGCCTACCTCGACATTCCTAGAAGCGCGCCGGCAGCCTGGGCGGGGGCTTGGGGCGAGACTGCCGGCGCACGCCACTCACGAAGAGCGCCCCCTTTTCGCGGTTCCGAGACCCATAGTCAACCCAGCAGCGTCCGGGTGCCCGCTGTGCTGTTGTAACAGCGGTGGATGTCGGCCGTGTCGGCCGATTGTGCCTGGTGGGTCGGGCCGCTCTGGCCTGGCCAATGTGAGCTCCAGCCAGTATCGCCTTGCCGAGCGCGCCGTCGGCAGTCCTTTGTCGCGAGCCGATGCTATCATGCAAGCGTCGCAGCACTCCGGATGGCTATATTGCTTAAGACTGCATGAAGAAGCGTTCCAACTTCCTGTTCGGCGAGCCTGGGTGAAATCCCTGATTCGGACAGTTGAACGAGAATTTGCTTGGCGGTGTTGCGCCAGAAGGCATTCGCGTCTTCCCCGTTCTTGGATTCCAGGATCCGGGCGATACCTTCGACCAACTTCCGCCGCCGGTGCAGCGGAAAGGCGCTTATGTTCGAATCACACATCCATCACCTCACCCGTTGAGCCGGCGAGTTTGTATTGGCGGCTTAGAAAATCTGGTTAACAGCGCTTTTTTGCCGGTGATCCGCAATGGAATAAAAGCGTCGGCCAGGCTCGGTGGACGGTGCCGCGATAGCACTGGACACGGCGACAGGGGCGAGTGTTCCTGTTCGAGAGGGCCGTCAGCCATGATGAGCCGCTGGCCATAGGGCGTGATGCGGGTACAGCCGACCAGGCCAGCTGAGGGCAGGCAGGTTCTTGGACTTGATCAGAATCGAGTGAACCGCCATATCCCGATCTGCCCGCCAATTTCAGGCGGCCAATTTCATGGACGAGGCCGACCGGGCCTATTCGACGTCCTTTTTTTGAATTGCTGGAGCGCCAGGTCGGGGACAAGTCTACCGATTTATCAGGGCGCTCTTGGTCTTCTTGGAGGTGTCTATGAAGGATTCGCGCATTCCCGAGCCGGTTTTGATGGCTATGTCAGAGGGGACCCACATCATTCGCGCTTTTCGCGAACACCTTGGATATTCGATCGAGGACCTGGCGGTGACGAGCGGACTATCCGCCGAGGAAATCCAAAACATCGAGTCGGGTCTGAAGTACAACAAGGGCTATCGGGACCGCATCGTGAGGTCGCTATCCCTACCTGTGGGAATTCTTGCGGAGGCGGACTTATTGGGCGCTACGTGATCGCCTGGTTGCGCGCCTCCGATCTCGGTCTCTGGCAGCCCGATCTGAGTCGGAATCGCCGACGAGGGAGGGCAGACCGAATTGTTGCAGCTTGAGGCAGGTGCAAAGTACAAACTCGAGCAAGATCTGTGGATAAGGTTTTTGTCAGCTCCCCAGAAGCGGAGGAAAACCGGAGCTTCTAGCAGATGATTGAGCTCCGTGACGCCGTTCCTCCTAGGCGCGTCGTCCGCGAGGGTGGACTGCGTAGACAGATGAAAATAGTTGCAATGGCACCATGTGGCGGAAAACGCCGTCCGTGGACGCCGATTGTTCCGGGATGGTGCCATTGCTTATCGGCCTACGAGGCACTGGTCTTCGGTCTGGGATAAGGTGTTTCGGGACTTCTTGGAAATCAGCGAATAACCGGCTCGCCGTGGAAGCGTCGCCGCGAGGGTGGCGAAACGCCGAACCCGACTTCCATCATCAGCCGCGGCGTGTGCGCCGGCACGGTGCCCATGTGGAAGCCGAACGGATCCTCGACGAAGCCAAGCCCCGCCTCACCGATAAGAGTAACGGGGCTTTGCTCGCCATAGACGTCCAGGATCTCTTCCGCGGGGTGGCCGACGAGAAGCGTCAGCTGATGCTTGAGCGCGCGGCGCCTGTGGCTGCCGCGGACATAGACATGCGGACCGGTGCCCTCGTCGACCGGCAGCAGGTAGAAGAAGAACTTCAACATTCGCCAGTCGTCGAGGTCGAAGTGGTATTTGCCGAGCGATGCCAGGTTCTTGTCGGCGTCTGAAGCCTGGCCGGTGGGGAAGCTCCACCAAACACGCGTGGTGATCAGTTTCGCCTGGCCGCCGAGATAGTGTGCAGCGATATCCATCAGCAGCGGATCGTTTTGGACGGCGACTGCCGCCTTGCAGTCGAGAATGCGCTCGAAATAGTGGCCGCTGAGCAACGGACGGCCGAATCGAGCCTCAGCCTCCGCATGATCTGCCGGCATGAATTCGAGACGGCGATCGAAATTGCCAAAGCAAGGTGTGCACCGGACGAAAGCTGCGATTTCCTCATGGATAGATTTCGGCAAAACGAGTCCGGAAAAAAGTCCATCCGACTGCAGCGCATCGACAACGTCCTGGCGATTGACGCCGACAAACATTGTTTCCCGGCCTTTCTGCGACGCTCGAACAGGCTTTGCACCACGCCAGTGCATTCTCCGTGCCGGCATGGTCCGGGCGAGCACGAACATCGGCAGCCACGCTGGATTCTCGCGAAGATCCGACAGATATGTCGGAATGCGTACGGCCATGCGACGTAGCATATTGCCATTTCGCGCGATTTCCTCGAGGCTTGCAGTGCCGGCTTTGTCGGTATTCGTAACGGTCATCAGGGTCCTCAGGGTCCTCAGGTATGAATGCACTATCGACGAAGCATCGGTTCTCAGTGCTTCGTCACGTATTACCCAAACCCGATTCCCGCAGCGGAAGAACGCTAGCCACACGTCAAATTTTGTGCAACGCACAATTTCCCTCGCAGCAAATGCAGTTAGATCGCTGCGCGCTTTCGAATACGCCTTGCGAAGCTGGCACCTTAATCTGTCAGGAACTGTCCGGCATTAGGCAGCAAAGACCACCAATTGCACGTTAAGTACCTGGTTTTCGGGCCAAATTCATGATGCCTAATTTGTGCAAGACTCGCTTGCGCAGCAGAAGGGTGTTAGGTTCGTCGATCAGGGTCCCGGTCTCTGTCAGGAGCAGATTGATGACGTTTTCGCGCAGGCTTGCATGCTGGTCGGAGAGGGTCAGGTAGTACGGCACGCCGCCGAAAATGGCGTAGGTCTCTGTGAGCTGCTCGGCGCTGTACTCCGGAAAGAACCCCGGAAGGTCGCGCAGGGGCAACTGCCGCACCTCCAGGCGCAGCGTCACGCGCCCGTAAAGCGGGTTCGTTTCCGCCAGCAGGTCCTCCATCTGAGCGACGGCAGAACCGCACAGGATGATCTTGAGGTTTCCCGCCCGTGCCGCCCCGGAGTCTCAGAACCGTTGGAGCACCGATAGTAAAGCGCTGTCCTGATCGACGAGGTACAGGACTTCGTCGATCGTGACCACAGTGCCCGGTTTGGCCTTGGCTGCTTCGGCTACGAAGTGGAAAATACTCTCCCAGTTGTCGAGCGACGCCAGGACGGGTGATGGGCCAAGAACCCGGGCCACCTCAAGCTTGAACTGTTCCATGTTCAGGACTGAGGAGACCCGCGTCGCCTGGAAATAGATTTCGTTGCGGCCGACGGCAGCTTGGCGCAGGAGCCTTGACTTGCCGATCCGGCGGCGGCCATAGGCGACGACGAGCGATGCCGAACGCTTGTCCAGTTCGCGTTCAGCAGCCATAGCTCCTTTCCCCTCCCGATAAAGTGGTCCATGGCCGTACGTTCGCTTTTATAATCACGATTATTATAATCTGGATTATAGAAGATATCCGGCGACACCGACACACTGGTCTGCGATAGACCATCCGGCCTGCCGGACGTGCGTTGCGATTCCGTTGGTAGTCATCAGGGAGGGAGAGCCTTCAAGCAAACTTGGCCAGGCAACGCCGCGGGGCTAGGAGGCGATCTCCCAGAGGAACTGCCTGTTGTGGTCTTGCCGACGTGCCTCACGCGCCCGGCTTTCGTGAGCTGGGTCAAGAGGGCAGCTTACGCGACATCTGGTCGACGATCTCCGCTTCATTGCCCAGTCCAACTGCCTGCGAGAACTTCGCAGCGCATTCGGCCGTCGAAACCGGGCTTGCCGCGTCGCGGAGGATTCCGAGCACGGCCTGGCGCTGGTTCACGCCTCCCATCGACGCTTTCACCTCATCTGAGATCCCGGCGGTCCGGCCGGAACGGACGCGACCTAGCTGCCGTCGGCTCGTAACCGGGTTCGTAAATGGCAATGACCCTGTCGATGGAACTGACCTGCTCGCGCACCTCGGCCTGCAGTTTCGCCAATTCCTCAAGCCTGCTGGTCAATTCGGCTCGTTTCAGCTTCAACTCATACGCGACGCTCGTACCCCGATTTGTCTCGTTTCGACTTGAGACAAGGGTAAATGAGCTCGCTCAGGAGATTTGGTGGTTTTGCCACCTAATGCCGGAACTGTCTCTAGCCGCCATCCCGCTATTCGGTATCAACCGCCACCAGAAGTTTAATCCTTGATCTGGTACCTCTGAAAGGAGGATTTCGGGGGCGAGATGGGCGTTTCAGACGAGTTGAAGAGCAAGCGTAGCGAGCTGGCAGGGCGTCCCCGCGGCTGGCGGCGGCCTTGCCGATCTGCAGGCGCAGATCGCGGCCGTCGACAAGGTGATCTCGATCTACGAGCCTGAATGGAGGCCGGAAGACCAGCCGCAGAAGCGCCGCGGCCGACCGCCGACGGCCATGAGCGCCAACGAGCTCGACAAGCTTATCGGTGGGACGAACAAGCGACAGATGACGCTGGAGATCCTGCGCACCGCCAGGCGGCCGCTGTCGACAGCCGAATGCGCCCAGGAATTTGCGGCGGAAGATCGCGAAGGATTCCTCTTCGTCCGCGCCTCAGCGTCGTAATCGACGTAGACGAAACCCCAAGGCTCCGGACGCTCGAGAACCCTCGGAGTCAGGCGGGGCGTGGGAGAATTAGAGGCGCGGGCGTTCATGTTCAGGCTCCAGGGCCGGCGGTCGTCGATACGCATGGCAGTGCGGCGGCCTCGGGAGGCCGTCGAAACTCAGCGCCGTATGCGTATCCGCCTGAACATGAAGCGGGCCCTTAGCGAATCTCGTTTCAGGGTTCGATCGGAATTGGACAACTGAGGAACGATTTGCAGGGCATTCGATTAAGCCTCGCCCCACTCTCGCGGCATACAACTGCGATGCAGCAACGAAGATCGGCAACAATAATCGGCAACCTATTGCCTATTGCTGACGTAAGTGCCTTATATAAAAGGCAATTGGTATCTTTCAAGATCGGCAAAAAATGTTTGAAACGCCTGCTCGTATCGAGCCCTGCTTTTTCCAGGACACCATCCCGTCCGTCTTAGCGGACCTCACGGTAGAACTGCAGAGGGAGGCAGACGATTTGGGGCGCGGCCTCCATCCAGAATCGGCTGCAGAACTCGCCGACCTGGTTCGGATGATGAATTGCTACTACTCGAATCTGATCGAGGGTCACAACACCCGTCCCAAGGACATCGAAAAGGCACTCGCGGGTGCGGAGGTCGAGCCGGAACGGCGAGCATTAGCGCTCGAGGCCAAGGCGCACGTCATCGTCCAACGCAAAATCGATGAGATGTATTCCAAAGGAATTTTGCCGAGCCCGACATCGGTTGAGTTCATCGCTTGGGTGCATCGTATGTTCTATCACGAGATGCCCGAAGAGTTCAGGTTCATGGAACGGCCAGATGGTTCGAAGGTCGAGATCGTTCCCGGCGAGTTCAGAAAGACTGCGAGCGACGACGTGGTTGTCGGAAGACACCAGCCACCCTCTTCAGATCGAGTCGAGGCCTTCATGGCACACTTCTCAAAGCGTTTTGCAGTGGCGGAAAAATGGGCGAGCACCCGTATCATTGCCATCGCTTCTGCTCACCATCGCTTCAACTATATCCACCCATTCCCTGACGGCAACGGCCGTGTGTCCCGGTTGATGTCGCATGCGATGGCGCTGAAAGCAGGCATCGGGGGACATGGCTTGTGGTCGATTTCCAGAGGCCTGGCCCGCGGTCTTAAGGATCGAGGCGAATACAAACGGATGATGGACCACGCAGACAGCCCCCGTCGCGGAGACCTCGATGGTCGGGGCAATCTCTCGCAAGCAGCTCTCAAGGACTTTTGCGAGTGGTTCCTTACCGTGGCACTCGACCAAATACGCTTCTCCACAGCGATTTTCGACCTTGGTCGCCTGGAAGATCGGTACCGCCTACTCGTCAAGGACATCAGCGAAGACAAACGCGCGCCCGATCTCTTAGCTGCAGTCCTCAAACACGGATCACTTGAGCGCGGTGATGTTCATCTCGTTCTCAAGACATCGGAAAGAACGGCACGGAACACGATGTCAGCAATGGTTAGACAAGGCTTCCTAAAGTCCGAAACGCCCAAAGCCCCTGTCCGAATTGCTTTCCCGCTGGACTATCGCGAGAGACTCTTCCCGAATCTGTTCACCGATGCCGAATTGACTATACCCGATCCGCGACCCCTATCGCTCCGCTGACAGCGGCGGACGCGGCAACCTTGACTTGGTGGCGGTTGCTACCGAATAGCGCGATACCCATTAGGTGGCCGCTATGTTGGATGGGCGCAACGCACCCGATCGCGAAGATGGCCATCCGGATGAGCCCAGTCTTCTTGGACACGCCCTCGCCCGAACAGGGCAATGGCGATTCTCTTGATGGGATGCCGCCGCAAGCGAGCCATCCAAAACCTGGAGCACGCAGACACCCTCCGCGCAGTTCCGGCGGAAAGCAAACGGGTGCCAGCCGGCCGCTATCCTTAATGTCATTGAGGAACTGAAGCGCTATTCGGCACCAACCACCACTAACTCCCGGTTAACCTGTGCCTGATCCCCGGATCCGCCGTCGCGCGTCCCGTCAAGTGCTGACGCGCGCAGTCCGCAAGGGCCTGAGCGAAGCGTCCCTTGAGGACGACTGCATTAAGGATGGAGCGTCGTCTGCCACCCCGGGCGACTTCCAGCTGGCCGATCGCTAGTGAGCCCAGTTCCCGCAGCCGGCGTTATCTATCAAACTCTAAAAGAGACTAGCGTTTTCCACTAGACTCCTATCTATCGGTAGACTTTGTTCTGGAGACCCCGACGGATCCGTTCGCTAATCCGTTTGCACCCGGCGCAGGAAGCCGTCCCCCCGAACTTGTCGGTCGCGACGCGATCCTTGAAGCCGCCAAGATCTCCTGCGGACGCGCGATCAATGGGCGGTCAGGCCGTTCGCTCATACTTTGGGCCTTCACGGCACCGGCAACACGGTTCTCCTGAGCGAGATCGGCCGGATCGCCGAGGCCGAAGGCCTTCTTGTTACGAAGGTCGAGGCTCCCGAAGAACCAATCTCGCGAACCTTCTCTATCCTGAAATGCGCAAGGTATCTCGTTCGCTTTCCGGCACCGAAGCGGCAAAGCATTTCGCCTCGCCCGCCCTCGGCTGCTTGCGCAACTTCGCCTCCGTATTCAACATAGAGGTCGCCGGCGTGAATGTCGGCGTCGACCCGACGCCCGAGCCGGGCCTTGCCGAAAGCGGTGATATACAGCACGACCTTCCCGATCTATTCGGCCAGATCGGTCGTGCCGCCCAAGCTGCTAACAAGGGCTGGGTTCTTCTGATCGACGAAGTGCAATATCTTTCGCAAAAAGATTTATCCGGCCTGATCGTCGCTCTTCATCGCATGTCCCAGGATGGGTTGCCCATCGTCTTCGTTGGCGCAGGATTGCCCCAGGTGGCGCGTCTTGCCGGCGACGCGAAATCCTACGCAGAACGGCTCTTCAGCTATCCTGCCGTCGGCGCACTCGATAAGGAGGCTGCCTCGAAGGCGATCGAGAAGCCGATCAATGATCAAAAGGCGACCATCTCCCAAGAGGCGCTGACGACCGTCTTCGACATGACAAAGGGCTATCCGCTCTTTCTCCAGGAACTCGCCTCCTTCTCCTGGAACAACGCGCAGGGCCCGCAGATCAACGAGAACGATGTCCAAGCATCTTACACGGAAACGATCAAATCCCTGGACGACGGCTTCTTCCGCGTCCGTCTGGATCGTCTGACCAAGGCCGAGGTCCAATTCGTCACGTCGATGGCGGCCCTCGGCAACGGCCCCTATCCGGTCTCTGACATCGCGAAGGCGATGGGCCGAACGCAGAAGTCCATTGGCCCGGCCCGCGCGAGCATCATCTTTAAGGGATGATCTACAGCACCGATCACGGCTATCTCGACTTCACCGTTCCGCTTTTCGCCGATTTCATCAGGCGACATCGCCTTTCGGGTGAGTGATTTTCAGAGCTGTCGTATGGAGATCCGAGCCATGGCGCTTATGCCAGAAGCGTGGCCGGGAATTGACCGCTGGGAGGAACCCCGATGTGTCGCGTTTAGCGACAACGGTTTGCGGTAAAGTTGGTGGCGGCAGCTACCTAATGCCGAACTGAAGGGCAGCGACACGCGTTTGGCATCCGCAATCAGCTATGCCGAACGGCCAAGAACCGATTGCCACAGTACCAGTCCGCTCAGGCGCCGCCTGTGGCGGATGCACACAAGGGTCGTTTGCGGAGCGCCGCGCAGGACCATGCCGACGCTGTCGCCGATAAGAACGATGTCGCAATGTCGATCGACCAGTTTTGCAATCGGCGTCGTATAGGCCGTCAGCCAGACGACGGGGACGCACCCTTACGCGCCTGGATATCGGGCGGTGTAATCGCCTTCGAACCACCAGCAGTGCTCAAGTGCCTCCTTCCCCGGCGTCACCCCCCGCAGGTGTCGCGTTTGGCACGTCTTTGTGCAAATGCGAAGAGCTAAAAAAAGCCGTGCGGCTGCGCGATGTTGACGTGCAGACAGCTGCGCTTAAATTAAATCGATTCAGGCGCCGTAACCAACCAACCACTTTCGCGAACAACATGGACGATCAAGAAACAGGAGCCAGCAAAGACCGAGCCGCCGTCACGGGCGATGAAGTCAAAGTGGACCTGATCGCCTTTGTCGTCGCCGTAAACGACGGTGAACCCTGTGTCCTCACCATCGGGCAGGCGGACACTCTGCCTTCCGGACCATTTGCGCTTGAGCACAGATCGCTGCAATCCGGGTTGAGGGGTTGGGTTGAGCAGCAGACCGGCCATCCGCTGGGCTATATTGAGCAGCTCTACACTTTCGCTGACCGGGACCGCGTCGGCGCCGAGCGTCGGCAGCGCGCCATCTCCATCAGCTATCTCGCACTAACTCGCATGGAAAAGGCATCGGGCTCGCCCAAGTGCGGCTGGCGAAGCTGGTATGAATATTTTCCATGGGAGGACCACCGCTCCGGCACGCCGCCGATGCTGCTGGACGTCCTGCGACCGCGCCTGATTGAATGGGCAAACAGCGTGGGCGACGCGGCCATGCGACGCGAACGTCGGCAACGGGCGGCGATGGCCTTCGGCTTTGACGACCGCCATTGGAACGAGGAACTCACGCTTCAACGCTATGAGTTAGTCTACGAAGCAGGCCTGGTCCAAGAGGCCGGGAGCGGACGCGACACCACGAGGGCCTCGCTGGTGCCCAGCAAGCCCATGGTCGCCGATCATCGGCGCATCGTGGCGACGGGCATTGCGAGACTGCGCTCGAAGATCAAATACCGGCCGGTCGTCTTTGAGCTGATGCCGCAGTCTTTCACACTGCTCCAGCTGCAACGAACCGTCGAAGCGCTCGCCGGCAGGCTAATCAACAAGCCGAACTTTCGTCGCCTCATAGAGCAGCAGGAGCTGGTCGAGGAGACTGGCGAGACTTCTGTCGACACGGGCGGGCGACCGGCAAGGCTCTATCGCTTCCGGCACGCGGTCCTCGACGAAACGGCGATAGTCGGCACAAAATTGCCGGTCGCTCGGGGTTGACACTCTTATAGTCGACATAGATATATATCCCTTATAGTCAAACGGATTATAATTGGAGGCGCCGATGAGCGGGGCGTTACCTTCGGCCGCGTCTCTGTATCGGCGCGTCTGGCGCGTTATCCCACCGGGGGAATGGGCGGCTTTCAGCGATGACATCGAGGCCATTCTGACGCTCAAACGCGAGCGCAATGCCGTCATCCTGGCTCACAACTATCAAACACCCGAGATCTTCCACTGCATTGCCGACATCGTCGGCGACAGCTTGGCGCTGGCCCGCAAGGCTATGACGGTCGAGGCGAAAGTCATCGTGCTGGCCGGCGTGCATTTCATGGCCGAAACGGCCAAGCTCCTTAATCCGGACAAGGTCGTGCTCATTCCGGATCTCGGCGCCGGTTGCTCGCTGGCTGATTCGATCACGGCACAAGACGTGCGCTTGATGCGACAGCGTTATCCCGGCGTGCCGATCGTCACCTATGTCAACACATCGGCCGAAGTGAAAGCCGAATCGGATATCTGCTGTACATCGGGCAACGCCAAGGCGGTCGTCGAATCCCTTGGCGTCCCCCGGGTGATTATGTTGCCGGACGAATATCTGGCCCACAATATCGCCGCCCAGACCGACGTCGAGATCATCGCCTGGAAAGGCCATTGCGAGGTGCATGAGCGCTTTACGCCGGCCGATATCCGCGAGTTGCGCGAAAACCATCCCGGCGTGACAGTGCTGGCCCATCCCGAATGCCCACCCGACGTGGTTGCCGAAGCCGATTTTTCCGGCTCGACCGCAGCCATGTCCGACTATGTCGAAAGGCAAAAGCCGCCACGTGTCGTGCTGATGACGGAATGCTCGATGAGTGACAACGTCGCGTTAGCGCACCCGGATGTCGAGTTCATCCGGCCCTGCAATTTGTGCCCGCACATGAAGCGGATCACGCTTGCCAACATCCGCATGGCGCTCGAGCAGAACCATCATGTCGTCACCATTGAACCCGGGATCGCGGGGCGCGCGCGGCTCGCAGTCGAACGGATGCTGGCAATTTGAGCCCCGATGTCCGCAGCTTCTTCGGGCGGCCCATCATCATCGGGGGCGGCATCGCCGGATTGATGACCGCGCTTCAATTGGCGCCGGAGCCGGTGCTTGTTTTGTCCAGGACGCTTCTGGGAGCCGACACTTCGAGTACCTCGGCTCAGGGGGGGCTGGCTGCGAGTTTCGGCCAAGACGACCATCCGACACTGCACCTGGCTGATACGCTCGCCGCCGGCGACGGGCTTTGCGATGAAGATATGGCGAGCCGCATCCTTCAGGCCGCGCCTGACGCGATCGAGGGGCTTGCGCGCTTTGGGGTTCGCTTCGACCGTACGCTAAAAGGACCCCTGTGCCTCGGATTGGAGGCCGCACACAGCCGACGTCGCATCGTTCATGCTCATGGCGACGGCAGCGGGCGTGAGATCATGCGCGCACTGATTGATGCCGTGCGCTCCACCCCCTCGATCGTTGTCGTGGAGGGCGTGGAAGCGCGCCGACTAGCGGTCAGGGAGAATGCGATCCGAGGCGTCTGGGCAAGCTGTGCGCTAGGACCTGTCTTCTTCGGCTCACGGCGGGTCGTCCTTGCCACCGGTGGGATCGGCGGGCTATTTCTCGACACCACCAATCCCTCGGGCAGCTGCGGACAGGGCCTGGCACTTGCGGCCCGCGCCGGAGCTGTCCTTGCCGACCTCGAATTCATCCAATTCCACCCGACCGCGCTTGAGGGCCCCGAACGCCCCATGGCGCTGGTCAGCGAGGCTGTCCGCGGCGAAGGCGCCACCCTGATTGACGAGACGGGCCGGCGCTTCCTCGATGGCGTGCCGGGCGCCGAACTCGCGCCTCGCGACGTCGTGGCGCGCGCAGTCTGGAGCCATCTGGCAGATGGCCATAAGGTCTTCCTCGACGCGCGGAAGCGGCCTGGCCCAGAATTTGTTCGACACTTCCCGACAATCGCATGTGCCTGTCGTGGACTGGGGATTGATCCCGTGCACGATCTCATTCCCATTCGTCCTGCCCAGCACTATCACATGGGTGGCGTTGCCGTGGACGGCTCGGGCAGGACGTCGGTCAAGGGGTTGTGGGCCTGTGGCGAGGCCGCCTCGACCGGACTGCACGGCGCCAACAGGCTCGCCAGCAATTCCTTGACTGAGGCCGTCGTATGCGCGCGCTGGGTCGCTGAAAGCGTGGGCGGAACGCCTGCTCGCAGAACAAAGCCAGTGTTTGCGGACGATTACCCATCGCCCGATCCGGTACCCGCGCGTCCTTTCGTGTCGCGCGCACTCGGTATCGTGCGCAATGGCGAAGCTTTGAAAGCAGCCGCACGGGCGTTGTTGCCGCTCGCTGAACGCGAGGACGCGGCATCGGATCCGGCGGCTGTCGGTCTGATGCTTGCTATTTCCGCCTTGCGGCGCCGAGAGAGCCGCGGCGCTCATTACCGCGAGGACTTTCCCCATCATGCGGCTGTTGCGCGTCGTTCCGAGATCACCCTCGAAGCCGCCCTCGCCGAGGCTCGGGAACTGGCGCACTCGCCAACGCTGGAAAGCGCCACCTGATGAGTCTGTTACCACTTCCCGCAATCATGCTCGAGCCGCTGGTTCGGTCCGCCCTTCTCGAAGACCTGGGCAGAGCCGGTGACGTCACCACCGAGGCGACCGTAGCGAAGTATCATCACGCCACGACCGTGCTGGCCGCACGCCAGCCCGGGGTTGTCGCCGGGCTCGATCTGGTGAGGCTCGCGTTCAGGTTGATCGACCAAAATATCAAGATAGATGTGAACCGAGCAGACGGCAGCAAAGTTGCGCAAGGGGAGATAATTGCATCGGTGAGTGGCCCGACCCGGGCCATTCTGACCGCTGAAAGGACGGCGCTGAATTTCCTGTGCCATTTGAGCGGCATTGCCACGGCAACCGCATCGATTGTCGCAGCGGTTTGCGAGCACCGCGCCAAGATCACCTGCACCCGCAAGACGACGCCCGGGTTGCGGGCTGTCGAAAAATACGCCGTGCGCGCTGGTGGCGGCGCCAGTCACCGCTTCGGCCTCGACGACGCCGTTCTGATCAAGGACAATCACATCGCGGCTGCCGGTGGCATCCGCTCCGCCATCAAACGCGCGCGACAGAGCGTCGGCCACCTCGTCAAGATAGAAGTCGAGGTCGACACGCTAGCCCAGTTGGAAGAAGCCCTCTCGCTTGTCCCAGACGCTGTCCTGCTCGACAACATGTCGCTCGATGAGCTTCGCCAGGCGGTGGTCATGGTCGCCAGCCGGGCGATCACGGAGGCGTCGGGCCGGATCACGCCTGCGACGGCGCCAGCCATCGCGGCCACTGGCGTCGATCTTATCTCCGTCGGCTGGTTGACCCACAGCGCGCCAATTCTCGACATCGGACTGGACTATTACGCGCCGTGATCCGCCAACGAAACGACAGTCATTCGAAGCGGCATGAATCAGACGAAGAAGCCAGGACAAAGCGAAGAGCTAGGAAACAGGACGGATATGCACGACACCAATCCGGCTAACACGATGCCACGCACGCAATGCGCTGATGGCGGGATGTGGACCCTAGAGAAGGCTCGGGCACTTCACGATGCACCTTTCAACAATCTGCTCTTCCTAGCGCAGACCGTTCACCGCCAGAATTTCGATCCCAACAAGGTCCAGCTCAGCCGGTTGCTCAGCATCAAGACAGGCGGCTGCCCGGAGGATTGCGGCTATTGCAGCCAGTCGGCGCATCACGAAACGGGCCTGAAGGCCTCGAAGCTCATGGAGGTCAAGCAAGTCATCACTGAGGCGACCAAGGCGCGCGATGCCGGGGCCACCCGCTATTGCATGGGTGCTGCCTGGCGCAATCCCAAGCCGCGTGACATGGATGCGGTGGTCGCCATGGTCGAAGGCGTCAAGGCGCTTGGCATGGAGACCTGCATGACGCTCGGCATGCTCGATCTCGAGCAAGCCGGTCGCCTGAAGCAGGCGGGGCTCGACTATTACAACCACAACATCGACACGTCGGAGCGCTACTATGGCGAGGTCATCAGCACGCGCAGCTTTGCCGATCGGCTGGATACGCTGGAGAACGTTCGCCAATCCGGCATCAAGGTCTGCTGCGGCGGGATTGTCGGAATGGGCGAAGAGCCGGTGGACCGGATCCAGATGCTGGTGACGCTCGCCAATCTGCCTAAGCATCCAGAAAGCGTTCCGATCAACATGCTAATCCCGATCGCTGGCACCCCACTTGCCGACGCCAGCCCTATCGAGCCGATCGAGTTCGTGCGCATGATCGCGCTCGCCCGCATCATGATGCCGAAATCGCATGTCCGCCTTTCGGCCGGCCGCACCGCCATGACCGATGAGATGCAGGCGCTGTGCTTTTTTGCCGGCGCCAATTCGATCTTCGTCGGCGATACGCTGCTGACGGCGGACAATCCCGGCGAGGACAAGGATACGCTGCTGTTTAGGCGTCTCGGCATCGAGCCGATGGAACTGGAGGCGCAGTGAACGAGGCACTGTTTGCCCGCTACGAGGCGACCTTGCAGGGACTGGCGCGCAAGGGCCGGCTGCGGCGGCTTGCGCCGCGCGCCGGCCTCGACTTTTCATCGAACGACTATCTCGGGCTTGCCGCCTGCAAGAGGCTTGGCGATGCGGTTGCTGCCGCGATTGCACGCGGCACGCCGGTCGGCGCAACAGGATCGCGGCTGCTGCGCGGCAACGCGCCGGAGCACGAGGAACTGGAAGCTCACGCTGCGGCCTTTTTCGGGGCCGAGCGCGCGCTTTTCTTCGGCGGCGGCTATATCGCCAATTTCGCTATTCTGACGGCGCTGCCGCAGAAGGGCGACCTACTCGTCCTCGACGAGCTCGCCCATGCCAGCATGCACGAGGGCGCGCGCGCCGGACGCGCGCAGTTCGTTTTGGCCGCGCACAACGACGTCGACGCCGTCGAGGGTCAGATCGCGCGCTGGCGCGCCGAAGGCGGCATCGGACGCGTCTGGATCGCGGTCGAAAGCCTCTACAGCATGGGTGGGGACTGCGCGCCTTTGGAGAGCCTTATGGCGCTCGCCGACCGGCACGAGGCGTTCATCATTGTCGACGAGGCGCACGCCACCGGGGTGTGGGGACCGGATGGCCGCGGCCTTGCCGTCGCTTTCGAAGGCCGCGACAACGTCCTCGCGCTGCATACCTGCGGCAAGGCGCTCGGCGCCTCAGGAGCGCTCGTCACCGGGCCGCGAGCGCTGTGTGACTATCTCGTCAACCGCTCCCGGCCATTCATTTACGCCACCGCGCCGTCGCCGCTGATGGCGGTTGCTGCGCGTGAAGCGCTCGCCATGCTCGCCGACGAGCCAATGCGCCGTATTCAACTGCATGAGCGCATTGCCTTGGCGGGCCGCCAATTGGCAGAGCGCTGCGGCATAAAGCCCAGCGGAACGCAGATCCAACCAGTTGTCATCGGCGTCAACCGGCGCACCATGGCGGTAGCGGCGGCACTGCAGGCCCGCGGCTTCGACATACGCGGCATTCGTCCGCCGACTGTGCCGGAAGGGACTTCGCGCCTGCGCATATCGCTGACGCTCAACGTCGATGAAGCCGCCATATCCGCCATGATCGATGCGCTTGTCGAGGCGTTGGCGCAGAATGACCAAAGGTGACATGACCCGAAGCGACATCAGCAGAGGCATAGTCATCACCGGAACGGATACCGGCATCGGCAAGACGGTGTTTTCGGCGGGCCTCGCCGGCCTGCTCGACGGCTTCTACTGGAAACCGGTGCAATCGGGCCTCGACGAGGAGACCGATAGCGAGGCTGTTACCCGGCTCTCCGGCCTGCCGGCCGGGCGCGTGCTGCCCGAAGTCTATCGTCTGAAGACGCCACTGTCGCCGCATCGTTCGGCCGAAATCGATGGCGTCGCAATCGAGGCGGCAAAGCTCTCACTGCCGGACTTGCCAGGCCCGCTCATCATCGAAGGCGCTGGCGGAGTGATGGTACCGCTCAATCGGCAGACAAGATTCATCGACATATTCCGGGAATGGCAACTGCCGGTCATTCTTTGCGCGCGCACCGGGCTCGGCACCATCAATCACACATTGCTGTCGATCGAGGCGCTCAGGGCCCGTGCCATCCCGCTCATCGGCGTGGCCTTCATCGGCGAGGAAATGGCGGACAGCCAAAGGACGATCGCGGAATTTGCGAATGTGCGGCAGCTCGGCAGGCTGCCGCACCTTGATCCGCTGACATCTAAAACCTTGAGGGAAGCGATGGTTTCGGGCTTCGATCTCTCGCCGATTGCACGGGGTCAATGATGTCGCAATCCCGCGTCTGGCACCCTTTCACCCAACACGCGCTCGAACCGGCGATCCCCGAAATTGTCCGGACTGAAGGCGCTTATCTCCACAAGGCCGATGGCACCCGCATCCTCGACGCCATTTCCTCCTGGTGGGTCGTCACCCATGGCCACCGCCATCCGCGCATCGTCAAGGCGATCGAGACGACTGTTGCCAGCCTCGACCAGATCATCTTCGCCGGTTTCACGCACGAGCCGGCCGAACGCCTCGCCAAAGCCTTGGTGAATCTAGCGCCGCCGGGGCTCGAGTGGGTGTTTTATTCCGACAGCGGCTCGACCTCGGTCGAGGTCGCGCTGAAGATGGCGCTCGGCTATTTCCGCAATATCGGCGCGCCGCGCTCGCGCATCGTCGTCATGGAGCACAGCTACCATGGCGACACGATCGGCACGATGAGCGTCGGCGCCCGCGGTGTGTTCAACGCCGCCTACGAACCCTTGCTGTTCGAAGTCGACACCATCCCCTTCCCGGCCGCAGGACGCGAGCAGGAAACGCTGGATCGGTTCGAGGTCGTCTCTCGCGACCGGCGCGCAGCTGCGCTGATTGTCGAGCCGCTGGTGCTCGGCGCCGGCGGCATGCTGATGTATCCGGCCTGGGTTTTGGCTGAACTGAAGAGGATCGCCGAGACTTCGGGCACGCTCTTGATCGCCGACGAAGTGATGACCGGCTGGGGACGCACCGGAACCCTGTTCGCCTGCGAGCAGGCGAATATCTCGCCCGACATCCTTTGCACCTCGAAGGGTCTGACCGGCGGCACCATTGCGCTCGCCGCCACGCTGGCGACCGACGCCATCTTCCAGGCCCATTATTCGGTCGACCGGAAGAGGACCTTCTTTCATTCGAGCTCCTATACGGCTAATCCGATTGCCTGCGCGGCCGCACTCGCCAACGTCGAGATCTGGCACGACGAGCCTGTTATCGAGCGGATCGCGGCCCTGGGCGCGCTGCAGGCCGCTGGCCTTCGGCGCTTTCACGACAATGCTTGCTTCACCGACTGCCGGATTACCGCCACGATCGCGGCGCTCGATTTGGGTACCGCATCCCCCGGCTATCTGGCCGAGATCGGTCCAAAGCTGCGGGCATTCTTCCTCGATCAGGGATTGCTGGTGCGCCCGCTCGGCAACGTCCTCTATCTGCTCCCGCCCTATTGCGTAACCGGCGCCGAGCTCGATCGGCTTTATGACGCCATCGAGGAGGCCGGCGAACGCTTCGGATCGAAACCATGAGCAGGTCGTCGCGCATCCTCGGGTTTGGCCACCATGTGCCTGGGCGCAAGGTTGAGAACGCCGAGATCGAGAACAGTCTCGGCCTCGAGCCAGGTTGGATCGAACGGCGCACAGGAATTCAATCGCGCTTCTGGGCGACTGACGAAGATACACTTTCGGGCCTTGCCGCGCGGGCCGGCGACATGGCGCTGGCAGATGCGGGTATCGATCGGTGCGAAATCGGTCTTCTGTTGCTCGCCACGTCAACCCCCGACCATCTCCTGCCGCCGAGCGCGCCGCTAGTCGCGCACCGGCTCGGCCTCGGCCGCTCCGGCGCCATCGACCTGACCGGCGCCTGCGCCGGTTTCATCTATGCGCTGATGTTCGCCGACGGGTTCACCCGCCTGTATGGCAGACCCGCCCTTGTCATTGCCGCCAACATTTTGAGCCGCCGCATCAACCCGGCCGAGCGAGCCAGTGCCGTGCTGTTTGCTGATGCCGCCGGCGCGGTCGTGATCGGTCCCAGCGAGGATGCCGAACGCGGCATTCTCGGCGCTTCGGTGGATTCGGACGGTTCGCGTTACGGATTGATCCAGATCCCCGCCGGAGGAAGCAACACGCCCTTTCACAACGACCTCGATCTCGCGCAGACCCGGATGACGATCGTCGACGGCCGCGAAGTGTTCGCCAGTGCCGTGGAGATGATGACGGCATGTTCAAGGGACGCACTCGCGATAGCTGGAATGCGGCCGCAAGACATCGACCGGTTCGTCCCGCATCAAGCCAACGCCCGCATTTTCGATGCCGTCGGCCGAAACCTCGGCATTGCGGACCAGGCAATCGTCAAGAGGATCGCCGAATACGGTAACTCTTCGGCCGCAACGATCCCGCTCTCGTTGTCGCTCGCCAATCGGACGCAGCCACTCCAGCCGGGCGAGAAAATCCTTCTGGCGGCAGCGGGTGCCGGTCTCAGCGGTGGGGCGCTTGTGGTTGGAATTTAGCCGCGCGGCGGCCGCCGACAAGACATCAAGACTGTTCAGGCGAGACGAAAAAAGGACAACAGACCAATGCGAAAAATAGTCGCCGGCAAGCTTCACGGCATCCACGTCACCGAAGCAAATCTCAACTACCATGGGTCGATAACGCTCGACCCTGACCACTGCGAGGCAGCCGGGATCCTGCCCATGGAATTCGTGGAGATATGGAACAAGAATTCCGGCGCGCGGATTTCGACCTATGTCATCCTCGGCGAGCGCGGATCACGATGCTGCATCCTCAATGGTGAGTCGCCCGCACCTGCCAGCCTGGCGACCCGATCATCGTCTGCAACTCCATCTACCTGAACGAAGCGCATATCACAGCGCTGAAGCCGCGGATCGTCACCTTCGACCAAGACAACCACATACGCGAGCGCCTGAGCTACTCGGTCGATCTCGACGCATGTGGCCGTTACAGTTTCTCGATCCATGACGAGGCCAATGAGGCTTTAGCGATTCCTGCGCTTGTTTCCCGGGCGTGACTTGTCCCTGGCGCACGCGTGAGCTGATGCGCCGTCCCCGTCCCCGTCCACGACGTAGTGTCTTGACCCGCCGTGAGGCGGCTGTGACGAACCTCGAGGCCATCCTAGTCGGCGAGCGCTGAGGGTGTGGCGCCTCGGGGTAGCGGTAGAGCCGCATGACATGCTGCAAAAAAAGATCGCGACCAGATGATATGGAGCAAATCATGATCTTCCGTCAGCTGTTCGATTCCGTTTCGAGCACCTATTCCTATTTGCTTGCCAGTCGCCAAGGCGGCGAGGCACTGATCATCGATCCGGTTCTGGACAAGGTCGACCGCTATCTCCGGCTCGTGCGTGAGCTCGACCTGAGGCTGGTCAAGGCGGTGGACACGCATCTCCATGCCGACCACATCACCGGCCTTGGCGCGCTGCGCGACAAGACGCAATGCATCACGGTGATGGGCGAGCAGACCAAGGCCGACGTGGTGTCGATGCGGCTTGCCGACGGCGACAGGCTGACCATCGAGGGGCTGGCGCTCGACGTCGTCTACACGCCCGGCCACACCGACGATTCCTACAGCTTCGCCCTGCCCGACCGGGTGTTCACTGGCGACACACTGCTGATCCGCGGCACCGGCCGCACCGACTTCCCGAATGGCGATGCGCGACACCAGTATGAATCGATCTTCGGCCGCCTGCTCAAGCTGCCGGACTCCACGCTGGTCTATCCGGCGCACGACTACAGGGGCGACACTGTCTCGACCATAGGCGAGGAGAAGGCCTTCAATCCGCGCCTGCAGGTGAGGTCGGTCGAGGTGTATGTCGAGATCATGAACAATCTGAAGCTCGCCAATCCGAAAATGATGGATGTCGCCGTGCCCGCCAATATGAAGGTCGGGCTGCACCAGGACGAGATCGCGCGGCGCGGCTGGGCGGCCAATGCCAACGAAGCGTTGGCGCTGGCCGGTAAGCCGGATGTCGCGCTGATTGACCTGCGCGAGCGCTCCGAGCGCGAACGCCAGGGCATTATTCCGGGGGCGCTGCATGTGCCTTACCCGAGGCTGCAAGAAAGCATCGCCCCCGGCGGCGTGTTGCACGAGCTCGTCCGTTCGACCGGCAAGCGGCTTGTGCTTTACTGCGCCTTCGGCGAGCGTTCGGCCATGGCGGTGCAGGCCGCCCAGGATGAGGGCCTCACATCAGCCTGCCACATCGAGGGCGGAATCGATGCCTGGAAGAGGGCGAATGGACCATTGGTAAGGTAGCTCCGCCCTCTCCCACGACAAGAAAGAAAGCGGGGCTCGTCAGAAATCCATGCCGCCGCCGCCCGGCATCGCCGGGGCGGGAATTTCCTTCTTCGGCTTCTCGGCCACCATCGCCTCAGTGGTGACGAGCAGGCCGGCTACGGAAGCGGCGTCCTGCAGCGCCGTGCGCACGACCTTGGCGGGGTCGATCACGCCTTGGCCGAAGAGATCGCCAAATTCGTTGGTCTGGGCGTTCCAGCCATAGCCGAACTCAGGTTTCTCGCGAACCCTGCCAACGATAATGGAGCCTTCCGCCCCGCTGTTTTCGGCGATCTGGCGAGCGGGAGCCTCGATGGCGCGCCGCACAATCTCGACACCGGTCCTCTGGTCGGGGTTGTCGAGAACGACATGGTCGAGCGCCCTTGCTGCCCTGAGTAGTGCAACACCGCCACCCGGCAAGACACCTTCCTCGACAGCCGCGCGAGTGGCGTGCAGCGCGTCGTCAACGCGGTCTTTACGCTCCTTGACCTCGACTTCGGTCGAGCCTCCGACGCGGATCACCGCGACGCCACCGGCGAGTTTGGCCAGGCGCTCCTGCAGCTTCTCGCGGTCATAGTCGGAAGTGGTCTCCTCGATCTGGGCCCTAATTTGAGCAACGCGGCCGTTGATTTCGTCCTTATGGCCGGCACCGTCGACAATGGTGGTGTTTTCCTTCTCTATCTCCACCTTGCGAGCGCGGCCGAGCATTTCCAGCGTCACATTCTCGAGCTTGACGCCGAGATCCTCGCTGATCGCCGTGCCGCCGGTCAGGACGGCGATATCCTCCAGCATCGCCTTGCGGCGGTCGCCGAAGCCGGGGGCCTTGACGGCGGCCACCTTCAGTCCGCCGCGCAGCTTGTTGACCACCAAGGTCGCGAGCGCCTCGCCCTCGACATCCTCTGCGATGATCAGCAGGGGCTTCGCCGACTGAACCACCGCCTCCAGCACCGGGAGCAGGGCTTGCAGATTGCCGAGCTTCTTCTCGTGGATCAGCACGTAGGGCTCTTCGAGCTCGACGCGCATCCTGTCCTGATTGGTGATGAAGTAGGGCGAGAGGTAGCCGCGGTCGAACTGCATGCCTTCGACAATTTCGAGCTCAGTCTCGGCAGTCTTGGCTTCCTCGACGGTGATAACGCCTTCGTTGCCGACCTTCTCCATTGCCTCCGCGAGGAAGCGGCCGATCTCGGCATCGCCATTGGCTGAAATGGTGCCGACCTGGGCGATCTCGTCGTTCTTTGTCACCTTGCGGGCGTTAGCCTTCAGATTGGCGACGATCGTTTCCACCGCCTTGTCGATGCCGCGCTTCAAATCCATCGGGTTCATGCCGGCCGCGACTGCCTTGGCGCCCTCGGTCACGATCGACTGCGCCAGCACCGTGGCGGTCGTGGTGCCGTCGCCGGCGATGTCGCTGGTCTTGGACGCGACCTCGCGCACCATCTGCGCCCCCATGTTTTCGAATTTGTCCTCGAGCTCGATCTCCTTGGCGACGGTGACGCCGTCCTTGGTGATACGCGGGGCGCCGAACGACTTGTCGATGACGACGTTGCGGCCCTTCGGGCCGAGCGTCACCTTCACCGCATTGGCGAGAATGTCGACGCCGCGCAGCATGCGCTCGCGGGCATCAGAATGAAATTTCACTTCCTTGGCAGCCATTCGTTCACTCCTGTGAATAGGCAGTTCTTGTTGAGTGTTTGTGTCACGCGGTTTCGGTCACGCGGCTTGCCTGGCCGAGGCCGAAACCTCGATCACACCCAGGATGTCGCTTTCCTTCATGATGAGCAGGTCCTCGCCGTCGAGCTTGATTTCGGTGCCGGACCACTTGCCGAACAGGATGCGGTCGTCGACCTTCACGTCGAGGGGGGTAAGCTTGCCGCTCTCGTCGCGAGCGCCCGGGCCGACGGCAATGACTTCGCCCTCCTGCGGCTTTTCCTTGGCGGTGTCGGGGATGATGATGCCGCCGGCCGTCTTTTCGTCGGCCTCGATGCGCCGAACGAGTACGCGGTCGTGCAATGGACGGAACTTCATATCGTTCTCCTTTAGGACAAACAGATTGCGAGAGCCTCCCCCGATCCGGGCTGTCAGGGCCAGAATGGGGTTCGCGCGACTTTTGCGGCATCGCGCGCATGCCGAACTGGTTTTGCTCCTTTCACGTTTCAAGAGGTGGACTGACTCGGGAGAATTTCCGAACGTCATGGCCCCTGTGATTTCCCAAAGGGACGCTTGTGATTTGTCGCGAAGCGCGAGACCAGGGTTCGGACCGGCCATGCTATGCACTGCGCAAAAGGGTGTTTGGCACGTATTGCGTCTGGCATAGTTGTCAGATGCACGTCACTTCAGGCAGGCTGTAGAACTTGCGGCAAGTACTTGACGAAGACGCATCCGCTTTCCCATTTAATGGAGGGGAGTGCCCTCTGGCGGCTGCACGGATACGTCTTGGCATCCCTGCGAGCATCAATACTTAGCACATCGTTGGTTTGTTTTATGTCCAATGCGAACGCCAACGTCGATGCCATAAGCAAAGCTGCTGTCGCTATGATGCTTGTCATTTGTCTTGCTCCATTCCTAAAGGCGAATGTTCATTTTCGTGCCTTTCGAATAAATCGAATCGAGCACGCATTATATTTTTTATAATGTCTTCATATTTTGTATAACGTCTTCACATGTTAACAGGCAGAGAGCAAACGTCATGCCAGATGCAGCGGTGGCTTAAATTTCAATCAGTTACCAATTCTCCGCGCCTTGTGGGTAAAGCGGCGTCGCTATTTTGTCGAATTCCTTGCAGGAATTTGAAGGAAAGCAGTCGATAGTTCTTTCATGTATTAGCTGTCGGGACGCTGAAGGATGCCTCGTTGCACGTTCGCGAGCCGGAAGTCACGGTTGGCGACGCGAGTGGCAACAGCCATGCGCAAGCATGGCATCCGACGTGGACTGATGTGGATCAAGACAAAGCCAACGGGCGATCCCGCCGCGCTCGAATAATCGGAACCAGAAACCTGATCCGGCCGACACCCCACCAGTCAGACCCGACAACGAGCCGGGGCCGCTGGTCGCGCCCAGCGGGCGTTTTCACAGTGGGGACGCCCGGACTTACGCGAGGGGTTTCCGCGCCGTGGCTCCGACCTTGGGAAACCTGGCGGCGTGGCATTCGCGGATCGGTCGAACAGGCGGACTTTGAAGGTCACGAGCTCCTCAGAAATTGAAGAGCTTTCATGCCGCAATCCTCTCACCGACAATTTGCGACAGGATGCTTTGGCATTGTGCTAGGCGCGACAAATGTCGGACATGCGACAATCGATTGGCATGCGTCTAAAGAGTTTTTTCTTTGGCACGCATGTTGCTTCGAGTGTCGCTAAACGCGTCTCGCGGAGAGTGTTCGCACCATGCTGTCTGCTGTGATCAGGCCGTACCGTAGGCCTCCCGATGCAGAACAAGCAAGCGGCCGCACTGCAAGCAATAGCCGGGCCAAGGGCTGTACAGGCACTTTGCCACGATGATCCTCTTGCCTTGGACCAACTCGGCAGTCGGTCCAACCCGGCCAATTTCTGGATGTCCGCGCGAACCCGAAAATCAACACAAAGGAGAATCTGCCGATGCGGCGAGTGCTTATAACCTATGTCGCGCTTTGCGATCTGTCGGCGGGCGCCGCCGCTGCCGACACCCCGGTGGTCGCCGACCCGGCGGTGCGAGCCGACGCAGTGGCCCCGGTCTTTTCATTCGAGGGCGGGCTACGCTACTGGTACAGTAGCGGCGAAGCATCGAAGGAACTTTACAACGCCGACGTCGCGGGGATGGTCTCGCGGCTCACATACAACGATCTCGGTGCCCTATCGGGCGAAGTCTTCCTCAACGCGACCCACAATCCGACTGGCATCTTCGTCAAGGGCTTCCTCAGTGCGGGCGGGATCCCCAAGGGTTCTCTTACCGACGAGGATTTCGTTAACCCCTCTTTGTCCATGAAATCCTATTCGAGCACGTTGTCCGATCAGCACAGCGGTCGCATCACGTATTTCACCGCCGACCTCGGATATAATTTCTGGGACACGCCGCGCTACCGCTTGGGTGCTTATGTCGGATACAATTTCTGGAACGAAAGCTACCACGCCATCCATTGCGCGCAGCAGGCGGCCAATCCGGGGATTTGCGTGCCAGCCATTACGAACAATATGGGCGTCATCAGCCAGGATAACGATTGGCATTCGCTGCGACTCGGCCTTGCCGGACAGACGCAACTCACCGAACGACTCAGCCTTTCGGGTGACGTCGCGGTGCTGTTCACGCAGCTTGACGGCAAGGATCAGCACCATCTGCGCCCAGAGATCAATCCGCAACCCGAAGATGGGAACGGGAATGGCGTCCAAATCGAGGCGATGTTGAACTACAAAGTCACGGATTTGTTCAACATCGGCGTCGGCGGCCGCTACTGGCGCGCGGCAGCTGCTGGCGCCGCTCATTTCGAGGAGACGCCGGGCGGTGGTAGCCCGCAGATCCTGCATTGGGAGATTGAACGCTATGGCGTGTTCGGGCAGGCGAGCATCAAGTTCAACTGAGAAAGCAGCGCCAGCGCCAAGTTGCCGTTGGACAATCGCAGGCCTGAGACAAGCTGCATGATCGGACTCGGCCACTACCACAACATGGCTGAGTCTCGCGAGCGGGTACGGCAGCCGTGAGGCTCGTGTGCAACGCACACGCCCTTTAAACCCCAATCACCGTAGCCGGACGAAGGATTATACCACGGGCGCCTAAGCAGAATGCCATGCTCTGCGAAGTCAAAGGTGGTCGACACGGTGGGGCGCCCGGTTTCGGGCGTTCGCAGTCGTACTGGTTGCCCTCGCACTTACGCCTCGTTAGGGGGAGCTCGGTCGAGAAAAGCATCGAATGCGACACCAACCGCGCGAATCGCGAAGCGATGCCGCCGCCGTACGCGAACAAGACCGTTTACTTTGTCCACTATTCCGCCTTTGGCCAAAATCGCCAAGCGTTCAGTTGAATCGAGAAAACGGAAATGACGCTTACGGCCTGGGCCATGCTGCAAGGATCACATGCCCAGTCTCGCTCATGACCATTATGTCAGCGTCGTGCGGCACCGGCCTGACGTACCGAGCGGTGCCGTCACATGATGTCTCAATATCGAGGCTCACAACAAACAAAAGATGTCGCCTTTGAACGAAACCTGTCGCGTATCGAACACACGAACCATGTCCAAAACCTGGCGTTTCGGGCGCGGCTTGATCTCAAGGCAAAATGAGAAGGGAGCGCGAACCAAGGTCCGCCGGCAAACTTGAGTGTCAAGCCACAGCTGCGTCGCCAGGTTGGCACGTCACTTGCGCATGCAACTGTGGAAGTCGTTGTGAGGATCTGCCCACAACTAGCGGACATCACTTTGGCGGTTGGCTCAAAAAGGGGGAATTCACAGTGCTGTATTGCAGCAATTCACATATTTATAAATGCCCCTATCTTTTGATAATATCATTTAGCTTCATCGCCTTTGTTCTTGAACCGTTGTCATGACGGGTTCGTCGCGCTGCGAAAGGCGCAGCGCATTGCGCCTCATTTTTAGATCGCGGGGATAAGCGAAGGGTCCGCTCTTCGACGTCCTTCCTCTTTTATATGTTTGAACGGAGATCAAATGAACTTCACGAGTCTTCTTCTCGGCTCAGCTGCGACCCTGATTGCCGTTTCCGATGCCCGCGCCGTCGACGCCGAGCCAGACGCGGGCGAATACGTCAAGATCTGCGACGTCTATGGCGCAGGCTTCTTCTATATCCCAGGCACCGAAACCTGCCTGCGCATCGGCGGCTATGTCCGCTATGACATCGCCTTGGGTGACGTCGGCTCGTTGGATGGGGCAAAGGCAACCGACCACGAGGGCGGCAGCACCAATGCAACCTGGAACAAGAACGCCCGCTTCACAGTGAAGACCTGGACGAACCGGGAAACCGAGTTGGGCACGTTGAAGACCTACACCGAAACCCGCATGAACTTTGGTAACCGCAACGATTATTCGGATCCGGGCAGTCCTCAAAACTATGCCGCCAATAGAGACCTCAGCCTGACTTTCGCGTGGATCCAGCTTGGCAACCTTCGAATTGGCAAGGACTGGTCGGCCTTCGACATGTTTATTGGCTATCCCGGCAATGTGCTCAATCCGATGCTCGTTCCCTACGGTGATTTCGAAACCAACGTCATCCAGTACTACTTTGACGCCGGTGATGGCTTTTCGGCGGTGGTCTCGCTTGAAGAAGGCGAAGGCGTGGCCGGCACCGTCGATAGCTACGTTCCGCACGTGGTCGGCGGCCTGAAATACACACAACAGTGGGGCGCGATCACCGGTGTTGCCGCTTATGATAGCAACTACGGATCGGTAGCCGGCAAAGTCCGCGTCGAGGTCAATGTCACCAACGAGCTGTCGCTATTCGGAATGTTAGGCTACGGCTCCAATGGCAAGCTCAACGATGATTCCACTAACGCAATCGACGCTCACGGCCGCGGCTTCTACAAAACTTGGGGCGGCCACTGGGCTTTCTGGGCTGGCGCCACTTACCAGTTCAACGAGACAACTGTGTTCAACCTTCAGGTCTCGGGTGATCAGCTCAAGAACTATGGTGTCGCCATGAACGTCGCCTATACGCTCATTCCAGATTTCACGATAACAGCCGAGGTCGACTATGACCACTGCGGCGACTTCGGCGTCGGCATGGTGAACCCTTCCAACGTGAACTGGACTAACGCCGACAAAAACGACAGCGTCGGCGGCATTCTGCGTTTCCAACGCTCGTTCTGATGGACGAAGAGTTGCATCCAGGTAATTGAGGGCGATGTCATTTCGCTGAAAGATGGCAAGCGTCGAGTGCCGATGGAATTCGAGCTATCCGGCGACAATCTCCTGCCGCTCATGAGTTGCGTCCATGTAGCGTACGCAAGGCAACTGCCCCGATTTACGCTCTAGTCATTTGCAAGTGCTGGGGTCAAATGAGCGGAATCGCCGCCCGCCCATCTTTCACAACGGAACGAATAGTGGCGAGTCTGCTACGGAGTAGCAGCTACGCACTAGCCATGAAGGCTTTCAGGATGGTGACGAAAGAGCCCACGTTGATGTTTGTGTTCTCCGCCATGTAATAGGCCATGTTGTCGAGCATGTCCTTATCGTACGGCCGGGGGGCTTCTTCGTAAACCTGGCAGCAGCGGAACGCCAAATCGAACGCCATGACGTAGTTCGAGTAGTTGTCCCACCAAACGACATAGTTGTCCCAGTGCTGAGCGTCGTCGTAGCTTACCCCGACGTTGTCGAAATTGCGAAGCCGCTCCGCTACCTCGCCCCATTCGATCGAAACGATCGGCGCGGCCTTGTAGAGAGCATGCAAAAGCGCGCCCGCTCTTTTGTAGTGGTCGGGGTTCTTTGAATTCAGAGCAACCCGGTACTGCTGGAGGCTGACCTGATAAGTGTCAAAGGCCAAATCGATCAACGCCGCATCCAGCGTGACAGACGCGCCGCTTGCCTTGTTGGCGGCCGGCCAACCGGATTCGTAATACTCTTTGACGAACGCCACGAAGAAACCGCGCTCGTCGAGCTCCTCGAACTTGGTGAATTGAACCATTACCCTGCGCCCTAGAGAATCAAGGGCACAAAAAAGCCCCCGTTTTGGAAACAGGGGCTTCTATCCGGCTTTTGTTCGCTCGGAAAGCCTATTTTTCGGCGAAAAAGGCCTTCATCACAACAGCTTCAGCGCTGAATGTGTCTTCGAAACGAAGAAGCGGCTGCTTAAGGCCGTTATTGGGGCACGCGCGGACGACCTTATCGCCCGAGCTTGCCGGGGTCTGATTGTCAGTTTTGGTCATAGGCACTCTCCCAAGTGTCGGTCATCGCGTTTAAACGTGTGGCAAGCGCATAGGTTTCAAAGCCCAGGTATTGCTGCAATGCAGCAAAATCAAGGGCGAGTCGATAAAAATGCACAAGCACGAGTCGCGCCACCAGTCAATACCTGATAGCTATTAAGGCCACATTAACAGACTCGGAGTGGGTTCGCCTAGAGGGAGAAGGGAAATTTCTTTGGGAGACCGGTTAATCCCCTCGATGGTGCGGCGCACAAATTCCGTAAAAATTTCACTTTTTGGGATATCGCTTGCGGCGCATCAAATCCCTTATCTCTTCGTTTCTCTTCGTTGGTGAGCTTGGGCGCCCGATCAATTTTGTTGACTGCCGCCTCAAAGGCTTCGTCAGATTGATCAGTTTTCAGGTCGCGTGCGGCTTCCTCGAACTTTTCTCTCTGAGATTTCTTTTCCATAAGTCTGTCTCTCGACCGCTCGCCGTGATCGACAACGAAAGTGCTGCAGCCGGTATAGGTATGGGTCTGCGGCATTCCCGCGTCAAGATTTGCGCCGCCGCTTACGCGTTTTGTACAGCGGCAACTCAAGCTGGACCGGCTTCCGATAATGCCTATGCCTATCGTCCAGCAGGAATTCGATAGGTAAGACGCTTGCCCTTCACGCCATTCAACGCGATGAAAGCGCGGGTGCCGTCATCGACGCCAAGCGCGACGCGGTTCGAATAGCGGAAATCAAATTCGGCAAGGTAGCGATGCAGGTGGTGTTCGCTGCAATGCTGATAGACGCCCTTCATGCCGCGCTTGAAGATCGAGATCGCGCAAATGCGGCGCCAGAACGGGCTCGATGGTACTCATCGCGGCCGTCGTTTCGCCCCGACAGAGACCTTCGGCACGCTGCCACCCGTGTTGAGACCGGCCAGTCGTCGCCCAAGAAGGCGGAAATCCCGAGCGAGACATTTCAGCAACGTTCTAGAATCCGTTTTCGGCAAAGTGTAACTTGCAGCATCAATTTTCAGGGAATAGGTTCATTTTTCATAGACCTCAGCCGGTTTGGACAGGAATTCGAGAGGAGAGCCCAAATTTCATGGCGGCGGCGCAGCAGAACCAATTTTCAGGGCCTGTTATCGTTTTTCAGGAAGTCCGCCTTCCCGAGACGGCGACTCCGGCCGGCTACAGCGCCCTGATCGGAGCCTATGGTCTCGCTGTGCCATTGCCGCGAACGTTATCTGCCACCGGCCAGCATCATCGCGTTATCGAACGGAATGGCTGGCGGATCATGACGCCCCGCCATGCTCCGCATCCAACCCTCGAAGGCCACCTGACCTTCGCGCTCAAGTACGAAGGGCTCGACCTAGCCGTCCTCAAGCGGCTCTTCCAAGTGACCGGTCCCGCGCCGATCGAGGTGCTGGTCCGTGAAAGCCCGAGCGGCAGTTATGCCCGCCGCATCTGGTTTTTATTTGAATGGCTGACGGGGGCGCGTCTCGATCTACCCGATGCTGATGCCGGACGTTATGTTCCGGTCGTCGATCCCGAGCTGCAGTGGTCCGGACCCGAGAAGACCGCCTCGCGCTACCGCATAAAGGACAATCTCCCCGGTACGCCTGAGTTCTGCCCTTTGGTGTTCCGCACCAAGACGCTCGAAAAATTCACCAGCCTTGAGCTGCCGCGACGCGCTGCGGCAATCGTAGCGGACGTGCCGCGCGACCTCCTTGCTCGGACCGCCGCCTTTCTTTTGCTCAAAGACTCCCGATCAAGCTACGCCATCGAGGGCGAGCGCCCGCCGGAAGATCGCATCCAACGCTGGGGCCGCGCTATCGCCGAAGCTGGCCAGCAACCGATCGATCGCGATGAGCTGCTTCGTCTGCAAAGAATTCTCCTCGGCGATGTCCGTTTCGTGAGACTTGGCTTTCGAAAGGAGGGAGGCTTCGTTGGTGCGCATGACAGGGAGACCCGCATGCCCCTACCCGATCACATCAGCGCTCGACCTGAGGACCTGCCAAGACTTATCGACGGGATGGGCGCTTTCGACCAAGGCCCCGCAAAAAATCTCGACCCGGTTGTGGCCGCCGCAATCCTCGCCTTCGGCTTTGTCTACGTCCATCCGTTCGAGGATGGAAACGGGCGCATTCACCGTTACCTAATCCAACAAGTCCTTGCCATGCGCGGCTTCAATCCGCCGGGGGTAGTGTTTCCCGTCTCGGCCGCGATCCTGGACCAGATCGACGAGTACAGGCGCGTGCTCGAGAGCTATTCGCAGCGCCTCCTGCCACTGGTCGAATGGGAACCGACGCCGCAATTCAACGTCCGGGTGCTGAATGACACCGGGGATTTCTACCGCTTCTTTGATGCAACCCCGCACGCCGAATTCCTCTATGCCTGCGTTCAGCGAACCATCGAACGGGATCTTCCCAACGAAACCGCGTTTCTGCAGCGCTACGATCAGTTCCGGCAACATGTGGATGCCTTTATCGACATGCCCGAGCGGCTGATCGATCTGCTCTTCCGTTTCCTCCACCAGAACGGCGGCCAGCTATCGAACCGCGCCCGCGAAAAGGAATTCGCCGCGCTGACGAATGACGAGGCAGAGCGGATCGAGGAGATCTACGCGCAAACCTTTGGTGCCGATTGAAGGCGTGATCATCGCAAGAATCGAACTTACAGTCCGGTGATTTGACAATCTTCTTATCCCTTCTCCGCTCTGTTCTCGGGCGCGCGATTTGTCGCCGCCATATGCGCGATCTTTTCCGACGAGTTTGATCAGCCGCCGATCAGCGCTGCGGCCTGAAGGCGCTTGACAAGACGGCGCTGGCCCGTTCAACCTAAGCCATTCACCAGGGGAGTCCCGGCAAGGGGCTGAGATACTGCTGGCTTTCGCGGCGCAGTGACCCGTTGAACCTGATCCAGTTCATACTGGCGTAGGGACGGTGCAAGCGCTTGCGGGAGTCTATGCCCGAGGTCCTGTTTCGGCAGGGCGACCAAAGCGTCTTTTCATCCTTCCGGCACAGAACTGGGTCTCCAATGCAGATGAGCAAAGGAGCCTCAAATGAATGCCTTGACCCCCACCGTGTCGACCGGGCCGCTGCCGGCGTCGCGCAAGATCCACAAATCCGGCGTCCTCCATTCACAGGTCAGGGTGCCCATGCGGGAGATCGCGGTCCACCCGACTGCCGGTGAGCCGCCGGTGACGGTCTACGATCCGTCAGGCCCCTATACCGACCCCGCGATTGAAACGGACATCGAAAAGGGTCTTGCCCGCCTTCGGCAGGACTGGATCGCCGCACGCGGCGATGTCGTGTCCTATGACGGCCGCCATGTCAGGCCGGAGGACAACGGATTTGCGACGGGAGAGCGCCTGACGCGGGAATTTTCCCTCCGCAACCCTCCGCTGAGGGCAAAGGCAGGCAAGGCGGTAACGCAGCTTGCCTATGCGCGCGCCGGGATCATCACGCCCGAGATGGAATTCGTGGCCATCCGCGAAAACCTTGGCCGCGAGATCGTGCGCGGCAGGCTGCAACAGGATGGCGAGGCGTTCGGCGCATCGATACCGGACTTCGTCACGCCGGAATTCGTACGCGACGAGGTGGCGCGCGGCCGCGCGATCATTCCCGCCAACATCAACCATCCCGAAAGCGAGCCGATGATCATCGGCCGCAATTTCCTGGTGAAGATCAACGCCAATATCGGCAATTCCGCCGTCACGTCCTCGATGGCCGAAGAGGTCGAAAAGATGGTCTGGGCGATCCGCTGGGGCGCCGACACGGTCATGGATCTGTCGACGGGCCGCAACATCCACAACATTCGCGAATGGATCGTGCGCAACGCGCCGGTGCCGATCGGCACGGTGCCGCTCTACCAGGCGCTGGAGAAGGTGGGCGGTGTCGCCGAGGATCTGAGTTGGGAAGTCTATCGCGACACGCTGATCGAGCAGGCCGAGCAGGGCGTCGACTATTTCACCATCCATGCCGGCGTGCGGCTGCACTATATACCGCTGACTGTCGACCGGGTGACCGGGATCGTCTCGCGCGGCGGCTCGATCATGGCCAAATGGTGCCTGCACCACCACCGCGAGAGCTTCCTCTACGAACACTTCGCCGAGATCTGCGACATTTGTCGGGCCTACGACGTGTCCTTCTCGCTCGGCGACGGGCTTCGTCCGGGCTCGATCGCCGACGCCAACGACGCCGCGCAGTTCGCCGAGCTGGAAACGCTAGGCGAGCTGACTCAGATCGCCTGGGCCAAGGACTGCCAGGTGATGATCGAGGGGCCCGGTCATGTGCCGATGCACAAGATCAAGCAGAACATGGACAAGCAGCTCGCCGTCTGCGGCGAGGCGCCGTTCTATACGCTGGGGCCGCTCACCACGGACATCGCGCCGGGCTACGATCACATCACCTCCGGCATAGGTGCTGCCATGATCGGCTGGTTCGGCACGGCAATGCTCTGCTACGTCACGCCGAAGGAGCATCTCGGCCTGCCCGACCGTAATGACGTCAAGACCGGCGTGATCACCTATAAGATCGCCGCACACGCCGCGGATCTCGCCAAGGGCCACCCTGCGGCGAAGGTCAGGGACGATGCTCTTTCCCGCGCGCGGTTCGAGTTCCGCTGGGAAGACCAGTTCAACCTGTCGCTCGACCCCGAAACGGCGCGCTCGTTCCACGACGAGACCTTGCCCAAGGAGGCGCACAAGCTGGCGCATTTCTGCTCGATGTGCGGGCCGAAATTCTGCTCCATGCGCATCTCCCACGACATTCGCGCGGAAGCGCAAAAGGAGGGGATGGCGGCGATGGCTGAGAAATACCGCGCAGGCGGCGATCTCTATATGCCGGTCGAAACGCCGGAAGAACAGGCTTCGGCGCTTGATGATCAGGAGTCGCGCTGAGTCATGCGCCGTGTCCTTGTCAAAGGCGCCGGTGTGGCGGGCCTCACCGTCGCCCATGAATTGGCTGCGCGGGGTGCGTCGGTCACGGTCGCCGAAATTCGCAGCCAGATAGGCGGCAATGCTTCCTGGCTCGCCGGCGGCATGCTCGCCCCCTGGTGCGAACGCGAAAGCGCCGAGGAGGCGGTTGTCACGCTCGGCAAGGTTTCGGCCGACTGGTGGGAAAGAACACTGCCCGGGCTCGTGACGAGGGCCGGCACTCTCGTCGTCGCCCAGGCGCGCGACGCCTCCGAGCTCGCGCGTTTTGCGGCTCTTACGCGCAATTGCGAGTCCGTCGACGAGGAGGCGATTGCCGCCCTCGAACCCGACCTTGCCGGCCGCTTTCGGCAGGGCCTGTTCTTTGCCGGCGAAGCCCACCTCGATCCCCGCCGGGCGCTCGAGGCCCTCGCCGGCGAACTGCGAGCGATGGGCGTCGTTTTCCTTTTCGAGGCGGGCGAGATCGCTCCTTCCGGCTTCGATCAGGTGATCGACTGTACGGGCATCGCGCGGGCCGACGACGATCTGCGCGGCGTGCGCGGCGAAATGCTGCTCCTGCATACGCGTGAGGTCTCGCTTGCCCGGCCGGTGCGTCTCCTCCATCCCCGCCATCCGATCTATGTCGTGCCGCGGGCCGATCATCACTTCATGGTCGGGTCGACCATGATCGAAAGCGACCATGACGGACCGATCACCGCCCGTTCGCTGATGGAGCTCCTCAATGCGGCCTATGCACTCCATCCGGCGTTCGGCGAGGCCGAAATCGTCGAGACAGGAGTGGGCGTGCGCCCTGCCTATCCCGACAATCTGCCGCTGGTGAAGTGTTGGAAGGACGGCACGATCACGGTCAATGGCCTCTATCGGCACGGTTTCCTGCTTTCACCGGCCATGGCCGAGCAGGCTGCCGGCCTTCTCTTCAATTCATCTGCCGGCAATTCATCTGCCGGCCTGGAGTCTGAAAATGAAGCTGATCGTCAATGGCGAAGCGCGTGAGGTCGAGGCGACGACGCTCGACGCCCTTTTGAAGGAGCTCGACTATGAGGGCGGCTGGCTCGCCACCGCGCTGAACGGCGATGTCGTGCCCGCGGCCAGCCGGGCGGAATTTCGATTGGCCGACGGCGACCGGATCGAAATCCTTTCGCCCATGCAGGGAGGCTAGCCATGTTCGATCTTCTCGGAACGAAGCTTGCCTCCCGGCTGCTCCTCGGCACCGCGCAATATCCATCGCCGGCCATACTGGCCGAAGCGGTCAAGGCGTCGGGCACCTCGGTGGTGACGGTCTCGCTGCGCCGTGAAATGGCTGGCGGCAGGGGCGGCCAACAATTCTGGTCGTTGATCCGCGCGCTCGGCGTGAGGGTGCTGCCCAATACCGCCGGCTGCCATTCGGTCAAGGAAGCCGTCACGACCGCAAAGATGGCGCGCGAGGTCTTCGACACGTCCTGGATCAAGCTCGAAGTGATCGGCAACCACGATACGCTGCAGCCCGACGTGTTCGGTCTGGTCGAGGCCGCCCGCATCCTTTGCGAGGACGGCTTCAGCGTGTTCCCCTACACCACCGACGACCTTGTCGTCGCCGAGCGGCTGCTGGAGGCAGGTTGCAAGGTCCTGATGCCCTGGTGCGCGCCGATCGGCTCGGCGCTCGGGCCGGTCAACATCATGGCGCTGCGCTCGATGCGCGGGCATTTCCCCGACGTTCCGTTGATCGTCGATGCGGGTCTCGGACGACCGTCGCATGCGGCAACCGTGATGGAGCTCGGCTTCGATGCCGTGCTCCTCAACACGGCGGTCGCCAAGGCCGTCGATCCGGTCGGAATGGCGCGCGCTTTCAGCAAGGCGGTCGATGCCGGCCGCGAGGCGTATGGTTCGGGCCTGCTCGAGCCGCGCGACGTCGCCGTGCCGTCGACGCCGACGATCGGGAGGGCGGTTTTCTCATGAAGCTCGATCCCTTCTATCTGATCGTGGACAGCGCCGCCTGGATCGAGCGACTGGTGCCGCTCGGCGTCAGGCTGGTGCAGCTCCGCATCAAGGACATGGACGAGTGCAGGTTGCGCGCAGAAATCCGCGGGGCAAAGGCGTTGTGCGAACGATACGATTGCCAGCTCATCGTCAACGACCATTGGCGGTTGGCGATCGAGGAGGGCTGCGACTTCGTCCATCTCGGGCAAGAGGACCTGCAGACCGCCAACCTGCCTCAGATACGGGCAGCCGGCATAAGGCTCGGACTGAGCACCCATGACCATAGTGAATTGCAGATGGCCATGGCAGCTAGGCCCGACTACGTTGCGCTGGGCCCCGTCTATCCGACCATCCTGAAGAAGATGAAATGGGCGCCGCAGGGGCTCGAAAGGGTTCGCGCCTGGAAGGACGCCGTCGCACCCATTCCGCTGGTCGCCATCGGCGGTCTCAATCCCGAGCGGCTTGACGGTGTTTTCGAGGCCGGAGCCGACAGCGCGGCGGTGGTGACGGACATAACGCTGAATCCGGATCCCGAAGCGCGCACCGGGGAATGGATCGAAAAGACGGAGGGATGGCGCTGAGTCAAAACCTGAATGTGCTTGTCGTTGGCGGATCGGACTCCAGTGGGGGTGCCGGAATTGCGCGCGATATCGAGACGATCTCTTCAATCGGTCTGCGCACTTGCGTTGCTGTCACCGCGGTAACGGTGCAGACGCACCACGCCGTCGGGGATATCCGTCACATGCAACCCGGCCTGGTGGCCGATCAAATGCGGGCAGCATTGCAGGCCAACGCGGTGGCGGCCATCAAGATCGGGATGCTCCCAACTGCGCAGATCATCGCTGCCGTCGCCGCCGTGCTGCGCGAAAATCCGCGGATACCGGCAATCCTCGATCCGGTGCTGGCTTCCTCGTCGGGCAGGCAACTGCTGGAACCGGGTGCGATCGACGTCATGAAGCGTGATCTCATGCCGCTTTGCCGCCTGGTCACGCCCAACCTCATTGAACTGGCGGTGCTGACCGGTTCGGAATTGGCCGCGGGCGACGATGATGCGTTGCGGCAGGAAAGGCGATTACTTGCGGAAGGGCCGCAGGCGCTGCTCGTCAAGGGCGGCCACGCGGAAGGGCCGAGGTCCACAGATATCCTGTTGAGCCGCGGCCGGGAACCCATCCGCTTCGACATGCCCAGGCTTGCCGGATCGATGCGCGGCACTGGCTGTATCCTGGCCAGCGCGATAGCGGCGTATCTGGCGACCGGGGATTCGATCGAGAAAGCCGTGCTCCAGGCCAAGCTTCTTGTCTTCGAAAAGATCTCGAAGAACCCCATGTGGGGATCTGGCTCGCGATAGTCTTCGCCTCGAAGGATCATGTTCGCCGGCCGGTGCCTCATGACGAAAGCATCTGGATCCTGACCGCTTTTGTGGCTCTGGTCCGTGGATTGGTGATTTCGGTTCAGCCGACAATAAGCGGCGGGAGCTCGGTGTGTAGTCCCCGAGGACGGTGCATCGTCAAACCTCAGTCGTCAGGATGAGGATGCCCTATGGCAAGTGTTCTTCACGGCAGCGCCCGTACACGCGCCTTCGAGCCGAGCGCAATCGCTGTCCTCAACGATTCAGAAGTGGCGTCGATTCTTGAGGCTCGCAGAATATGAGCAAGGTGGACGGGCGCATATTTGAGCTGCTTTGCTGGCACCGAGTGTGCGGGCCCTCCTGATCAAAGATGGCCACACTCAAGGACTTTCAATCGAGCCATATCCTGTATGAGGCCGCCTACCGTTTTCTCGTCGGCCTCAATGCCGCTGACCAGGATACAGTCAGACGGAACTTCATGTCGTTGCCTTCCGCACGCGCGCCAACAGCGGCCCGCTCGGAACTGCCACCCTTCCTCAGCATCGCGCGCCCATGCCGACTTAGTTTTGCTCATTTCCTGTATCAAGAGGTGGACTCATTGATCAATCCCGATGACGCGACCAGCCCGAAGTCGGCAAACTTCAGTCTTCGAAGGATCTTAGGGTCAGTTCGCATCTGTGCGACTGCGCAGACCTGCAGAGAGAGGAAATTGGACGAGCATAACCCGGAGGAAGAACCGATCGAGACCGTCTTCCGCAACGGCACGATCACCGTCGTCGGCATATTGCTGGCGTTTTCGCTGGGTTTCGTCACACATTGGGCGGCGAACCCAGTGCCGTGGCGATTTTACGACCTGTTCGCAGTGGTCCCAATCCTGGTCGGCATAGCCTCGCAGATGCGGGCGCTGTCGCTGTTGCTCGACATCAGTTCGCTGCGACGCCACGTCTACGAACGCGCCAACCGCATTTTCATGGCCGGCCTCATCCTGACCGCCTGCGGCGTTGGGTCGGCAATTCTGCTTGACGTCTTCGAAGTGGCGTCGACGGTCACGCTGCCAGGAGCGTAACCAAGGCGCCACCGTCAAGCGCTTTCACGCCCTGTGAGTTCATCTCAGCGCTGTTGCGACTGCTGGCCTTGATCTTGTCGAGCACGTCTTCAAAGTCCAAAAGCCGCAGGCCCCGTACCACGATCGGTGCGCTTCGACGCAAGGATGTTTTTGGCATTCTTCCATCTCTACCATGTTGCCCCATTGGTTTGAAACTATGCGGCTCGGCCCATCTTGGCCGGCATCTCGGCGAGCAGACATTGCAACAGTTTCTTCAAAGAAATTCATAGACTCTTAGCAACCCGAAATCGCTGAGAATGGTAGGCTTATCTCGACGTATCAGGTCATCAAAACCGCGGTCCTTCCTATTCTGCGACCGCCGAACCGCACGAAATCTATAACTAAAGGCAAAAAGCAAGAAGAGCTCCCGTCATGGTTGCTCCCACTCAATCACTGTCGGTTCGAAACAATTACATGCGTGGAAATAATTACGTATCTACGCGACTGATCAGAGTGTCCAGTCGGTGATATAGCAACGAGATAATTGGGTCGAAAGCTGCAACATCTGCGGAGAACGCCAAATGACAAACTCAGTGCAAATATCGTCCCTTCTTTTCACGTGGTTTGATGCTGAACAATGATGACACTGGTCAGTCGCCTACGGGCGGCAGCACATTTTGATCGCCTTCGAATCCTGGGCCTTTGCGCGCATGCGGACTTAACAGTCTGCGAGCTGGCAGACATTTTGGATCTGCGTCGCGATCGCGTTGTGCGACATGTCCGGCTACTCGCCAGAGCCGACTTTCTTTGCTGCGACGAACAGCGCCCGTGGCGCTCCTATCATCTCAAACCAGGAGACAAGCACGGTGGTCTGGTCCAATTGCTAGTCGATCTCCTGCCCCACTGCGATGGCCATCATGAACGAGACTTACAACGACTCGAAGCGATACGAGACGAGCAGCCGAAGGGGACAGCCTGCTTGATCGTGAAATAGATTGGAGCGCGAGCCCATGATGGACAACTCTGCCGAGCGCGCCATCGCGCAGCCCGACACTTACGGACGCTCTTCCTTAGCCTCGGTTGATAGCTGCGTTCACGAACTGCTCCTGAGACAAGAGCGACAGGAGCGCACGACGCTCAAACTCATCGCTTCTGAAAACTTTGCCTCCTCGGCAGTGCTCGAAGCGACCGGGTCGATTTTCACAAACAAGTACGCCGAGGGGTACCCAGGTGCGCGCTACTATGCGGGAAACGAGATTGTCGATGAGCTTGAGAACCTCGCCATCGAGCGCTTGAAGAAGCTATTTGGAAGCGAACACGCCAACGTCCAGCCCTATTCCGGCTCGCCGGCCAATCAGGCTGTCTATCGCGCGCTTTTGAAGCCCGGCGACAAAGTCATGGGCTTGCCCATTCCGGAAGGGGGTCATCTGACCCATGGCTGGGCTATCAACTTTTCTGGAACCGACTACCGGCGAGTCCCCTATGGGCTACACGAAAAGACCCAGCAAATTGACTATCACCTCTTGCGCGAGACAGCTAAGCGCGAACGGCCGCGGCTCATTTGGATCGGCGGGACTGCTTATCCGCGTGTCTTTGACTACGCGGCAATGGCAGAAATTGCTCGGGAGGCGAACGCCTATCTCGTGGCCGACATTGCGCATATCAGCAGCCTGATTGTGGCAGGGGCGCATCCGAATCCCGTGCGCCATTGCGACGTCGTCAGCAGCACTTCTCATAAGTCGATCCGCGGCCCCCGCGGTGGCTTCATTTTGTCGAGGAACGAGGATCGTTATCAGGCGCTCTATCATCCGAAGAGCAAATACAATCTCTCCAGGCGGATTGATCGCGCGGTCTTCCCTCACCTGCAGGGCGGGCCACATATGAATGTTATCGCTGCGCTAGCAGTCGCCTTACAGGAAGCGGCGACCCCGGCATTCCGTACCTACGGCCAACAGACCGTCAAGAATGCCAAGGCTCTTGCCCAGGCGCTGCTTGAGCGAGGTTATGACCTGGTTACCGGGGGGACCGACAATCACATGCTCATCCTTGACCTGCGCGATCGATCACTGTCGGGCAAGGCTTATGCCGAGCGATTATCAAAGGCGGGCATCATTACGAACTTTAACATGGTGCCGGGCGATCCGCGCGATCCAGCGGTTACAAGCGGAATTCGCTTGGGGTCGCCAGCAGTGACGTCAATGGGCATGCGCGAGGGGGAAATGGTGCAAATCGCTGCCTTTATTGACCTGGTCTGTCGCCAGCCCAACGATCCGGATGTTCATGCCTGCGTGCGAAAAGACGTTGCCGATTTATGCGCTGCGTTCGAGGTCCCGGGCATCACCGACAGGTAAGGCGGGCTAAGAAAAATGCCCCATGCAAACTCCAACACCCGAAGCGAGGCATTTCATGGCTAGGCAGTTCGTTTTCTCTTCCGAATCGGTTGGCGCGGGACACCCGGACAAGCTCGCCGACAACATCTCGGACGCAGTCCTCGACGCGGTCTTGCGCTTCGATCCGAAGGCGCGCGTCGCTTGTGAAGCCCTGGTGAAGACATGTGAAGCCTTGGTGAAGACAGGAACCGTCGTTCTGGCTGGCGAGATTACCAGCGATGTGACGGTCGACTACGGCCAAGTGGCCCGCGATACGATTGTTGATATTGGATACGACGATGAGGCGGTTGGCTTTGACGGCCGGCGTTGCTCCGTCATTCATGCCCTCACCGAGCAGTCACCCGACATCAGCCAAGGGGTTGACGAAGGTCGGGGACAAGATCTCGAACAGGGAGCAGGAGATCAAGGCCTCATGTTCGGCTACGCATGCCGCGAGACCGATACTTTGATGCCGTTGCCGATCCAGCTCGCCCACGGTTTGACGAAAAGGCAGGCAGATGTCCGCAAGGCCGGACAGCTAAGCTGGTTGCGTCCTGACGTGAAATCTCAAGTCTCCGTGCGTTATGAGGGCTTGCGCCCCGTTGCCCTGGATACCATCGTCGTGTCGACGCAACACAATGAGCAGGTCTCGCAAGAGACAGTTCGCGAGGGGGTCATTGAGGAAATAATAAAGCCGGTCCTGCCGACCGACCTGGAAACGAAAGACATCAGAATTCTGGTCAACCCAACAGGGCGGTTCGTGGTCGGGGGGCCCCGCGGCGACTGCGGCCTCACTGGACGCAAGATCATCGTCGATTCCTATGGTGGAATGGGGCGTCATGGCGGTGGCGCCTTTTCAGGCAAGGACCCATCCAAGGTTGACCGCTCGGCTGCCTATGCCGCGCGATATGTCGCTAAGAATATAGTGGCTAGCGGACTCGCGGACGTCTGCGAGGTGCAGCTTGCTTACGCGATCGGCGTGGCCAGTCCGGTTTCTGTCATGGTCAATACTTTCGGGACAGCAAGGGTCGAGGAAAGAAGGATCGAGCAGCTCATTCCTGAGTTGTTCGATCTCAAACCGAAGGGCATTATCAAGATGCTTGATCTGTTACGCCCGATTTACCGCAAGACTGCGACCTATGGTCATTTCGGTCGCGAAGAGCCCGAGTTCACCTGGGAGAGGACTGACAGAGCCGACGATTTGCGGCGCGAGGCCGGGCTCGCCGCACCTTGAAATCCGGTCCCAAAAGGACGCGCAACACCCGTCTATGACCAGACTTTGCCGGTCGGCATGGAAGGAAGCCGGGGTCCGCTGGCGAACAGGAAAGCCATTGATGGTGAAATGTGACCTGCTTTAACTCGGCGATGCCATTGTCGAAATCATCGCGCACGACGCGGACTTCCCCGAAAAGCCTGCATTGGCAAGTCGCGATGACCCTCGGTCGACACTCTGCGCGCCGAGCTGCTGATTTGTGAGCGTCACAATGCAGCCCGCATCTGACCTGCCTCTGTCGACCAACTACCCAGCGGTGCGGGGCTCGTGACGCTTACGCTGATTTTTGCAACGCTCTTTTGCCGTAGCACCGCCGCAACACTGACGCATAGTCTGTCGCCTCGGGCAAGCAAACTCGCCCAAGGGCTTTTCCGACCATTTAGGAAACGGATACGTCTCATCCAAACAATCGATTTTACCAATCCAGAAGAACTCCGCATAGTCCGCTCCCGCGATGCCCCGCGTACCGACGGAATAATCACGGCTGAATGCGCACGAAAAGCAAATTGCATGACCGTTACGTGCAATTGGTACTTTCTGCGCGGATACAAATTCGGGGTGCCGACCTCGAATTTATCGGGCCGCGCCGGAGATCGACTAACCATTGGATTCGCCCTGATGACGAAAATGACTGCCTCGATGTTCCGACCTGAAGCTAGCGCAGCTTGAACGATTCGCCGGAGCAAACAAATGCAAATTCTCGATTTTAATCACATATCGCAGATCTTCGTGAACTCGCTTGAGCTGGTGGTGGTCTTCGCCACCATTTGCGCCGCGCTGGAGTTCACCGTTCCGGCCTATCGATACAGTCTTGCGTCATACGCTCGCGGCGTGCGGAATTGGCTTATTCGGCTCGGGTTGGGTGCGTTTGTTTGGCACTTCTTCGCTGTTGGTCTGGCCTGGTTAGGAATAAAGCCGCTGGTAACGATCAATTTCGCAACCTTGCTCCACTCTGACAACGCAATCGTCGGCAGTGGATTGGCGGTCCTTTCCGGGGTTTTAGTCGCGATTGCTGGCGATTTCTTTTATTATTGGATGCACCGCGCTCAGCATGCTGTTCCATTCCTCTGGCGGCTTCACGCTACGCACCACTCGATCCGCGAATTGACGGCATGGAATTGCAATCATCACATCTCCGAACCCCTTGTTTACGCAGCGCTGGTAGCACTGCCACTCGCTCTGATCCATTTTGAATCTGGCGTGGTGCCCATCGTTGCCATGACGCTGATTACGTTCCAGGCCCATCTTTCGCACTCTAGTACCCGCATCAATCTTGGGCCGCTTCGATACATCATCGGCGACAACAAATTCCACCGCATCCACCACTCGATGGAAGCGCATCACCGGCACCGAAACTATGGGTTTTTCACAACCATCTGGGATACGATTTTTCTAACGGCATACTGGCCAAAAAAGAATGAGTGGCCGGAGGTTGGCATGCGAAACCAGCCCGAGCCGCTGACCGTGCGGGATTACATCATGTTCCCATTCGATCGACGTCGCTGGCGTAAACCCAAAGTCGGAAATGCTGTGGAGGCCAGGGATTAGACGAGTGGAGGCTTACGCCTCGTATCTGACTGCCGAGGCCAGAAAGCCATCAATGAATGCTGGAACATCCCTCAGACGCCCGACAAGCATCCACCTAACAAGGACTATTGCGCCTGAGCGGCAGCAGAGTAGGGAATTTTCCTATCGCGCTGCCGCGTTGGCGAGATTGACCGGAGATGGTCGCGCCAGTCGCGTGACTTTGCCGGCGCTGCACCGTCAAGCCAGCAATTCCCTCTCGGGCCTCCGCGCTCTGTCTAACGGGGCAAAGTGGGCACCTGTTTCTGCTTCACGACACGGTTTATCAACTGAAACCAGCCAGGCGGCGGAGTGCAAACCGGTCAAATAGCCGTTTTGTACCGCGCCGTGGCGCGGCATTATCAGCCCGCTGCCACCTCGGATCGTCTCCGGCATAGCGTTGCGTTTCGGTTCAGCATTGTAGCAGATCCTTCCAGAAAATTCACGGAGGCCTTGCAACACCAAATCGCTAAAACTGGTAAGAATCCCAAAGGCTCTTTGAGGTCAGCGAGGTCAAGCCGGGTGCATTTATTTCCCGCGACTATGAGCACTGCGGGTGCGAAGAGCTTGAGTCTACCTAGGAGAGGCTGGCACTTATGGCGCGATGCAAAGCTCGCAGCGCCGCGAGACTCGCGCCGAATAGATTGGCATGGGGAAAGCCCATCCCAACTGATCGCGCCCGGCCGGCGTGGCAGAAAGCCGGCAGTCGTTGGAGATATCGATGCCGGAATATGACGTGCTTTGCATCGGCAATGCTATAGTCGATATCATCGCGCAGTGTGACGAGGCCTTCCTGGAAACCAACGGCATCATCAAGGGCGCGATGAACCTCATCGACACCCGGCGCGCCGAGCTGCTCTACAGCCGCATGGGACCGGCGATCGAAGCTTCAGGCGGCAGCGCCGGCAACACGGCGGCGGGTGTCGCGAGCTTCGGCGGCCGCGCCGCCTTCTTCGGCAAGGTGTCGAACGACGCGCTCGGCGAAATCTACACCCACGACATCCACGCCCAGGACGTGGCCTTCGACACCAAGCCGCTCAATGGCGAGCCGCCGACGGCTCGCTCGATGATCTTCGTCACGCCCGATGGCGAGCGTTCGATGAATACCTATCTCGGCGCCTGCATCGAACTCGGGCCGGAGGACGTCGAGGCCGACAAGGCCGCCGGCGCCAAGGTCACCTATTTCGAAGGCTATCTGTGGGATCCGCCGCGCGCCAAGGAAGCGATCCGACAGACCGCGAGGCTGGCGCATGCCGCCGGCCGCGAAGTGTCGATGACGCTTTCGGATTCCTTTTGCGTCGACCGCTACCGCGATGAGTTCCTCGAGCTGATGCGCTCGGGCACCGTCGACATCGTCTTTGCCAACAGCCACGAGATCAAGTCTCTCTACCAGACCTCCTCGTTCGAGGAGGCGTTGGCCGCCATCCGCAAGGACTGCAGAATAGCCGCCGTCACCCGTTCTGAGAAAGGCTCGGTCATCGTGCGCGGCGACGAGACCGTTATCATCCAGGCGACGGCGATCGAGGAATTGGTCGACACGACCGGCGCCGGCGACCTCTATGCCGCCGGCTTCCTTTACGGCTACACGACCGGACGCAGCCTCAAGGAGTGCGGCGATCTCGGCTCGCTGGCCGCCGGCCTGGTGATCCAGCAGATCGGCCCGCGTCCGCGCCAGAACCTGCGCCGCGAGGCCGGGCAAGCCGGGCTGCTGTAGGGGCGTGCCAAGGACTAGCTTCCTTCCTCCTAGTGACAGCTGTTTAGGAAAGCGCGGGCAAATCGAAATGTCCCATGTGCATCCCGTTGAGGGCGGTTTTCCCCTTGGCGTCCCAGTCTAATTACCGGAACTCGGAAACGGGTTGGCGCCACTTACCGGTTTCAGGTGATCTTGACATCAGTCGGCGCGGACGCCCACATTCGCGTACTCCAGCATGCGACTAACCTCGCAGTTCTACTGGCGCGCCACCCTGCCCTCGCGCACCAATCGGTCCGACCAGAGGCCCGGGCTCACAGCCATTGCGCAGCCGGGCCGAACCGCCGTCTGGCCCAGTTCTGCACAGCGCGCCGTTTGTCGATTTGGCCCGGCAGGATCGTGTCGACGCCCTGAACGCGACCCGCGCGACCGTAGAAGAAGGCATTGTCGCGGATGGCAGCGTGGCTCTGCTGGGTGCTTCGCTGGGCATTACCTTCACCGGGGCAAATGCCGACCTAACCGCGGGTATCGCCATCGATCTGCGTCTCGTCGACATCCAAGTACCGGTGCGACGCGCTTTGTCACTTGGAATGTATTTCCAATGGACGGCCCCAGCTATGAGCGCGTCACAATCATTCGACGGTGACTGATTTTGCGAGGTTGCGCGGCTGGTCGACATCTGTACCCATGAAGAGCGCTGTGTGATAGGCAAGAAGCTGTATGGGCAGCGAGAAGACCATCGGCGCGATAATCTCGTCGACAGCTGGCAGCACGATCGTGTGCATGGTGTCGAGCTTGGATGCGGTTGCTCCTTTTTCATCGGTGACGAGGATAACCCGCCCTCCACGGGCGGCGACTTCCTCCATATTGGAGACGGTCTTGTTGAAAAAGCGATCAAATGGCGCGATGACGATCACCGGCATGTCCTTGTCTATCAATGCGATCGGACCGTGCTTCAATTCACCCGCCGCATAGCCCTCGGCGTGGATGTAGGAAATCTCCTTGAGCTTCAGCGCACCTTCCATCGCCAGTGGGAAACTGGTGCCACGGCCAAGATACAAGACGTCTTGATACTTAGATAATTCGCGCGCCAGAAGCTCTATCTTAGGTTGGATGCTGTTCAGGACCTGGCCCATAATGCGCGGCATTTCGGCAAGGCTTCGGACCAGCGCCTGCACCTCATTTTCGGTTACCGTTCCGCGGGTCCGGGCGGCGCTGATGGCAAGTGCGGCAAGAACGGCAAGCTGGCAGGTGAAGGCCTTGGTGGAGGCGACGCCGATTTCCGGGCCGGCAAGGATCGGGAAGACCGCGTCGGCCTCCCGAGCGATACTCGATTCGGCGGCATTGACGATCGCGCCAATTTTCAGTCCAAGCTTCTTGCAGTATCTCAGCGAGGCCAGCGTATCGGCGGTTTCGCCAGATTGCGAAATGAAAAGAGCAGCAGACTGGGGCGACAACGGGATCTCGCGGTAGCGAAATTCGGACGCAACGTCGATTTCGACTGGCAGGCGAGCATAGCGCTCGAACCAGTATTTTCCGATCAGTCCGGCGAGGTAGGCGGTGCCGCAGGCAGAGATCGCCAGGCTCGGAATGCTGGCAAAATCGAAGCTAGGAACCGGATCGGCGCGATTCTCTATCAAGCTGACATAATGGGCGAGCACATGGCCAATGGCCTCGGGCTGCTCGTAGATTTCCTTCTCCATGAAGTGGCGATGTTTGCCTTTGTTGGCCAGATAAGCCGCGGCCATGGAGGTCTGACGCGGACGCTCTACGGGGTAGCCGTCGAGATCGAAGATATCGGCACCCCCCTTGCCGATTACGGCCCAGTCACCGTCGATGAGATAGGTGACTTCATTCGTGAAGGGGGCAAGCGCGATCGCGTCGGATGCCAAAAACATCTCGCCGTCGCCGTGGCCGATTGCCAGCGGTGGTCCATTGCGCGCCGCGATGATGCTCGACGGATCATCCTCGAACAGGATGGCGAGCGCATAGGCGCCCTTGACGCGTTTCAGCATGGCATGCATCGCTTCGCCCCGCCCCATGCCCTCCTGGCGGTGTTTTGCCACAAGATGCGCGACGACCTCCGTGTCGGTGTCGGTCTGGAACTCGGCTCCCGCCGCCGTCAATTCCTCCTTCAGCTCGGCAAAATTCTCGATGATGCCGTTATGAACGACGGCCACACCGCCGGTAAAGTGCGGGTGCGCATTGCCTTCCGTCGGCGCTCCGTGGGTTGCCCAGCGCGTGTGGGCGATGCCGATGGAGCCGTTCAGCGGCTCTGCCTTCAGTCTCGTCTCGAGATTGACGAGCTTGCCCTCAGCCCGCCTCCGCTGCAAGGCGCCCCCGGTGATCGTCGCAACGCCGGCGGAATCATAGCCGCGATATTCCAGACGCGTCAAGGCGTCGACCAACCGCTCCGACACGGGCAGTTGCCCAACAATACCAACAATCCCGCACATGCCGTCTCCGACTTCTTTCCGGCAGCCTCAGTCGACGCACCAATCACGACGAGGATACCGACGCGCTGCAATTCAGGATCCTCTAATACGATTTTATTGGGACGGTAAAATTGATTGTTGGAATAGCAATCATCCACCCGATAAATGGACCAAAGATGCGCGACGGCATTCCAACAGAGCCTTTCGATGCTACATGTGCCGATTGACGTGGACATCGAGACGGCACTCGAAGCGGATGTGAAGTCGTGGTTCGCCTTCGCGGCGCAAAAGACCGACGAGCTGATCGTGCTCGCCCTTGCCCTGGCCGAAGGCCGGGATGAGGTCGCCGCTGGACATTCACTCGCCGGGGATCCCAGAAGTGGCCGAGATTTTCAACCTCATTATGCTTGCGCGCCATCGATTGTTGGATGGCCAACTGTGGGGGTGAATCCCGACTGCGGTCTCAAAACGCGCAGATGGGAGGAGGTCCGCCCTGCCCTGAACTTGGTGGCTGCGGTACGCGCAATTCGGTAAAAAGCGGAGACGGCGTAGCGCGCGGTGACACTCGCCGGCGCTGAGCGGCAACGCCACACAGCGGTCAATCTTGGGATCCACCGCTCCCAAGGCAATCGAGCTGCCGGTGGCGAAACGCCTCGACACCTTGGCGTGGCTGCGCCCTTATCATGGCGCGTCGAAGTCAGCTGTTCCACGAGGCCGGCGTTGGCGGGCGATCGAAGGGACTTGCGTATTTAAATGTGCCCGGCCAGAAACGAGACGGCTCTCCGCCAGCCAGTTTCGGATCATTCCGTATTGGGATAATCCAGTATCATTATGATCTCCCCATCTTGGTCGCCGAGATCCCGCTCCCGACGGTCGGAAGAAGCATCAGCGATCACGCGCCGCCGGTCCGCTGAGCGCGTTCCAGGAGACCGGATGGGGAATGGTTCAAACGGCACTTATGGAGGCGGCATCGCCCCTCTACATCTGCAGCGGACCAACTCCCGCTCGGGCTCCGTCCTTCAATCACCATCGCCACGAAAGCGAAGCCGAGCGGGCCGCAGCTGGGCCCGCCCCCATGGTGGAATATCCGGCGCCGGACCAGGATGCCATCGCGGAAGTCCGGGGTTAGCTTGCTCCCGGCGGATGCCGGGAGGGGTGTTCGGACCGCGCCAAAATAGCGATGCGCAGATGGCCGAGATTCAATGAGCGGCGTCCTAAATCTGAACGCTGCGTAGAACGCGTGCTTCGCGCGCGGCTGCGACGAAAGCTCGTCTAGCGGCTGGTGGATGGGCAGGCGGCGATCCACTGCATCGCGGAGGGTTGGATCTTCCAATATGGCGACCCGCTTCGCAAAGCCCAAAAAGGCATTGCGCGCCGTGCTTACCGGCTTGCGTCCGTCGTATGCATCGTGCCCTAAGGGCGGCTTCGTGGATCAGGTCTCTGCGATCTGGGTGCGTAGCCCGCTTTACGAAAAGGGGGCTGCTGAAAACTTTAGCATTCATTCGTTCCTCCCAATCTTCCAAATAGCCAATTTGCGTGAGAGGCGCCGCATCGACGCGGCGACCACGGCACAATGTGTTGTGGATCCGGCATGATTTCGCACGTGCGATAAAAAATTTGTGCGTTGCAATATCCGTTGCTGTTGCTATGATCATGTTGTCGGCCATCTACTCCTCCCAGATGTGGTGCCGACGCTGAGTGGGGCGCACCTCCTCCCGCGTCTCATCGAAATAGAGCCCGCTGTCACCTCCTCCCGGCAGCGGGCTTTTTCTTCGTCTGAGGCGCGATTTCGGTTGGGCCAACGCATTTGGCTAAGCGAGGCGAATAGTCCGAACTTCCAGGCCTTTCTTGCCCTGCCCGCATTGGACAAACACCTTCTGTCCCTCCATCAGCATGCTCAGTCCTGAGCGGGTCTGCGCGGTGGCATGAACGAAGATGTCCTTCTCACCGTTTTGAGGAGCAATGAAGCCGATTGTACCACTGCCCCCGGCACAGGGCATGATCGTTTATCATCTGGCCGCATGAAGGATGATCACACGGCCAGCCAACACCACGACCTGGACGCTCTCGCCGATCAGGTGCCAGGGCACCGAGTACCTGTTCGTATCCAGATCGATCGCACAGTCGGCCTGGACCTTGCGGATCAGGTCCCGCAGTTGCCCAACGGCGCCCCAGATGCGCCTCGAACGCCGCCCAGCTCTCGAACAGCCGGCCGGCGACCGCGACCGTTCTGGCGCAGTCGATCGTCCAGGAAGGCCACAAGGCGGTTGCCGCCGGCATGACCCGATGGATCTCGAGCGCGGTATCGACCTCGCCGTCGGTGAAGTCGTCACCGCTCTCGGCAAGGCCTCCAAGAAGATCAAGACCTCCGAGGAAGTCGCCCAGGTCGGCACGATCTCGGCCAATG